>NZ_FMWE01000020.1:0-1669 GCF_900102805.1 Arthrobacter sp. UNCCL28
GCCTACCGAACCGTACACACCTTCCGGCTTTCCGTTTCGCACCCGGCGACTCAGAAAACAATACACGCCCCCAACCCCCAACGCAAATCCACCCCCCACACACCACCCCACCCAACACCCAACCACCCCCACAACCCCCACCAAACCCCCGTCGAACACCAACCCCCACCAACAGCAGGTAGCCGACAGTTGCCGGGCCCGATGTGTGCCACGTCCGCGGTCACAAGAGGTGGGACCCATGACGTCGACTCCACCTGGTGGGAGGATGGAAAGCATGGAACTGCACATCACCGGAGATGCCGCCGCCGACCAACTGCTCACCGACGACGCCTTTGCGTTGCTCACAGGCATGCTGCTCGATCAACAAGTCACCATGGAGTCGGCCTTTGCCGGTCCGGAGAAGATCCGCTCCCGGCTCGGGTCGCTGGAACCTGCTGTCATCGCAGAGCACGACCCCGCCGGCTTCGTTGAGGTCTTCAAGGAGAAGCCGGCAGTCCATCGCTTCCCTGGATCGATGGCCGGCAGAGTGCAGGCCCTGGCCGAAACGGTGCACAGCGATTGGAACGGGGATGCCGCAGCAATTTGGACCCGTGGCAACCCGGATGGTCCCGAGGTACTCCGCCGGCTGAAGGCATTGCCAGGCTTCGGCGAACAGAAGGCGAAGATCTTCCTGGCGCTGTTGGGCAAGCAGTGCGGTCTACAAGCCCAGGGGTGGCGTGAAGCCGCCGGCCACTACGGCGAGGAAGGATCATACTTGTCCGTGGCCGACATCGTCGATCCACAGTGCTTGGTCAAAGTACGCGCCAGCAAGCAAGCGGCCAAGGCAGCTGCAAAGGCTGCGAAATCATCCGGTGCTTGATTCGTCAGGAACTCGACCGCCAGCGAGGTGACACTGCACGGGAGTGCTGCGCTGCCTCTGCTGGCACGGTCACCCGGCTATAGCCCGTTGTCCGTCAAGCTCAGCTGGTAATGGATGCAGGGACGTCCCGAGTTTTCGAAGACTCCGTGACCTGCAGCCTTCCAACCGGCCGCTTCGTACAGCTTCCGCGCAGGCAGGTTGTCACTCACAACCCTGAGCGAGGCCGAGGTAAAACCCTCTGTTATGAGCACCCGAGTGATGTTGGCCAGCAAGGCGCGCCCCACTCCACGGGCCTGGATGGACGGGTTCACGGCAAGCAGCGAGAGGTGGGCCGTGCGGGAGGAACCTCCCTGAGTGTCTTCCAAGACCAGTGCAAACCCGCTGATCGCTGAACGGCTTTCCACGATCGAAAGGACGCTCCCCGGGGAGGTTAGTTTCGTCAACGCCTTGCGTTTCACGTCGGGATCCGGGCGTGTGCCATCACGAAAGGCAATTGCCTGCATCCATAGGTCTGCACACCCTGGGTGGTCTTCCGCATTCCCCGAACGGAAAGTCCATGACGGCAGTGATTGCGTGTTTCGGTCCATCTCTTCCATCCCGACGTCGGCAGTTTAGAACAAGCCGTACTCAGCTTAAGACTGTCCTTCGGGGTGGATATTGTTCGGACCACTGGGACAAGCCTGGTTCCTGGCGACTTGCCTGGTTTGGTTTGCCGTGTGGTGGTTAAAGGGGAAGAGCCCCGACCTGTGGTCGGGGCTCTTGCCTAATGTGTGTCCGGCGGTGTCCTACTCTCCCACACCCTCCCGGGTG
>NZ_FMWE01000002.1:0-178454 GCF_900102805.1 Arthrobacter sp. UNCCL28
ACTACCGGCACCACCCACACCCACCAGGGTCCAGGATCGCTCCGGAGCAACTTTTCAAACTTACCCGAACCAGCCGCACAAAGCAAACCAACCCCAGGCCTCCCACACCAACCCGGAAGCGCACCAAAGCACCACCGAAACCGGCAATCTGAAGGGAGTCTGTCACCATCATTTCCGCATCAGCGGCGGCGACTCGAATAACTTTACACGCGCCCCACCCCCACACCAAATCCACACCAACACCACCCAAAAACCCCGAAAACACAACGAAAACACCAACCCCACCCCCACAAAACACCCCCAAACACCAAAAACAAACCCCCGTGAACCCCATCACACAACACAACCCCCAAGACATGAGACGCGACGCGACGTGAGAGAGGATCAACCCCCGACCCCGGGGGTTGTGAGAGAGGACCCGCCCCCAACCCCGGGGGAAGTGAGAGAGCATCGGAAGGTGCAGGGACATCCGACAGCGCGCATCCAAAGGAAGAACGACCAAGCGCACCCCAGAATGTCCCACCCGACCAGCCGCCAACCCAACCCCTGGGAAGTGAGCGGGCATCCGGCCCAAGACCGGGGGACGTGAGAGAAGATCCGCCCCCAACCCCAGGGGAAGTGAAAGAGCGTCGGAAGGTACAGGGACATCTGGCAGCCCGCGCCCAAGGGAAGAACGACCAAGCGCACCAAGGAAGACCCCCATCCAAACAACAGCCACCCCGCAACCCGGGAGACATGAGAGAGGATCCACCCCAAACCCGGGGAAGTGCGAGAGCGTTGGGAAGGGGCGGAGGCATCCCGCAGCGCGCATCCCAAAGGAGAAACGACCAGGCGCACCTAGGAAGAGCCCCGCCCAGCCGCCAGCCAAACCCGGGGGGACATGAGAGAGGATCCGCCCCAAACCCGGGGGACGTGAGAGAGGATCCACCCCAAAACCCGGGGATGTGAGAGAGGATCCGCCCCCAAACCCAGGGGACATGAAGGAGCGTTGGGGAGGGGCGGGGCCGTCCGGCAGCGCGCGCCCAAGGGAAGAACGACCAAGCGCACCAAGGAAGACCCCATCCATCCAACAGCCGCCAACCAAACCCGGGGATGTGAGAGAGGATCCACCCCAAGACCGGGGGACATGAGAGAGGATCCGCCCCAAACCCAGGGGAAGTGAGAGAGCGTCGGAAGGGGCGGGGGCATCCGGCAGCGCGCGTCCAAGGGAGGAACGACCGAGCGCGCCGAGGATGACGCCGCCCCTCCAACAGTGCGCCCCCCTTCCCCTCCAGCAGTGCGCCCCCGCCGTCCAGCAGTGCGACCCAACCAGCAGCGGGCCCCGCCCCTCCGGCAGCCAATCGAAACCGGGAGGCCATGCCGCGCAGCACCCTTAAACCCAACAGCGCTCCCCCACCGAAGTGAAGGAGCGCTGCAGGAAACCGGGAGACGCGCGGATCAGTGGCCCCCGTGTCCTCCGGCACCTTCGGTCTTGCGCATCATGGCGCCGAGCACCACTGCCGCTACAGCGATCACTGTTGCGGCCAGGAAAGCTGCCTGCATCCCGGCCACCAAACCGGACGATGCCGAAACCACTGAGTAGATGGACACAAGCAGTGCCGTGCCGGCTGCACCGGAAACCTGCTGGGCGGTGCTGATGATTGCCGAACCGTGGGAGTAAAGGTGCGGCGGCAACGGGTTGAGGCCAGTGGTGAACGCCGGCGTGAACAGCAGTGCCAGTCCAAGGCTCAGGGTGACGTGCAACGCGACGACCCAGCCGAGCGCGCTGCCTTCGTCCAGGCGGGAGAACTGCCACAGTGTCAGGACCATAAGCACGGAGCCGGAGACGGTGAGCGGCAGGGGACCTACTTTGTCGAAAATCCGTCCGATGACAGGGCCCAGCAAGCCCATGGCCAGACCACCGGGCAGCAATGCCAGCCCGGTCTCCAGCGGCTGAAGGTGCAAGGTGTTCTGCAGGTACAGCGGCAACAGGATCACGCCGCCGAACAGGGCCATCATGGCAACGACCATCAGCAGCGTGGACACCGTGAACATCCGGAACTTGAAAGCGCGAAGATCCAGGAGCGGGGCGTCGGACTTCTGGAGCTTGAGCTGCCGGAAGACAAACAGCGCCAGGCAGAGAACCCCAACTACCAGTGCGATGACGGGAACTACGCCGGCCTCGGCGCCGCCAATCTGGCTGAGGCCGTACACCAGCCCACCGAAGGCGGGAACGGTGAGGATCACTGAAGGAACGTCCAGCGTGGTCTTCTCGCGTTCACCTACGTTGGTGAGGTACTTGGCACCAATTGCAAATGCAGCCAGGGCAACCGGCAGCACGAACACGAACATGAAGCGCCACGAGAAGTTGTCCAGGATGATGCCAGAAACGGTGGGGCCCATGGCCGGAGCAACCGAAATGGCAATGCTGACGTTGCCCATGACGGCACCGCGTTTGGACATGGGTACCAGCGTCAGGATGGTGGTCATGAGCAGCGGCAGCATGATGGCAGTACCGCCGGCCTGGACAATGCGCGCCAGCAACAACACGAGGAAGCCCGGTGCCAGAGCCGCTAGCAGCGTTCCGCCGCTGAATAGTCCCATGGCCAGCATGAACGCCCCGCGGGTGCTCATCCGCTGAAGGATGAACCCGGTGGTGGGAATGACAACTGCCATGGTCAGCATGAACCCGGTGGCCAGCCACTGCACGGTGGATGCACTGACTTGGAGGTCCGTCATGAGCCGCTGGAGGGCGACGTTCATGATGGTCTCGTTAAGGATCACCACGAAGGTTGCCACCAGGAGGGTGACAATCACCGTCACGGATTCACGTGACATCTTCCCGGACACAGGGGCTTGGGACGCCGGAACCTGCGGAGCCTGGGAAGCCGCCGGCTCTGCTGAGGCGACGGAACCGGATGCACCGGATTCAGGCTTTCCGTTGGCGTCGGACGTGACGTCGGTAGACATGAGGATTCCCCAAGGGTTGGATTTGGTGTCCGGCGATCGATGCCGGTGAAGACTAGAACAGTCTAAGCGCCCAAGCAATTCCCGTCAGCAGGAAAATTCCAAACGTCAGGAGAACAATGGGGCGTTATCAATCAGGCGTACCGGCCCCACCTTTGCCGCAATGATCGCCAGGCCTTCCCCGCGGAACGGAGTCTCCTTGCAGTTCTCGGCGAGCGGCTCCAGCGTGAGGGGATCGACGACGTCGAAATAGTCCAGTTCCACCAGCGGCTGGGATTGAACAAGCGCGACGGCGGAGTCAAGGTCAAGCGGTTCGTGCGCGTTTGCGCGGGACTCAATAAGGCGCAAAGCCCGCGAAAGGACGAGGGCGGCTTCTCGTTCCTCATCGGAAAGGAATCTGTTTCGGCTCGAAAGCGCCAGTCCGTCTTCACTGCGGACAATGGGCACAGGAACTATCTCGACCGGAAAGTTCAGGTCCGCGACCATCCGCTTCACCAATGCCAGCTGCTGCGCGTCCTTCTGTCCGAAGTAAGCCCGGTAGGCCGCCGTCGTGCCGTCCGCTGCAGCACCTCCGGGAAGCCCGTAGTGCAGCAGCTTGGCCACCACCGTGAGGGCTCCGTCGAAGTGGCCGGGGCGCGATGCACCCTCCCACTTTTCGCCCAATGGTCCGGAGGTTACGCGAACCAGCGGCTGGCCGCCGGGGTAAACCTCGTCAACGGACGGGGCGAAGACGAGGTCGACGCCTTCGGCATCCAGCAGGGCCATGTCGGCATCGAGCGTGCGCGGGTAGCGGTCCAGGTCCACGGCATCGCCGAATTGCAGCGGGTTGACGAAGATGGTGGCCACCACAACGTCGTTCTCCGCCACGGCTGTCCGGGCAAGCGATGCGTGGCCAGAGTGCAGGGCGCCCATGGTGGGCACAAGGCCCTGCGCGTTTCCGCCCTTGGCAGCAAGGAGGCGGGCGCTTTCGGCGCGCAGTTCGGCTGCAGTGGTCACGAGCTTGATGGCCATGATGTTCAGTTTCCTTCCGGCGACTTGGGTTCGCCGCCCAGCGCCTCGTCAATCTCGTTCAGTTGTTCGGGCCGCAGGATCCCACGGTTTTCTGCCCGGCGCGCGGTGGCCCGAGCCATGGCCTGGTATGCCGCGAGGACATCGCCGCCGGCACCGGCGTCGTATTCTTTCAGAGCCTGGGCGTGCGCGGAAACGGTACCAACATCTCCGCGCGCTACCGGACCGGTGAGTGCGGATTCGCCGGAGGCAAGGGCGTTCTCCAGCGTCGCGCGAAGCAGCGGACCGAGCATCGATTCAGGGGATTCGACGCCGATCTCCCGCAGCATCTGGGATGCCTGGGCCACCAGCGTGACCATGTGGTTCGAGCTGTGCGCGAGGGATGCGTGGTAAAGGGTGCGGTCGGCTTCGGCAATCACCACGGGCTCGGCACCCATCTCCACCACCAATGCCTGGGCGATCGGCAGCATGGCCGCATCGGCGGTGACTCCAAAGGTGCAATCCATTAGCCGGGTCAGGTCCAGGCTCATGCCCGTGAACGTCATGGCCGGGTGCAGCGCCAGCGGAATCGCGCCCACAGCCCTGACAGGGTTGAGGATTCCCACGCCGAACCGGCCGGATGTATGGGCCACGAGTTGACCGGGCTGCCAAGCACCAAGCTTCGCCAGCCCCGCCACCAACTCTCCGAGGGCATCATCCGGAACAGCCAACAACACCAGTTCCGAGCGTTCCACGATGTCCTGGATTTCCAGGACCGGAACACCCGGCAGCAGGTTTTCGGCCCGCTCACGGCTCGCCTCGGACACCGCTGAAACCCCGACGACGGCGTGCTCGGCCGCGCGCAAAGCGGCACCCAACACGGCACCCACCTTGCCGGCGCCGATGATTCCGACTCCGAGTCGTCCTGGCCTAGCCATCGTGGCGGTCCTCCTGTTGCGGTGAAGTTTGGGATTGTTCCGGCTGTTCTGCTGCGGCTGCAACCTCCGGAGCCTGGGGTGCCACCTGCGCCAGCCATTGCTCGCTGGTCTGCCGTTTCCGGGCTTCGCGGGCTCGGGCCGCCTGCTGATCGAACAGCTCCACAGCCTGCCCAACGCCAGCCTGGTACACCCGGGGAGAAACAGGTCCGGCGGTAGTGTGCAGGACCAGGTCGGCTACCCCGAAGCGGCGGGCCAACGGTCCCTGGTGAAGTGCCATGGACTGGGTCCGCTGATGTGGCACAAGGACCAGCATGCGCCACCACCGACCGGACCGGATCAACAGCGCTGTGCGTGTGGCAAGGAACCCATTGCGACGCCGGCCAAGAGGGGCCAACCAGCGTGCACGGCGGGGAGTCGTGACAAAACCATCCGTCGGGGCAACATCCGGGCCGGCCGGAGCCAACCCATCCAGCCCGGCCGTGAAGACGCGCTCCGGGTCTTCAACTCCCGGATCCGGCAGCACCAAGGACATCATCCGCAGGACATCCGGCTTCATGCCGACGGGCAACAGCATGGTGCGGGCGGCACCCTCGGTGCTGCCCGAGACCCCATAGCCCGCCACGTTGACATGCATTCGATACCAGCCGAAGATCCTCCACAGGGGCGGCTGCGTCACCATGACTGCCTGAATGCGGCCGGGAGGCACAGTCTGCGCCTGCGTATCAAGGAGGCCATACCGCAGGCGGATGCCGTCCGGGGAAATTGCGGCCGTGAAGTTGTAGCCCTTGTTGAAGGAGTTCCAATACGCCGCACCAATGCCCAGGATGGCAGGGATGAGCGCCAGGAACAGTGTCTGGTTTTCCGTGAAAACGGAGATGGCAACCACTGCGGCAGCACCAACGAGGATCCCCACGGTTTGCTCGCTCAACACCAGCGAACCGATGAGCCGCGCAGGAGGGACGGACAGCACCACGTGCTCGGGCGCCTCAGGAATTTCCTCCTCCTGACCGGGCTCACTGACAACGCCGGCGGCCCGGGCCAGGATGGTGGCGCGCAACTGCTTGGCCTGCGCCAGCGGGAGGTACGCCAACCGCACCGCCGACTCGCCGGCGTCGGCCACTTCAAACTTGAGTTCCGCGAGGCCGAAAATCCTCGCTAAAAGGGGCTGAACGATGTCAATTGCCTGGACTCTGTCCAAACGGGCCTGCCGTTGCTGCTTGAAAAGGAAGCCGGTGTTGACGCGGACGTACCCTTCAGCCACCTGGTAGCGCGTGAAATACCAGCTCAGGATGAAGCTGCCCACCGTCAACAGGAGCACCACGGCACCGCCGGCCAGAAGCCACGGCACCCGGCTGTTCAGGTTCGGATCCAGGACATCCCGGCCCTGCAGCATTCGTTCAAAAGCGTCACGGCCAAAGAAGAACCCGACGGCGGCAAGCGCCACCCAGCCACGGACAAAAGGCGACGCCGGGTGGACGCGGTTCCAATCGCCGTCGACCTTTGCTGCCGTCATATCCGGCGGGCCAACCGCCGCAGTGTCTTCCGGGCTCACAGCCCGGCCAGCCTGGCTTCTCCACGGGCCGAAAGTTGCTCGCGCAGCCGCGCACCTTCCTCGGCGGGAAGTCCGGGGAGGTGTGCGTTGGTACCCGTGGAAGCCGTGTGGAGTTTGAGGGTGCAGAGTCCCAGGCTGCGCTCAACCGGTCCCACTGCAACGTCCACGTACTGCATCCGGCCGTAAGGGACCACCATGGTGCGCTGGAAGAAGATGCCGCGGCGGATGAGGAGGTCGTCGTCGCGTTCTGCGTAGCCGATGGCACGCACTTGGCGGGGAATCAACACCAGCCGCCACAGCGCCAGGACAAGCATCACCGACGGAACAGCAATGGCGAGCCACAACGGAGGCCAGCGCCACCAACCGAGCAGCACAAAAACCAGCGGCAGACTCAGTACGGCCAGCAACAGCACGTTGCCGATGGCCCATTCCACCAAGCGCACCGTGACGTACTTTGGGGAAACCCGCAGCCACTGGACGCCGGGGGGATCAATCGCCACGGTATGCATATTCGCCTTCACCCTTGGTTTCGCCGCGACGGGTCCCCGGTCCTGCAGAACCTCCTTCAAGGTCCTCCGGCGGAATCCGGCAAAAACGCTCCACCACGAGTCCAACCACCACCATCACCACTCCACCTCCGCCCATCAACAGGGCGTTCCAAAGAATTCCTTCGCCGCCCCGCAAGCTGCCAATACGGAGGAGGTCCATCGAAATGCCGGCATGCCAGCCAAAGAGGAGCGTTCCAGCATAAGCGCAGGCTTGTGCAAGGACCAGCGTCCTGGCCGCCAGGATCGGGTTGAGCATGTTCTTCTTTTTGCCGTTGCGCCAGCGCAGCACACGGATCCCCATGATGAGCGTGAGACCGGCAATAACAGCCATGGTCACCAGCGCCGAGACCGGCAGGACCGGAGTGGGCATGCTGTACCGGTTGGTGGTGGCGGTCGCCAACCAGCCAACGACCACAGCGACGACGGCGATGAGCACCAGAACTACCGGGCGCATGGCTTTCATGGCTGCTCCACCGCTCCCGTCGCAGGTACTCCGGCGACGTCGCCATAGCCGTCGAAACGCCGGATATCGGGCATGTCAGCGGCGACGGCGGCCAGCTCAGCAACGCCCTGCCCGTTCAATTGCGCGTGCGGTTCCAGCAGCGACCACGGGTAGAGCACGAATGCGCGCTCAGCTGCCCGCGGGTGGGGCAGGGTCAGTACGGGGTCCTCGCTGACGACGTCGCCGTAAACAACGATGTCCACATCCAATGTTCGTGGGCCCCAGCGAACCTCACGCGTACGGTGGTGCTGCTGTTCAACCCGGTGGCAATGCTCCAGGAGCTGCATCGGGGTCAACGTTGTTTCCACCGCCATGACCATGTTCAGGAAGTCCGGCTGTCCTTCGGGGCCGCCCACTGCTTTGGTCTGCACCACGGGCGAAACACCCAGGAGACGCACCTCCGGCGGATCCACCAGGGCCGCCACTGCTGTGGACAAGGTGTCGTTGCGCTCCCCCAGGTTACTGCCGAGAGCCAGGATGGCCTTGGTGTAACCGGATGTCATGACCGCTCCCGATGCACGCTGACCGTAACATCGCCGAACGGCACCTCGATGGGGGCCTTGGGCTTGTGGACAGTGACGTCGACGGCGGCCACGCTGTAGTCCGCGAGGATGGCCTCGGCGATCCTGACAGCCAGGCCCTCGATCAGGTTCAAGGGCTCGCCCTCGATATGCCGGGTGATCAGCCCCGCAACCTCGCCGTAATGCGCCGTGTATTGGAGGTCATCGGTCTCGGCCGCCTTGGCGAAGTCCGTGTGCAACACGGCATCCACAACGAAAGGCTGGCCGTCACGGCGCTCGAAATCGAACACTCCGTGATAACCGACGGCGGTGACGCCGGTCAGCGTGATCCTGTCCACAGCGTTTCCTATCAGCGGGCGATACGGGCGGCGACCTTGACGGCGTCAAGGCTGGGGCCGACGTCGTGAACGCGGACAGCCCAAGCGCCCTTGGTGGCGCTCAAAGCGGTGATGGCTGCAGTTGCGGCATCGCGCTCCAACGGGGCAGCAGACTTGCCGGCGACTGTGAGCAACGAGCCCAGGAAGCGCTTACGGGATGCGGCCACCATCACCTTGTGGCCCAAAGTGAAAAGCTGATCCAGGTTCTTCAGGATCTCCCAGTTCTGGTTCTCGTTCTTGGAGAAACCCAGGCCGGGATCGATGATGACCTGCTCAGGGGCAACACCTGCCGCATAGAGCTTGTCGCGGACCCCGCTCAGCTCAGCCACCACATCTTCCGTCACGTTGTTGTAGTCCGTGAGGTTGTCCATGGTCAGGGCGTCGCCACGGCGGTGCGTAAGGATGTACGGAACCTTGGTCCGGGCAACGAGCTCGGGCATTCCAGGCTCGATGGTCAGGCCTGACACGTCATTGATGATGGCAGCACCGGCCTCGATCGCAGCGGCCGCAGTGGACGTGTGCATGGTATCGATGCTGACCAGGGCACCGGCCTTCACCAAGGCCTGGATCACCGGAATGACCCGGCGCTGTTCCTCCTCAGGGGAAACGGGCTCGGCACCCGAGCGCGTGGATTCGCCCCCGACGTCGATGATGTCCGCGCCGGCGTAGAACATGCGCAAGCCGAGCGCGATGGCGGTATCCGGCGTCCGGTGCGTGCCGCCGTCGCTGAAGGAATCCGGGGTGACGTTCAGGATTCCCATGACGAGCGTACGGTCCGTTGGCAGGTCCTCGAACCTGGCCGCCGGACGCGGTTTGCGGAGAACCGGCAGCGGGCTTGTGGCCGGGCCGGTTCCGGGTGCTGCAGCGAGGGAGTCCATAGTGCTTACCTTCCGAGTATGAGGCTCATGGCCTCGGCGCGGGTGGCCGGGTCATGGAGTTGACCGCGCACCGCGCTGGTGACGGTCTTTGCGCCGGGCTTGCGGATGCCGCGCATGGACATACACATGTGTTCGCATTCGACGACGACGATCGCGCCGCGCGGGTTGAGGTGCTTCACCAGCGCCTCGACGATCTGCGTGGTCAGGCGCTCCTGGACCTGGGGCCGGCGCGCATAGATATCCACCAACCGTGCCAGCTTGCTCAGGCCCGTCACCTTTCCGTCGTGTGACGGAATATAACCAACATGCGCCACGCCATGGAACGGCACAAGGTGGTGCTCACACGTCGAGTAGAAGGGGATGTCCTTCACAAGGACAAGCTCCTCATGGTCGAGGTCGAACGTGGTGGAAAGGACATCCGCCGGGTGCTGGTGAAGCCCCGCGAAGACCTCGGCGTACGCCTTGGCCACGCGCTTTGGCGTGTCCTGGAGCCCGCCACGGTCAGGGTCTTCACCGATGGCCAGGAGGATCTCCCGGACAGCGGCTTCAATGCGCGGACGGTCTACTTTATGGCTGTGCTGGGAGCCCACGGCGGAACCGTGGGCGGCGGCGAGGTCGTCGTCGTCGTCGAAATGAGTCACGGCAGATAGCTTAGCCGTGATGCGTGGAGTCGTTGCCGCCGTCAGGTCGCGGTGCCTGGAAGGATTCCTGGCTGCTGACCCCCTGGGCATGCGGAGCGACGACGTCCAGCGGCTCGTCCAGACGTGCCTTCTTGGCCTCTTCCTGGGCTTCCCGTTCAGCCTTTTCCGCACGGCTTTCAACCGGCGGGATGGACTGGACCGGGCGGGATTCCTTGGACAACCAGATCTCACGGAAATCGCGCTTCCGGATGTCGTGGAAGATCTCTGCAATCTCTGCCTGGTTCAGGGTTTCACGCTCAAGCAGTTCCAAGGCCAGGCGGTCCAGGACGTCCCGGTTTTCCGTGAGGATGGCGTAAGCCTCGTCGTGTGCCTGATCGATCAGGCGACGTACTTCCTCGTCCACAACGTAGGCGATCTGGTCCGAGAAGTTGCGCTCCTGCGCGGCGTCGCGGCCGAGGAACGGTTCCCCGCCACCCTGGCCCAGTTTCACCGCACCAACACGCTCGCTCATGCCGTACTGGGTGACCATCTTCCGGGCCGTGGAGGTGGCCTTTTCGATGTCGTTGGATGCGCCTGTGGAGGGATCGTGGAACACGATTTCCTCAGCAACACGACCGCCCATGGCGTAGGCCATCTGGTCCAGCAATTCGTTGCGGGTCACCGAGTACTTGTCGTCCTCGGGAATCACCATGGTGTAGCCCAGGGCGCGGCCGCGGGGAAGGATGGTGATCTTGGTGACCGGGGCGGAGTTGCGCAGGGCAGCAGCAACCAGTGCGTGGCCACCCTCGTGGTAAGCGGTGATCTTGCGCTCGAGTTCCTTCATGACGCGGCTGCGCTTCTGCGGGCCGGCCATGACACGGTCGATTGCCTCGTCCAGCGCGCGATCGTCAATCAGGTTGGCGTTGGAACGCGCGGTCAGCAGTGCGGCCTCGTTCAGCACGTTGGCCAGGTCAGCACCTGTGTAACCCGGGGTCTTCTTGGCCACAGCCCTGAGGTCGATGCCCTGGGCCATGGGCTTGCCCTTGGCGTGGACGTTCAGGATCTGCTCGCGGCCGATCATATCCGGGGCTTCCACCGTGATCTGGCGGTCGAAACGACCCGGGCGCAGCAGCGCAGGATCCAGGACGTCCGGACGGTTGGTGGCGGCGATGAGGATGACGTTGGTCTTGACGTCGAAACCGTCCATCTCCACGAGGAGCTGGTTCAACGTCTGCTCCCGCTCATCGTTACCGCCGCCGATACCGGCACCACGGTGACGTCCAACGGCGTCGATCTCATCCACGAAGATGATGGCTGGAGAACTGGCCTTGGCCTGCTCAAACAGGTCACGGACACGGGAAGCACCAACACCGACGAACATCTCAACGAAGTCCGAACCGGAGATGGAGAAGAAGGGAACGCCGGCCTCACCTGCGACAGCGCGGGCCAGCAGGGTCTTACCGGTACCTGGAGGACCGTAGAGCAGCACACCCTTGGGGATCTTGGCGCCCACGGCCTGGAACTTGGCCGGTTCCTGGAGGAACTCCTTGATTTCCTGGAGCTCTTCCACGGCTTCGTCGGCACCGGCGACGTCAGAGAATGTCACCTGCGGCATGTCCTTGTTGACCAACTTGGCCTTGGACTTGCCGAACTGCATCACCTTGGAGCCGCCACCCTGCATACGGGAAAGCAGGAACCAGAAGAGGACACCGAGCAACAGCACCGGAATGAGCAGCGAGAACAGGCCCGAGAACCAGTTGTTCTCGATCGGCTGGTCCGTGAAGCCCTTGTCCGGGTTGGCGTTGGTGACTGCCTTCACTACATCCGGACCGCGATCGGTGACGTAGAAGAACTGGACGTTCTTGCCCTTGTCCTGGCCATCCAGGTTCAGGTTGTCCTTAAGCACCAGGTCAACGCGGTTCTCGGCGTCGAAAATCTTGGCCTGCTCAACCTTCCCGCTTTGGGAAAGGAGCTCAAGGCCTTCCTTGGTGTCAATACGGGTTGAACCGCCCGGAGCCAGTGTTGCGAATGCCACCAGGAGCAAGCCAACAACGACAACAATCCAGATGCCCGGGCCCTTGAAGAAACTCTTAGCTTTCATCTGATCGGGGCTTTGCCCCGTCCCTCCTGGTAGTGCTGCAAGGCGCAACTTCTGCGCGCGAGTGGTGCTGCTTCAGTTTCAAGCTATACACCGTTCCCAGTAATTCACGCACCGGAAAGTCCAAAAGTTCCCTCTGGGCGTACACAGGATACTCGCGTCGGTGGCGTTGGAACAGGGCTTTTGCGCTTGGTGGGCGGGCGGGTTCCCACTGGCCTTCGCTTCCGGCGCACCCGTTGGCGCCGTGCGCACCCGTAACCACGGGCGCGAACGGCGGAAAAGGGTGCGGGCGTGCTGAGGAACGGGCGCGAACGGCGGAAACGGGTGCGGCCCGTGGGGCGCGTCGCCCCGCTAAGTGCTGTTAGCAGGGCACCACCTTGGCTACTTCCGTGTGGACTCGATGCTGTTTTTCCACATAGCTCGGACGGGTGCTTTCGACTTCGCGCTAGAACGGGAAGCGTGGAACCCATGACCATTCCAGAACTCATCCTCGCTGCAGATGCGACACGCATCGGGCATGACGCGCGGCACCTCGCGAAGCAGGCCAAGCGTGGCGAGCTGGTGCGGGTCCGACGGGGCGCTTATACACGCTCTGCTTATTGGGCGGAGTTGAACGAGCGTCAGCGGCACGGACTCCAAGCAGCCGCGCTGGTCAATGCAGCCAGGACTCCGCCCCTGTTCAACTTGCAGACGGCCGCACTCCTATGGGGGCTCGGCGTAGTGGGCGTACCTCAGGGCCTATGCACTGTCACTGAAGACCCAAGAGGCGGCAGGTCCAAGCACGGGATCCGGAGAAGCTTCGGGTCTCTTGACGCCGGGGTGGCCCAACTTGGTGACTTTCGAGTCACAGATAAGGTCCGCACCACAATAGAGCTTGCCGCCGCCCTCAATTTTGCTGAGGCCTTGGCCGTAGTGGACTCCAGCCGACGCAACCAAGGGTGGGGCGATGATTTAGAGGCCGACAATTGGAACAAGGATAAAGCGTGGGGTCCTCCGGCAAGCGTCGACGAACTTGCTGAAGCTGTCTCCGCTCTCACCAGGGTTTCCAGAAAGCGACGGGCCGAGTCGATTCTCGATCTTTCCTCAGACAAATCCGAATCAGTGGGGGAATCCATAAGCCGAGCACAAATGATCTTGCTCAACTTTCCCGTACCCAGCCTTCAAGGTTCTTTTACCCTGGGAAACGGACGCATTGCCCGAACTGACTTCTGGTGGCCCGAGCTGGACCTTGTCGGGGAATTCGATGGACACGGAAAGTACCTAAGAAAAAGGTTGCGGGGAAACCAGACCATCCAGCAGGCGGTCATGGCAGAGAAGGCCCGCGAGAATGGTCTGCGGGCGCTGGGCCTCACTGTCGTGCGCTGGGACTGGGCCGAGATGATGAACCCACGCGTGTTCGCACGTATTTTGAACGACGGCGGGCTTCGTTCCTTGCGTGCAGCGTAAGGCACCGGGTGGTCAGGCTGCGACCGGAAGCACCAGCAAATAACCTGTGGGCAGGTCCGAACTCCAGCGCCGGGGCTCACGGACCACGAACTGTGTGGCCAACTGCTCCGGAGTCAGCAGACTGTTGGGCTCCGGAGAGGGACCCCACTGTCCGCTGCCGTGAGGATAGAGCGGATCCAGGACCCGAATCCCCGTTACCTGAAACTCCGGGAACTGCGCAGGATCACCCATGGACTCAAAGCCGCTCATCACCCAAGCATGCCGACCACTCCACATGACCAACCCCACCGGCCGGCCAGTTTCAGCTATGGCGCGCGCCGCCGTCTGCAGCGTGTCCTCGTAGGTTGGGACGCTGACCACCGAGTAAGGGCCCAATCCAACCTCAGTCAACACCTGCGCCCAGCCCCGGGGGTTGGCGCCGTTGAATGAATTCGAGGACCTCGCACGGGCCATCTCCCACAGCTCACTTTGCTGCGCGGAGGAGGCCCAAGAGGCTCCGCCGGTGTCGTCGATGAGATTGTGCGCCATTTGGATGCTCGCAGCAACACACCAGTCGAACGTATATTGCGGGACGAAGTCACCCTCTTGGTAGAGGTTCAGGGCAAAAGCTTGAGGTACCACTGCCGGCGCGGGCGGAGGTGCGGGCTGCGGCGGCACAGGAGCCTGCGTGGCGCTCGGTGACGGGGCCGTTTCAAGGTGGCCCGTTGCCGGCGCAGCAGAAGCGGACGCGATTGGTTGACCGGAACCGGGCTCAGCGAGATCGACCCCAGGAGTGCAGGCTGTGAGGAGAGTCGCCATGACGGCGAGCCACGCCAGAAGGCGGGCAGGAGCACCGGTCATGGTCCAGTTTAGCGCGAGAGGGTGCGCAGCGGCAGGTTCACAAACCCAACAACCGCACCCACACCCGCCGAGCGCACCCCTTAAACGCAAACACCGCACCCACACCCGCCACACGCACCAGAGGTTACGGGCGCGAACGGCGGAAAAGGGCGCGACGGCGAGGGGTTGGTGCGGCGGCAGGTTCAGAAACTCAATATCTGCACCCGCTACCGCCAAGCGCACCCCTTAAGCGAAGCGCCCCCTTAAGCACAGCCGCCGCCCCCACTCCCGCCAGTGGTTATAAGTGCAAATGGCGGAAAAGGCGCGGCGGCGTGAAGCGAAGAAGAGCGCTTACTCGTAAACGTGCGGGGCCAAAGTGCCCACGAAGTCCAGGTTGCGGTACTTCTCGGCGTAGTCGAGGCCGTAGCCCACCACAAACTCGTTGGGGATGTCGTAGCCAACGTACTTGACGTCGATCTCCACCTTGGCGGCAGTCGGCTTGCGGAAAGCCGTGCAGATCTCGACGCTGGCCGTGCCACGCGACTCAAGGTTGGACTTGAGCCAGGAAAGGGTCAGGCCGGAGTCGATGATGTCTTCAACAATCAGGACATCCTTGCCCATGAGGTCGGTGTCGAGGTCCTTGAGGATGCGGACTACGCCGGAGGACTGGGTACCGGAGCCGTAGGACGAGACAGCCATCCAGTCCATGCTGACGTGGCTGTGCAGTGCGCGCGCCAGGTCAGCCATGACCATCACCGCACCCTTGAGGACGCCGACAACCAGTATGTCGCGGCCTTCGTAGTCCTTATCGATCTGCGCTGCGAGTTCTGCAATGCGCGTCTGGATCTGTTCCTTGGTGTAAAGAACGTGCTTGAGATCTGCCTGGACGTCGTTTGAATCCACCAATGGCTCCTGTTTTGATGCTCGGGTGCGGCTACTGTTGGGACGGTTTCTGATGCCGGAATACTAGCTTCCCACAGCGCGCGGCTTCACGGGGACCGGCGTCGGGCGAATCACGCGGGCCACCAGCTGCCGGAGTGCCGGCGGACACCGAACGCTCCTGCTCCAAATCGCTGAGGGACAAACGATAAACACTGACATGGCCGGGAAGTTCCACGGGTCCGGCTGACCCTTGGCGCCGGAGCAGTGCTTCCGCTGCCTGGAGGCGTCCATAGCCCGGTTGTTGACCCCCGACGTCGGCGGCGGCCTTGGCGATGACACGGAACCTGAGGGCGGCCGGCAGCTCGCGTACGGCGTCCTCGGGAAGCCAGGCATCATCGCCTTCGCGCCGGACAAGTGAGAGATAGGTCTCCTCGGCCAGGCTTTCGAGGAAATCAGCGTCCTGCTGCAGGATTGCGGCCGTCCTCGCCAATGATTCAGCCACGCCCGGGCCCAGTTTCTCTTCCAGGACCGGCATGACCTCAACACGGGTCCTTGAACGCGCGAACGCGGGATCGGCGTTACTGGGGTCGTGCCAGGGGGAAAGTTCCTCCACCTCACAGATTTCCAGGGTCTCCTCGCGACGAAGCCCAAGGAACGGCCGGAGGAGGCGGCCACGGGCGGGCCTCATTCCTGCCAGGGATCGGGTCCCGGAACCGCGGGCCAGCCCCAGCAACACCTGCTCGGCTTGGTCGTCCAGGGTATGGCCCAGCAGGATCGCATCACAGGCCAGATCCTCGGCGGCAGAATCCAGCGCAGCATGACGGGCGTCCCTGGCTGCGGCCTCGGGACCAAAGCCGGTAGCGGCGACTTCCACAGTGCGCACCTCCACCGGAGACAAGCCCAGCTCCCGCAGCACCCCGGCAGTCCGGGAGGCGACTTCTGCAGAACCTGGCTGCAGCTGATGATCCACCACTACTCCGGCAACAGCCACCGGGTGTCCATCAACGTGGCCGCGCCGGCCGAAATAGGCGGCGATGGCTGCCAAAGCCAACGAATCCGGTCCGCCGCTGCAGGCTACGAGCACCCGTTGGGGGTAGCCGGCGGAAGCCAAGGCGTTCTGCAACTGCTTCCGCGCCTTGCCGACGACGGGCGCGAGACGTCCAGGCCGCCGTCGCCCCTTACCCGCGACTCCGGAACTGGACCCGGCAGGCCCGGCTACGGAACCCGCAGCAGGCCCGTCACTGGAACTCCCGACAGAACCAGGTGAAACGCTCAAAGCCCCATCCGCTCAAGCCACAGCTTGGAGTTGTGGATCTCTTCTTCGGTGGGAAGGTATTCGGCGGACGTCCACACCCGGTTGAAGCCTTCCATGCCTGCCACGGCAACCACTTCACGGACGAACTTGGCGCCATCGGTGTACTGGCGCATCTTGGCATCCAGGCCGAGGAGATTGCGGATGAACTTCTCCACGACACCGCGGTCCTTGCCGCGCTCGTTGAAGCGCTGGCGGATGGTCCTCACGGACGGGACGATGCTCGAATCCACGGCATCCATGACCACGTTCGCATGGCCTTCGAGGAGACTCATGACAGCCGTGATGTGGGACAGGGACGCTTTTTCCTCGGGATCCTGCAGGATGTCGAGGATGGCGCCCCGTCCGGGTGCTTTCTCGGAGGGATTGCGGTCCCGCAGGGACTTGGCAACCGCGCCCGCGCGCTCCACCAGCGAGTCCATGTTGCCCAGGAGGTTGCCGCTGAGCTTTTCGATTTCGTCCAGCATGTGGTGCCGGAGCCACGGCGCGGCGGCGAACTGCACACGGTGTGTTTGCTCGTGCAGGCAGACCCAGAGCCGGAAGTCGTCGGGATGGACGTTGAGTTCACGTTCCACGGAAATGATGTTCGGGGCAACGAGCAGGAGCCTGCCGCCCGGGGGAACGTTGGAGTCGGGGGCCAACGCAGCGAATGGGTCGTACTGGCCCAAAACCTTGCTGGAGAGGAAAGCCAGCACGGCCCCGAGCTGGGTGCCGGTGATGGCACCGCTGGCTGCGGCGGCGGCCGGGGTCATGGCCGCACCGTTGCGGCTCTCCAGCATCTTCTTCAGCGCGGGCTGGAGCATCACTGAGAAACTCTGCGTATTGGCTTTGGACCAGGAGGCACGGTCAACCACCAGGACGTGCGAGTCCCGCAGGTCCCGGGCCGCTTCCAGGCCAGTGATGTCGTGGACGTGCGGAACCGAGATATCCGCGTTGAAGCGCAGGTTCTCCACCGCCTTGCCGATCTCCCCGGCGCTAAGCTCCGGACCGGGAGGGGCAAGCCGGGCAGCCGTAGAGGAGGCCAGGTCCCAATTGATCAGGGACGGGGCCCCTGCTGACGAATCGCGGGCAGATGACACCATAGGGACCATCACACCACATGAGACTGACAGTGGGCCGTTAAGTTCGCTCCACGCGGAGCATCAGCCCCGGCAACCGCACGAGGCCAGCACCGACGCAGAACGGTCCATGGCAACCTTGTTGGCAGCGGCACCGGGTTCAAGGTCGTTGCCAATAAAGGAGAACACCAGCAGGCGCCCGTCGGCATCCACCACGTAGCCGCTCAACGCGATCACCGTATTAAGTGTCCCTGTCTTGGCCCGCACCAGCCCGGCTCCGACGGCAGTTCCGGCGTCCACATACCTGTCATCAAGGGTGCCGGTCAGGCCGGCCACCGGGAAGCCATCCAACGCCGCCCGCAGGGATAGATCGGGGCCGCTGGTGATGGCACGGACTACTTCGGCAAATTGCCGGGCGCTGACCTGGTTCTCCAGGGCAAGGCCGGAAACATCGGCTAGCTGCATCGAATCCGTGGCGATTCCCAGCTCCCCCAGCCTTTGCCGCACGGCGGCAGTGGCGCCGTCGTACGTCCCCTTCTGACCGGACGCCAAAGCGGTCATCCGCCCCAACGCCTCGGCGAGGAAGTTGTCCGAGGACTCGAGCATGAGGTCAACCTGCTCGCTGACGGTGGCGGACCGGGCAGCAGCGAGCTCCCTCGCGGGGAGGCCTTTACCGCGTTCGACGCCGGGACTCACGGCCACGCCTGCGGCCGCCAACTGCTCGGCAAACGCCTGGGCGGCAGTGATGGCGGAATCCTGGGGGCGCGGACCAGTCAGAACGTCGGGGGCGTAACGGCCGGAGTTCAAAGCCAGCGAAAACAAGGGTGCTGTCTCCCCGGCGGCGACGTCATCCAGGCTCCAGGCAGGGTTGAGGGGTGCGCCGGCGAACAGTGAATCGTCCACTTTCACCGAGACCGGCCCCTTGATGCCTGCCTCAGTCAACGCAGCGGCAGTATCCACAGCCAGCGAACCAAGACCGGCGTGCCCGAGGACCGAGGACGGATCCGATGCGGCTGCACCCAGCAGGACGTCCCCTCCCCCGGTCAGCACCACCGTGGAGGGATCTTCGGAAGCGAGCACCCGTGTAGTGAAACGCGACTCCGGGCCAAGTGCCTTCAGCGCAGCAACCGCGGTCAGCAACTTCATGTTGGACGCAGGGATCCTGTTGGCGTTGGCATCGCGGTCAAAAAGGACCTGGCCCGTGGAGGCGTCCAGGACCACGCCGCTGATGGTGCCCCCGCCGGCGGGTTTCAGCGTGGCATCAAGTTGCCGGGCAACTTCGGCCGGCACTGGAACGGGGGCGCCGGTATTCAGGGGAAGCACGCCGCTCGTGTCGCTCAGGTGGTCAGGCACTTGCTGCCAGGAAGGAACGGAAGGGGACGGCTTGGGCGCTGCGAACAGTCCGGGCGCCAGGCCTGCCACCACCAGCGCGGCGGCGCACAACAGGACTCCGGCCAACAGCACCGGCCATTTCAAGCGCCCCCACGCCGCGGATACCCAGCGGGCACCCCCGTTTTTATCGCCCATCATGGAAGTTGCTTGGTCCTGTCAGTCCTGAAATGTCCCCGCCGTTTCAAGAAACCCGGGCCTCTCGCTATATCCTCAATAGTAGTCGGCGGCACCGGCTGCCCTTTTGCCTGCCGCCAGCCCCGGGCTGAGCAGCCTGCCTGAGGCACCGTCACCCGTGACGGCCGCTTCGGCGGAGCGACGCCCCACCCACACCCGTCAAGGAGCATTCCATGAAGCACGACGTGACCATCGAGATCCCCAAGGGATCGCGCGTCAAGTACGAAGTTGACCACGAAACCGGCCGTGTCCGCCTGGACCGCGTCCTGTTCACCTCCATGCAGTACCCCACGCACTACGGTTTCTTCGAGAACACCCTGGGCGAAGACGGCGACCCGCTGGACGCACTGGTGCTCCTGCAGGACTTCGACCTCCACCCGGGCGTCATTGTTGAGTCCCGCCCCATCGGCGTCTTCAACATGACCGACGACGGCGGCGGAGACGCCAAGGTCCTCTGCGTCCCCGTTGACGCACGGTTCGACCACATCCAGGAAGTCAGCGACGTCAGCGAATACCTGATCAAGGAAATCGAGCACTTCTTCACGCGCTACAAGGACCTGGAGCCCGGCAAGTGGGTCAAGGCCGAGGGCTGGGGCGACCGCGCCGCTGCCGAGGCCGAGCTGGAAGCTTCCATCAAGCGCTACGTTCCGGCAGCACACTAGTCATCACCGATTGACGCCCGACGGCGGCCGGCGCGGTTCCCTGCGAACCGCACCGGCCGCCGTCGTACTTTTTAAGGCAACGCGGGGGTTCGCGTTGTGGATGGGCATGTCTCCCCATCGCGGCGACGGCCGCCTCCGCCTAGGCTGGGACGAGACTTTTCGACGGCTTACACAGATGGCTTACACAGGGGGTTCACATGGCTGGGTTCTACGGCGCGGACATCACGCAGCTTCGCAGTCTGGCAGGCGTGATGGGCAAAGCTGCCGACGCCATCAGCCTGCAAAGCACGCAGTTGTCCAACGCCATCAATTCCACCACCGCGTGGCAGGGCAAAGACGCAACGGTGTTCAAGGGCGATTGGAACTCCCAGCATCGGCAGAGCCTGGTCAAGGCCGCCAACATGCTGCGCGAGAATGCCAGCCAGCTGAAGAAGCACGCCAACCAGCAGGAGTTCGCCAGCCACAATGATGGTTCGGGCTCCTCGGTGGGTGTCCTCAAGGACGTCTATGACACCGCGATGGGCGTCAAGGGCCTGGCCGCCCCGCTGTGGACTGCCTACAAGTACCTCAAGCTCGGCAACGCCGAATGGGTGAAGACCCGCGAAGTCCTGACCAACTGGCGGGCCGGCGGGACGGTTGTCCGCGATGCCATGACCGCGCTGCGCAATGGGGAAAAGGTCACTGACGTCCTCACGGACTTCAAGGCCAACATCCCCTTCAGCCAGGCGTTCCAGGATGCCAGCAAATTCTCCAAGGGCCTCCGTGTGGCCGGAGCGCTGGCGGCACCCTTGAACATTGTGGGCGGCATCAGCGACATGATCAACCCGCAGCACGATGGCTGGCGCGGCACCGGTGACCGTGTGGCCGGCGGTCTTTCCGTGGTGGGTGGCGTTGGCAGCATCATGCTCATGACGGCCGGTGGCGCAGCCCTGCTCGGACCGATCGGTGCCCCCATTGTGATCGGCGCGGGCATCGTTGCCGGCGCCTGGGCCCTGGGCAACCTTGTAGCCGACAACTGGGACTCCATCAGCAACTTCGCACGCAATCCGGGCAGCTACATCGCCGATGGTGCCAAGGAAGTGGCGGGCTTCGCCAAGGACGTAGGCAGTAAGGTGGCAGACGGGGTCAGTGACGCCGCCAAGTCAGTCGGAAACTTTGTCGGAGGGATATTCGGATGACCACCAGCACCATGAAATGGACCCAGCGGGACGTTGAGGCAGCAGCCAAGGTCCTGGCCTCGGCCAGCGCCGTGGGCTCGGCCCTGCCCACGCTGACCGATGAAGAAGTTGTGGCCCTGGACGGCGTCCAGCACGAACAGCTGGTTGCCCTGCCATGGCTTTCGGCCCAGGATGCCAGCAAGGAACTGATGTGCGCCATCGCCTTGCGCGGCCTGCTGGCCAAGGAACTTGTGTATCCCGTGGTGTTCGAGGGCGAGACCGAGCCGTCCCGCCTGCACGCAACAGAGGAAATCACCGGTGCCCTCACCCTGCGCCGCAGCGGCAGCAGCGTGGTCTCCGTGGAACGGACAGTATCCACCGGCAAGCGCTGGCTCTACGGCTACCTTCATGACGAAGGCGTCCTGCTGGAGGAAGTGGACGAAAGCGGCCTGCACGGCTTCACCGTGGTCACCCGCGACCAGCTGGTTCCACGCCTGGCCGAATTCGTGGACCCCCAGCAGGCGGCTGCCCGCGACACCGAGGCCGCCCTCTACACCGAAGCCCAGTTCGAGGCACACGCCGCCACGGCTTTGGCGGACACCCAGGCAGCGAGCAACGTGGTGGCCTTCAATTCCGACACCAACGAGTTCCCCACCGTGACCGTATACACCGGCCCGTCCGGGGTCCACGTACTGACTCCGCGCGTGGAGGGTACGTCCGGCAACGGTGCGGAACAGGCAGAATCCGTGGCGTTCGAGCTCCAGGAAACTTCTGCGGCAACGTTGGCCCGCGTCCTGGGCGGGCTGGCCGGACTGGCCTGACGTTCCGTACCCAAGCCGCAGACCGCCGTCGAGCTGAAAGTCCCTCATGAGCACTTCGAAGTCCACCACCCTCACCGGCCTGCTTGACCCTGTCAACGGCCGCCCTGTCCGCCGCCACCCTGACACCGGCGCGTACTTCGTCAAAGCATCCGGGGGCGCCCACTTCTGGGGCCGGGTACTGGACGCCATGGTGTTCCTTGTTGGGTATGTGGTCCTGGCCGTGATCCTTGCAGTGGTCCGGGAATCCATGATGAACAGCGGCTCTGCGCTCGGGTACAACGACGGTTTGTGGCTGACCCTCTACGCTGTCCTGTGGTTCGTGGGGCTGTACGTGTACGGCATGATCTGGGGATCCGTGGGCAGCGTGGGAGACGCCGCCGCAGGGATGCGCTCAGTGCGGATCAAGAACGGCACGACGGCGGGCGCCTGGTTGGGCGGATGGCGCGCCATCTGCTGGTCCTTCTTCCCGTTCTTCGTGGTCATGCTCATTGCCTCCGCCATCAGCGGCGGCGGAGATGACACGTGGGACCCGAAGTTTGCCGCCATCGATCGCCGCTCCGGCATTGCCCAGGGCCAGGCGCCGGTTCCGGACCCCAAAGCGGCGGCAGCCGATCAGGCCGCTGCGGCCGAACGCCGGGATTTGCCCAACCTCTACGGCCAGCGCCCGGATGCACGGCCGTAACTGGCTGGTTCGCCGTGTTGAACGGGAGCTCTCCCCTGAACTGGGCCGGCTCCGGTATGTAGCGTCGTCGCGCCGCATCTACTGGAAGGTCCTCATCCCCTGCCTGGTGGTGGGGTTCGTTTTCGGGACCATCGCGGAGTTCGTCAGCCCGATCCGTTCCACCCGGGAAGCCGGGCACTTCAATGATCCCGCTTTCTTTGTGCTGACCAGCATGCTGACCGGCTTGGTGCTCTGGTCCATGACGTTCCTGGGCAGTTTCCGGAAGCTGCTGGTTTTCGACGGCGGTGTGGTTGCCAAATACTCGCAGAAACACACGCTCTTGGTCATCCCCTGGGACGAAATTGTGCCCGGGACCATCAAAGCGGTGACCACGGCCGACGGCACCGACCCCGATCGGCGCTTGGTGGCCCGACGCAAGTTTTCCCTGGGCGCCGGAGGCCACAACGCCGTGGTTTTCCAAGCCCGCGGGACGTTCTGGGTGTTCGCATCACACCAGGATCCTGCCCCTTTGGTCCTTGCCATCCTCGGGGCCATGAATGATGCCGGAACACCCGGCGCCGCACGGGCAGCGGCAGGTGCGCTGCCCGCCGTCGTACTGACCGGGCGAATGGCGCTCGACTGACCGGTTCTGCTCAATAATGGGTAAATTTGGCCCTTGCAGACCGTCTACCAGCCGGTAGCATGTGATCCACTATGTTCACTCTCACCATCAACCAACGCGACAGCCGCCGTGACGGCGACCTTGTGCCGCAGCTGCTCAAGGACCTGCGGCACATCCCTGCGCGGCTCGACTTTGACCGCTCGGTTGAAGATGAGGTGCAGGGCATCGTCGAATCGGGCCACCAAGCCGTGGAGACTGCACTGATCGCCCTCCGCTCCAGCCAGTGGTACGTGGGTATCGGAGTGGGACCCATCAACGAGCCACTGCCAAACCTGGTGAAGGACGCGTCCGGGCATGGACTTGTCTACGCCCGGAGGGCCGTGGACCGGCTGCGCAACGGCAAAGAGCGGATTCCGGTTGCGGTGGACGGCCCGCTGGGTGCGCTGGCCTCGGAGGCCGAGGCCGTGCTGCGGCTCCTGGGGCACATCGTCCAACATCGCAGTGCCGCGGAATGGCGGGTCCTTGACCTGCTTACACCGGGCGTCCGCGGCCAGCAAAAAGCAGTGGCCCAGGAACTGGGCATCACCACGCAGGCGGTCAGCAAAGCCCTGGCCCGTGCGCAGTGGTCCGAGGAACACGCTGCCCGTCCGGCCGCCGCCCGGCTCCTGCAACTGATCCTCGACGTACGCTGACTGTCACGTACCACACCCAACCAGCCTGACCAGGAGACCCATGCCCTACACCGTTGACTTCAAGAATGTCTCCACAACCGGCCTGGAGTCGTCGCCGGTGGCCGATGCTGCCGCGGGACTGCGCGCCAACGAAGCCCGCTACTTCCACAACAAGTACCAACACGTTTTTACCGTGAGCCCGGCGGAAGAGGTTCCGGCCATAGTGGATCGGGTGAGCCGGATCCTTCGGGAAGAACGCGACATTGTTATTGAGTCCCGCCCCCTGGAAGCCACCGCCTTCCAGGTGGAAGACCTCCACATGGCGTACGTGTTTTATGAATCAGGGCTGTCCATCAACGTGATGTACAGCCTGGAAGACGGGAAGAGGGCGGTGGGCTTCAAGCTGGCCGACGGGATGGAGGTCCCGGCCGAGTTGGAAGCGAAGTTCAAGTTCGCACGGCAAAAATCCAAGCTCGCCGGAACTATCCGCGGCTCCTACTTCGTCATCAAGGGCGAGTATCCGCCCACCCCCGCCTAAACACAGCCGTCACGCAACTGAGTCGCAGTTAATGCCTTTCTGAGGGTTCAAAAGGGCATCTGCTGCGACTCAGTTGGGTGAGGCGGGAACCTTACTGGTTGCTGACGTTGTCCTTGGCCGTCTGCGCACGGTCCTGGACATCGGCTGCGGCTGCCTGGCCTTCGTCCTTGACGTTGGCGGCGGCTTCCGTGGCGGTGTCCTTCACGTTCTGCATGGCGTCCTGGGCTGGTTCACGCAGGTGCTCGGCAACTTCCTGGGCGGCGTGGCTCAGTTCCTCGGTCAAGGGTTGGGCTGCTTCCTTCAACGCCTGGGCAGCCTCGCGCTCCTTGTCCGACGGTGGAATCAGTGCTGAGACCAGCAAGCCCGCACCGAAGGCGATGAGTCCGGCCGCAATCGGGCTGCCTTGGGCCTTGCGCGTGATGGCCTGCGGTGCGTCGCTGATGTCCGAAACCACTCCGGAAACAGCGTCTCCTGCATGGTGCGCCGTTTCACTGGCACGGTACTGGACGTCGTCACGGGCTCCGAAGACGGCCGTCTTGATCTTGTCCACCCTGCGGTTGACGATGTGGGACGGCGTAACTTTGTCCGCTACAGCGTCAACGTTGGTGCTGAGCCGCCTGCGGGTTTCTTCGATATCGGCGCGCAGGGCGTCGGGGTTCTGCGTCATCGTGTCTCCTCAGTGTTCGGTTTCAGAGCGGGGGGTATTTCCTTGACGGTCTCAGCTGTCCGCGGCATGCCCTTGATGGCGTTCAGCTCCTTGCGGCCCATCGTGGCGAGGATCGCCGCGATGATTCCCCAGATCACCGCGACAATCACCGCGGACCAGCCCAGGCCAACCAGTTGCCCCAAAGCCCACCAGAGGGCGATGGAGAGGAACAGTACGGTGATGTGGCCGGCCCATGCGGCTCCGGCCAGCATTCCGGCACCCTTGCCGGCCTTGGTGGCGGACTCTTTGAGTTCCACCTTGGCCAGCTCCACTTCCTGGCGCATCAACGTGGAAACATCGCGCGTCAGGTCGCTCAACAGCTCGCCGAGAGGAAGGTTTTCCGCTTTCTCGTGCGCTGTTGTGGAAGGCAGGTCGGCAGGACTACTCATCGGGGACCTCCGTACTGTGGGTCATCCGGATCAAGGGGGCTCTCCGGGTCGATCGGTCCGGCCAGGGGGTCACCCTGTGCCTTGACCCCGCCGGCGTCGGTTTCCGGGTAGGGAAGCGTCGATCCGTCATAGCCACCAGTGGTCCCTGCGTCGTAGCCAGTGGCTGCGCCGCCGGTTGCTACCCCCGTGGTGGTTGCCGAGCCGTAGCCGGCAGTGGTGGTGGTAGGACCGGGAAGGTCCACGGCCGGAGGAGTTACAGCTCCACCCTGGGTTGGGTAGTAAACGGCGCGTGGAGTTTCAGTGGTGGTCCCACTGGAAATGTTGCCCTCCGGTGAGTTGTCTGCCATGCCTCGGCCGAGGCGGCCTGCAAGGACACCGGCACCGGCGGCAAGAAGCAGGAAAGCTCCTGGCTTGCGGCGCGCGAACCCCTTGACTTCATCCAGCAGGGAACCGGGATCCCGGCCTTCCAACCACTGGGCGATCGAGGAAGAACGCTGGGCTGCCTGCTGGACCAGGTCCGTGGCAACGCCGCCGTTCTGGCTTGAATTGGCCATGGTGGACAGTTCATCGGAGATGGAGCGCAGGCCCTCGGCAACACGCTGCTGCTGGACCTGGGCCTGGTCAGTCAGTTCACCCTTGGTCTGCGTGAGCAGTTGGCGTGCATTTACCTTGACTTCGTGGGCTACATGGCCGGCCTCGGATTTGGCGGTATCCATCACTCCACCGGCGGCATCCTGCACGGCACCGGCAACTCCCGCGGCTTCCTCCTTGGCGGTGTCCACCTTTCCGGAATTGCCTGAAGTACCCGTAGTGCCAGTGGTGCCTGAAGTACCCGAAGTGCCGGAGTAGCCCGACCCTGCCGGGGTTCCGCTGATTCCCGTGGTTCCCGCAGTTTCTGTTTCAACGTCCGGCGAGTCGAGGTAGCTTCCGGAAAATGGTTCGGTGCCTGCATGGGCACCGGTGGTTGGCGCCGCGAAGCTTCCGTCCTGCGGCGATTGGCTCTCAGTC
Organism: Arthrobacter sp. UNCCL28; assembly: GCF_900102805.1. Classification (NCBI taxonomy): domain Bacteria; kingdom Bacillati; phylum Actinomycetota; class Actinomycetes; order Micrococcales; family Micrococcaceae; genus Arthrobacter; species Arthrobacter sp. UNCCL28. Next base: position 26,286 of record NZ_FMWE01000002.1, read on the forward strand.
ATTGTCGCTCTCTTTCCACAGTTGGCAGGCTGCGGACAGCAGCCGGGATAGTAAGTATCGTTACTATCAATGGGTGTGTACCCGCTTGCCGGGGATCTAATCACCCAATCGAACTAATTGATGTCCCTGCTCACGTTCGGCACTTTCCGCTCGACAGCCGGGACCAGACCTGCGAATGTGGGGTTGATGAGCCAATTGCCCACGAGGCGACGGCTGATTCCCGCGCTTCGAAAAACCGTCACCCGCCACCGACTCCTGTTTGCCGCCAAAACGGCCATTGCTGCAGGCCTCGCGTGGTACCTCGCACCCTTTATGCCCGGTCCTGCCGCCGCCTATCCGTACTATGCGCCGCTTGGCGCCCTGGTGAGCATGCACCCCACCGTGGCCGACTCGGCCAAGCATGGGCTCCAGAGCCTGGCGGGGTTGGTGTTGGGCATCGGCATGGCCTTCGCCATCACCACAGTTGCTGCCCCCACCGCCCTGGCCGTTGCCGTGGTAGTAGGACTCGGCGTGCTCATCGGCGGCCTCCCCCGCCTGGGTACTGCTTCTGAATGGATCCCCATGGCAGCACTGTTCGTGCTGGTGCTGGGCGACTCCAACGCCGAAGGCTTTTCCTTCGCCTACGTCCTCCAGATGGCGCTGGGCGTCACGGTGGGATTTGCGGTGAACTGGCTGATATTTCCACCCCTGCACCTGGACGACATCGATCCCGCCATCGCCGGACACCAAAGCGCCTTGTCCCGCCAACTTAGGGATATGGCACGGGCCATGGAGGAGTCGTGGCCGCCCAACCACGAGGCCTGGGCCAGCCGCAGCGACGAACTCTCGCTTACGGCAGCGGGCGTCCGGACTGCGGTGCATCAAGCGGAACTGAGCGCTAAAGCGAACCCCAGGTCCCGCCGTCGTGCGACCCGCCTGCCCAGCGACCTTGCCGGCCTGAAAACCCTAGAACGGCTCACCTTCCACGTCCAGGACATCACCGATGTCCTTGCCAGCGCCATTTGGGAAGAAGGCGCCGGAACAGTCATCCCGGATGCGGTGGTGACTCCGCTCGCAGAAGCCCTGGAATCGGTGGCGTCCGTTGTGGATCACTGGCGGGACGCCGAGAACGGCGAGCTGGCCAACCGGCTGGCGCGGGCCAAGGACAGCATCACTGCCCTGGGCGATGCCGTAGCCGGGGCGGCCGCCGACCAGGCCCCGGTGAACGCCCCGGCGTCGGTGGCCATGAGCCTGCGCCGCATCCTGACCGTGGTGCTGTCCTCCGAATAGGAAGCTACCGCGGTTTCAAGGGAGGAGAAGCTTCCCGCCCCTTCCCCGCACCGATTCCCTCCAGCATCTCCGCCAGGGACTCCAACGAAGAACGCTTGGGCGACCACCCCAAAACCGCGTGAGCCCGTGCCGTATCCATGATGGGTGCGTTGGCCGCCATATCCACCCATCCGGCGTCGGTCACCTGCAGCCGCAGCCTCCAACTGACGTCGACGACGGCGCGGAGCACCTTGAGGGGGAACGGCATCAGCCGCCGGGCGTTGAGAATCCACGCCAAGGCGTTGGGGTCGATGACCGGTTCGGCGGCGATGTTGAAGGCACCTTCGGCCTTGCGTTCCACCACCCGCCAGTAGGCATCGGCGACGTCTGCGGTGTGGGCGGCTTGGAACACCATCTCCTTGGGGATGGCGAGGAACGGCAGCCAGGGCTTACGCGGCACCAGCCGGGGCAAGACGCGTCCCAGGAAGTAGCGGCCAACCTCGCTCCCGCCCCCGGCGCTGAACATCAGCGCCGGGCGAAGCCGCGAGACCACAATGTCCGGGTTTTCCTGGGCAAAACGGTCCAGGAGCCTTTCCTGTGCCGCCTTGTCCACGCTGTAGTGCGAGCTGCGGACGCCGTCCGTCGGCCACTCTTCAGTGGTCCGCTGGTCTTTGGGAGCGGGTGAGTAGGCTCCCACGGACGAGGCACACACAATGTGGCCCACCCCGGATGCCCGCGCCGCGGCCAGCACGTGGGATGTTCCGGCCACATTGGTCCGGCGAAGCGCTTCCCGGTTGTGGTTGGGCTGAATCAGCCAGGCGAGGTGCACCACGGCATCGGCTCCCGCTAAAGCTGCCTCCAAAGCCGGCTGCTCCGCTGGGGAGCTGATGTCCACAGTGTGCCACTCCACACCGTGATAGGGATCCGCGTCCGGATCCGGTTGCCGGCGGGCGATGCCCACCAACTCGAGGTCAGCGCCCTCTTCGGACCGCGCCCTCTGGAGCCGCTTCAGCAGTTCCGTGCCGCCATGTCCTGTTGCACCGGTGATCACAATACGCATGGTTGATGCCTCAGCCCTGCGGAGTTTCGCCCGTGGAACGGATGCGTTCCAAGACCGCCGTGGTGGAATGCTCCGGTACATAATCCAGGATCGTCACTATGCCGCCGTTGCGCTCCACCGCTTGGGTTTCCTGCAGCATCTCCGGTGTGTAATCCCCGCCCTTGGCATAGACGTCGGGCCGCAGCAGATCTATGAGCGGTATGGGAGTGGGGGTGTCGAACACGGTGACGTGGTCCACGCAGCTCAGCGCAGCGATGACTGCCGCACGGTCGGCCTCGTGATTGACCGGCCGGTCCGGGCCCTTGAGCTTTCGAACCGAGGAATCGCTGTTCAGCGCCACCACCAGGACATCCCCCAATTGCTTGGCTTGGTTGAGGTAGCGGGTGTGGCCGCGGTGAAGGACATCGAAGCACCCGTTGGTCAGCACAATCCGCCGGCCCTCCCGGCGATGCTCCTCCACCTGAAGGGCCAACTCGGCATCCGTCAGCGCAGTATCGGCAAAACCACGGAGGTGTTTGGCCAGTTCGTCAGTGGTGCACACCGAGGTACCCGGCCGGTGCACCACAACATCGGCCGCGGCCTGGGCCAGATCCACACTGGTGGTGAGCGGCAATCCGGCTGCACGGGCAATGGTCAGGGCCGCCACGAACGTGTCCCCGGCCCCGGACGCCTGCTTCTCTGCCTGCGGCCGGGCCCACGTCCGGTGGGTTGTCGGTTTCCGGGCCTCACCTTGGGGGCGGATGGTCAGGGTCCCTTCCCGGTCCAAAGTCACGACGACGGCGGCCGCACCTGAGGTGCGAAGAAGCTGCTCCGCGTGCGCTTCCACGAAGGGGCACCTGGCAGCGCCGCCGGGGAATTCGGTCCCGAGCAACCGTGCCGCTTCCTGCGCGTTCGGGGTTGCGAGGTCCGGATTGAGCTGGGCCCAACGTCCCGGATAGTGGGCGTCCACCACTACCAGCGTGTCTTGGCGGGCAATGGCAGGACCGTTCCCCTCGGAAGCGTCACCCTGTGGACCGAGGTGTTCAAAAATTGCCTCCCGCACAGCGCCTTCCAGGGTGCCCGAGCCGTAGTCGCAGAGGACCACGGCTGATGAACCACCGACTGCTTGGGGGATGGCGGCGGCAACCTGCCGGAGCCCGTCTGCGGGGACCTCGTCCGCGGCATCGTCCAGGCGCAGCATCACCTGGCCGCCGCTGCTCACCCGGAACTTGGTGGTGGTGGTCATGCCCGCATGGGAGACCACGTGCGATACGTCCACGCCGGCGGCTGTGAGCTGTTCGAGGAGGGTTTGGCCGCCCTGGTCTTCGCCCACGAGGGATACGAAACGAACGTCCGCCCCCATCGCTGCGAGGTTCATCGCCGTATTGGCGGCACCTCCCGGGGCAAAATCGCGGCGCTGGACCTGAACCACGGGGGCCGGGGCCTCGCGGCAGAACCGCTCGATGGTTCCATCCCACCAGCCGTCCAGGATGGAATCGCCGATGACGGTGATCAGGGGATGTGCCTCGGCCAGGCGGCCCGGTAACCAGTCGGCCAGACCTTCCTGGCGGGACAGGCTCGCTTGGCTGGCCAAGCCCTCTTGGGTGCTCAGGCTCTCTTGGCTGCTCAGGCTCGCTTGGCTGGCCAGGCCTTCCTGGCGGGACAGGCTGTCATCGTGGGCCGGGCCCTCTTGGTTTGCCCGGCCTTCCTGATTGGCCGGGCCCTCTTGATTGGATAGGCGTGCCATGGGGTACCTTCCGGTTGGGCTTACAGTTTCCTGTTCCCCTCAGGTACCCCGCGGCACGGGCTTCACACGCCGGCTCCGGGAGTTTCCCACGGAACCACTGCGGCTCCGGAACTACGGAAAGTACCGGCCCGCAGCATTGGCAGCGAAAGGAATGATCCATGGAGAAACCGCTGACGAATCCGAGCCCCGGCGTGGGCCCCGTGCTGGACAAGTTCAGCGGCGTCAAGCGGATTGCCGTCCTCAGGGGTGGCGGACTGGGCGACCTGATCTATACGTACCCCGCCCTTTATGCGCTGAAGAGCGCGTACCCCGAAGCCACCATCACGCTGCTTGGAACCCCCATCCATGCGGCGGTTGCCGCTGCCACGGAAGGTCCGGTAGACGACGTCGAAATGCTTCCCGTGGCCCGGGGTGTACACGACGGCCCGCGCAACGGCGAGCGCTTCGAGGACGATGCCGAGGACGTTGCCGCGCAGGAAGCCTTCTTCGAGGCCATGCGGGCCAGGGAGTTCGATGTTGCGTTCCAAATGCATGGAGGCGGACGTTTTTCCAACCCGTTCCTGCTCCGCCTCGGTGCCCGGCATACCGCGGGCACGCGGACCAAGGACGCGGAGCCGTTGGAGCGGAACCTCGATTACGTCTACTACCAGAACGAGCCGGACCGTTGGTTGGAGGTCGCGGGCCTCGCAGGGGCTCCGAGCATCATCTCCCCTCCCTTGCCCCCCAGCCCCGAGCATCTGCAGAACATCGTGGGCCTGCGGGACTACGGGAGGACTTCGCTGGTGGTGGTCCACCCGGGTGCCACCGATCCGCGGAGGCGATGGCCGGCGTCGAACTTTGCTGAAGCTGCGGCCGGATTGGCACGGGAGGGGGCCCAGGTAGTGATCGTGGGCGACCGCTCGGAGAAGGCGCTGGCGCAGGAAGTGGCGGAATTGGCGGTCCGCCAGTTGCCGGCAGCAGAGCACAACGCGGTGCGCTCCGTGGCCGGGGAGCTGGACGTCGGCGACCTGGCCGCCCTCCTGGCGGAGGCCACCGTAATGCTCGCCAGCGACAGCGGACCCCGGCACCTCGCCCAGGCAATGGGAACGCCGACGGTAGGCATCTTCTGGGTGGGGAACGTGTTCAACGCCGGTCCACGCGGCAGGAGCATGCACCGTATCCACATGTCCTGGATGATCCGGTGTCCGCGCTGCGGGGCGGACATCACGCAGGTTGGCTGGACGGCACCGCACTGCGGCCACGACGACACCGTGGTGAGCGGCATCGCCGTGGCCGATGTTGTTCAGGACGTGCTGGACCTTACGGCCACGAGCCTTCTTCTGCGGGGCAGATAAGGAGTTCGCGGACTTCGCTGCCGAAGGGCTGCGAAAGGGCGAACACCACGGCCTGCGCCACGTTGGCGGGGTCGTTGAGCTTGGAATCGTCCTGCGGCTTGTACTGCTCATCGCGGTCGTCGAAGAAGTGGGTCTTCATGCCGCCCGGGATGATGGTGGTGACGCCGATGACGCCGCCCGTTTCGGCGGCAAGTGCGCGGCTGAAGCCGATAACGCCGAACTTTGAGGCGCAGTACGCCGTGGCGTCCGGCAGTGCCCGGAGCCCAAGCGTGGAGGCGATGGTAATGGCCCGGCCCCGGGATTCCTTGAGGTAAGGCAGTGCCGCCCGGACTACGGAAACCGTGCCCATGAGGTTCACTCCGATGACCTTTTCCCATTCTTCCGCCGGGACGTCGCCGAGTTTTCCGCAACGGTCGATGCCGGCAGCAGTCACCACTCCGTCCAGTCCGCCAAGGGTTTCGGCGGCTTCCTTGACGGCGGCTTCCACTGCTTCACGGTTGGAGACGTCCACTTCCAAGGACTTTGCGCCTGCGACGTTGCTGACATCGCGGTCGAAAACGAACGGTGTGCCGCCGGCGTCGCGGATGGCTTCCACGATCGCAGCGCCCAGTCCGGAGCCGCCTCCAGTAACGATGACGCGGCCTGGTGTTTGCGTGTTCATGCGTTTCCTCTCGATTGATGGTTGCTTGTCAGCTGACCTTGGCCAATGCTTCTGCCAGGCCGCTGGTGGAGCGTGCCGGGTGGAAGGGCACGGTGACGCAGCGCCCTCCCCAACCCGCCACCAGGCGGGCTTCCGGCAATTCTTCGGGGGTGTAGTCGCCACCCTTGACCCAGATATCGGGTTGTATTTGGGTGAGGCAGGCTTCAGGGGTGTCCTCGCCGAACACCACCACGGCGTCCACGCATTCGAGCGCCAGAAGCAGCTCCGCACGGTCTTCCGCGCTGACTATCGGCCGGTACCCGCCTTTGAGCCGCCTCACGGACTCATCCGAGTTCAGGCAGACGATCAGGCAGTCACCCATGCTGCGGGCGGCGGCCAGGGTGCGGGCGTGCCCTGCGTGGAGGAGGTCGAAGCACCCGCCGGTGGCCACCACCGTGCCGCCTCCCGCCCGCACGGCCCGGGCGAGTTGGACGCCGTCGGGGTGGAGGTCGCCGGCGTCCACCAGTTCCAGGCCCTTAAGCTCGACGACGGGTCCGGGCCCGGGTGCTTCGGGCTCTGGCACTTCGGGGCGGGGCGCTTCGGGCCCTGGCGTTTCCACGACCGCCAGCGACGCCGCTCCCCCGTTGGCCAGGAATTCGGACGCATCCTCCACAGCCCGGGTGGCTGCCTGCGCCAAGTCCAGCCCGAGGCCCAGGTGCACGGCCAGGCTCCCAGCCAACCGGTCCCCGGCCCCGCAAGGATCACTGACGTTGGTCTTGGGTGCGGGAATGCCCTGTGCGGCATCACCGGCAGGGAGCAGAAGTGCCCCTTCTTCGCCCCTGGTCACCAGGACGGCTGCACTTCCCCACTTTTCCAGCAGGTACCGGCCGGCTTCTTCCGCACCCGTGCCGGATGGAGCCAAACCACCGGCTTTTGCCGAGGCCAGTGCCTCAGCCAGGTTGGGCGTGACGACGGCGACCCCCGCCACCGGCTCGGAACCGGCAGGATGCGGGTCCCACACCACGGGGACGCGGCGCCCGGCAGCTGTGAGTGCCGCACGGATATCCGGGTTGGCGGTGATCCCCCGCCCGTAGTCGGCCACCACAATGGCCTCCGCCGATGCGATGGCCTCGAGCATCTCCGCGGTGCCGGCCGGGATGGGAGCGGGTGAGCATCCTTCGTCGAAGCGGACCATGGGATGTGTTCCGATCCGCACGCGCGTCTTGGTGGGCGTCGGGGCGAGCGGGGCTCCGGCGAGCACAGACACACCGGACAGTGCGCGCCGGAGGTGGCCGGCGCCGTCGTCGTTGGACAACGCGGTAACCAGCGAAACGCTGTGGCCGTCCTGGGCCAGCACCGTTGCCACCAGGCCGGCACCGCCTGCACGACGCCGGATGTCGGCTACGTCCACAACCGGCACCGGCGCGTCGGGGCTGAGCCGGGTGGCTGCCCCGTTGATGTCGACGTCAAGGAGGACGTCGCCTACCACTGTGATCCTCATGGCTGCCGCACTCCCAAAGAGTTCGAGCCGGCCCGCTTGGCGATCTCGGCGTCGAACGCCCGGCACACGGCGTGGATGGCGATGAGGTGGCCTTCCTGGGCGTTCGCCGGGATGGCATCAACCGTGATGGCCTGATCGCAGGCCTCGGCGAGCGGGTTGGGGCCGCTGCCGGTGAGCGCCCAGGTGGCGATGCCGCGTTCCTTGGCCGCACGGACGGCTTTGAGCAGGTTGGGGCTGCGGCCGCTGGTGGAAAGGAGGATGAGGACATCGCCGGCGCGGCCATGGGCCCGGACTTGGCGGGCGAAGACTTCCTCGTAGCCGTAGTCGTTGGCCAGGGCAGTGACGGCGGAGGACTCGGCGTGGAGGGAGATCGCGGAAAAGGGTGCGCGCTCCTCATCGAACCTGCCCACGAGCTCGGCCGTCAGGTGCTGCGCCTCAGCCGCCGAGCCGCCGTTTCCCGCCGCCAGCAGGCGTTGGCCGGACAGCAACCGCTGGGCCAGGACAGTTCCCCACTGGGACAACAGGCCGGACTGCGAGCGCAGGGAGTCCAGGGCGGGCAGGACGTTGTTCAGGTGCTTGGTGACCTCGGCGGTGTGGTTGAAGTCAGTGAGATCGGGAGTCCACCGTGCCGGTACCGTGTCCGGGATGCTGCGCCCGCTGGGAGCTGCGCTGTGCCCGGCGGGGGCTGCGCTGTGCCCGGTGGATATGGCGCCGTCAGCGGTGGAGGGGCGGCTGGTCTTGGTGGTCACAGAGCCTTTGGTGTTCACAGTGCCGTTCCTTCCAGTGGTTCCAAGCCTTCTCCGGCCTGCCGGGTCAATCCCGCGGCCAGGACGGATCGGTACGCTTTCTCGGTATCCGCTGCAATCCGTTCCCAGGAGTAGCGCGAGCGTGCCCGGCGTGCCCCGGCGCGGCCCATGTCCGCACGCAGATCCGGATCCCCCAGCAGCTTTCCGAGCGCTTCGGCCAGCGCTTCAGGATCACGCGGAGGGACGTGCAACCCGGTTTTCTGGTCCACCACGGTTTCCCGCAGGCCGCCCACGGCCGCTGCCACCACCGGAACCCCGCACGCCATGGCTTCAAGGGGCACAATGCCGAACGGCTCGTACCAGGGTGTGCAGACCACGGCGTCGGCACTGCGGAAGATGGCCGGCATGGCATCCCGGGGAACTTGCCCGCGCATGGTCACCTTGTCCTCCACTCCAAGTTCCTTTGTCATGGCCCGCAGGCGCTGCGCTTCAGGATCTTCCTCGAGGTTCAGGGCATCGCCGGAACCTCCGACGATGAGGAGCTCGACGTCGTTGAAGCCCGCCTCTGCCAGGAGCGGCAGGGCCTGGATGATGAGGTCCACGCCTTTGCGTTGCACGAGGCGTCCCACGCTCAGGATGCGGTGCGTGCGGGACTTGGGTTCGGCGTCGGACGTTCCGGGGAACAGCGTAAGGTCCACGCCGCAGGGGGCAATGGAGATTTTGGACCTGCTGATGCCCAGGGCCTTGAGTTCGAAGACCTCGTCCGGGCAGGTGGCAATGACCCAGTCGGCGGTGCGTCCTACCCAGGGTTCCAGCCACTCCCTGGCCGGCGGGCTGGTATCGGCAGCGCCTTGGTGCCGGCGTTTTACCGAGCCCAGGGCGTGGAACGTCTGCACTACGGGAACGGGATCGGCGGCCCCTGTGCGACGCGATGCCTGGATGGCGGCGAGGCCGGACATCCAGAAGTGCGCGTGGAGCACGTCCGGCAGGTCACCGGCCCAGTCGGCACAGATCCCGTCGGCCAGCTCTCCCATGTAGGGCAGCAGTTCGTCCTTGGGGATGCGGCGCGCGGGACCGGCATCCACGTGGACAACTGTGAGGCCCGGCCCCACCTCCACCCGCTCTGGTAGCTCGGGGTCATCACGCCGTGTGTACACAGTGACTTGATGGCCGCGATCTGCCAAGGCGGATGAAAGCGCTGCCACATGGACGTTCTGCCCTCCGGCATCAACGCCTCCCAAGGCAGCCAGCGGACTGGCGTGTTCGGAGACCATGGAGATTCTCATGGGTGCGTCCTCTCTGTGTCATGGGTGGCGTTGGAGTCATCGCGGGCGTTGGCGTGATTGCCGGTGTTGGCCTCATGACCGGCGAAAGCTGTTCCGGATTGCGGACGGCTTCCCCGGCGCGTGCCCTTGGGGAGTTCGGCCAGGAGTTCGTCCCAGGCCCGAAGGAATTTGTTCAGCCCATAGCGCTGCAGCGCTGCCTCACGGGCGATCATGCCCATGGCATAGGCGTCGTCCGGATCGTCCAGCAGCCGCCGGGCGAACTTTTGGAGATCGTCGACGTCGTTGGAGACCAGGCCTGCACCGTGCGGGACGGCGCGGCCCGCCTCGGTGGTGGCCAGGGCCAGGACCGGCATGCCAAGGTGCATGGCTTCCAGCAGGGCCAGGCCCAGCGAAGTCCAGCGGAGCGGGTGGAGGTATAGGCGGCAGCGGGCCAGTTCCTGGTGCAGTTTGGGCGCCTGCACGTCACCGGCAATATGCAGCCTCTCCTCACTGAGTCCGTAGCCCTTCAGGTTCAGCGCCGCAGGCAAGGCTTCGGTGCCCATGCCGAACACCCGCAGCGGCCCAACCCCGGCGAATCCGGGCAGGAGGTCGGTTCCGGTGACCCGGCCGCGGCGGACGGGTTCATTCACAACCACTCCCATTTCTTCCTGTTCACCGGTGTACAGGTGCCCGGGATCGGGGACGCCGTGCTCGATCACCGTGGAGGTTGCAGTGCCGGTGTCCCAGAAGAGCTGGTTGAAGTGGGTTACGTGGACAACGGGGATGGTGCCCTGGTCCGCCAGGGGGTGCAAGGTAAAGGGGACGTCACCCTTGGGAGTGTTGTGTTCCAGGTACACGGCGGGGAGGTCAACGCCCGGCCGGCGGCCCAGCGACCGGGCTACCGCGGCGATTTCTTCAGGGCGCTGAAGCACAACAGCGTCAACGCTCGCAGGGTCCAACGTTTCCAGGTTTACTTCGCGGGCGGCGGCAGGCCAGTCCCGGCCACCGCGCCCCAAACCCCAAGCGCCGCCGTCGGACGATGCCGGCAGCAGGTATTCGTGCCGGCCACGGACGAACGCTTCCATCCATCCGCCGTGGACGTGCCACACCAGGATCCTCATGGTTTCCAAACCTTTCGTCGGGTGGACAGGGAGGACACGCCTCCCAGGAGCCTTTCAACAGCTTCGACAACCTGCTCGGGGGTTACCGAGCTCAGGCACGGATGCCCGGGAACCGGGCAAACACGGGCCCGGGAGTTCTTGCAGGCGGCTTCCTGGTCTCCCAGCAGTTCCAGCGGAACGCCGTAGGGCGCCCATCGGATAGCCGGAACAACCGGGGAGAACAGGCACACCACGGGTGTTCCGACTGCTGCGGCCAGGTGGGCGGGTCCGGTGTTGCCGGTGACCACGACGGCGGCTCCGGCCAGTACCGCTGCGAGCGTCCGCAGGTTGGTTCCGCCGCCGAGGTTCCTGGCGGAGGGGCCGGCCACTGTCGCCGTGAGTGAGGTTTCGCCCGGTCCGCCCGTGACCACTACCCGGTGTCCGTACGCTTCAAGGAGTTCCACGGTTGCTGCATGGTGAAGTGCCGGCCAGGCCCTGGCGGGAGCGGCGGATCCGGGGTGGACCACTATGTACGGTCCTTCATCAGCCAGTTCCCCGGCCACCCCTTCAGGGTCCGGGCCGGAGGTGATCCGCAGCTTTCCGTCGTCGCCATTGGGAAGCACATAGCCGCCGGCCTCAGCAATGGTGAGTGCACGGACTGCTTCGGGCTGGTCCTCGGGAAAGTCCTCCCCGGGCTTCAGCCGGACGTCCAGGAGCGAGCCGGCATAGTCCGTTGACGCACCCGTGATCTTCTTGACGCCCGCCAACCGCAACAACATGGCCAACGGAAGGGGCGACTGATGGAAGGACGTCAGGATGACTGCTTCCTGTATCCGGGAGCTGCGGACAAAATCGATCAGGCCACGGGTCATCTCTTCCGTGACAGGTGGTGCCGGGTTCCCAATCCATGGGCAGGCCCACGTATGGACTTGGGTCACTCCGGGGAGCATTTCCGCCGCGCTGGATCCTTCCGGACCGCAGAGCAGGACCACGTCGTTGGGCCTGCTGCCATCGGGGCGGCTTCCGTTGGCCACGGCGCGAAGGGCCGGTCCCGAGAGGAGGACATCGCCCATGCTGTCCAGGCGGGCTACCAGGACGCGGCTCATACAGGGGCTCCCTGTTCTTTCAGGACCCCGGAGAGCAGGAGCTCAACGGCCTGGCCCAGGTCCTCGGCAACAATGGCGGCGGCCTCTACCTCCTCCTGCCGGGTCACTGCGGTGGGCACCAGCACAGAACGTGCTCCTGCCGCAGCGGCCGCTTCCATGTCGGCCCCGATGTCACCCACAACGGCAACCTCGTGCGGCATGAACCCCAAAGTGCTGCACGCTCCCAGGATCATTCCGGGCGCAGGCTTACGGCAGTTGCAGCCGTCCCGGGGTCCGTGCGGGCATACTTCCCACACGTCGAACGGACCCAGCAGCTCGTCCACACGCTGGTTGACGGAGTGCATCTGCTCCAACGTCAACAGCCCACGCGCCACGCCCGACTGGTTGGTCACCACTCCTGTGGCCAGCCCTGCCCGGCGGACTTTCTGCAATGCTTCGAGAGCCCCGTCCATGGGCCGCACCAGCTGCGGATCACCGTTATAGGGCACGTCAACAACCAGTGTTCCATCGCGGTCAAACAGGACCGCCTTCAACGTTACGGTTCCTCCCATACCCGCAACGTTCCCCAGTTCTCCGGACGCTAAACAGCGCGGCGGTGAGAAGTTTCCTCCCGCTAGACTCCTAGCGGGAGGCCACTATGACCACAGCTTTGGACAATCTCGAGAACAACGATCAGCCCCTGCTGCTTGCCCTGCGCGCGCTCAAGCTTGGCGACCTCCTGGTCGCAGTTCCGGCGCTCCGTGGCTTGCGCCGGGCCTTTCCTGAACACAGGATCGTGTATGCGGCGCCGGCCTGGATCGGCGAGGCTTTGGAGCTGGTGGGGGGTATCGGCCACCTGCCGACCCCCGGGCTTGATGACCCGTTGACAGTCCCACGGGGTGCTGTGGACATCGCGGTCAATCTTCATGGAAACGGTGCCGAGAGCCGGCTCCGGATCGAGGAATTGCAGGCCAACAGGGTGGTGGCGCATGCCTCCGCCGACACCGACGGCCCTGAATGGATCACCGGCATCCCTGAACGCGAGCGCTGGACGCGGCTGCTGAACTGGCACGGCATCGACGCCGATCCGCTGGACTACCGGCTGAACCGCCCGGCCGTTCCGTCACCGCGCCCCGGCGCCACGGTGATCCATGTTGGCGCCGCCTACGGCAGCCGTTTGTGGCCGGTGGAACGGTTCGCGGACGTGGCAGTGGAGCTGACTGCGGCCGGGCACGAGGTAGTTCTCACCGGCGGCAACTCCGAGCGTGCCCGGGCAGAGGAGACTGCTGCTTTGGCGAAACTCAAAGGAGCAAACCTCGACGGCGGCCTGCTGGCGGGGCGGCAAGGCCTCGCCGAATTCGCGGCGACCATTGCCGAAGCCCGGTTGGTGGTCTCGGCCGACACCGGCGCAGCGCACTTGGCATCCGCCTATGAGCGGCCCTCGGTGGTGCTGTTCGGTCCCGCCCCGGCCGAAGAGTGGGGACCGCCGCCCGGACCGCACGTGGTGCTGACCGCCGTCGAACTCCGACGCGGCGATGTGTTCTCCGCCGATCCTGATCCGGCGCTGCTGGCAGTGGGTGTGGGCGACGTGTTGGAGGCAGTGGAGCGGCTCGGGTGCTAGCCGGCTCTTTGCTGCTGCCTCCTCAGCGGGCCGTGGCGTCCTTCAGGTTGGCCTCTTCGTCCAGCAACTGGGTCTGGAGTGAGACCAGGATCTTGGACAACTTCCGCGATACCTGCATCTGCGACATCCCCAGGGCCTCTGCGATGGTGGACTGGGTTTCCTCGCGGTAGTAGCGCCTGTACAGCAGGTGCCGGTCCTCCGGGCTCAGGTCCCGGATGGCGTTGCGGAGGGCCAGCACGTCCTCGAGCCGCTCAGTGGGGCAGCCGAAAGCCGAGAGGGTGCCCGGCAGTCCGTCCCGGCCATCGGATGCCGGGGCGTCCAGGGAATCGGGTCGTTTGCTGGTACCGGCCACCAAGGCTTCACGCACTTGGCAGGGCTCCAGGTGGAGGTCTTCGGCCACTTCCTCGGGGGACGGCGTCCGTTGCAGGGATTGGGTCAGTTCCTCTGTCCGTGCCAGGACTTGGCGCCGGACGTCCTGGATGGTCCGGGGCGGGCGGACAACCCAGCAGTGGTCCCGGAGATAGCGTTTGACCTCGCCGGCGATGGTAGGTGCGGCGTAGGCCGGGAAACTGACGCCCTTGGATTCGTCATAGCCCCGCGATGCCTTGATGAGGCCCATGTACGCAACCTGCCTGACGTCGTCGAGGTCGTGCGTGTGGGCTGAGTATCTGGCGGCGATGGACTTGGCCAGATTGAGGTGGTCCAGGACCAGGCTGTCCTGAAAGCTCTGGCGAATGCTGCCTTCAGGTTTAGCTGCGGACGTCCTCTTGCGGAGGTCAAGTTGTTGGGTCTGTCCCATGGGGCTTCAATCCTCTGACCGGCTGAAAGTGAGCCCACGGCAAGACTCCTTAAAAAGAGAAGCACACTTACTATTAGCTTTCAACGGGTTCCCGGGGTTAGTCTCGAAAGGTAGCCGGAATCAGGGATCGGAGTTCCTCATGGAAGACCCCCAGCTTGCAGAGCCTTCTACGGTCGTGGCCGATATCCAGGACCTGCTGCTCGACACGCCTGATGTGGAAGCGTTCCTGGAGGAACTGGCAAGGCACTCAGCGGCCTTGTTCAGCTCCCCTGGCAACGAGGTTTACTGCGGCATCACCTTGATGCGGCATCGCTCCGCAGGCACCGTGGCCAGCAGCGGCGAGCGCGCCCGAATGCTCGATGAATTGCAGTACAACTTCAACGACGGGCCCTGCCTGCGCGCCTGCCGTGAAATTACCCAGGTCCACATCCCTGACTTCGACAAGGACAACACCTGGCCGGAGTACAACAAGCTGGTCACCGAAAACGGCATCCGGTCCGTGCTGGCCGTACCGTTCCCCCTCAGCGACGAGGCCGCCAGGGCTGGACTCAACCTCTATTCCGAGCACCCCAACGCCTTTGACCAGGCCGCCGTGCAACGCGCCAACGACTACGTGGAACAGGCATCCAAGGGCATGCGCCTGGCGGTCCTGATCGCACAGCACAGCCAAACTGCCGCCAACCTGCGGGCGGCCATGGAATCGCGGACCGTGATCGACATTGCCACCGGCATCATCATCGCCCAAAACCGCTGCACCCAGGAGGAGGCAATCGAACTCATCAAAAAAGCCTCAAGCAACCGGAACGTCAAGCTGCGGGTGGTTGCCCAGGCCATTGTTGAGTCGGCCGGCGGAGGGCAAATCCAGACCGTGTTTAAGTAGGAGCTGGGTTCAAATAGGCGCTGGGTTCAAACAGGCGCTGGCCAGTCCCACCCCGACGGTGGGCCGGGGCGGGACGAGTGGCTGTTACAGCAGGCTGCGCAAAACCTGCGCCGCGCCGTCGTCGAGCACTGACGCGGTGACCTCGTCCGCAACGGCGATGACCTCATCGGGAGCCTGGCCCATGGCGACGCCGCGACCGGCCCACGTGAGCATCTCGATGTCGTTGCGGCCATCGCCCACGGCAACCGTGTTGGCTTGGTCCGTGCCGAGCTTCCCACGCAACGCCTCAAGGGCACTGGCCTTGGTGACACCCTCGGCGGCAATGTCCAGCCAAGCCGTCCAGCCTACGGAGTACGTCACGCCTGACAGCCCGATGTGCTTGATGGCCTCGTTGAATTCATCAGAGGTGTTCTCGCTGCTGAAGACCACCACGCGGACCGCGGTGGCATCCAACATGGTCTGGAAATCCACGCCGATGGATTCAACGCCAAAGCTGGCATCCTGGAAACGCTCCGTGGAGAGGAAGTTTCCGTCCTCGTCTTCCAGCGCGTACTTGGCATTGGGAAGCCGTTCGCGCAGCGCCTTCAGGGCCGGAGCGGGATCGAAGGTTGCTTTGTGGATGATCTCGTAACCCTTGTCCAAAGAAGGATCCAGGTGAAGGGTCACGCCGCCGTTGCAGCACACCGCGTAGCCCCGCTCGAGGCCGATCTGCTGGATGATGGGCAGGGTTGCATTGAGTGAGCGGCCCGTGGCAATCATGACGTCGTGCCCGGCGGCAACCACTGCCTGCGCAGCGGAGCGGACAGCCGGGGACATGTGGCCGTCGTGGTCCACCAGGGTGCCGTCAACGTCCAAGGCGATCATGAGGTTGTTGTTGTTATTTGGCTGGTCATCGATGCCAGCAACTGGAGTATCAGTCAAAATAGTCATACTTACAGTAGAGCAGACACCTCCGACACTGAACTAGGACCGGCGCCACAGCGGTGGATTAACGCACCGTGAACAGTCGGGTCAGTCTCTCTGTTCCTGGCCGCTCCGAAGGATCACGAGTTGCCGGGTGGCCCGGGTCATGGCGACGTAGCGGTCCACGGCGCCTTCGACGCCGCCGGTTCCTGAGGTGGCAGCGGTTCCTGCACCGGTTCCTGCACCGGCACCGGTTCCTGCACCGGCACCGAAATCCTCCGGATCAATGAGGACCACGAGGTCGAATTCCAGGCCCTTGGACAACTCAGGGCTGAGCCAACTGACGCGCTCCCGTTCGCCCGCGGCCATGACTCCCGGCCGGCTGATAACGCAAGCGATGCCTTCGGGGTTTTGGCCGAGCCAGTCATCCAGGATGGTGCTGAGCGCTCCGGTTCCTGCATGGAGCACGGGAATGCCGGTACTGCGGACCGACCTTGGCACGTTGGCGTCCGGGAGGGCGGCCCTGATAACCGGTTCAGCTTCAGCCATGACTTCCTGGGGAGTGCGGTAGTTGATGCTGAGGCCGGCCACCGTCACCGCGCCCAGGCCCACCCGCTCCAGCCGTTGCTCCCAGGTTTCCGTGAACCCGTGCCTGGCCTGGGCGCGGTCGCCCACCACCGTGAAACTCCGTGACGGGCAGCGAAGCAGGAGCATCTGCCACTCAGCGTCCGTCAACTCCTGTGCCTCGTCCACCACGATGTGCGCAAACGGCCCGGCCAGGACGTCCGGATCGACGGACTCCAAGGCGTCCAGGTCCACCAACTTTTCGCGCATGTCATCGCCGCGCAGCATGTACATCTCAAGGTTCTCGGAATCATCAGCAGCGATGAGGTCATCCACCACCCGATCCATCAGCTCCTTTTCAGAGGCGAGAGCTGCTGCCTGCTGCCGCTTTCGCCGTGAAGCTTCAGGGTCGCCGAGGCGTTGGCGGGCTGCGTCCAAAAGCGGCAGATCCGCCGTCGTCCATTCTTCCGCGCCGTGACGCTTCAGCGCTGCCCTTTCAGCGGGTTGCAGCCAGGGTGCACACAACGCCAGGTAAGCCGGTACCCGCCACAGGTCCGCCACCAACGCCGGGTAGTCAAGGAGTGGCCAGGCCTTGGCGAATGCTGTTCGCAGTTCCCCGTTGCCGGTCAGCGCGCGGCGAAGAATGCTGTCCGGAACGTCATACTCCGCCAGCTTGTCCACGAGGATCGCGAGCAGTGCATCCCACACGTCCTCGCGGGCTTCGTTGTGCGGGGTGCCGGCTTCTGCGGCGTCGAAGGCCTCTGCCCAGTCCTCGCTGCTGAGCCAAACGTCGGCATAGGGCGTCTCCACTTCCATGCCCTCGGCCGGCGGCTCCTCATAAAACGCCGCCGCACGCTCAATGGCTTTCACCATCCCGGCGGACGACTTCAGCCGCACCACCTCAGGATCGCTTTCGACGACGGCCGTGGCACCTTCCGGAACCAGGTCCCGCAGCGTGCACGTCTGCACTCCTTCTTCGCCCAGGCTCGGAAGGACGTCGGCCACGTAGGCCAAATATTGCTGATGCGGGCCGACGAACAGGACATCACTCCTGCGGTGGTTGCCGCGGTGACTCAACCGGGGATCCGAATAGAGGAGGTATGCCGTCCTGTGCAGCGCCACCACCGTCTTTCCGGTACCGGGACCGCCGTCCACCACCAAGGCGCCACGCGAGCCGGCACGGATGATCCGGTCCTGGTCCGCCTGGATGGTCCCCAGCACGTCCCGCATCCGCGGCGAGCGGCTGCTGCCCAAGCTGGCGATAAAGGCAGACTGGTCATCAAGGGCCGCGTTGTTTTCCAAGTCCTCGGCAGTAAACACCTCGTCCCAATAGTCGCTGATCCTGCCGCGCGTCCAGCGGTACCTGCGGCGGTTGGCCAAGCCCATGGGATTCGCGTGGGTCGCTCCGAAGAAGGGTTCGGCTGCCGGTGAGCGCCAGTCGATCAGGAGCCGGCGGCCGTCCTTGTCAGTCAGGCCAAGCCTGCCGACATAGACCGCCTCTGAACTGTCCGCGCCCACCATCCTGCCCAGGCAAAGGTCCAGGCCGAACCGCCTTAGGGCCCGCAGCCGCGCGGTGATCCGATGGATCTCCTGGTCCCGGTCCAAAGCCGCCTGCCCACGGCCGCCAGGCTGCTTTCGCGCGGCATCGAGGCGGGCGGACAACTCCATGATTTGTTCCGCCAGGCTGGCCCTGATGGCTTCGAACTGCTGCTCGTCATCGCCGATCAACGTCGGATCGGCCTTGCGTGCCAGATGCTGGGGCAAGGCGAAGGCACTGGTTTTCAATGGGCTGGTTTCGGGCATCACACGACTCCCTTTTCCTTTGGTGATGGGGTTCGTGGATCAATTGTTCGGCACGCAGGGGGCCTTGCCGCAAGCCCCCCTGTGGGTTATAAATTGAATATGGAAGGGATGATTTCCCTTCCTTTTTTGTGCCCGTTTTTTGTGCCCGGTACCGAATGAACGCAGCTTGGCTCGCGCGGGGCTTAGGGTAGGCGGATGTTCCCACGAATGACCGGTGCCCAGCTGTCAGCCCTCTACGACGCCAACAATGAGTGGGCCGGGGACGATGACTTCTTCCTTGCCTTCGTGAATGAGCGGCCAAGCAGCCGGGTGCTGGACCTGGGCTGCGGCACCGGGCGGATGACCCTGGCGGTTGCAGCCGCCGGTCATCGCGTTGTTGGCATCGACCCGAACCCTGGCTCCCTGGCAGCTGCCCGCATGAAACCGGGGGCTGGACAGGTGACGTGGATAGATGGCACATCGGCGGCGATCCCCGGCGGCGCCACGTTTGACGTGGCCATCATGACCGCGCACGTGGCCCAGGCGATTAACGACGACGGCGACTGGTCCCGCACGCTTGCCGACGTCCACCGTTCGCTCGTACCCGGGGGCCGGTTGGTGTTCGATTCCCGCGACCCTGCGGCGCGGGCATGGGAGCACTGGACTCCGGCCAGGACGCGACGCGTACACACACTTCCCGACTCATCCGTAGTGGAAGCGTGGGCCCAAAGCACTCCGGAATTGGAAGGACGCGTTACCCTCACCGAGTACCGGGCCGTCAACGGGAGCATCCCTGAAACGGAGACCTCGGTCCTCGCATTCCGCACCGAAGCCCAGCTGCGGCAGGATCTGGAAACGGCCGGTTTCACAGTTGAGCGTGTCTACGGCGGATGGGCCGGCGAAGACGTGGGCTCCGGGCAGGGCGAACTGATCGTGGTTGCGCACAAAGCCGGCTAGGCGTTAACGCGGATTCCCGCCCCGGTAACGAAAATCCCGCCCCTGTCCGTCACGCGGGCCATACAACGGCGGGCGCAACGAACGGGGACGGGATCCGCCAAAAACTAGAGAACCGGCAAAACCTCAAGCCCGCCAAGGTACTTCTGCAGAGCCTTGGGAACGTTGACGGAGCCGTCCGGGTTCTGGTGGTGCTCAAGGATGGCAACGATCCAGCGCGTGGTGGCCAGGGTGCCGTTCAGCGTGGCCACCGCACGGGTTCCCTTGGCAACACCTTCGTCGTTGACCACGCGTTCGCGGATGTTGAGCCGGCGCGCCTGGAACGTGGTGCAGTTGGAGGTCGAGGTGAGCTCGCGGTAGGCATTTTGCGTGGGTACCCAGGCTTCACAATCGAACTTGCGCGCTGCGGACATGCCGAGGTCACCAGCGGCGGTGTCGATCACGCGGTAGGGAAGCTCGCACTTGGCCAGCATTTCCTCTTCCCACGCCAGCAGGCGCTCGTGCTCAGCTGCCGCTTCTTCAACCGTGGTGTAGATGAACATCTCCACCTTGTTGAACTGGTGCACACGGATGATGCCGCGGGTGTCCTTGCCATGCGAACCGGCCTCACGGCGGTAGCAGGAGCTCTGGCCCGCGTAGCGGATGGGACCGGCAGAGAGGTCCAGGATCTCGTCCGCGTGGTAACCGGCGAGGGCCACCTCCGAGGTTCCCACAAGGTAAAGGTCGTCTTCAGCGAGACGGTAGATCTCGGCGTCGTGCTTGACATCAAAACCGGTGCCCTGCATGGTCTCGGGGCGCACCAGAGTGGGGGTGATCATGGGGACGAAGCCGGCGTCGATGGCCTGCTCCATGGCCATCTGCAGGAGCGCCATTTCCAGGCGGGCACCCACGCCGCGGAGGAAGTAGAAGCGTGAGCCCGAAACCTTGGCACCGCGTTCCATGTCGATCGCGCCGATCAGCTCACCGATTTCCAGGTGGTCCTTGGGCTCGAAGTCCGTGAATTCGCGGGGAGTACCAACGGTTTTGACCACCACGTAATCGTCCTCGCCGCCCTCGGGGACACCGTCCACTACGAGGTTGGGGATGACCCGGAGCAGCTCTTCCTGCTTGGCTTGCGCAGCGGATGCTTCAGCGGCAGCGGCTTTGACCGAGTTGGCCAGTTCCTTGACCTCGGCCAGCAAGGCCTGCTTTTCCTCGCCCTTGGCCTGCGCCACCTTCTTGCCGAACGCGTTCTGCTCGGCACGGAGCGTCTCGTGGCGGATCAGCGCAGCGCGGCGATCGGAGTCAGCGGAGATGATCGCGTCCACAACGGACTCGTCGGCGCCACGGGCGCGCTGGCTGGCACGGAACTTGTCCGGATTTTCGCTGAGGTCTTTTACGTCGATCACCAGACAAGAGTATCGAATCCGCCGCGGATTTCCGGTCCGCAGCGGGCAAAGGCCGCCGGTCCAGGACGCGCGGCAGGGATGGACCCGCCCAGGAGGATAGTGTTGGAGCACCATGAGCGACTGGATCCTGTACGTGATTCTCGCTGGGGGCGTGGCTTTTGCCGTCTCCAGTTGGTGGGGTGTGCGCCGATTGAAAGCCCGGCACATCAGGAGCGCGGTCCGGGAGGATGCCCACAAGCCAGGCGCCGGCGACCAACGCGTGGCCGTCATCCTCAACCCGGTGAAAAACAACGCCGAAGCCGCCCGCCAGGCCATCATCGACGCCTGCGATCTCGCCGGATGGGATGCGCCCAAATTCTTTGAAACCACGGTGGAAGATCCCGGCTACGGCCAGTCGCGCCAAGCGCTGGCTTACGGGGCCGACGTCGTACTGGCGTGCGGCGGTGACGGTACCGTGCGCGTTGTGGCGGAGTCGCTGGCACACAAGAACGTAGCCATGGGCCTCATCCCGCTGGGGACCGGAAACCTGCTGGCGCGCAACGTGGATCTGGACGTCACAGACCTTGCCGATTGCATCCAGGTGGCACTGTTCGGCCACCAGCGCTACATCGACACCGCCACCATGGGCGTGGACAACGACATCACCGGTGAATCCGCGGAACATACATTCCTGGTCATCGCCGGGATGGGCCTGGATGCCGAGGTTGTTGGCGACACCAAGGACAATCTCAAGAAGAGCGTCGGATGGCTGGCCTACACCGAAGCCGGCGTCCGCCACCTGCCTGGCCGGCGTAAACGCGTCACCATCACCATGGATGACCAGCCCGAGCAATCACGGAAAATCCGCAGCGTGCTGTTCGCCAATTGCGGCTTGATTCCCGGCGGCATCGACTTCATTCCGCAGGCCATGATCGATGACGGAATGCTGGACATCGTGGTGATGAGCCCACGCAGCGCTTTCGGCTGGCTGGCCATGTACACCAAGGTCCTTTTCAAGCACAACGCAAACCTGCCGATGATGAGCTTCTACCGGTCCGGCAAGGTCATCATCCGCAGCCAGGAACCCATGGCAACACAGCTCGACGGCGACCCCTCAGGCGAGGCGACAACCGTCACCGTGCAAGTGGAGCCGTCGTCCCTGCTGGTACGCGTGCCGAAAGCCCGGACTGCCTAGCCTGACCTGGACCGCCTAAAGTGTGCCGGACTGCCTAGAGTGTGCCGACGTCCGGCTGGGCGGCGTTCCTTTCGGCTTCCTCGGTAGCTGCCTTGGCTGCAGCGCGGGCCTCAGCCTGCTCCTTGATCATGGCTTGTTCTTCTTCAAACCGGAGCCGGTCTGCACGATCGGCTTCATCGCCATTCCAGTCGTCCTGGTTTTCGCCTTTGGGCTTCGGATTGACGATCATGCCCTGGCCATCTTTGTCATCCCGGTGGACGGACATGACCGCTCCTTTCACTTGGCATTCATCCATCGTTTATGGATCAGGCAAGCATACGCACAGAAGCATCCTTGCGAAAGGGCAGACGCTCCGCTTGTGGACAGGTAGCTAGGAACCCTTCAGGATCGACTCAACCCACGCGTGTGCGGAGGCGAAAGCGGCGTCGGAAGTGTGCGGAGCCACCACTGCCGGCTGTTTGTCGGCCCGGGCGTAGGACCCCAGGAACCGCGTGGCCGGGCTGATGCGGTGGAGGCCCGCGAGTGCGTCCGCCACGCGTGAATCCGTGGCATGGCCATCGGCGTCGATGCTGAAGAAATAGTGGCCCAGGTACTGCCCTGTGGGCCTTGATTCGATGCGGCTGAGGTTTACGCCGCGGGAGGCGAACTGGTCCAGGATTTCCATGAGGGCGCCGGGGTGGTCCTCCGGTAGCGGGACCACAACCGTGGTTTTGTCCGCGCCGGTCCGGTCCGGGAGTAGGCCGGGCTTGCTCACCAGGATGAACCGCGTGACGGCTTCGGGATTGTCGCCAATATCCTCAGCCAGGACGTTCAGACCGGGTTGTCCTGCAGCAACCAACGGACCACATATGGCGGCGTCATACGCAGCGTCGTCCTCCAGCAGGCCCATGGCGGATGCCGCCGTCGACGATCCCGGAACGTAATCGGCGTCCGGAAGGTGCTCATCCACCCAGAGGCGGCACTGCGCCCACGCGTGGCCATGGGTGGAGATCCGTTTGATGTCGGAAAGTCCGACGCCGGGCCTCGCCACGAGCACGAAGGTGATGGGAACCAGGGCCTCGCGGATGATCCGCAGCTCCTGGCCTGTGGCGATCGCGTCCAAGGTGGCGGTGACCCCGCCCTCCACCGAGTTCTCGATGGGCACCATGGCCGCATCAGCTTCACCGGCGCGGACCCGTTCCAGTGCTGTGTTGACGTTGGTGCAAGGAATTCGATGAGCGTCGGCAGCCCCGGGAACCTGCAGGAGGGCCGCTTCGGTGAAGGTGCCCTCCGGGCCAAGGAAGGTATAGGTAACTGCGGTCATCTGTAAATATTCCTTGCTGGTTATATACGAGGGCTAGAGGACAACCGGCTTCAACCCGTTGTCCGAAACCATTGGCTTTCCGGCCTCGAACCACATATCCATGCCTCCAGCCACGTTCACTGCCGAGTAGCCCTGGCCCACCAGCCACTGGACCGCGCGGAAGGAGCGGCCACCGGTCCGGCAGATGACAAAGAGGTCGTCGTCAGGATCGAGCTCGTCCAAGCGGGCAGGCAACTGGTCCAAGGGAATGTGGCGGGCGCCCTCCGCATGGCCGGCCACCCACTCGTAGTCTTCGCGGACGTCCAGAATGCTGGCGTCGGCCGGAATGTCGCCCACAGGCACGGTATCGAAGTCGCTCATGGCGGTCCTTTCCCATCGATTAAGTCCAGGATCCAGCCTAGTCCCCGGCACACGGCACCGTAACTTCACCAGTGGACCGAGCTTGCTTCCCGACGCGCTGAAGCTAAGACTGGGAGCCAAGCACTCCCCCACCACTGGCGCGTTAGGAGTACCCCATGGCTGCTGGGCTCCCCACCATTCTGGCGACATCCGGCGGCTACAAGCCGGGAGGCCGCACCAGGATCGAGTTCAACCACTTGATGCACTATGCGGTGGAGTTGTCCGGTGTCACGGGCCGGGCGCCCCGCGTCACACATCTCGGCACGGCGTCCGGTGACCAACGTTGGTGGGCCGCCGAAATGGACCAGGCTGCGCGCATAGCCGGCTTCGATTTCAGCCATCTCAACCTTTTCACCATGCCCAATATTGAGGATCCTGAAGCCCATCTGCTGGAGCAGGACGTGGTGTGGGTCCATGGCGGTTCAGTGGTGAACCTGCTGGCGGTCTGGCGCGCCCACGGACTGGATGAAATCCTGCGAAAGGCCTGGGAAAGCGGCGTGGTGCTGGCCGGGGTCTCCGCCGGCTCCATCTGTTGGTACCAGGGTGGTGTTACCGACTCTTTTGGCCCTGAACTTCAGCCGGTCACCAACGCACTCGGCTTCCTCCCCTACGGCAACGGAGTCCACTATGACTCCGAACTGCGGCGCGCACCGGCCATCCACCGGCTCGTGGCCAACGGCACGTTGGGCGAGACGCACTGCACGGACGACGGCGTAGGGCTGGTTTACCGTGGCACCGAACTTGTGGAGGTGGTGTCCGAAGTGAAAAACAAAGCCGCCTTCCGGGTGACGGCAGGGGCCGGCGAGAGCGTGGATGCTGTTGCTGTGGAGGAACGGTTGGAGTCGCGTTTCCTTGGCTGATCCTTACGGGCATGGGCTCACGCGGATGTCTGCCGTTGAGCTCCGTGATGCCCTGGCTTCGGGCGAAGTCTCCGCCAGCGAGGCCGCCACCCATTTCCTTGAGATCATCGAGTCCCGGAACAAGCAACTGGGCTCTTTTCTCACGGTCACAGCTGACCAGGCCTTGGCTGACGCCGCAGCAGCAGACCACCTGCACGCCGGGCTGGTGAAGAAAGGGCGCCGGGAAGACCTCCCCCTACTCCACGGCATGCCGATCGCGTTCAAGGACCTCACCGACGTTGCGGGTGTTCCCACCACCCATGGGAGCGCCGCGTTGGAGCACAAACCGGCGCCCGAAGACGGTGCCCTTGCGGCAGGCCTGAAGGCCCAAGGTGTCATCTCCCTGGGCAAGACCCAGGTCCCGGAATTCGGGCTGACCGCCTACAGCGAAAACCGCGTGGCACCGCCGTCGCGCAATCCACACGCCTTGGGCCGCAGTTCCGGCGGGTCCTCCGGCGGCAGCGCTGCCGCGGTTGCTGCGGGACTCATTCCGTTCGCGCCGGGGACCGACGGCGGTGGATCCATCCGTATTCCGGCTGGCGCCTGCGGGCTGGTCGGCCTGAAACCCGGAAGGGGCTTGGTGCCGTCCGGTGCGGGCGCGGGCGATGCTGCCAAGCTCGTTGTCGCCGGCCCCCTCGCGAGGACCGCTGCGGATGCGGCGCTGCTGATGGACGCGCTGGTCCCACGGCATGAAGCGCCCGACGGCGGATACCTCGCCAATGTTGGGCGGGCGCCCGAAGCCCTGAGAATCGGCGTGACCCTGGATAGCCCGTGGGCCGGCATCTACCCATTCCAGGTCGAACAGGAAGCCATGGACGCCCTGGCTTTGGGGATCAAACTGCTGGAAAAGGCAGGCCACAGCGTTGGTGAAGCCGAAATCCGCTATGACAACCGCTATCCCGAAGCGTTTACGGCCGCCTGGACCGCCGGCGTCGGAAGCGCCCGGATAGCACCCCAACGTGAGGCGTTGCTGACCCCGCTGACCCGGACTTTCCGGCGTCGTGCGCAGCAGCGGAGCGCATTGAAGGTTAACGAGGCCCTGCAGTTCCTGCGGCAGTTCGAGCACGACACCGTCGCGCAGTACTCGGACTGGGACCTCATGCTCATGCCCACCTTGGCGCAAACACCACGCCCGATCGGGTGGTTCACCGGTGGCGGCCACAGTGGTGAGCCTTGGCCGAGCGAGTGGGCCGGGGACGCTGATGAGGACTACAAACGGCAGTGCCAATATGCACCCTGGTCCTCCATGGTGAACGTGTGCGGACTCCCGGCCATCAGCATCCCGGTGCACACCACCCATGGCGGCCTGCCCATGGGGATCCAGCTCATTGGCATGCCGGGATCTGAGCTGCTGCTCCTTCAGCTCGCGGCGGTCCTGGAGAACCGCTGAACCTGCTGTCTAACATATGGAAACTGGTTGCCTCGGGCATATATCGATGTGACAATGCCCGCAGTCAGTGCCAGCATTGAGAAAATGAGCACACCTCAAACCACGGCTGAGTCCGCAAAGCCAGCGGGCGATACGTCATTCTTCGGCCACCCAAAGATGTTGGCCAGCCTCTTCTCCGTGGAAATGTGGGAGCGATTCTCCTTCTACGGCATGCAGGGAATCCTGCTCTACTACATGTACTTCACCGCCGAGCAGGGCGGCCTTTCCATCGACCAGGGCCTCGCCGCTGGTTTGGTGGGTGCGTACGGTGGTGGCGTTTACCTGTCGACGATCCTCGGTGCATGGCTCGCCGACCGTCTCTTCGGCTCCGAAAAGGTCCTGTTCGGCTCGGCCATCATGATCATGGCCGGCCACATTGCGCTGGCACTCCTGCCGGGCATTCCGGGCTTGATCGCGGGCTTGGTGCTGGTGGGCATCGGCTCCGGCGGCCTGAAGGCCAACGCCACAGCCCTTGTTGGAAGCCTGTATGGCGAGAAGGACGAGCGTCGCGACGCCGGCTTCTCCATCTTCTACATGGGCATCAACATCGGTGGGCTCATCGGCCCGCTGGTGACAGGCTGGCTGCAGACGAGCTACGGCTTCCACGTCGGGTTCGGCGCCGCGGCCGTGGGCATGGCGATCGGCCTGGTCATCTACTCGCTGGGCCGCAAGCGCCTTCCCGAGGAAGCCCACCGCGTTCCCAACCCGCTCCCGTCAAAGGACCGCACCAAGTACGGCCTGATTTTCCTGGGCATCCTGGTCATCATCGGCGTCCTGCTCGGCACGGGACTCGTCAACGCCAACAATCTGGCCAGCAGCATGGCCTACGCCGCAATCGGCGCCGCGGTGGTCTACTTGTTCCTGATCTTCCGCAGCCCGCTGGTCACCGGCGTGGAGCGCAAGCGCGTGATCGCGTTCATCCCCTTGTTCATCGCATCGGCCGGGTTCTGGGCACTGTTCCAGCAGCAGTTCACCTTCATCGCTGTGTACTCCCAGGAGAAGCTGGACCGCAACCTTTTCGGCTGGGAAATGCCGGCCGCCTGGGTCCAGTCCATCAACCCGGTGTTCATCATCATCTTCGCCGGCGTCATGGCTGCCCTCTGGACCAAGCTGGGTTCCAAGCAGCCGAGCTCCCCGCTGAAGTTCGCCGCGGGCCTGTTGATCATGGGCCTGGCATTCCTGGCGTTCATCCCGCTGGCCGGCGAAGGCAAGACGCCCCTGCTTGCGCTGGTGGGCATCCTGTTCATGTTCACCTTGGCGGAGCTTTTCCTCTCCCCCATCG
Source organism: Arthrobacter sp. UNCCL28 (assembly GCF_900102805.1). Classification (NCBI taxonomy): domain Bacteria; kingdom Bacillati; phylum Actinomycetota; class Actinomycetes; order Micrococcales; family Micrococcaceae; genus Arthrobacter; species Arthrobacter sp. UNCCL28. Next base: position 53,368 of record NZ_FMWE01000002.1, read on the forward strand.
GACTGTCCGTGAGCACCAAGCTCGCCCCGCAGGCGTTCCACACGCAGATGGTGGCGCTGTTCTTCCTGTCCGTGTCGCTCGGCACCACCCTGGCCGGCATCCTCGCAGGCCTGTACAACCCCAAGGACGAGCTCCCGTACTTCCTGGGCATTGGAGGCGTGGCATTGGTCCTGGCCGTTGGCATGGCTGCGGCATCGCCGGCCATCAAGAAGCTGATGGGCGGCGTCCGGTAACCGCCGCCCTCGCCTGACGTTAACCAACGACGGCGACCCTCGCCTCCGGTGGGATTCCCACCAGAGGCAAGGGTCGCCGTCGTACGTTTTTGCTTAGTAGTTGTACCTGCTGGTTGAGGCTCCGATCGCGGCGAAGAAGATGATGCCGAAGATCACCGTCAAAGCAATGCCGATGTACCCCATGACCAGGCCGGCGATCGCCATCCCCTTGCCTGCGGGCTCGCGCTTGAGGCCGAGGTGACCCAGGATCACTGCGGCGATCTGCGGAAGGATGAAGAATCCGAAGCCCACAAAAATGGCAATTCCACAGCACATGCTGGCAATGCTCAGGCCCTTGGGCTCGGCCTGCATGGCGTAGTACGCGGGCTGGCCGTAGGGTGACTGCGGCTGACCGTAGGGCTGCTGGCCGTAGGGCTGCTGGTTGAATGCCTGCTGCTGGTACGGGCTGGGCGGCTGGCCGTACGGGGAAGCGGGCTGCTGGCTGTAGTCGCCGGGCGTGTAAGTGCTGGCGGGCGGCTGCGGCTGCGAGTAGAAGTCGTTCTGGCCCTGGGCGTTCTGCGTGTACGGGTCTTGACCGTGCGCGCTCTGCTCGTACGGCGGGAGGGGCTGCGTGGCGTTGGCGCCCTGATCTGCCTCGGCTTGGCCCGCGCTGTGGTCCGGCGCGCTGTGGTCCGGCGTTGTGTCGCCCGGCGTGCTGTGGCCCGGCGCGCTGTGGTCCGGCGTGCTCGATTCGGGGGCGCTGAACTGTGCGGGCGGGACGTACTGGGGCGGTTCGTAGCCCGCCGGCTTGTCTTCGTTGCCCTTGGATGGCTGATCTGACATAGGAATCCCCCTGAAAGTGGTCTTTGCTCCCCACACTACCGCCGTCCGGGGCGCCACATAAGGCAACGCGCACCAAAGCCATGGGTACAACACCCCATCCACAAAGATTCATGCAAAAGCATGGAATTTTTTCGAGTCCGACTCGGTTTATGAAAGTAGCGACTTAAGCAGCGCTCACCAAAGAAATCGGCGGGATCCGTCCCGCGAAGGAGGAATCATGGGTAACTTCGAAGGCAAGACCGCGCTCGTCACCGGCGGCGGCTCAGGACTTGGGGAAGCGATCAGCAAGGACCTCGCAAAGAACGGCGTCAACGTGGTGGTTGCGGATGTGAACCTCGACGCCGCCACCCGGGTGGCCAACGAGATTACGGCCGACGGCGGCACTGCAGTTCCGTTCCAGGGCAACACTGCGGTGGCTGAGGACAGCAAAAAGGCGGTCGACTTCGCCGTGGAAACCTACGGGGCCCTCAACTACGCCGTGAACAACGCCGGGATCGGCGGTGCCAGTGCCCCTGTAGGCGACGTCGACATCGAAGACTGGGACCGGGTCATTGCCATCAACTTGAGCGGCGTCCTGTACGGCATGCGCTACCAGATCCCCGCCATCCTTGCCGCCGGCGCCTCTGAAGGTGCCATTGTGAACATGGCCTCCATTCATGGCGCGGTCGCTGCTCCGGGCAACGCCGCCTACACCGCCGCCAAGCACGCCGTAGTTGGCCTGACCAAGAACGCCGCAGCTGAATACGGCGCGCAGGGTCTCCGCGTCAACGCCATCGGCCCCGGCTACATCGACACCCCGTTGCTGGCCGCCGCTCCGAAGGAAGTTGTGAGCGGACTTGAAGCGAAGCACCCGCTTGGCCGCTTGGGCACAGCAGAGGAAGTCGCGAACGTCACCACGTTCCTGCTCTCGGACAAGGCCAGTTTCATGACCGGCTCCTACGTGCTGGTCGACGGCGGGTACACCGCCGTCTAGCACCGCTATTGAAGTGCTCCGGCCGGGGGTAAGGGTGGATTTTTCGCCACCGTTACCCCCGATCGCGCCCGCAACCTCTGGAGCGAATCGCGCGAAAGGGTGCGTCCCGGGCCTACGAGCGGCGGGCCAAGCGGGAACAGCTGCACCACGGGGGGTCTGAACGGGGAATGAATCTTTGCAGGCTTCGCGGTTTTTAGTCCTGCCGTAACACCGCCTTTCGGCGTCACAGGGGCCGGATCCCGGACATGTCGTGTCAGCTGACGCCAAGGTCTGGCATGCTGGACCCCATGGCTAGCCGAGCGGGCACAGTTGCCCTTCCCCAGGACCTTGTTGACATCACAGCCCTGCTGGACGCGTATTTCGACGTAACTCCGGACTTGGGCGATCCCGCGCAACGCGTGGCATTTGGAACGTCGGGACACCGCGGATCCAGTTTGAAGGCGTCGTTCAACGAGCCGCACATCCTTGCGATCACCCAGGCAATCGTTGAATACCGCGGCCGCCAGGGCATCACCGGTCCACTCTTCATCGGCCGGGACACCCATGCGCTGAGCGAGCCGGCACAGAACTCCGCCTTGGAGGTGTTGGCCGCCAACGGTGTGACCGTCCTGGTGGACGCCCGCCACGGATACACCCCGACGCCGGCATTGAGCCACGCAATCCTCAAATACAACCGCGAAGCCGCGCCGGGCACCCCCCAGGCCGACGGCATCGTGGTCACCCCCAGCCACAACCCGCCAGGCGACGGTGGCTTCAAGTACAACCCTCCCCACGGCGGCCCGGCGGACACGGATGCCACAGGATGGATTGCCGACCGCGCCAACCAGCTCCTTGAGAACGGCCTTCGCGGCGTCAAGCGCATCCCCTTGAACGATGCCCTTGCTGCCGACACCACCGGCAAGTTCGATTTCCTCAGCAGCTACGTGGACGACCTCCCGTCCGTGCTCAACCTTGACGCCATCCGCAACGCCGGCGTCCGCATCGGAGCCGACCCCATGGGCGGCGCCTCCGTTGACTACTGGGGTGAGATCGGCGAGCGCCACCAGCTCAACCTCACGGTCGTGAACCCCACCGTCGACCCGCAGTGGGCTTTCATGACCCTCGACTGGGACGAGAAGATCCGCATGGACTGCTCGTCGCCGTCGGCCATGGCATCCCTTATTCAGCGCATGGCCCCTGGTGCCAACGGCACCGCCGCGTACGACATCGCTACCGGTAACGACGCCGACGCCGATCGCCACGGCATCGTCACGCCTCTTGTTGATGGGGTGGGTGGGCTGATGAACCCGAACCACTACCTCGCCGTCGCCATTGATTACCTGTACCGGAACCGCAGCGGCTGGAACCCGGAGTCCGTGGTGGGCAAGACCCTCGTGTCATCCTCGATCATCGACCGCGTTGCCGGCGGTTTGGGCCGCAAGCTGGTTGAGGTCCCCGTGGGCTTCAAATGGTTCGTGCCTGGCCTCCTCTCCGGCGAAGGGGCTTTCGGTGGCGAAGAATCCGCCGGCGCTTCCTTCAACAAGCTCGACGGCAGCGTGTGGACCACGGACAAGGACGGCATCCTGCTGGCCCTGCTGGCGTCCGAGATCACGGCCGTCACGGGGTCCTCACCGTCACAGCTTTACAAGGGCCTCACCGATCAGTTCGGCGCACCCGTTTACGCCCGGATTGACGCCGCAGCAACCCGGGAACAGAAGTCCAAGCTGGGCAAGCTCTCCGCTGCTGACGTCACCGCCACGTCCCTTGCGGGCGAGGAGATCACGGCCAAGCTCACCGAGGCCCCCGGCAACGGCGCCTCGATCGGCGGCCTGAAAGTGGTCACCGAGAACGCCTGGTTCGCGGCCCGCCCCTCCGGCACCGAGGACGTCTATAAGATCTACGCCGAGTCCTTCAAGGGCGCCGACCACTTGAAGCAGGTGCAGGAAGAGGCCAAGGCGCTGGTCGACGGGGTCATCGCCTAGCCGCTCGCTCCCTCACGTCCCCGGGGGTTCCAGCCCCACGCTCTCTCACATCCCCGGGGTCTGCGGCGAGCCCTCTCTCACAACCCCCGGGGTCTGCGTCGAGCCCTCTCTCACCTGCCGCTGGAGTCGGGGCATAGACATCCACTACCTGGGGGAAAATGATGAGGCTTGAGGCATGGCACGTCCTGGTTTTACTCATCCTGCTGGTTGTAGCCGTCGTGGTTATCGTGGCAGTGACCTTGCTGGTCCGATGGGTTGTCAGGACGGCCGATCGTAGGGGCGGGTCCAACGGTTCCAAACGCAGGTGATAGAGGGTTCGGCTGAAACCCAGGGGACCTGAGAGACCGTCCGGCCCCAACCTGGGGGACCTGAGAGAGGGCTTGGCTTATGCCCAGGGGATATGCGAGAGGGTCTAGTAAGTTGGGTGGATCCGGGTGTCGAGCAGGATCCGCAGGACTTGTTCGAGCGGTTCGGTGAGTTGCTGCGCCGACGAGGAAGCCAAAGGCTGCACCTCCGTGGCCGTCCGCAGCATTACCAGCCCCAGCATCAACGCGATGGCCATCTGGGCCCGGAGAAGAAGTGGTTGCGAGTCGGGGTCACCGGGAGTCCAACCTGCCGCCGCGGCCAGTTGCTCGGTGAAGTGTTCCAGAGTCCTGCGGCGGATCGCGTCGGCATTTTCGTCACCGGATGAGCGGAGCAGGAGCAGGAGTTGCAGGGGGTCGTCCGCGTTCGGGGCCTGGACAACGTGTGCCAAGAGCCGGGCGATGACTTCGTCCACGCTTGCTGCAGATTGCCGGGTTTGGGGATCCAGCTCGTCCACCGTGCGGCTCATGCACGCTTCGAAAAGGCCCTCTTTCGAGCCGAAATATCTGTTGATGAGGGCTACATTGACTCCTGCGTCGGCTGCAATATGCCGGACTGTCGTGGCACGGTAGCCCTCGGTAGCGAAGCGCCGTCGGGCAGCGCGAACCAGCGCACGCCGCGTAATGTCCGAGTCCCGACCCGAACGGACCAGTTCGTCGTCCGCCACTGAACCTGCGCCGTCGGGAGTCTTTGCTGCTTGCTTAGCCACTCTCCCACTCTAGCCCGGCCAATCGACAAGTAAACGATTGTTGACATGAGCAACCAGTTGGATTTAGAGTCAATGTAATCAACCGTTTACATGCCGAGGAGAACCATGTCCAGCACCATTGAGCGCACCGCAAGCGCACCAACACCTGGTACGGAGGCCCACCGTAAGCGCGGTTCGGCGATCATCGCCTACCTTTCCCTCGGCGGCCTCTCCTTCGCAGTCCTGCAATCCCTCGTGGCACCCGCTTTGGGCACCATTGGGCGGGACCTTGGCGTGGCTACGAGCGATGCGAGCTGGGTGCTCACCGCTTACTTGCTCTCCGCTTCGGTGCTGACCCCGATCCTTGGCCGCCTGGGTGACATGGTGGGCAAGCGCAAAGTGTTGATAGTTGTCCTCTCACTGCTTCTGGTCGGCGCTGTACTGGCTGCCCTTGCGCCCAACCTGACAGTGCTGATCATTGGCCGCGTGCTTCAAGGCGCGGCAGGTGCAGTGATGCCACTGTCCATTGGCATTGTCCGCGACGAGCTTCCGAAGGAACGCGTGAGCGTCACCATCGGCCTCCTGTCCGCCATCTTTGGCATAGGGGCCGGAGTTGGAATCGTGGCTGCCGGCCCGATTGTTGAAGCATTGTCCTGGCACTGGCTGTTCTGGCTTCCTGCGGGCTTGGTGGTTATCGCCCTCCTGGGGGCGATCTTCGGAATGCCCGAATCTCCCGTAAAGACACCCGGCAAACTTGACCTCCTCGGGACAGGCATCCTTTCCGTAGGACTTGTCGCCGTACTTCTGGCCATCAGCGAAGGCCAAACCTGGGGTTGGGGAGACGGCAAAACCGTCAGCCTGCTCATCGGTGGCGGCATCGCTTTGATCGCCTTTGTGCTGGTGGAACTGCGGGTGGCGGAACCACTGATCGATGTTCGGCTGTTCCGCAACCGCGGCGTGTGGACCGCCCATATCGTCGCTTTGGCGTTCGGCTTTGCAATGTTCGGCACGTTCGTCCTGGTTCCCACGATCCTGCAGCTCCCAACGGTCCTGGGCTACGGGTTCGGCAAGACTGTCAGCGAGGCCGGTATTTATCTGTTGCCGACCGTCGTCGCCATGGTGATTTCCGGCGTCGTTGCAGGTGCCCTCATCCGGAAGGTGGGGCCAAAGATCCCCATGATCCTCGGCGCGGTTGCCGTCACAGTCGCCTTTATCATTCCGGCTCTGGGACATGGTGAGGAATGGCAGATCGTGGTCTCGGGCATTCTCACGGGCATAGGTATCGGCATGGCTCTGGCCGCCACCTCCAATGCGATTGTGGAGAGTGTTCCCGCAACCCAGACCGGCGAAGCCATCAGCGCCAACACAGTGTTGCGCACCATCGGCAGCAGCATCGGCACGGCCGTCATCGCCGCCCTCATCTCCTCCAACATCACCCCTCAGGGCGCACCGGCGGACGATGCTTTCACCATCGGCTTCTGGGTGTCCGCAGGTGTTGGCGTGCTGGCGCTCCTCGCAGCGCTGGTTGTACCGTCCCGGGTGAAGCGTCGCCAGAACGCCGAGGCGGCCGGTATCGACGACTTCAACGAAGCTCCCTAACCTCCATCAACGCAAAACGCCCGCTCACAGGACAATGAGCGGGCGTTTTTGCTGCGGAGAACTTGGGCCGTCCGGACTTAGATGGTGCGGACTTGGACGGCGCGAAACTTAGACTGTGCGGACAACGTCTTCGTAAGCGAACTTGGGCTTTGCTTCGCCCCATGCGTCCGGGCCGGGCTGGCCAATGTTGACCACCAGGAAGCTCTTCTGGTCGCCGGCCGGGAAGAATTCGGCGTCGATCGCGGAGAAGTCCGCACCGGTCATGGGGCCGGCCGCGAAACCGAGCGAGCGCACAGCCAGGATGAAGTATCCGGCCTGCAAATGAGCGTTGTTGTTGCCAGTAGCAGCGGCGAAAGCGGGATCGGCGTCGTACATCGCCTTGGGCGCGCCGTACTCGGGAAGGAACTTGTCCCACTGACCCTGCCAGTCGGTGTCGTAAGAGAGGATGGCGACCAGCGGAGCGGAAGCGGTCTTGGCCTGGTTGCCGCGGGAAAGTGCGTCAACCAGCTTGGCGCGGGCCTCATCGGAGCGGACATATGTCACGCGGAGCGGCTGGGAGTTGAAGGCCGTGGGGCCAAACTTGGTGAGCTCGTAGATGGCGCGGGCCTGCTCCTCGGTGACCTCACCGGCGAAGCTGTTGGCGGTACGGGCTTCGGCAAAAATGGCGTCGACTGCTGCGGCGTCAATGACTGCTTCTTCGTGGGCGATCGTCATTTCGTGAACCTTTCGCTGGGCCTGACCCTGAGCCGGCCGGGCACTTCTGCTTTCCATGGTTGCAACTTCAAGTTCCCTTGTCCTCTTCCCGTGACGGCCCGTGACGTTGAGCACACAGCGTGACTCCGCGTGTCGTTTTCTTGCGTTGCGGGGCCCGCTTTGCGCTTCATTCGGCGCGCGAGGCGCGTAGAGCGGGCCCCGCAATGGCGGTAATGTTGCACCGAATCCCAACACTCTTCTGAGGAAGGCCCCGCCATGAGCATGCTCGGCATGAAATGGAAGCTCCACGGTAACGGCAAGTCCATTCGCCCAGGCCACGTGGTTGCACCCGACGAGCGGCTCGCGTGGCCCCTGACCATCGGCATCGGCATGCAGCACGTGGTGGCCATGTTCGGTGCGACGTTCCTGGTCCCCATCATCACGGGCATGCCGCCGGCCACCACCTTGCTCTTCTCCGGCATCGGCACTCTACTGTTCCTCATAATTACCAAGGGCCGGGTGCCCAGCTACCTGGGTTCGAGCTTCGCGTTCATCGCCCCGATCATGGCGTCCCAGCAGCAGTACGGCGTCAGTGGCGCCCTGGGCGGCGTGGTGCTTGCCGGCGTCGTACTGGCGCTTATTGGTGCGGTGGTCCAGAAATTTGGCGCGGAATGGATCAACCGGCTGATGCCGCCGATCGTCACGGGCGCCATTGTGGCGCTGATCGGCCTGAACCTGGCACCGGCGGCGAAGAATAATTTCGACGCCGCACCGGTCACCGCCCTCATCACGCTGGTCACGATCATCCTGGTTTCTGTTCTGTTCCGCGGGATTCTGGGTCGCCTGAGCATCCTGGTGGGCGTCGTAGTGGGGTATCTCGTGGCGATGATGCGCGGCGAGGTGTCCTACGAAAAGATGGACGCCGCCGCATGGATTGGCCTGCCGCTGTTCCAGACCCCCGAATTCCACATAGGTGTGGTGGGGCTGTTTGTTCCGGTGGTCCTGGTGCTGGTTGCCGAGAACGTGGGGCACGTGAAGTCGGTGGCCGCGATGACAGGCCAGAACCTCGACGGCGTCTCCGGCCGCGCGCTGATGGCCGACGGCGCCGCGACGGTACTTGCCGGGTTCGGCGGCGGTTCCGGTACAACGACATACGCGGAGAACATCGGCGTCATGGCCGCCACCAAGGTCTACTCGACGGCGGCCTACTGGGTGGCCGGTATCTTCGCCATCCTGCTGAGCTTCTCCCCGAAATTCGGCGAGCTGATCGCCACCGTCCCGGCCGGTGTCCTGGGCGGCGCCGCAACGATGCTCTACGGCATGATCGGCGTGCTTGGCGTGAAGATCTGGGTGCAGAACAAGGTCAACTTCTCCAACCCGATCAACCTGACCACGGCTGCTGTTGCCCTGATTATCGGCATCGCGGACTACACATGGACCATTGGCGAGCTGAAGTTCACGGGTATTGCCCTGGGTTCCGCTGCTGCCCTGGTGATCTACCACGGCATGAAAGGGCTGGCCCGCTGGCGCGGGACCGTCGCTGAGCCGGAGACCGAGACGGCGGGGCTGCCGCCTGCGGTGAAGTCGGCGATGAACGCTGCGGCTAAGCGGGGCGGGAAGAAGGGGAAGTAGGGTTGCCCTTCAGGATTGCACGCACTGAACGTGGCACTGCGCCGTAACAGAATCGGCAGGCGCACGATGCATTGCCAGCGACGGATCTCGCGGATGCTCTGCTCCAGCTTGGGAGCCAGGATGTGGTGGTCGTCTTCGCACCAGGCTCGGTTGGTGAACCCATCGTCCTACTGAAGGATGAGCCTGAATCCTTTTGCATGACCTGGCTGACAAGTTGAACCCTGCGCCGCACACGGAGGCGTTGCCGTCGATCGTGCTGAGTGACGTCCTGGTTCAGGCGCTGGTTTCCGTGGATCACGAGCAGGCCGTGGAATCGTCGCACCAGCTCACGGCATTGCGCGAGCAGCTGGGGTACTGAGCCCGCCGATCACCATGGCCTACAGTGGACCACTCAAGGCCCTTGCGACTGTGGACGTACTGACTCCCAACGTGTCAGCAATCTCGCTGAGAGTCATCTTCTTACTCCTGAGGTTCCGCGCCGCTTCCAATTTGTGCGGGGTCATCGCCGGTGGCCGCCCACCAAGGCGCCCGCGGGCCCGGGCGGCCGCGAGCCCCACCGTGGTTCGCTCGGACAACCTGCTGCGTTCATAGTTCGCTATGGATTCGAACAACCCGAGGATCACCCGACCGTGCTGGCCTCCGGTATCCAACCAAGGTTCCGCCACTACCCGGAAAGTCACGCTCCGCTCGGCCAGCAGCGCAATGATGCCCACCAAGTCCGAGGTACTGCGTCCCAGCCTCGTCAGGTCACTCACCAGCAGCGAGTCCCCTGGCTTGAGTGCCTCTAAGCAGGCCCGCCATTGCTCCCTGAGCTCAGTTGCCCCGGTTGCACGCTCCTCATAGACATCCACGGCGCCGGCCGCTTTGAGCACTTGGACCTGATCCGCAAGGGACGGACCAAAGTTGCTTTCCCTGGCGTAACCAATAGAAATATTGAGTCTTTCCAATTTCCCAAAAAACCCCCATTTTTGAGTTGAAACCATTTGAATACCGTATTGGGTTTTGACACATGCGTATCCGTAAATATGCCCAGTAGATACACGGCGCTCACAAGTGCCCGATAATGACTTTTGGAAAGCGCATCCGCGGCTCTGCCATGACTGGAAACACAGGATCTGCCACGCCAGTATGACACAGCGAAATTAGAAACTAAAACAATTTTAAGAAAGTCCTTGATGTCTCTTGTCACATTGTCGACCAGAAGTGATACTCGAGTTACAACCGGCAAAGTGGCCGTGTAATTATCACCTAGGGAGGAGGGATGATGATGAAAAGCAACTATTCTGCTCCGCGTGTAGCGCGGGTGGGTTCGTTCCGTGAAGTGACAAACGGTGTTTGGTTCGGACGCTGGCGCGACATCTTCGGCGGTCGGGCATTCGTTAAGGTCGACATCGGCTGATAGCAGTACAGAGGTACGAGCGGGAGCCTCGTCATCATGACGAGGCTCCCGTTCTGCATCAGGCTTCCATCCGCCCAACACACGTCAGGTGCCAGGACACAATGCCACAACTCTTCTTAGCCAACAGGGGCAGTGCCACGGGATTGATCGACGAATCCACGGCATTGCCGTCCAGCGCCGATGTCATCATCCTCGATTCCAGGCTCAGTGAGCGGCAGCTGAGGGATTCTGTCATCCCCCATCATTCACGTGATAACAATGGAGCAACGCCGGGCTACGCTCGCGCCACCACCGGATCAATCTCAACAGCAGAGACGCTGTACTGGACTGACATCGGCGGAACACCGATTGCCTCGACATCCCAGGGAGCACTGCGGCGGATTGCCCACAGCAAGCTCGATGACAGCCGGGTCCGTCTGGCCCTGTGCACAAATTTGCCCGGCTTCCTGCGCCACCTTTCCTTCTGGGAAGGAATCAATACAGTGAAACCAGGTTCCACGCTCACCTACCACAATGGGCGTCCCCAGGTGCTGGATCAGGCAGTTGCGACGGACCACCCCAACCTGGATCTACCCGAAGCGGCTGAACTGCTGCTCGCTGAGCTGACACGGTCCATAGAACGCCGCATCTTGTCATACGGGACATTGAGCGCTGATGTGTCGGGCGGCATGGACTCCACCAGCTTGGCCTACGTACTGGATTCACTTCAGAAAGACAGCATTTACTACCATGCGGGTACGGACGATCCTCATAACCGGGATAGCCAGTACGCACGTCGAGCAGCATCGGAATTACACGGGGATTTCACTGAGCTAGAGTCGCTGACCGCCACAGCAGGCGCGTTCAGCGAATTCGATCAGAACATCCAAGGCCTCGATGACGGCCCGCTGGCATGGGCGGGGAATTCCAAGCACCTTAGGTTACTGCTCATTGATGCCTCCCAACGTGGGGTCAAGGCTCACCTGACGGGCGTTGGCGGCGACGAATTGTTTGATCCACTTCCCGCGACGGCCCTTGATCTCCTCACGACGTCATCGTGGAAAGCAGGTCTTCGGATAATTCGCCGGCTAGGGAAAATGCAGCGATGGTCCACGCTGGCTGTAGCCCGAGCGGTGGGGTCCAACGTCAACTTTGAAACTGAAATGCTGAGGCGCGTTGAGGCCCCAGCGGGGAACATCGTGGGGCCTGCTGAAGCTTTCTCGTGGGCGCCCGGATTCGGCATCTCCAAATTCGCCACAGCAGAAACCCGGGAAGTAGTGGCGGAAAAAGCCAAGGATGCGCTCAGACAAGGAGCCGGTCCGCACCATAAGGATCGCTTCAGGCATCAGATGACCGAGGCGGTCATGTTCCAAGGCGAAATTGTGCGTCAAGTGAATCATGCCTACGAACACCTCGGCGTTGCTTGGGAGGCGCCCTACTTGGACGATGCAGTATTCCGTCTCGTTCTGAGTCTGCCTACAGACATCCTCATTGGAACGCGCGACAACAAACCGCTCCTGGCACGGGCGACGGAGCCTGTTGCCCCCCGTTGGTTGTTCACTCGCGAAGACAAGGGTGAATACAGTTCCGACCTGTTCACCGAGTACAAGAAGCGACGACACGATCTGTCCCGCCTTTTCGACGAAAGTTACCTAGTGGACATGGGCCATATCAACGCTGACGCTGTACGCGATGCCTTAAGCATGCCGGTAGTCAGCACGGACGAACTCTTTGAAATCGAACAACTCGCCGGCGTCGAGAGATGGGTCAGGACCATTCAATGAGGAAGAACACAACCCGAACCGTCGAAGCTGGAGACGTATTCCAACCTTCACCGAAAATCACCTTCAACGTAGATGATGACGGGGTAACGGTCTTCGACGCCCGAGGCGGCACTTACTGGCGTGGAAACGCCACAGCGGCCGACGTCATGGCTGCAATCGAGCAAAATCTTCAGGTGGGTGACGTCGTTGACAAAATCTCTGAATCCTACGGAGTTGACCCCCACCGTGTGCGCCGGGACGTCCACGCTTTGATTGGTGAACTACAGCAGTCCGGAATTATCCGGAGGGTCAGCCTATGAGCCTCCCCATTAGTCGACAGCCGACCGTCGTGCCACGGCGGCTGTTCCGGTTTCGGACTCACGCGGCAGTCGGCGTCGCCTGGGTGATGACCTTGCTGCCGCCGACGCTTCTTCGGTCAGTTCTCCATGGCCTTTCGCATCCACACCGTTCCACCAACACCCGTCAAGCACGCCTCATGCGGGCGGCCGTATGTGCCGTTAGTGCCCGCTGCGCCGGCGAGGGGTGTCTGCAGCGGTCGATCGCAGCCTTCATGCTCTGTCGGATGGAAGGTCACTCTCCGGGATGGAAAACGGGATACCAACTTGAGCCCTTCGCTGCCCATGCATGGATTGAAGTGGACGGGGTGCCGATCGACGAGCCGCATCGTATCCGCAGCTACGTCCCTGTCCTCACCGTGGCTCAGCCCGGAGAAACGAGCAACAAATGAAGACCACAGCCAATACCTCTCGACGTGCCGGACTGACTGAATTGTTCCGTCACGTAGCCGTTCAACGCCGACTCGTTGTCCTCATCGTGATCCTCAGCCTTTTGGGATCTGCGCTTTCTTTGGCACAACCTTTGCTGGTCCGTGAAGTGATCGACCGAGTCAGCGCTTCCAAGCCCTTGGAACTCCTGCCATGGCTTGTTGGTGGGCTCATCCTTGTGGGGGGAGTTCTTGGTGGCATCAGGCAGTACCTAATCCAGCGCACCGCCGAGACCGCCATCAGGAGGTCTCGCCACAACCTCATCGACCACATCCTTCACCTTCCGGTTCCCACATTGGACCAGCGCCGCGTAGGCGATCTTGTGGCACGCGTGACGACGGACACCACAGTGATACGGAACATGCTGAGCCAAGGCTTTGTGGAATCCTTCGCAGGTGTTTTCACCATCATCGGCGCACTCGTGGCAATGCTCTTCCTGGACCCCGTTCTGGTGATCATTGCCTTGGGAGCCGCTCTGGTTTCGGTCGCAGCAGTCGTTTGGGTCACCTCCTACATCGAACGCGCCAGCCTCGGCGTACAAACTGCCCTGGGGAAGCTCTCGTCCTCCATGGACCGCGCCATCCGAGCGACACGAACTGTGCGTGCAGCCAACGCAAGTACACGTGAATCCCAACGCGTTAAGGAAGACGTGAACAGCGTCTGGACCATTGGACTACGCGTCGCGGCCACTACAGCATTGGTTTCCCCTATTTCCTCCATCGCCATGCAAGTGACCTTCCTCGCCGTTATAGGAGTCGGCGGGCTAAGAGTGGCATCGGGCGAATTGACGGTGGCCGACCTCGTTTCGTTCATTCTCTTCCTGTTCCTCCTCATCATGCCCCTCGGCCAACTGTTCGGCACCGTGAGTGCCATAGGGGAAGCGCTTGGAGGCGTGGCGCGTATTAACGAAATCCTGCAGCTCCCCACCGAACGGGACACACCCGTCGTGGCGGGCAACACGGTCCCCACCATCAGAGATTCCAGCCTGGTTTTCCGTGGTGTGAGCTTTGAGTACGACCATCCTTCCGAGGAGACGGAAGGGTCCAGTCAGCGGTCAACGTTGAGCGATGTCTCATTCCAGATCGGATCAAGTCAGCGAGTTGCAATCGTTGGTCCTTCCGGGGCAGGTAAGAGCACTATCCTGAACCTCATCGCCCGCTTCTACGATGCTTCCGATGGGCAAATCTTGTTCGGCGGAACCGACGTCAACCAAGTAGCCAGGTCAGCGGTCCGGGCCAACATCGCCTATGTCGAGCAGGACGCACCCGCTGTTGCCGGGACCCTCCGGGACAACCTAAACATAGGGAGTCCGGATGCCTCCGACGAGGACATGATGGCCATTCTTGAACGACTGAATCTCACATCTGTCCTTCGGAGGTCAGAACTTGGCCTCGACGCGGAGGTCGGTGAAGGAGCCGTGCTCCTCTCCGGAGGAGAACGGCAGCGAATTGCTGTGGCCCGGGCCTTGCTTGCAAACCCTTCGATGCTTCTTCTGGACGAATCGACCTCCAACCTGGACGGTGTGAGCGAGGAAAAGGTGAGGGAACTCATCGCCGACGTAACTTCGGGGTGCACCTTGGTCATCGTTGCCCACCGCCTCGCCACCGTGCAAAGCTCTGACTTGATCCTGGTGCTCGATGAAGGCAAGGTCGTGGCAAGCGGTACCCATACAGAATTGATGCAGACGTCGCCTCTTTATCGGGAACTCGCTCAGAACCAATTCCTGACAAATGAGATGGCCTATGAAGCAACGACACCCGAGCACGACGCGCAGCGCTGATCCAGAAAACGTTCGCCCCTCCGTAGTCCGGGAAACGATTATTCCGGTTCTGCTAAACGGTCTGGTCGGCCTCATTGTGGTGGCCGGGCTTTGGATCACCGTGGTTCCGCCGGAATCACCAGGACGGTTGGTCCAGCTGGCCCTGGGGGGCCTTGTTGTCCTCGGGCTCTGCCTTCGGTCCCGGTTTCCATGGCTTGCCGCTGCCTGGACCGGCGCCGTCACGGCGGCGGGGTGGGCGTTAGGAATGACTGAGGATCCTTTCCTGCTTACAGGGCTCTGTCTCTACATCGCCGCGGAAAGATTCGGGACACGCCTCTTTCCTGCATGGTTGATCGCGCTGGAAATTCTTCTGTTCGCATCCTTGCTTCTTGTCTCCGCCGAGGGCGCCGAAGCGCGCATCCGGGGAATTATCCTTGGCGCTGTCATCATCGGGGCAGCGTGGGTCTTGGGAATCCGCACCCAGCGCATGCGGTACGAAACCGAGCGCAATGCCCGCGCGCAGGAACGGCTTCGGCTCGCCCGTGATATTCACGACGTGCTGTCTCACACCCTGGGAGGGATTGGACTGCGGGCAGGTGTCGTGGCCCATGTAAAGTCGTCCACCACAGACGATCTACGATCCGCGCTGCAGGACATCGAGTCCGACGCCCGTGACGCGTTGAGGCAACTCCATGTCTTGATGCGCCGGGAACGCAGTGAAGCGGCTGACGACACTCCCCTGGGAAGCCTTCCGGAACTGGTGCAGGAGCTGTCGCAGCCGGCCATACGAGCCGGGATATCTGTTGTGATCGACGCCGACGAAGGTACCCAGGGCCTTCCGGCCGCGCAGCGAACCACCGCGTATCGGATCATTCAGGAGGCCCTGACAAACGTGATCCGTCATTCCGGAGCAAAAACCTGCCGGATCACCATCAGGACCGAAGGCGACGACCTGCGAATCAGCGTCCTCGACGACGGTCCGGGGGCAGCATTGGCTTCCAAGAACGGTCACGGGCTCACAGGAATGCGTGAACGGGCTGAGTTATTGGGCGGAACCTTCCAAGCAGGACGGGAGGCCAATGGATACGGGGTGGCTGTTTCACTGCCGGGAACTGCAGCGAGGGTGGAACACCGATGAACGAGATCAGCGTCCTCATCGCAGACGACGATGCTCACATCAGGACATCGCTGCGCCTTTTGATCGAGGATGAGCCGGACATGACGGTGACCGCCGTGGTTGTGGACGGCGCAGAGGCCGTAGAAGCCATCATGGATCATCAACCAGACGTGGCGTTGATGGATGTTCGAATGCCCCGGATGACCGGTCTTGAAGCTGCGGGGGTTCTGGCATCACGGAAGTCCCGCACCCGGCTGGTCATGCTGACCACCTTCGATATGGATGACTACGTCTATCAGGCGCTCCGCCAGGGTGCCTCCGGCTTTCTTCTCAAGAACGCACCGTTGCCTGACATTCTCAAGGCAATCCGAACCGCACATGAAGGAAACGCCCTCCTCGCCCCAGAGATCACCCGCCGCCTCATAGACCGCTTCACTCTGGGCCCGGCCGCACACGAACGCATCAGCGAACTGACACTTCGCGAACGCGAAACCTTGACCCTCATCGGACAAGGCGCCTCCAATAACGAGATAGCAGCGGCCCTGTTTCTCACGCGAACCACTGCGCGGACTTATGTGAGTCGAATTCTGACAAAACTGGGCGCCCGGGACAGGGCACAACTCGTAGTTATCGCCTACGAAAGCGGCCTGGTCGGCCCCTCGACCGTCTAATTTGGGTGACACAACTGTCTACACCTGCAGACAGACAAGCGGTGCCGGGCCGGATTGACTTGAGTCATGCCAGCATCTTCCAACGCGACCTCCGATGTGCGGACGGGATCGCGAACCACCATGATGCGCGCCGTCAGGGCCGAAACCACCAAACTTCTGACACTGCGTCTTTGCCTCAACACCATGGCAGGAACGGTGCTGCTCACGGTGCTTCTTTCCTGGATACTGACCAGCCTGATCGACGCTGCCCATAAAGCAGGGAGACCTGACGAGGCAGCCGGCCTTGAGGCTGGCACGGCCTTTTTGGTCATCCTCCACTATGGACAAATAGGGGTCATCCTTCTGGCGGCGTGGTCCATGCACCAGGAATCGGACACTGGCTCTCTTCGGAGCACCTTGATCAGCCTCCCGCAGCGCAGTGTTGTGTTGGCGGCCAAAGCGATCGTGATTGTCGTTGCCGTTTTCGTCACGGCGGTTCTGAGTGTGTTCGGGTCGGCCGGGATTCGTTGCGTGGTCATCGACTGCACCGCCGAAAGCAGCCAGATAGCAGCCACTCCACAAGCGGGATCAGGAATCCTTTGGGGCGTGGTCCTTTACTGGATCCTCATCGCTTTGTTCACCTACGCCTTGTCGGTGGTCCTGCGCAGCGGACTGGCAGCCATGGGTACGGTCTTGGCGATGGCCCTCATTGTCTCCACGTACCTGGTGAACATCACCCCCTTCGCCAAGTTCCTGCCGGATCAGGCCGGAGCCCAGCTCTACCAATTGCCGCATCCTGCGCCGGGCGACTTGGGACCTGCTACGGGCGGATTGGTCCTCGCGGTTTGGGTGGTCGCGGCTCTGATCGCTGCACTTGTTCTGTTCCGCCGCCAACCAGTTCGCCGCTAAGTGACATCGACTACCAAGGAGATCAATCAGTGATCGAGATCAAGAATTTGAGCAAGAAATACGGGCAGTCGGACGGAATCATCGACGTCTCACTGACTGCCGAGCCCGGGAAAGTTACTGCCTTTCTCGGGCCGAACGGGGCCGGCAAATCGACAACTTTCCGTCTGCTTCTAGGCCTCGATCGGGCGGACAGCGGGTCCGCTCTCATCGAGGGAAAACCCTACCGGGACCTCACCGCCCCCTCTGGACCGTAGGAGCTCAGTTCGACGGCTCGGGAGCCCACAAAGGCCGCACGGCCAAGGCCCATCTCACCTGGCTTGCGCAATCCAACGGCATTCCGCAGTCGAGGATCGGTGAAGTTCTGGAGGTCGTCGGGCTTTCGGACGCCGCCCGGAAGCGCGTGGGAGCGTACTCACTGGGTATGGGTCAGCGACTGGGGATCGCCGCGGCCCTCCTCGGCGATCCACGCATTATTGTTCTCGATGAGCCGACCAACGGCTTGGATCCCGAAGGCATTCGCTGGATCCGGGGGCTCCTGAGGACCCTTGCAGCCAACGGCAAGACGGTTCTTATTTCCAGCCATCTTATTAATGAGGTCCAGCACGTCGCTGACCACATCGTGGTCATTTCCGGTGGCCGCATTGTTCAGTCCGGAAACGTCGATGATCTGGTAGCCGGTCACCATGACCTGGAAGCCGCCTACTTCGATTGGACCGGCAGTGCGGCTAAAGGAAACGCCGTATGACTACGCTGGTGGACACTACCCGGAAGTCCAGCCTATTCCGTGCCGAACTCACCAAACTCATCACGTTGAGGTCCGTATGGATCACTGCAGCCCTGACGTGGCTCATCGTTGTTCTCATCGGGTGGTCCCAGGCGGCCCCGGTGGGAGACGCACTCCGAACCAACGACCCCGGGCTTGCACCAGGAGCGAGCCCGGAGACGGTGGGTTTTGACTGGGTTGCGCTGGGACTGATCGGAATCATTGTCATCGGCGTCATAGCCGCATCGAGTGAATACGTGTCGGGCCAACTGCGGAGCAGCCTGGTGGCCGCGCCGAACCGCGAGCGCCTGTATTGGGCGAAATGCGCTGCGTTGACAGTGTTCGTCACACTGCTGGGGCTCGTGACCATTCCGCTGTTGAGCTTGCTATCCCAGTCTGGTCTCGGCGAACTTTCCGTCATCAACGGGACCGTTCCGGCAGGCCTCCTTCTCCGCTGGGTTGGTGCCATAGCTTTCTGGGATGCCATAGCCCTCATTGGGTTCGCACTGGGCATCCTGCTCAAACAGACGCTGATACCGCTGTTTACGCTCATTGTGGTGTCGCAATTGTCGTTGATGTTGCTGCTGCTGACTCCAGCTTTTGCCTATTTACCCACTGTGGCCGGGGTCCTGCTGTTCGACCCAGGCCTGGTTACAGGTTCCTATCCGAATGCAGATCTGGGTTCTCTCACCGCCGCGATAGTAACCTTCACCTGGACAGCCGGCCTCGTGGCTTTTGCAGGGTTCAGGTTCAGCACGCGTGACGTCCGCGGCTGACTGAAGCACGACGGCGGTCCTCACCGAATGCTCGGGCGGGGACCGCCGTCGTGGTTCTCAACAGAACGTGCGGCGACGCCGTGTTCTTTCCAGTCACTGACCCGCTCCAACCACTCACCAAGGAGGGCCGCCGTTAGCTCCGGCTGGTCCAGATGCGCGTTATGCCCGGCCCGATCCAAGACGGCGGTGGTGGACTGTGCGTAGCTGCGCGCCAGCGCAGTCTGATCCTCAAACCCCACCACATGGTCCTGGCGCCCGGCGAGAATCAGCGTGGGCCCCTTAAAGCTGGCGAAGCGATTTTCCGGCTCGGTACGGAGTGCGTAACTGCTGGAAATCCGCTGGACTGCTGCCTGATCAAAGACTCGAAACCCCGGCAGAGCCGCGTCTCGGAAACGAAGCCAATTCTCGGGGGATTGGACCACGGCCATGGCCTCATAGTCGGCCGCATCCGCGGGTTCCAAGGCCGCCAAAAGGGTCGGGTCTGTTTGGAGCACTGTCTTGGCAGGCAGGGTTCGGGACCCGTTATCCGCAACCACCACTGGGCAAAGGAGTGCCAGGCCAAGAACCTGCTCCCCGAATTCTGCGACCATGTGACGGGCGATCATGCCGCCGAAGGAGTTTCCGAGGACTGCGAACTTTTCGGCACCGAAGGTCTGCCGGGCAAAGGAGACCACTGTTTCGGCCACGGCATCCGCGCTATCGATCTCAGGTCCTGCTGCGGATTGACCCATGCCCGGCAAGTCCACGTAGACCCGCCGCCACTGACCGTGAGCTTCGAACACGGGGTCGAGCCCCAGCAGTAGGCGATGATCGACACAGAATCCGTGGATGATCAGGATTGGGGTCCCCGCCCCGCAGTCAACAGAATGCACCCTCGAACGCTAACACCGGCGGCATGTGATCGCGGGTCAAACGTGACGAGTTGAGGACTCGTGAGCATCAACAGTGAGCGGTACGCAGCCACCGAGGGGCGGGTTCTCGGCAGAAAGAGCCCCCAATACCCCCGAGAACTAACCCCTCACCAACTTGAGATCTAACCCCTCGGCGAGCGGACTTACGAGGACACAGAACCACCGCGAGAGAGCGCTCTCTTGACGTACGTGACTTGCAGCACATACATTGGTCCCACATCCCAGAGAGCGCTCTCTCGCCCCAGGCGTACGGTCGCTCGAACACACAAAGGAGTGATCGTGGAGTTTTCGCGACTAAGGAAATTCACTGCCCTGGCGGGCGTAGCCTCACTGGCCCTCGTGGCAGCAGGCTGCAGCGGCGGAGGCGATAAGGCGGCGAGCGCCGACAACCCCGTCACACTGACCGTGACCACGTTCGGCACTTTTGGATACGACGACCTGTATGCCGAATACGAGAAGCAGAACCCCGGCGTCACCATTGAGGCCACCAACATTGACCGTGGTTCCAACGCCCGGACCGATGCGTTCACCAAACTGGCCGCCGGCTCCGGACTCAGCGACGTCACGGCCATCGAGGAAGGCTGGCTCGGCTCCATCATGGAGGTCTCGGACCAGTTCGTTGACCTCAAGGAGTACGGCGCCGAGGACATCAAGGACAACTGGGTGGACTGGAAGTTCAAGCAGGGCACCGACCCCAACGGCCGCGTTATCGGCTATGGCACGGACATTGGCCCGCAGGCCCTGTGCTTCAACGGCAAGCTCTTCGAAGCAGCCGGACTCCCGAGCGACCGCGAGAAGGTCGCGGAGCTTTTCGGCGGCAAGGACGCGAGCTGGGATACGTACTTCAAGCTGGGCCGCCAGTACAAAGAGGCAACCGGCAAGGCCTGGTATGACCAGTCCGGCTTCGTGTGGAACTCCATGGTCAACCAGATGGACGAGGGTTACTACACCAAGGACGGCAAGCTGAACGTTGAGGGCAACAAGGAAATGCGGGCAAAGTTCGACATGCTCGCTGCCGGCACTGCCGATGGCCTGTCCTCCAACCAGACCCAGTTCGACTGGGGCAACGGCAAGGCATTCGTTGACGGTTCCTTCGCAACCCACGTATGCCCGGCCTGGATGCTCGGCACCATCAAGGGCCAGCTCGAGTCGGCGGGCGGCGGCGCAGCCAGCGGCTGGGATGTAGCCGACGTCTTCCCCGGCGGTGCCTCCAACTGGGGCGGTGCTTTCCTCTCCGTTCCCAAGAGCTCCAAGCACCCCGCTGAAGCAGCCAAGCTGGCAGCATGGCTGACCGCACCCGAGCAGCAGATCAAGCAGTCCGCTGCGGCGAACAACTTCCCCAGCACGCTGGAAGCACAGGCAAAGATCGTTGAAGCAGCAAAGCCGAACGAGCTGTTCAACAACGCTCCCTACGGCGCCATCTTTGAGTCCCGCGCCGAGGGTGTCATCGCCCAGTTCAAGGGTCCGGATGACTCTGTAATCCAGGAAAACGTCTTTGGTCCGGCCCTTAAGATGCTCGATTCGGGCAAGGGCAACGCCGATCAAGCCTGGAATGAAGCCGTCAAGCTCCTCAACGACCTCGTGGTCAACAACTAGCAGCACCCGGCCGTGGGGCCTCCGGGAAACCGGAGGCCCCCTCACAGAGTCTGAGACCCGACCATGACCACCACATTGAACCGCCCGGCCGCCGGTAGAACGGCCGCCACCAAACCGAAACCGACCTTCCGCCAACGCCTCAACGTGTTCGACATGAAGGCGTCCCCCTACCTATATATCGCCCCGTTCTTCATCTTGTTCGCCTTGGTGGGCCTCTTTCCCCTGGGCTACACGTTCTTCGTCTCCCTCTTCGACTGGCACCTGCTCAAAGGCCAGGGAGAATTCGTTGGATTCCAAAACTTCGCGGAAGTACTGCAGGACCGTTTCTTCTGGAATTCCCTGTTCAACACGGTCAGCATCTTCCTGATCTCCACCATCCCGCAGCTGATCATGGCCACCATCATCGCTGCCGTCCTGGACCAGAACCTCCGGGCCAAGACCTTCTGGCGCATGAGCATCCTGCTCCCCTACGTTGTGACTCCCGTGGCTGTCGCCATGATCTTCACCAACATGTTCGGCGAGCAGTACGGGCTCATCAACAACATCCTGTCCAGCTTCGGCATCGATCCCATCATGTGGAAGAACGACACCCTCCCGAGCCACATCGCCATTGCCACCATGGTGAACTGGCGCTGGACCGGCTACAACGCGCTGATCCTCCTGGCCGCCATGCAGTCAGTACCGCGCGATATCTACGAGTCCGCTGCAATCGACGGCGCCGGCTCCATGCGCCGCTTCTTCAGCATCACGCTGCCGAGCATCCGGCCCACAATGGTGTTCGTTATTGTCACGGCGACCATCGGCGGACTGCAGATCTTCACGGAGCCCAGGCTGTTCGATCCCGTTGCGGCCGGCGGAACGGCCCGACAGTTCCAGACCACCGTGCTGTACCTGTGGGAGATGGCGTTCCAGCGCCAGAACTTCGGCAAGGCCTCAACCATCGCCTGGCTCCTGTTCCTGATCATCCTGCTCTTCGGCATCGTGAACTGGCTGATCTCCCGCCGCATCGCCACCAACGGCGACGATCGCGGAGCAGCCGGCCGCCGCCGTCGTCTGCGTTCTTCCGCTGCGAAAACAAAAGCGGACGACGCCGGCCTCGCCGCCCAGGCGGTCACCGCACCGGCAGCGGCACCAGACTCGACCCCGAGGAGCGGGAAATGACCCTCACGCAAAACCGGCCGGCAGCACCGGCTGCCCAGCAGAGTTCCCGGGCCCTGGCCACGCGGAAAGCCCTCTTCGGCAACGGCCGGCGCCCCGGCTTCCTCACTTACGGGCTCCTGATTGCGTTCTTCCTGGCCTCGGCCTACCCGCTGTGGTGGTCCGTGATCATCGGCAGCCGCTCCAACGAAGCCCTCGGTGAGACCTGGCCGCCGCTTCTCCCCGGGGGCAACTTCTGGACCAACGTGGGTGAAGTCTTCGACACCGTCCCGTTCTGGCTGGCACTGGGCAACAGCGTGCTGATCTCCGGCATCATCACCATCTCCGTGGTGGGGTTCTCCACCCTTGCCGGATACGCGTTCGCCAAGCTGCGCTTCCGCGGCCGGAACTGGCTGATGGTGGCAGTGATCGCCACCATGGCCATCCCGACGCAGCTGGGCATCATCCCGTTGTTCATGCTGATGCGCACGCTGGGCTGGACAGGTGAGATCGGCGCCGTCGTGATCCCTACTCTGGTGACAGCGTTCGGCGTCTTCTTCATGCGGCAGTATCTGGTGGACGTGATCCCGGACGAGCTGATCGAATCGGCACGCATGGACGGCGCGTCCATGATCTCCACGTTCTGGCATGTGGCACTTCCCGCGGCGCGTCCGGCCATGGCAATCCTGGGCCTGTTCACGTTCATGACGGCGTGGACCGATTTCCTCTGGCCCCTGTTGGTGCTCGACGCCGGCAACCCCACTTTGCAGACGGCGCTCAGCCAACTGCAGTCGGCCCGTTACGTGGACTACTCGATCGTCCTGGCCGGCGCCGTCATGGCAACACTTCCGCTACTGGCCCTCTTCGTCCTGGCGGGACGTCAACTCATATCCGGAATCATGCAAGGAGCAGTGAAGGGCTAATGCCATTCGAAGCAACAAACCACCCCGCGACCCCTCCCTTTAACAGGGTGTGGCCCGAGGGCTTCCTCTGGGGCTCGGCTACCGCCGCAGCCCAGGTGGAAGGTGCCAGCCATGAAGGCGGCAAGGAAGATTCCGTCTGGGACGCTTTCGCCCGCGTTCCTGGCGCCATTGCCAACGGCGAGACGTTGAAGGACGCGGTGCAGCACTACCACCGCATGCCCCAGGACGTCAGGATCATGAAGGACCTGGGCCTGGATTCCTACCGGTTCTCCACCAGCTGGTCCCGCGTCCGGCCCGGCGGCCGCACTGCGAACGCCGAGGGCTTGGACTTCTACTCACGCTTGGTGGATGAACTGCTCGACGCCGGCATCCTCCCTTGGTTGACCCTCTACCACTGGGACCTGCCGCAGGCGCTGGAGGAGAAGGGCGGCTGGGCCAACCGGGACACCGCCTACCGCTTCGTCGACTACGCGAACGATGTCTATTCGGCCCTCGGTGACCGTGTGCAGCACTGGACCACGTTCAACGAACCGTTCTGCTCATCCCTGCTTGGCTATGCGGCGGGCGTGCACGCACCCGGCCGCCAGGAACCGGAAGCAGCCGTCGCGGCCATCCATCACCAGCACCTCGCCCACGGTCTGGTAGTCAATGAGCTGCGGGGCCGGGGCGCCCAGCAGTTGGGAATCACGCTCAACCT
The DNA here is from genome assembly GCF_900102805.1 of Arthrobacter sp. UNCCL28. NCBI lineage: Bacteria > Bacillati > Actinomycetota > Actinomycetes > Micrococcales > Micrococcaceae > Arthrobacter > Arthrobacter sp. UNCCL28. The sequence goes on from NZ_FMWE01000002.1 coordinate 77,496, forward strand.
CAGCAACTCCATTCCGCGGGATCCTTCCGACCCCGTGGACCTCGATGCCGCACGCCGGTTTGATTCGCTGCAGAACCGGATCTTCCTGGATCCGATCCTCCGCGGCGCTTACCCGGAGGACACCCTCAATGACCTTGAGCAGTTCGGCATCCGGGATGTCATCAAGCCCGGCGACCTGGACATCATCGGTGCACCCATCGATTTCCTGGGCGTCAACCACTACCACGATGACCTCATCAGCGGACACCCCACTGCTGAACACGGCGACGGCCACTCGGGCGGCGCAACCCGTCCGACGTCGTCGTGCTGGATCGGTTCGGAAGACATTTCCTTCCCGAGTCGCGGCCTGCCGCGTACTGCCATGAACTGGGAGGTCAACCCGGACGGACTGCGGAAGCTCCTGGTACGCCTGGGTGAGGAATACCCTGCGCTGCCGCCGCTGTACATCACCGAAAACGGCGCTGCCTACGACGACGTCGTCAGTCCCGACGGCGCGGTCCACGACGCCGAGCGGACCCAGTTCGTCCTGGACCACATCACGGCAGTAGGGGAAGCACTGGACCAAGGCGCCGATGTGCGCGGCTACTTTGTGTGGTCCCTCCTGGACAACTTTGAGTGGTCCTGGGGCTACGGCAAACGATTCGGGGTGGTCCGCGTGGATTACGATACTTTCGAGCGCACGGTCAAGGACAGCGGACTGGCCTACTCCCGGGTCATCGCAGCGGCCAAAGCATCATCCGCTGTCACCGCGAACGCCTAAAGTAGCCTTCAGAGGCATATTTTTCTTTACGTTCCGGAGATGACCATGACGCAGGACACCAGCGGCCCCCGGCCGGTACCCACCCTTGAGATGGTGGCTGCCTTGGCCGGGGTGTCGCGGGCCACGGTGTCCCGGGTGGTCAATGACAGCCCGAGTGTTGACCCTGAAATGGCGCAGTCGGTGAGGAAAGCCATCCTCGCACTCGACTACACGCCAAACCGTGCAGCCCGCTCCTTGGCCAAACGGCGGGCGAATGCGGTCACCCTGATCGTTCCGGAGTCAACGTCCAAGGTCTTCGCGGATCCGTTCTTCGCCTCCGTGGTCCAAGGCATCGCCCTGTATCTCACCGATACCGAGTACACGCTGAACATGGTGATTTCCTCGGAGTCGAAGCCGGAAAAAACCCGCAGCTTCCTGCTCGGCGGCAACGTGGACGGCGTCCTGGTGGTCTCGCACCACAGTGGCGACAACTCCTGGACGCACCTGTCAGGATCCCTTCCCATGGTGTTCGCAGGACGCCCCTTGGTGGGCGGCAAGGAAAGCTACTACGTGGACGTGGCCAACGAACAAGCTGCCTACGAAGTCACCAAGTTATTGACCCAGAGCGGCCGAAGGAACGTGGCAACCATTGCCGGCCCGCAGGATATGCCCCCTGGCTTGGACCGCCTGGCCGGATGGAGGACTGCAATGAGGGAGGCGGGTCTTGGGGAGGGCTTGATGGAGGAAGGCGACTTCACCTTGGCCTCCGGCGCAAAAGCCATGCACCGTTTACTGGATCGCGGTGTTCCCCTTGATGCCGTATTCGCTGCTAATGACCAGATGGCTGCAGGCGCCTACACCGCAATCCAAGGGCGGGGTCTTCGCATCCCGGAGGACATCGCCGTCGTGGGTTTTGATGACGATTCCTTTGCCACCTCGGTGACCCCCGCCCTTACTACTGTCCATCACCCGATTGTTGAACTCGGCAAGAAGATGGCCGAGACCCTGGTGAACCTGATCGAAGGTAAACCGGCAGAACGCGTCACCAGGATGCCTACCTCGATCGTGATCCGCGATTCCGTTTAACCCCATGCCTTGAAAGGCCGTCCATGCTTCCTGCTCCTGTCAGCACCGTCGCGCCTTCGGTCGCAACCGGCCGTCCGATCCGTTGGGGAGTAGTGGCCACTGGCTCCATTGCCCAACGCGTGGTGGAAGACCTTGCGCTCCTTGACGACGCCGTCCTCCAGGCTGTCAGTTCGCGCTCGGAGGCCTCTGCCCAGGCCTTTGCGGCGAAGTTCGGATTCGCCACGGCCTATTCGGATATAGGAACGACGCCCGGCTACCAGCGGCTGCTGGCCGACCCCGCCGTCGACGTCGTCTACGTCGCCACGCCGCACGCGCAGCATCACGCCGTCGCGCTGGCCGCCCTAACTGCGGGCAAGCACGTCCTCTGCGAGAAGCCCATCGCCATGGATGCCTCGCAGGCGCGGGAGTTGGCTGAACTGGCCCGCGATAAGGGGCTTTTCCTGATGGAAGCCGTGTGGACCCGGTTCCTGCCCAGCTTCTGCCGCGCCGTCCAGATCCTGCGGTCAGGGGAGATCGGGGAGCCGCGCTGGCTCCAGGCTGACCTCGGTTTCGTGCCCGCCTACGATCCCGCTGCGCGGATCTGGGACCCGGCCGCCGGGGGTGGGGCGTTGCTGGACCTCGCCGTGTATCCGCTGACATGGGCGGATGGAGTCTTCGGCGAGCCGGGCAGCATGGTTGCCAGTGGTGTCCTGACTCCCGAGGGCGTGGACCTGCAGAATTCCCTGGCCCTGAGCTACCCGGGCGGGGCGTATGCCCAGCTCATCACCTCAATCGGTGCGGAGTGCCCCAGCATAGTGACGGTGGGAGGTTCCGAGGGTTGGCTGCGTTCCTCCGCTCCCCTGTTCAACCCGGCCGAGCTCATCATTCAACCACGCAGCGGCACGTTGCGGACGGAGAAATTCGAGGTGCTCGGGCATGGGTTCAGCTACGAGTTGCGTGAGGTGACCCGGTGCCTCCAGGCCGGACTGACCGAGAGCCCGTTCATGACCCCTGGGGAGTCGGTTGGGATGATGGAACTGCTGGATGAGGCTCGTCGGCAGATGGGTCTGCGGTATTCGAGCGATCATCAGACTCCCACCGCAACAAATCCCCCGGCTGGCACTCCAGTACCTCGCACAGCGCTTCGAGCGTTGTAAACCGCACGGCTTTCGCGCGACCGTTCTTGAGCACAGCCAGGTTGGCCGGCGTAATTCCCACGCGTTCGGCGAGCACTCCTACGGGCATTTTGCGCTTGGCAAGCATGACGTCGATATCCACGATGATTGCCATCAGATGACCTCATCCAGCTCAGCCCGCAGGCCGGCGGCTTCGACGTCCCGGGCTACGGCTTGGGCGAGCAGGGTCCGCATGACCAAGACAACCAGGGCCACTCCACCGATCATCAGCGCTGCCCCGCAGATCAGCATGACGACGCCGGGCGCAATATCGCCGGGCGCCAGGATTACTGCTATGCCGAACATCAGTACTGCTGCGGCAGCGATGGCGCCGAAGATCACGTCCACAAAACGGAACGCTCCGTGGGAAAAGACAGTCCCTCGCCGCACCATCGTCAGCAGCCGCAACACACAGACAGCAACCACCTGCACACAGAGGATCCCCAGGACCACGATCACCAGCAGCGCCACGCGAGGACCGTCGGGCGCCCCGGCTTCAACCAGATCAGTTGAGAGCAGGGGAACCATCCACAACTGCACGAACAGTGAACCCGCCAGCACCATCGCGATCACTATCCGCAGTGCGAGGATCGTTAGCTTTCCCATGGAGACTCCTTTTATCGAACAACAACCTGATTCTATCGATATTCGATACTTAAGCAATTGACGCCCCTTTCAGGACATTAGTCAGCTTGCTTACTAGCGCGTCCTTCCCTAGGCTTGAACAGTTCAGACAAACAACTCTCACAGTGGCGGCCCACGCTCAAGAAGCACCCGCCGCGCAATGGAGGAGGAACAATGTCAGAACACAACATCGCAGGCAAGAAGGTCGCATTCCTGCTGACGGACGGCGTGGAGCAGGTGGAGCTCACCAGCCCATGGCAGGCGGTCAAGGATGCCGGCGGCGAGCCGACTCTCGTAGCTCCCTCCAAGGGAAAACTCCAGGGGTTCAACGGCGTGGAGAAGGGTGACACCTTCGACGTCGACCTTGCAGTGGCGGATGCCAACGCCTCCGATTTCGACGCCTTGGTACTCCCTGGAGGCGTCGTCAACGCCGACCATCTCCGCGTCGACAAGGACGCACAAAACTTCACGCGCGCCTTCTTTGAGCAGCACAAACCGGTGGCCTCGATTTGCCACGGACCGTGGATCCTCATTGAAGCCGGAGTGATCAAGGGGCGGAACGTCACCTCGTATCACACGCTCCAGACCGACCTGAAGAACGCGGGAGCCAACTGGACCGACGAGGAAGTGGTGGTGGACCAAGGCCTCGTCACCAGCCGCAACCCTGACGACCTTCCCGCCTTCAACAGCAAGGTTGTTGAAGAGATCTCGGAAGGCCAGCACGCCGGCCAGACCGCCTAGCGGTCACCGACCCCCATACGGCAAGTGCCGCCGTCGTACTTTCACAAGAAGTACGACGGCGGCACTTGCCTTTTTCCGTACCTCTCACTGCCCAGCTGGGCTAAGAAGCCCAGGGTCTCCGGCCCACGCACCGCGGATCCCCTGGCTGAGAGGAAGATACCTCGCGACGCAGCTTCCCTATCAACCTGGATGGAACTAATAGTGCAAATTATTTGCTAATTTATGTTCCGCCACTTTCGGCTAGTGACACACTCTGACTGCGCCCGCTTAATGTGGGGGCTTGCTCTTGTTTAATGATGGCGGGTCGGCTAACAATACGAACCTGAGCCCGCACCCAGCGAGGTGCACGGCCAGATTTCAATATTGACTGAGGCTAACCGTCCTGGTGTTGGATATTGGCCTCCAACAAAGGGGGAACGATGAAATTTTCGAAAATTGCCACGCCGAGGAATTCCAGGCGATCCGGAATCATTCTCGCAGTGAGCCTTCTCTTCGGAGCCACGATGCTCTCGGCGGCACCCGCACAGGCAGCCAACGGCGGCTACTGTTCCAAGCAAGTCATCATGTGGGCAGCAGATAACAACTACTACACGGTTCCGGCTGATTCGAACTTCAACATACTCTGCCGCTTGGACCAAGGAGCCAACTCCATCGCCGTGAAGTCCCTCCAAGCAGGTTTGAACGGCGCTTGCGCCGTAAGGGCAGGGCTCGTGGTCGATGGTGCTTTCGGTCCGGCCACACGGTCCGCACTGATCCGGGCTCAACAGAAGTTCGGGGTGACGGCGGACGGTATCTACGGTCCAAACACAGCCAAGGCATTCCGATGGACGTCGGGCAAAGGAAATTGCTACTCACATCCGAACGGGTAACTGATCGATCAGCAGCACTGCCCGTGGGTGCCGACGTCAACAACAATTTTGGCGTCGGCACTCGCGGGCAAACAGCCTAAAATCGGCAAGGATCCGCACCAGGCTGAATGGATGCATGATGAGATCCAACGCATAACGGCTCTAGGCGCCAAAAATATCAGGATCAACCAAAAACAAGTGGATTTTGGCTCTACTAAGGTGCTTGGTAACAACCGCCCAGACCTTCAATTCGACTTGGGTGGGAAACACCACGTGGTGGAACTGGATAGGCCAAAAACGGACTTCAGTGATGACACTGACCGGGGCATGGGTCACTTCCTGCGGATCCTGGCCAACGACCCGTCCTTGGCTAAAGACCAGCTTCGAATACTGCCGGTAGGGGATCCGATTAAAAGTGGTGGCAGTGAGACTGGTCAACGGAGAGGAACGGAGGAGGCCGTGGTGGTAAGAAGTGTCAGTGATGGTGACGCGCTGGCTGCTGAGCTGTTGCTGGGCAGCCGATGGGCGCCTATCACCAATCGGCTTTCGTTCATCAACCTGCCCCTGGAGGACGCCGCAGGCATTTGGCGTGAGTGGGAGGAGTCCAGGGACTACGAGGGCAAGGAAGGGGTTGTCACATCGGCCCATCATGGTGGGCTTGAGGACCTGCTAGGCGCACTCCTGCCCTTGGGATCGGTGACAAGAGTTCTCTTTTTGGAGACGGCCAATCCCAACTGGACCCTGGCAGTAGAAAATTCCTCCAGGAGTCCGGACCTTCATTCGGTCTTGACCGTCCAATACGGGCAAAAGAGGAAGATCAGGTCCGTTATCGTAACCGAGATCCCCCACACGCTGGAAAAGAAAACTCGTCAAGATCAATACCGAGGCTGCTACGGGGCCCGTAAACTCCAAGTGGTCGGGCCTGGAGGTTTCGCACGCACGGTTGCTGTGATCAACGAGGACAAATGGGTCTTCATCTCCAACGGCGACCCCTTCGACTTCGAGAACACAGCAGCTTATGGCCGGCCGCGAAAGGCGGAGCGTTTCACCCATGAAATGTTGGTGGACTACTGCCGGCACTTGGGACTCGATCCCTTCAATGAAAGCTTCTACGTTCCCAACGGTCGCGCCATTCTCGTGGAAAGCATCGTCAGTTACCCCGTAAAGGAATACACCTTGGCCGAAGCGCGGGCCGGTAACGAGGACCGGGACGTTCCACGAACCTGACTCGACCGGGCACCTCAATCGACCAACTGGACTACGAAACAGCGACGCTCAACGACCGTTCGTTGCTCGAGAAAGATCTGCGAATCGGCAAGCGGAACTACAACTTAGACAGCGCCCGTCCCGCCAGCGTTGGGACGACGGAAACGAGGAACCGATTCATGCAGAAACAGTTGATCCAGGCGGATCAGCTTGCCTCCCAGTTGTTGCTTGGCAGCAAGTGGGCGCCGGTGACGAATACGTTGTCGTTTATCAACGTGCCCCTGGAGGAAGCAGCCAAGGTTTGGCATGAATGGAATCAGTCGAAAGCTCAAAATAAGGACGATGCCTTGATGATCGAGGCCACTGGGACTTTGGAGGAACAGTTCGCCAGGTTGGTGCCGCTGGACAGTGGAGGGAGGCATCTGTTCCTGGAGACCAAGAACCCAGAATGGACCGCTGCTGTGAATAACTCCGTCTCAGGTCCAGACCTTAGCTCGATGCTCTATTTTCGATACTCACAGGCACGGGGCATCCGCTCGGTGACAGTCACGGAGATCCCACACTCTGTGGACAAGAAGAGCTATCCCGAGTACCGGGGAAGATATGGTGTCCGCAACATCATGGTGATGGGGTCTGAGGAATTCGCTTCCTATGTCAGCTTGGTCAACGATGACAGATGGGTGTTCGACAGGGACGGTACGGCGTTCGCTGATTTTGAGGACAAGGAAGCCTACAAGTCAGTCAGGGCCACCGATCGTTTCACTCACGACATGCTCGTCAGCTATTGTCGCCACTTGGGCCTTGATCCCTTCAACGAAGACTTTTACGTCCCCAACGGGCGCGGGATACTTGTGGACTTCAACAATCACTCAACAAACAAAACCTTCACCCTGGCCGAAGCCCGCGCCGGACGGGAAGACAGGGATGTTCCTTCTGTCGGACGCTAAACGACGGAGTCCTCGAGCCACGGAAATGACAGGAATAGACGTGACAACGGTGGACGAGATTCAAAAAATTCTCACCGGACAAGGGTTTCCCTCTCCGGTCCAGGCAGTGACCCCGGCCGGTGCGCCGGCGCTGGTCTGGGACCCCGAGCTGGCCGGCGAGGCATCGTGGCAGGTTCAGCGGGAGCTCACAGGTAAACTACCGGGCTGGCATGTCTTCACCTACGGAGTGGAACCCTCAGACCCTGAGGAACTCGCCGAGGCATGGGAAGAACAAGGCCCCGAATCCGACGACATACCTCCCCTGTTCGATCCGGACGCTGAACAGCAAGCACTGCACGAGTTCACCGTCACACCCGCCACGAGTGAAGAACCCGCGGACGCCGTGGCCCGCTCGGCGGTTCTGCCGGCAGAGGTTCCGGCGTACAGCGTCAGTGTAGGGAACCTGGTTGCTGTCCAGGTCGAGAATCCCGGTGACGTCGTCCACGCCGTTGAATGGGAGGGCGCCGACAACCTGGGCACACGGACCGAACTCGCGGTGCTGCTACGCCGCTGGAACCGGCTGGCCGGCGCTGTGCCAGTGCACCTCTCGGACACAGACAACGCCATCCTCGTCCTGGCCGTCCCGGACCTACCTAAAATCCAAGACGAACTGGAACAAGCCTGCGACGAAATCGCCATCATCTCCACTAACCCAGGCAGGACCGCTCTCATCGAACTCTGGTGGGACTAGCACCCAAACCCAATGCATAACCGAGATTTGACGCAGGCCCCGGGACCCTGGCGTCAAAGGTTCGGCGTGCACGAATACGAACGATTCCGTGCACATCCTCCTGAGTTTCCGTGCACATCCTCCGGAGTAAGGTAAGGACATAAATCCACGGCATCGCTCGGACGCGGACACCGTGGCCATCAGGGGCACGGGTGGCTGCGATTGCTGGCCGTCGAGGAAGCCGGCACAGGTCAGAGATGAAGTTGGTCCGCCAAGGAGCGGAAGGGCAAGGCAGCTGCTGAATGAGTGTCCCAGTTCCTTGGAACTGGGACACCCACGTTGGGACGGTCCCACCAGGCTGTTTTTGGCCGTAGCGGCACCCCGCCGCCGCGAAGTACCCGTTAGGCGGACTTGAAGAGCGTCCACTCCGGGGCATCTTGCAGACGGCTTCAGGGCACTCATCAAGGCACTTTTGAGCACTGGTGCATTGCCGATTGAGCATCCACGTAACATTTCAGTCCCGTATGTTGTCCCAAAACTTCTCTCACAAACAACAGTCACAAAGACAACTTCCGGGACAGTTGGGAACGTGGCTCATCAGCCCACATCCAAGCATGGGTTCGCAATGACCGACCCCAACGATCTTCGGCCGCGGCTGCCGACCCCCGACCGCCACAATGTTGCGCAGGTCACACATGCCGCATACTCTGGGGGACGCTGCAGCGTGGCAGCAAGGATGAAAGGCAGTGCATTGGCCAGCGAGAAGCTCTCCGTTGTTGTTCGGGTCGACGTTGACGGCGAACAAATTCAGATCGCCGCGACCGGTCGTGTGACCACTTTGAGCCTTCAGGGTCTTTACCCCGTGGTTCAGCGCACCAAGAGCCTAGGCGGCGGCTTGGGAGTCGAGATGGACCTGTCCCAAGCCACCATTGATGAAGACGCGTTGCGCCAACTCCACGTCTACTCCGAAATTCATGAGGTCCCCGTGCGCCTGAACCCGCACCACAACAACGTGACCGCCCTGCCATCCCGTGAACTCCAGACGGCCAGCCGCGCCGCCTGACGTCGCCACTCAAACCCGCCACACAACAGGAGAAACTGATGCGTAAAGTTACCGCCGGGCTGTTCCATTCTGTTGACGGGGTGGTCCAGGACCCCTTCAAGTTCCAGTTCGACAGCTTCGATGAGGATCTGGGCAAGGGACTGAGCAAGATGATCACCACCGTGGACACAGTGGTCCTGGGCCGCGTCAGCTACCAGGAATGGGCTGGATACTGGCCCAACGCTTCGCAGGATGATGATTTTGCTGCCTTCATCAATCCCGTGGAGAAGTTCGTCGCCTCGCGCACCCTTACAGAACCGTTGGAGTGGGAAAACTCGCACCTTATTGAAGGCGACGTGCAGCAGTTTGTCACCGACCTGAAGAGCCGCGACGGAGGCGAAATTGCCGTCTGCGGCAGTATTTCACTGGTTCGCCAACTCTTTTTCGCAGGCGTCCTGGACGAACTCACCCTCATGACCCACCCAGTGGTAGCCGGCAGCGGGCGGCGCATCTTCGAGGAAGGCGACCCCCTCCACCGCCTCACGTTGGAGGATCAGTACGCCACCAGCAAGGGCAACGTGGTCAGTACGTACAGCCTGCGCAAGGATTGAGGCACGACGCCGATACTCACCTGCCGCCGTCGTCCCGCCCGTGAAGTCACCCAAGCAGCAACGCCGCGCCCAGCTCGCTCCTGAAGTAGAGCACGCTGCGGCCGTAGCGGGTGGAGGTCACGAGCCCGGCGTCCCGAAGCACCCTGAGGTGCTGGTTTACAGCAGATGTTGAGACGCCAAAACGCAGCCCCAGCTCGGTGGACGATGCCGGTGCAGCCAAGGCCGTGAGCAGGCTTGTCCGGACCTCACCCAACACGGCCACTATGGCGGCCGGGTTCGTCACGCGCTCCGCTTCCCACATGGCACCTTGCCCACGCACCGGGTACATCAGCATGGGTGGGTCGCCGTGGTTTACGGGAGCCGAGGCCCTGCGGGTGAACATGGTAGGAACAAGCGTCAGCCCCAGGCCCTCGGTCTTCTCGGTCCTCGATGCCGGGTTCTTCAGCCTCACGGAGATCACCCGGCCATCGAATTCCACAGCACCGGACAAGTCGTTGAGCATGGTGAACAGCCCGCCCTGTGCAATCTGCCGGCCGCGGTAGACGATGTCCGCTTCCAGGATGGTGCGCATGCGCAGCCAATGCGGCGCGAAACAGGTGTCCCAGAATTCCCTGAGGATACGGACCAGGCGACCGACCGCCGGGCCGACAGGTCCGGAAAAGATGGCCGGAACGGTGCCGTGCACCCTGATCAAGTCTCCGTGAAACTGCTCCGCAGAAATTTGCTCCAAAACCGTGAACTCGTCATCGATCCGAGTAAGTGGGGACTGAGGACGGGGGTTCAGGAAGTCCGGCGTCCAGAGCCGATCATCAACCAGGGCAAGCAGTCCATCGAGGTCCAACCGGGACCGGGCCTCTTCAGTCCTGCGCAACCAAGGCAACTGAAGGGGATAGTGGCTGGGGTCGCGGATGGCCCTCAGGGAAAGCCCGAGTTCGCACAAAGGTGAGATGCCAAAACGCACACCACCCAGGTCTGCCTCTGACAACTCGTACTTCAACATGAAGCAATACGCTACATCAATACCGCGCGCCGTCCGTGGGTGACAGAACTATGGGGTGACCAAATCCTCCGCAACCGCTGCCCCAGCCGCAGAGCACAGCCTCCGTATGGCGCTCTCTGACCCCACCCTCAGGATCCTCGCTTCTGCCATCCTCGTCGCAACAGTAGGACGCGGCATCTTCCTCACGTTGACGGTTCTATATTTCAGCCGTTTCGTTGGGCTGAGCGCGGTCGAAATCGCCGTGATCCTCTCGGTTTCCAGCGGCGTGGGAGTCGCGACGTCCTATATCGGCGGCCGGCTCGCTGACCGCTTTTCCGCCCGTCGACTCCTGGTGGGCATGGTCGCCATTGAAGGTCTCGCGATCGCGACCTATACGTTCGCTGCGAACTTCAGCACCGCCGTCGTGATTGCCTGTATCGCGGTAGGCGTGAACCGGGGTGCGAACGCCACACGTTCGGCGATCATTGCCCGGGCCTTCGAGGGTCCGAACCGTGTGAACGCCCGCGCGGTCCTCCGCACAGTAACGAATCTTGGTATCGCACTGGGAGGCATGATCGCCGGACTCGCGCTGCTGGCCGGAACTGCCGAAGCCTTCCGGGCAATGATGATCGGCGCCGGCGTGGTCTACCTCCTCAGCGCGCTGCACCTGCGCCGCCTCCCCACCCGCGTGGACGCACCGCGCCATGACCCGGCCAGCCCGCTTCCGCAGCGACGCGTCTCCCCCTTTCGGGACCGCCGCTATCTGGTCCTGACAGTCCTGTCCGGCATCTTTGGCATGCAGTTCGGCCTTGCCGAAATGGGCGTGCCACTGTGGATTTCGCAGGACACCAGCGCGCCGGATGTCCTGATATCCGTCATTCTGGTCATCAACACTCTGTGTGTCGTTCTCCTGCAAGTCCCGCTCTCCCGCGGCACGCACGACCCACGGCGCGCAGGAAAGATCGTCATGACGGGCGGCGTGCTCATGGCCGTGGCTTGCGCACTCTACGCGACGGCGGGAGGAGTCCCGGTGGTGGCGGCCGTGTCCCTCCTGTGCGGCGCCGCGCTCCTGCACTCGTTTGCGGAGATTCTGTCGCAGGCGGGTGCGTGGGGACTGAGTTTTGAGCTCGCCGACCCGCTCCAGGCAGGGGCTTACCAAGGAATGTTCGGGATGGGATCTGCCCTCGGAGCCATGCTCGCACCGCTCGTGGTGACCGCCACCGTCGTCGAACATGGCGCGTTGGGTTGGGGCATCCTGGGTGCCGTCTTCCTTGGGTCTGCGGCAGGAGTCACGCTGATCGCGCGGAAAGCATCGACGACGCCGGCACTCGCCTGAGGGCGGTTGGCCAGCAAGAGGCGCCTCCCGCCGAATTGATCCTGCGGGAGGCCCCTGATGCTGATGGAGCCAGGGTCAGTGGCTACCGGTCACTTCCTGCCAGGGAAGCCGGTGTCCGTTGCACAGCTGGCTGGGCGATTCGCCGGCCGCAGCCAGGTCTGCCTTGAGTCCCTGGCGGACCAGCTGACCGTAGGACTGCACCCTGCCGCCCTCGGGAGCGGCGGCATTGGGGGTGTCGTTCTGACCCGAATACGAGCAAATGGAATTGGCGTTATCCGGGCCGCGTTCCACCTGTCCTGCGGCGAAAGCCGGTGTGGCCGACAACGCCGTCAGCGCACCTACACAGAGGGCAGCGGAGAGAAGTTTGATTCGCATTGTGTTACCTCGCTTTGTTGTGACGTGGCGTGCGCTCCCCAGCCAGCCCGACGCAGGTGGGAATAAGATAGCGCAACTCCGCGCCGAGGGTAAGAGCCTTTCGGTGGCGCCCCTGGGCAGCCCCGCCCTTACCCGTAGTCCGACCGAGGGGAAGTGCAGGCCTGACGCACCACAACAACCTTGCCGCAAATACTAAGCATGCTTATGGTAGTGGTGCGGCAGGCCCTATCCGACAGGCTCGAAAGGAGAGCGACCATGTCCATGACCGAGGTAGCCGACGGTGTCCATCGCTTCTCGGACGCCTTCGTAAACTTTTATGTGGTGGAAAGCAGCGATGGCTTGACCCTGGTGGACTCCGGACTCCCGGCCATGTGGACACCCCTGGAGAAGTCGCTCAAGGCTTTAGGCCACTCCCTCCAGGACATTCGCGCCCTGGTCCTGACCCACGCCCACTTCGATCACTTGGGACTGGCCAAGCGTCTTCATCAAGAGTTGGGCATTCCCGTGTGGGTCCATCGCGAGGACTCCTACATTGCTGAACATCCCTACCGCTACCGGCACGAACGCTCGCGGTTCATCTTCGCCCTGACCCACCCCAAGGGCCTGCCCGTGATGGCCAGCATGACCAAGGCCGGCGCGCTCAACGTCAAAGGCGTCAGCGAGCTGCGGCACTTCCCGGGGACCGGCGCGCTGCCGGTCCCGGGGAGCCCGGAAATCATCTTCTCCCCGGGCCACACGAGCGGCCATTGCGGACTTTTCCTGCGGAAACGCGGGATCCTGTTCAGCGGTGATGCCTTAGTCACCATGGATCCCTACACGCAACGAACCGGGCCGAGGATCGTTGCCGGGGCAGCCACTGCGGACAGCGCACTGAACCTTGCATCACTCAAGCAGTTGGCGGACACCCGGGCCGGCCTGGTGCTTCCCGGGCACGGCGAGCCTTGGACCAGGGGCATTGAAGAGGCGGTAACCATCGCCCGGGCAAACGGTCCGGCCTGAAGTGCTACTTCTTGCCGGCTTTCAAATCCGCAACAACCTTGGCAATTCGCCGCGCACGCGTTTCCTCGGTCTTGGCATCGGCGATCGGTTCGACGTAACGCCGTTGGGCGCTGTAGTTGAGTGTTCCGTAGAAGGCCTTTGCCTCGGGCTCAGCGTCCAGTGCGGCAGCCAGGTCATCTGGCACCTCCACCACGCGGGGCTCGGTATCCACTTCAAGGCCAACACCCACCGTGTCGCCTGCGGCAACGCCGGTGAGCTCACGGTTCGCCGAGCTGACGCCCACCATGTATTTCCCGGCCATCACCGCGATGCTGCTGCGGTAGCTCTTACCGTTGATGGTCACCACCACCGGGGGCCGCTTGCCGGCACCGAGGGCATCCACCACCTCCGGGGGAACCTCGATGCCTGCCTTGTTTCCATCGCCCACGATCGTGGTTGTGAATTCCATGTCCCAAGTATGCCGCCAGGCACCGGTAGACGCACTGCACGCACAGGACTACTTTCGAGATAACCGCAATCCAACAACCCAACCGCAAGGAGACAGGTAATGGACAACCAGGATCTTTTGGAACGCATCCAGTCACTGGTCGAGGAGGAGCACCGCCTCCGCGACTCCGCAGGATCAGAACACGACGGCGACGACAACCGCGCCCGCTTGGCCCACCTTGAGGCCCAACTGGACCAATGCTGGGACCTGCTCCGCCAACGCCGCGCCAAGAAGGACGCCGGAGAGAACCCGGACGAAGCCGAGCCAAGGCCCGTCAGCGAAGTGGAGGGCTACCGGCAGTAATTACGCCCCTTCAAGGAATTACGCTCCTTCAAGGACCTGGCTGGTAGCCCACGCGAGGTACTTCGCCGCGTTGGCAACGGCGTCCGCCACATCCGGGACGCCGCCTTTGCGCTGTGCGACATCCAGCAGTTGGGCGGCGGCAACAATGCCGTGCTTGGCCAGGTCCTCGGGCGTTACCGTAATGCGCCCCGCCACGGCGATCACGGGAATCCCGTGCACACTCGCGGCATCAGCCAAAGCGATGGGCGCTTTCCCGGTGAGTGACTGCTCGTCCATGGAACCCTCGCCGGTAATAACCAAGTCGGCCTCGCCGAGGTGCTTGGCCAAACCCGTAAGGCCCGCGACCAGTGCGAAGCCACCTTCCAGGGCGGAGTCGGTGAAGGCAAGGAACGACGCCGGGAACCCGCCTGCCGCTCCCGCACCAGGTACGTTCACATCGCGGCCAGTTGCTTCCCGAAGGAGCGACGCCCAGTTGCGTAGACCGGCGTCGAGCTTCTCCACCGCATCCTCGTCCGCACCCTTCTGCGGACCAAAAACATGCGCCGCACCTTCGGGCCCGTAGAGCGGATTTTGAACGTCGACGGCGATCCGGAACTTCACGGCGGACAGTCGCGGATCCAGTTCGGAGGCGTCCAGGGCCACGACGTCCACCAAGGATCCTCCCCCGAGCGGCACCACGTTCCCGGCCGCATCAACGGGCTTGAGCCCCAAGGCACGCAAGGCTCCACTGCCGGCGTCGGACATTGCCGAACCGCCCAAGCCGAGGACGATTTCGGTGGCGCCTGCGTCCAGGGCCGCGGCGATGAGCTGGCCGCAGCCGTAGCTGTGGGCGCGGAGCGAATTCTCCGGAGTGGGTTCCATGTGCGCAAGGCCGGAAGCCATGGCAGTCTCAATGACAACACTGGCCCCGCCGAAGGCGCCTTTCCGGATGGCCCATGAGGCTCCCACTGGCTTCAGGATCGGGCCGACAACTGCGTTGTTCCGCTCCTCATATCCGGCGGCAATGGCCGCGTCCAAGGTGCCTTCGCCGCCGTCGGCCACCGGGAACTGGGTGGTCACGGCGTCAGGGTAAACACGGAGGGCGCCTTCGGCCATGGCTGACGCGGCTTCGGCGGCGGTCAGTGATCCCTTGAACTTGTCCGGGGCGATGAGGATACGCATGGGTCCATCTTGCCAGCTTTACTCGGAAAGCGCTTGCCCGCGCGTAATGTGGGCGCCGGGACTACCCGCTGATCATCCGGACCGGGGCCCCGTCCAGCCACCCCTTCACATCTTCAAAAGCCCCGCCATAGAACTGGCGGTAACTCTCATGCGTCACGTAGCCAATATGCGGCGAGAGGACCGTCCGCGGGGAATGAAGCAACGCATGCCCGGCCGGCAGCGGCTCCTCGTCGAACACATCCAGCGCAGCTCCGCGGATCCACCCCTCTTCCAGCGCCTGGATCAGCGCAGCCTCGTCCACCAAAGGACCACGCGCAGTATTGACCAGCACGCCTTCGGGTCCGAGCAAGCGCAGTTCCTTGGCCCCCACGATTCCCTCTGTCCGCTCGGACAGCCGGAGGTGGAGCGTCACGACGTCGGACTCACGGAACAGTTCCTCTTTGCTGACCTTGCGGGCACCGGCTGCCTCTGCGGCGTCGGCCGTGAGGTTTTGGCTCCACGCCAGGACGTCCATACCGAACGCCTTGGCATAACCAGCCATCCGCTTGCCGATCTTGCCCAGGCCCACGATTCCCAGCGTCTTGCCTTCAAGCTCGAAGCCGACGCCGGCCTGCCAGCCCCCGGCGCGCAGCGAGTTCTCCTCCACCGTCAGATTCCGGGCAAAGGCCATCAGCAAAGCCCACGTCAGTTCGGGCGCAGCGGCCGGCGATCCACTTGTCCCGCACACCACGATTCCCCGCTCTGCCGCTGCCTCCAGGTCAATGGCTGCATTCGCCATGCCAGTAGTGACCAGCAGCTTCAGGTTGGGCAGGGCCTCAAGGACATCCTGCGGGAAGCGGGTTCGCTCGCGCATCGCCACAATGATGTCGAACGGCGCCAAGGCGGCCACGGCCTGCTCTGCCGAGACGAAAGGTGCGCTGAACACGCTGACCTTCACGCCGTCGTCGAGCAGTGAGTCCCACGGGGCATAATCGCCGGAGACCTGCTGGTAATCGTCCAGGATGGCTAAACGGAATCGGGTCACGTCCCTTATCCTCGCGCGGCGGCCGGTGGTACTCAACCCCATCTCGCGTTAGGTTTTTGAGTGTGAGCCAAAATGTGACGTCCACCATGCCCAAGCCCGAGCACCCCCGCCCACAATTGGTCCGTGAAAACTGGCTGAACCTGAACGGCACCTGGAGTTTTGAGATCGACGCCGGTGACTCCGGTTTGGAGCGCGGCCTCACCACCCGCGAACTCAACAGCGAGATCCTGGTTCCGTTCGCACCTGAATCCGCCCTTTCGGGGATCGAGCACGTCGATTTCATGGAAGCCGTCTGGTACCGGCGGACAGTGAGCATTCCGCAGGAGTGGGCCGGGCAGAACGTACTGCTGCACTTTGGGGCCGTAGACCACGACGCCACCGTGTGGGTGAACGGGGTTGAAGTTGCCCGGCACCGCGGCGGTTTTACGCCGTTCACCGCGGACCTCGGAGGAGTGGCCGAGCCCGGTACGGAAGCAGTAATTGTGGTGCGGGCCCGGGATTCCCGGCACGAAATGCAGGCCCGCGGCAAGCAGGCCACGTGGTACAACAACACCCACTGCCAGTACACCCGGACCACCGGGATTTGGCAGACGGTATGGATGGAGGCCGTGCCCGAGGTGCACATCAAACGCCTCCGGATGACGCCCAACCTTGCAGATTCCAGCATCACCGTGGAGGTGCCCGTCAGCCGGAATCGAAGCGGACATACCGTTACCGCCGTCCTCAGCGACAAAGGCGATGTACGTGTTGAGGCCAAGGCCAAGGCCAAGGCCGACCTGGACCTCACGCCATCTCTCCGGCTGACCATCCCCGAAGAATCCCTGCGCCCCTGGTCCATCGAAGACCCGTTCCTCTACGACCTCGAGGTCAGCGTGCGGGACTCCTCCGGCACTGTGGTTGACCAAGTCAGCAGCTACGCAGCGGTCCGTTCGGTTGCCCTGGACGGCAAGGTTGTCCGCATCAACGGCAAGGCTGTCTTCCAGCGACTGATCCTGGACCAGGGTTACTGGCCCGAATCGCTCATGACCTCGCCGGACGACGCGGCCTTGGTCAATGACATCGAGTTGTCCATGGCCGCTGGCTTCAACGGCGCCCGGCTGCACCAGAAAGTCTTCGAGGAGCGCTTCCTCTATCACGCTGACCGGCTCGGCTACCTGGTGTGGGGCGAGTTCGGAGACTGGGGAGTTTCCGGCGGAGGAACCGTGGGGCACAACCAAAAGCCCACAGCCAGTTTCGTGGCTCAATGGCTGGAAGTCCTGAAGCGCGATTTCAACCACCCCTCCATCATTGGCTGGTGCCCGCTCAATGAGACGCACCAAGTGATGCATGATCGCCCCACCGTGCTGGATGACGTCACCGAAGCCATGTTCCTGGCCACTAAGCTCGCTGATCCCACACGCCCGGTCATCGACGCCTCCGGCTACTCGCACCGCATCCGGGAAACCGACATCTACGATTCCCACTCCTATGAGCAGGACCCGGACCGTTTCCGCCTGGAACAGCAGGGCCTCGCTGACGGAAAGCCCTACATCAACCGGGCGACGGACGGCCAGGAGTACTCAGTTCCCTACGCCGGCCAACCGTACTTCGTCTCGGAATTCGGCGGGATCTGGTGGAACGAAGTTGAGGCACGCCAGGCCGTGGACGGAAGCGACGTCTCCTCTTCATGGGGATACGGCCAGCGGGTCAGCAGCGAGGAAGAGTTCTACACCCGCTTTGACGGGCTCTGCTCCGTGCTGCTGGAAAACCCGGACATGTTCGGTTATTGCTACACCCAGCTGACGGACGTTTTCCAGGAGAAGAACGGCATCTTCACCTTCGATCGCAGCAATAAGTTCGATCTGGAGAGAATCCGTGCCAGCCAGGTCCGGCCAGCCGCGATCGAAACCCGGAACCAGCCCCGCCGAGGTGGCATTTAACGGCAATGTGGGCGCCTGGGATTGTCATCAAATGCCAACTCGGCGGGGGTCCTAGACCCACTGGCCGCGGCGTACCAGGACTTCCTTGAGCAGGTCCAACCGGTCCGACACCAGCCCGTCAACGCCCAGGTCCAGCAGCCGTTCCATTTCCCCCGGCTCGTTGATGGTCCACACATGCACCTGCCGTCCCAGCCGGTGGGCACGACGGATAAGTCCCGGCGTCACCACGGGCAAGCGGCCGTACCGGACGGGAACCTGGAAGACGTCGACGCCGGAGAGCAGCTTGCGTGCCACAGCGGCAGGAAGTACTGGGCCCAGAAGGACGAAGAGCGCGGTCAAGGAGCTGCCAGCCGAGGACGCTGCACGCCGCGAAAGCCTGGACAGGACGGCCCGCCGTCGCCTGTCCGAGAAACTGGTGACCAAAACCCTGTCGTGGATGCCGTGCTTCTCGATTGCCGTAGCCATCGGGCCCACGGAGTTCCAATCCTTAACGTCCAGGTTCAGCCGGGCACCCGGCAAGGAAGTGACAAGCTCCTCAAAAGTTGGCACCGGCTCCACCCCGCCAATCCGGGCAGCCGCGACCTGGGCGGCCGTGAGCTCGGAAATCCTGCCCACGGAATCCGTCACCCGGTCCAGGGAAGAGTCATGGAATACCAGCAATACCCCGTCCGCGGTGGTGTGGACATCCGTCTCCAGGTGCACGGTCCCCAGGTCCACAGCGGCACGGAAGGCGGACATGGAATTCTCCAGGCCATTCAAGGAGAAACCCCGATGGGCGAAAGCCAAAGGGCCCACCGAACCGTCCTTGCGAAGGAAATAGGGCAGCGTCACTCCCGTAGCGTAGCCCATTGCCAAGGTGCGGCTAGGACTCCTGCGGAACCGCCGCCGTCGTCGGTTGTGGAACGATCGCAACGCCGTCGCTGACGTGGACCAGCGTGCGGCCGCGGCCGCCGTCGAGCTCCACCCACACTGCAGTGGCATCACCGGTGACGGCATCCACCACCCCGGACGATTCGTAGCCGGGCATCAAGGTGATGTTGACGCGGTCACCCTGGCGCAGCGAACGCCAATGGTGGTCCGGTTCGATCCGTCGCAAAGGCGCGGTATTGATGCTGCTGATCCGACGCTTGGCCATGATTTCCCCTACACATTTCAACGAGACGATTTCACCGTGCAAATTTCACCGTGCAAACGGGTTCTTGGCTGGAAGCCTACGGAGCCAAGTTGAACGCCGGTTGTATGGAAGCTGGGAACTGCGTGACACTGCGTGCTGGCAAACTGGGGGAATGACTGTGTTGATTGCCGGTTGCGGCGACCTTGGAACCGAAGTTGGACTGCGTTTCGCCGCTGCGGGACATGACGTGGTGGGCCTGCGCCGCTCCCCCGAAAAGCTGCCTGCCGGGATCCGCGGCATGTTCGCCGACATCTCTACCTCCGTGCCGGAACTGCCCGGGGACGTGGACATTGTTGTGGTGGCTGTTGCAGCGGATTCCTCCACGGAAGAGGCGTATCGCGCGGCGTACTTGAACGGGGTGAAGAACGTCCTGGATGCACTGGAGCGGCAAGCGATCGAGCCGCGACGGATCCTGTTCGTCTCCTCCACGGCTGTGTACAAGGACTCCGGTGGGGCTGTTGTGGACGAGTCGACGCCCACGGAGCCCACACGGTTCAGCGGCAAGGTCCTGGTAGAAGCGGAAGAGCTGCTGTTCAGCCGGACGCGCGGAACCAGCAGCGAGTCCATCTCCCTGCGGCTGGGTGGAATTTATGGGCCGGGTCGAACCCGGCTGATCGACCAGGTCCGCAGCGGCAAAGCCGCGATCCCCGCCCAACCGCGGCACACCAACCGCGTCCACAGGGACGATGCCGCGGCAATGATCGTGCACCTCACCACCATGGAGGCCGCTCCGGAGTCCGTCTATGTTGGCGTCGATGACCTGGCAGCCGAAATGGGGGACGTCATGCGCTTCCTCGCCGCTGAACTTCACTGCCCGGAACCCCCGACGGCGGCACCCGGCGACGCGTCCGACGCCGGCCCCGGCGACAAACGCTGTTCCAACGAACGCCTGCGGGCCACCGGCTTCCAACCCACCTTCCCCACCTACAAAGAGGGCTACCGGGCTTTGCTGGCCGGTGAGGGCGTGCGGCACCCGTGACCGTGGGGGCGCAGGGGGCTCAACTATGGGGGCGGGTTTACTTCGCTGTGCAGGCCGGGGCTGGACTGGCGTGGTGGATTGCCGTTTTCCTGTCGCCGGCGGTGCGCGGGGCTACGCTCGGCGGCCTGGACCCCGTACTTGTGGCGGCCTTTGACTTTCCACTGTTCGTCATCGGCTCCGGTGTGGCGGCCTTCGGCGTCAGGGCTGCAGCCGCCGTGGCCACCGGCTGGACGGTCCTCGTTGCGATCGCCTTGGCCGCCTACGGCACCATCACTACTGAAGCGGGGTGGGGCGTCCTGATCATGCTTGCCGCCGCCGCTTGTTCAGTTATCGCCTTGTTCTTTCTGGTGCGGGGCCGGGTGCCGACGGAACTGATCGTGCAGGGACCGTTCGCGTTCCGGCCGGCATCCACCCACCGCGGCACGGCAGCCAACGTGGCGGCAACCATGGGTCAGTTGGTTCTCTTCTGGGGATTCTTTCTGGTGGTAGTGCCGTCATTGCTTTCGTGGCTCGAGCAGCGCTGGCAGGTTGCCGTGACGTTCCCCTCCGCGGCGGCGCCTACAGGGCTGGCCTTGCTGGTGCTGGCCAGTTTCCTGGGCATTGCTTCGGCGGTGACCATGTCCTCCACGGGAGGCGGCACCCCGCTGCCCTCCTCCATGCCCAACCGACTGGTGATCGCCGGGCCATACAAGTGGGTCCGGAACCCGATGGCCGTGGCCGGCATTTCCCAAGGAGCAGCCGTGGGCATGATGCTGGGCTCGTGGTTGGTGGTTGCCTACGCGGTGCTCGGCTCGCTGCTGTGGAATTACGCTGTAAGGCCGCACGAAGAAGCGGACTTGGAGCATCGGTTCGGCGCCGAGTTCCAGCGATACCGTGAGTCAGTACGCTGCTGGGTTCCCCGCTGGTGAATGGACTGCCCTTGCAGTGATGGGGAGGCCCCTCAGTTCTTCGTCGACGAGTCCATCAAGCCATTGAGGAAGCCGTAATCCAAGGCTTCCGCCACCGTGGTGTACGTGCCCGTAGTGTTCAGCTCTTCAGTTGCCCGTTGCGCCACAGCGTAAGCGGCTTGGGCGATGCTGGATCCCAGGCTGACCCGGCCTACGCCCAGCTTTCCAAGCTCACCAACGCTGAGCGATCCTGCCCCCACCATGACATTGACGGGGACGGAAATCCCGGCGGTCAGGGCGGCGATGGTCCCTGCCTCTGATGCTCCTGGGACGAAGATGCCGTCGGCACCTGCCTCAATGTACTTTTCTGCCCGGGCCAGGACTTCCTCGATCTGCTCCTCAACAGTGCCGGCACCGGCCAGAAAGACATCTGTGCGTGCATTGATGAACAGGTCCTTGCCCGCTTGCCGTGCGGCATCCCGCGCTGCCGAAATCCTGGCGCAGAATTCCTCCGGGCGCCTGGAGCCGTCCTCCATGTTGATTCCCACCGCACCGGCTTCAAGAATCCCGGCGACTGTCGTAGCGATTCCCTCGAGCGTTTCGGAGAATCCGCCCTCGATGTCCGCAGTGACGGGTACGTTGACGGCCTCCACGATGCCGGCAACTACGGCCACGGCGCGCTCCCGGTCCAGCCGGTCGCCGTCGGGCAGGCCCAACGACCAAGCGACGCCCGCACTGGTAGTGGCAACAGCGGTCGCACCGGCTGCCGCAGTAACGACGGCGCTGGCCACGTCCCAGGCGTTGCTCAACGCCAAGGGCTTTTGGCTCGTGTGAAGGGATCGGAAGTGGGCGGCCGTTTGGTGATGTTCGAAGCTCATGAGTTCATTCCATCAGCCGGTGTGGAATCTGGCTGGCGGAAATCGGACATTACCAGTGCGGCGCCTGACTAGACCCGCTGCTCCGTCAGCATTGCCTCGAGAACCTGGGCCACGCCGTCGTCGTCGAAGTGCGGCGCCTGCTGCCCGGCGGCGAGGATGGCCTCAGGGTGCCCGCTGGCCATCGCGTAGCCGTGACCGGCCCAGCGAAGCATCTCGATGTCGTTCGGCATGTCGCCGAACGCCACAACATCAGCGGCTTCGATCCCCAGGGACTCAGCGTATTTCGCCAGGGTGACGGCCTTGTTGATGCCCGGAACGGACATCTCCAGCATCGCCGTCCGCGGCGCCGAGTGCGTTGTGCTCACCAGATGCTCCACCGCCGGCTGGACCTCGGCCAGGAACTCGTCCGGAGTACCCTTGCGGGTTATTGCCAGGAATTTCACGACGGCGTCATCCGCCGTGAGCGTCTCGGCAAGCGGTGCGGGGGTGAACTCGGCCAGAAGCTCGCTGGTTTCGTTCTCGATGAAGCCCGGCTCCAGCTGGAAACCCGTGAGGGTCTCAACAGCGAAGAGTGCATCGGGCCGGATGGATTTGATGATGCGGCGCGCTTCAAAAACGGACCCGGCATCAAGGACAGACGAGGACAGTGCCTTCTCAGATTCGAGATCCCACACCACGGCGCCGTTGGAACAGATCACGATCCCGCTGTGACCCAACTGCTCCTGCAACGGGTACAACCAGCGCGGCGGGCGACCCGTGACGAAGACGAGTTCCACCCCTGCGTCGCGGCACGCCTGGAATGCCTTGATGGTGCGGTCACTGATTTTGCCGTCGTGACCGAGGATGGTGCCGTCAATATCGCTTGCTACGAGCCGCATCATGCCAGTCTACGTGGGTAGCCCGTGCGTCCTTCACCGCTACAGCTGGTCAGGTTCATAGTCGAAAAACGCCGCTCTCGGGAGCACCTGCTTTTCCCAGAGCCTCTGTTTGTCTGCCCTACCCAGCCGTGCAATATCGGCAGCAGCGTCCCAATTGTCACGGATACTCGACACGAGATTGTCAATAATCTCCCGGCCTTGTGCTGCGCTGAGCCCGTATGTCTCGGACTCGCCCACCAAAGCTGCGAAGTTGGAGACCTTCGCGCCGCGATCACCGCGTCCGTAACGCATCGCCTGTTCGAAAGTATCGCCGGACCTCTGCCCTGGGGCCAGATCGTAAGCCGGTGTCAGTTCCAAATGTTTCCCGTCCCAGAACGCCGCGTGATTTCGCGCGTGATCGTCGTTGTTGCTAATGGCAATATTCATCGCGATGCGTTGAAACAGCTCTGGTCCTGGCTTGGTGGCATCCTTGGCGTACTCGCGGAGCACATCAAGGATCTGGGGGTATGACACGTACCGTGCGTACATCTCGTCCGTCTCGGCCATGGTCAGCCCCGACACTGCGTGGCGTCTCCCGCCCGCCCCGTCACGGTCGAATCGCTGGACAAGAAGGACTTCCCGTCCGAGAGACGGCACAACCTTGCTATCGGCCACGTTCATACCGGCGCGCCGGGCTAGTTCAAGCATCGCCCCCTCAGCGTTTACCACCGAGAAGACGCGGTCGTCGGACGAGGAAAACTTTGCGAGCCACTCGCTCCCGTCATCCTCAGTGAGCGTCGCCTTGGGACGCGCACCTCCGAGGCTGGTGCCATGAATCATGGCTGCCTCAAGACTTGCCGAAAGCTCGCCGCCTTCATCGAGGATGGTGGCGGCCCTGTGCAACTCGTCCAAGGTTGCCGAGTCATCCCTGGCCACGTACTCATCCCGATCAACTTGGAAGTCCAAAGCGCCGAAGCGGTTCGAACCCGAACTCAGCATGTAGTCGATCTCGCTAAGGGAGTTTGGGGCAACATTCCGCCTCCTCTCAATGACACCGCGACCCCACCTATCGGGGCTGCCATCCCTGAGAACGCCAGCGATGCTCAGTCCGTCTGAAGGCTCCTGCACTCCTGGCCGAAGGGGAAGCTCAGGGGCGAACAGGCTGATAGCGTCCGGGCGGGATCTGTAATTCAGGCCGTAGATGAACGTGACGAGCGGCCCGGATTGCTCCACCCTCCCGGCTACCACAGGCTCGGTTCCGCCCGGCAGCCAAATCCAAACGTAGAGCTCGTCAGAAATCGTCATCGACACTCCTGCTCTTCGGTCGGCGCACACGGCTGGGTAGGAGAGCCAGCATCTCCTCCCCACGCTGACGACGAATCGCCAGCTCTGCACGGTCTTCAATACCGAAGATGGGAACGCCTACGAGGTCCGCGAGTTCCATCATGGTGCCTACGGCCGCACCGCGGCTGCCGGCCTCAGCTGCGAGTACCGTCTGCTCCGAGACATTCGCACGAGCCGCCAGTTCCTTTGCGGTCCATTTTCGTTCTGTTCGTCCTTGGCGGATGAGTTGCCCCCACACGGTTAGGGCGTCCTGAATATGAGGACGAAGGGGGACGCTACGCTTCGCCATAACCAGCCTTCTTAAAACATCGCTTATTGCCCTTTAGAGATGTTTTATTATAGCGGTACCGCCGCCTTCAAGACGATGCTTGTCTGGAACGGAGGGAGTTGTCAGAATGTCCAGATCCGGGGCATAGTGTGAAGCCATGAGTGAGAAGACCAGCGAAGTCGAAGAACACAGCACCCGCGGGGCGTACGTCACCGGCAGTGAGTTCACCCGGGACACCAATTACATCGAGGACAGAATCACCCGCGACGGTGCCGCCGGACCCAATGGCGAGCCTGGCTGGCCTGTTGAGCCGGGGCGGTACCGATTGATCGCAGCAAGGGCGTGCCCCTGGGCCAACCGCGCTGTCATTGTGCGCAGGCTGCTGGGCCTTGAGGACGTCATCAGCCTCGGCCAGCCCGGCCCCACCCACGACGCACGCTCCTGGACCTTTGACCTGGACCCCGACGGCAAAGATCCCGTGCTCGGCATAGAACGCCTCGAGGAAGCATTCTTCCGCCGTTTCCCGGACTACCCGCGGGGCATCACGGTTCCGGCGCTTGTGGACATCCCGAGTGGCCAGGTGGTGACCAATAACTTCCCGCAGATCACCCTCGATTTCTCCTCGGAATGGACAGAATTCCACCGTCCGGGCGCACCGCAGCTATACCCGGAGCACCTGCGCGAGGAAATCGACACGGTCAACAAACGCGTCTTTACCGAGGTCAACAACGGCGTCTACAGGTGCGGATTCGCCGGATCCCAGGAAGCGTACGACGCCGCCTATACCCGGCTCTGGAACGCTTTGGACTGGCTCGAGGAGCGGCTGGCGGGGCAGAGGTACCTGGTGGGCGATTCCATTACCGAGGCCGATGTCCGGCTCTTCACCACGTTGGCGCGCTTCGACGCCGTCTATCACGGACACTTCAAGTGCAACCGGAACAAGCTCAGCGAGATGCCGGCGCTGTGGGCCTACGCCCGGGACCTGTTTCAGACGCCGGGGTTTGGGGACACCATCGACTTCGTGCAGATCAAGCAGCACTACTACATAGTTCACGAGGATATTAACCCCACGCAGATCGTCCCCGCCGGACCCGATCTATCCGGCTGGCTCACCCCGCACGGACGCGAAGCCCTGGGCGGGAGCCCGTTCGGCGAGGGAACTCCGCCGGGACCGGTGAAAGCTGGGGAGGAAGTAGCTGCGGGGCACGGAGCGGGCTAAGCGTCCTGGGCTCATGCCCGCTCGGCCCCCCGTTTATGCCTCGTCTATGCCTCGTCTATGCCACACCGTGATTAAGCTCGGCGCGCGTGGGCGGGTTCGCGCCTGCCCGTGACACCGTAACTGCAGCCGCCCGTGTGGCGTGATCCATGATGGCTTCCAAGGTTTCTGCAGGCATCGCCCGGAGCTCTGCGCGGTTCTGCGCGCCATCCAGCCCGTGGTCCACAATCGCGGACAACAGGCCGGCCATGAATGAGTCCCCCGCACCCACGGTGTCCACCACGTTCACGGACGGGGCGGCAACCTGCGCTTCCCCTGCCCTGGTCACACCCCAGGGACCCTGCGAACCCCGCGTGACCACTACCAAAGCCGGGCCTTCCGAGCCGCCCAACGTCAGCCAGCGGCGTGCGGATTCCACCGGATCAACACCGGGGTAGAGCCATTCAAGGTCCTCATCCGAGGCCTTCACGACGTCGGACAGCACCACGAAGCGCTCGGCCTGGGTCCGTGCGTATTCAACGTCCGTAATGATGCTCGGACGGCAGTTGGGATCGAAGCTGATGGTGCTGTTCGGGTGGGCATACTCGACGGCGGCAAGCACCTCCGCTGCGCCAGGCTCCAAAGCGGTGGCGATCGAACCTGTATGCAGCAAAGTGGCGCCTTGGAGCATCAGCGGCAACCGCGCGGCGAGTCCGGGCAATTCCCAGGCGAGGTCGAAAACGTAGGTGGCGGCGCCGTCGTCGTCGATCTGCGCTGTGGCCACGCTGGTGGGCTTTCCGTCGGGCGGAAGCGGCACCATGACCGAACTCGACCGCAAATGCGCAGCAATGGAATCACCGTAGGCGTCCTTGCCGTAGCGGCCGATGAACTGCACAGGGTGGTCCAGGCGAGCCAGGCCGACAGCCACGTTCAGCGGACTGCCGCCAACGTGCGCCTCAATTCCGGACGGACGTTGCACCACATCAACAAGGGCCTCACCAATGACTGTCAGCATGGGACAACTCTGCCAGAGGTCGGGAGCGCCCGACCAACAATTACGAGAGCAGCCGTTGCACCAATTCCCGGCACTTTTTATATGCCACGGCTTTTGGATCAATCAGGTCGAAGTGGTCGCCGGGTACGCGAAGCAACTGGGCTGCGCTTCCAGCAGCCGTAGCCGCAGCAACATATGCCTCGGACTGGCTGGCGGGAACGTCCTCGTCATCCGTGGCGTGAACGGCATATACGGGGACATCCAGCGGCAGCGAACTCATGGGATCCGCATACTTATGCCGTTTGGGGTATCTGGCGGAATCGCCGCCCATCAGGTTGCACACGGCGCCGTTGCTGAGGTTCAGCTTCTCCGCGGCGGCGAGGTTCAGGAGGCCGGACTGACTGACGACGCCGGTCAGGTGCACGGCGTTGTCCTCCGGGCTGCGCTGGAGCTGGCGATCGGCGTCGGGCGTTCCGATGTCCGAGAGCCGCTGCCGGCCAGCAGCCCAAACAGCCAAATGGCCGCCGGCAGAGTGACCCAGGGCCACCACTTTGCCGAGCTGGAGGTTGTGGTCGCCGGCAATGGTGGACAGGTGGTCGATGCCGGCCAGGATGTCCTCGAAAGTATGGGGCCAACCACCACCGTTACCGGCCCGCCGATATTCGAGGTTCCAAGCAGTGATGCCGTGCGCTGCCAGATCCCGCGCGAGGGGCTCGCCGAGCTCCGCGCCGTACTGTGAGCGCCAATAACCGCCATGGATCACAACAGCGATTCCACCGGCAACCGCAGACGCGCCACGATGGTTTCCGTTGGACGGTTCAGGTATGAAGAGTTCGCCCCATTGGCTGGGGTGTTCGCCGTAGCTGTACTTGTGCCGCAACATTGCGCCCTCCTTTGTACTGAGCCTATCGTGACGATTCACTGGTTTGGCTAGAGGCACCCCGACGGCGAGTGGCTCGGTTCAGTGTCGGACCCGCACCGTAAGCTGGGGGCATGGCAAGCAATTGGGACAGCCTGGACCAGGAACAGCGCGACGCGGTAGAGGCGAACGTGGCGCTCTATGAGCGTGTCCGCCCAGCTTTGAAGCGGGTTACGCGTGATGTCCTGCTGACCTTGAGGGACATGCTGAACGACGCCGAGGTCACACCTTTGTTCGTCACGGGTCGGACCAAGACGGTGGAGTCATTCCGGGAAAAGATTTCCCGGACGGACGATCCCCTGGAGCCGGGCGGGCCTCGGTTGCTGAAGTTCCCGGATCCTTTCCGCACGTTGAACGACATGGTGGGCATCCGCGTGATCACCAAGTTGCCGGCCGAAAACGCTGCCGTTGCCAACATCATCAAGCGCCAGCGGCAACTTTTTGATTGCCGTGGAGACCGGGAGAAGGACATCGGTTCAATCGAGTCCGGAACCTACGGTTATTCCAGCCGCCACCTCATTCTGCGCACCATCCAGAACGAGGCCGTCAAGGAGTACCAGCACGTCTTCAACCCGGAAATGCCCGCCAACGGCAGCTACTTCTTCGAATGCCAGATCCGCACCGTCTTTGCGCACGCGTGGAGCGAGATCGAGCACGATATCCGTTTCAAGGCCGAAGACCCGCGCGCCTGGACCCCGCATTTCGACCGCCAGTTCACGGCCACTGCAGCCATGCTGGAAACGGTGGAGAGTGCCTTCGCCGATCTTCACGAGCGGTACGAGGAAGTCCGCGGCTACTGGGACCTTGAGGGTGAGGGCGGCTCACCGCTGACGCCCAACAGGGTCCGTGACGTCTGGCGTACGCTCCTTCCTCACGTTGACCGTAAAGTTGATGATGACTGGGGATGGGCTGCCGAACTGCTTGCCGCCCACGGACTGACCAAGACCGTGGAGCTCGCCGGACTGCTCAGCGCCAACCGGATCACCGAGGTCCGCAAGGCCCTGGACCATCGCTATTCCCCAGGCCCGGACCGCCTTTTGGATGACCTCCTGCTGTGGCAGTACGGAACCGGACACATCGATCTCACCGCTGAGGCGCCCGACGTCGTCCCGCACCCGCGGCGCGACAGCCTCCAGCGGCGCCTTAAGCAGATTGAGCGCTACCGCCAGACTGCGCTCTAGGACAACTGCACTGTAAGGACCCATGACTCCCGAGCAACTCATGTCACTGCGGGCGACGTTCCGCTCGCCCCGCCGCCTCTTGACTGAATCCCTCGCGGGGCTCGTTGTGGCCCTGGCTTTGATCCCCGAAGCCATTGCGTTCTCCGTGATTGCCGGGGTGGATCCGCGTATTGGCCTCTTCGCATCATTCACCATGGGCGTGGTCACGGCCTTGGTTGGCGGCCGTCCCGCCATGATTTCCGCGGCCACCGGTGCCGTGGCCTTGGTGATCGCCCCGGTGATGAAGGAACACGGGCTCGACTACTTGATTGCCACGATCATCCTGGCTGGCGTTTTCCAGATCATCCTGGCGGTCCTGGGTGTCACGAAACTGATGCGCTTCATCCCCCGATCCGTGATGATCGGGTTCGTCAACGCCCTGGCAATCCTGGTGTTCATGTCCCAGATGCCCGAGCTCTTCAACGTGCCGTGGATGGTCTATCCCATTGTCATCGTGGGCCTGGTGATCGTGTTCGGACTGCCCCGCATCACTACCGCCATTCCTGCGCCGCTGGTGGCGATCGTGGCCATCACGCTGGTGACCGTACTGGGTGGCATCGACGTTCCCACCGTCAGCGACAAAGGCGAACTCCCGGACAGCCTGCCCGGGTTCTTCCTTCCCAACGTGCCCCTTAACCTGGAAACCTTCCAGATCATTGCTCCCTTCGCGCTGTCCATGGCACTGGTGGGCTTGCTGGAATCGCTGATGACGGCCAAGTTGGTGGACGACATCACGGATACGCGTTCCAACAAGACACGGGTGTCCTGGGGCCAAGGTGCCGCGAACATCGTCACCGGTTTCCTTGGTGGCCTGGGCGGGTGTGCAGTGATCGGCCAGACCATGATCAACGTCAAGGGCTCAGGGGCTCGAAGCCGCCTCTCGACCTTCCTGGCCGGCGTGTTCCTGCTGGTGCTGGTGGTTGTCCTAGGCGATGTTGTGGGCATGATTCCCATGGCGGCCCTGGTGGCGGTGATGATCTTCGTTTCGCTGATTACCTTCGATTGGCACTCCATCCTGCCCTCCACGCTCAAGCGACTGCCGAAGTCTGAAACCGCCGTCATGCTCATCACCGTCGCTGCGGTGGTGGCGACGCACAACCTGGCGGTGGGTGTCGGCGTCGGCGTCCTGACCGCCATGGTGCTGTTCGCGAGGCGGGTAGCCCACTTCGCCACGGTGGAGCGGACCGAACTGGAGCTCAACGGCGAGCATGTTGCAACGTACACCGTGGACGGCGAACTCTTCTTTGCCTCGTCCAACGATCTGTACACGCAGTTCGACTATGCGAAAGATTCCTCAGAAGGCATAGATCGGGTGATCATCGATCTCCATGGTTCACACATCTGGGATGCCTCCACGGTGGCGGTGCTGGATTCAGTGACCGAGAAGTACTGGAATCATGGGCGGGAAGTGGAGTTCATCGGGCTCAACGAGGCCAGTATTCGGATGCGCGAGCGCCTCGCGGGGAAGCTCAACTCCTGACCCCAACCAAGTGACATATACGCTCCGACGAATGTCACGAAGTCGCGGGGCCGCCGGGGTGAATGTGAGCATGGATGAATGCTTGAGGCAACCAATTCCCCGTCGAAAACCGAAGAAGCCGCTACCCCTGCCAACCCCGCACTTGCTGCGGAAGCCCGGATTGCACGCATTGCCGTTACCGTATTCCCCATTTTGGTAGTGGTTGCAGGCGTGCTTGGCTTCCTGCTTCCGGACCTCTTCAAACCGATGGGCGTCGCGGTTCCCTACCTGCTGGGCGTCATCATGTTCTGCATGGGCCTCACGCTGACCCCGCCCGACTTCGCCTCGGTAGCACGGCGCCCGTGGGCTGTGGCGCTGGGCATTATTGCCCACTACGTCATCATGCCCGGTGCCGGCTGGCTCATTGCAGTGCTCCTGCAGTTGCCGCCGGAACTGGCCGTCGGCCTGATCCTCGTCGGCTGCGCCCCGTCCGGCACTGCGTCCAACGTCATGGCATTCCTGGCCAAGGGCGATGTGGCGCTGTCCGTGGCCGTTGCCTCGGTTTCCACCTTGATCGCGCCCATCGTGACGCCCGCACTGACGCTTTTCCTGGCAGGCTCCTTCCTGCACATTGACGCCGGGGCCATGGTGATGGACATCGTGAAGACCGTCTTGCTGCCCGTGATCGCCGGACTGTTGGCCCGGCTGTTCCTTTCGAAGCTCGTCGCGAAGGTTCTTCCGGCACTTCCTTGGGCCTCCGCCGTCGTGATTTCACTGATCGTGGCGATCGTCGTGGCGGGCAGTGCCAGCAAG
Source organism: Arthrobacter sp. UNCCL28 (assembly GCF_900102805.1). Taxonomy (NCBI): domain Bacteria; kingdom Bacillati; phylum Actinomycetota; class Actinomycetes; order Micrococcales; family Micrococcaceae; genus Arthrobacter; species Arthrobacter sp. UNCCL28. The sequence continues at coordinate 108,773 of NZ_FMWE01000002.1, forward strand.
ATCGTGGCTGCCGGTGGGATCGTTTTCCTCGCAGTAGTCCTCCACAACGGGTTCGGCCTGGGCCTTGGCTACTTGGCGGGCAAGCTGGGCAGGCTGGATGACAAGGCACGCCGGGCCCTCGCCTTTGAGGTTGGCATGCAGAACTCCGGCTTGGCCGCGACCCTGGCCACCGCACACTTCAGTCCCCTGGCTGCCCTGCCATCCGCAGTGTTCTCGCTCTGGCACAACATCTCGGGGGCGATCGTGGCAGCCTGGCTGGCACGACGGCCCCTGATGGACTAGCTCCTAAGACTGCGTGGTGCCGCGGTGGTGCAGCTTCCACGGCGATGCCACCCGGATGCCCTCCGCCGGGGTGGTGCCCGCCAAGCGGTCAAGCAGCATCCTGACTACTTGCTCGAACATCGGCTCCGGACCCACGGTGGTGAGCGCCGGATCATATTCCTGGCCTTCGGTAGAGTTTCCCACTCCCACGATTTGGACGTCCTCAGGGACCCGTAGGCCCAGGCGGTAGGCGGCGCGAATGGCTTGCAAAGCTTCCATATCGTCCGTGCAGAAGATGGCCGTGGGCCGGTCCGGAAGTTGGAGCAGCTGCAAAGCCGACTGGTACGCTGTGGCCGGCTGATGCTGCGATGTCCTGACCAAGGACTCGTCCAGGGGTATGCCTGCCTTCTTCAGTCCGGCTGCGTAAGCATTGAACCGGCTTTTGGGCCGGCCATCCGGAGCGGCCATGCGGATGCAGGCGATCCGACTGTGGTTTGCAGTGAGATATTCCATGCACTCCGCCAGCCCTTCGTCGGATTCGGGAGCCAGGACATCGAACCCGGCGGGCTTCATGGTTCCGGAGATCACCACTTGCGCAACCCCGCGGCGGGCCAATTCGGTCACTGTTTCATCCTCGGAGCGCGCTTCCGGGAAGTAGCCGATGATGACGCCATCGGCGCCGCCGGACATCATGAACTTCCTCCAGTCGTCGCCCAGGAGGATGACCGGCTGGTAACCGTGCTCGGGGAGAATCCGGGCTGCGGCTGTTGCGAGGGCCCGGTCCCACGGCCAGTCCAGGTTTCCAATGGCCACCGCCACCACATCCGTCTTGCCGCGACGCATCCCCCGGGCTGCCTGGTTGGGCACATACCCGAGCTCCTTGACCGCGGCCAGAACCCTGTCCTGCGTGGGCTGGCTGATCCGGGTTGTGCCGCCGTGACGGCCGGAGAGAACGTAGGAAACTGTTGTCAGCGATACATCCGCCGCCATCGCTACGTCCCGGATGGTGGGCTTGGATCCCTTGCTCACGTTGCGACTCCTGGTAGACGGCCAATCTCTTGAACTCTAGCCGCAACCGGCGTGGACTCCCCTTGACGCAATTAGTTGAGAACGTTAACAATTGCGGGAGCCTACAAATACGAGCGGGAGATCTTTCGATGAAGAACTGGGCAGGAAATCTTGAGTACTCGTCTGCGGACGTCCAGCGGCCCACAACCGTGGAGCAGCTGTGCGGGCTGGTAGCCAAGGCAACGCAGATCAAGGCCCTTGGTTCCCGGCACTCCTTCAACACCGTTGCCGATACCGAAGGCACCCACCTCCTCCTCGATGCCCTTCCGCAGGAGGTCGTTTTGGACACCGCCAAGGGCACGGTGAAAGTCAGCGGTGGCATCAGCTACGGCGCCCTCGGCCGCGCGCTCGAGGAACAGGGCTATGCCATCCACAACCTGGCCTCGCTCCCCCACATCTCCGTTGCGGGTGCCATCCAAACCGGCACGCACGGCAGTGGAGTCAACAACCCCTCCTTGGCTGCCGCCGTCGTCAGTATTGACCTGGTGCGCGCCTCCGGCGAGCTGGTGACCCTGACCGCGGACGACGACGAATTCCTCGCCAGTGTTGTGGGCGTGGGAGCCTTGGGCATTGTCACGGGACTGGAGCTGGCAGTCCGGCCGAGCTTTGAGGTCCGGCAGCGCGTGCTCACCGGGCTGTCCTGGGATGGCGCTTTGGCGAACTTCCAGGCCATTGCTTCCAGCGCGTACAGCGTCAGCTTCTTCACGAACTACACCGGCGACACCATCCCCCAGGTTTGGCTCAAGGCGCTGGACTCCGAAGCTCCCCTGCCTGATTTGTTCGGGGCAACGGCTGCGACGACGGCCATGCACCCATTGCCGGACATGTCGGCCGAAAACTGCACGGAACAGCTGGACGTGGCCGGGAAGTGGCTCGACCGCTTGCCACACTTCCGCCACGAGTTCACCCCCAGCAACGGAGAAGAACTCCAGAGCGAATTCCTTTTGCCGCTCGACCAGGCACCGGCTGCCCTGCAGGCCGTCCGGGCCCTCGCCCACAAACTGGCCCCGCTCCTGTTCATCTCGGAAGTCCGGACCATTGCGGCTGATGAATTCTGGCTCAGCCCGTTCTACCAGCAGCAAAGCGTAGCGCTGCACTTCACGTGGAAACCCGTGCAGCAAGAGGTGGAAGCTGTGCTGCCCGAGCTCGAGGAAGCTCTGCGCCCGTTCGGTGCCCGGCCGCACTGGGGCAAGCTGTTCACGCCCGGCCAGTACGACTTTGCCGCACTGTACCCGCGGTTCGAAGACTTCCGGGCCCTGGTGCAGGCCCACGATCCCTCGGGGAAGTTCCGCAACGAGCTCCTGGACAGCGTGCTGGGCGTAGCCGTTAAGTCCTAGCCCCCAACCACGTTGCCCACCCTCTGTTCCCTCGCTGGCTGCAACGGGAAAGGGTTGTCAGCGTGGTTGGCGGGTTTAGGAGATGTGCGCCAACACGGCGCCGGCAGTGACCACGCCTCCTGGCGCGGACACGACTTCCGAGAGCGTTCCTGTGCGGTGGGCGGGGACCTGGGTTTCCATCTTCATGGCCTCCAGCACCACCAAAGGGTCACCGGCGGATACCTCTTCGCCGGGTTCGACAAGCCACTTCACTACTGTTCCGGCCATGCTGGAGACGAGGGCTGATTCGGCCGGGGAGTCACCTGTGCCGATGACAGAACCCGGCGTATCGGTCGATGGTGAAAAGGCCGGAACACCCTGTCCGGAGCGGGCCCAACCATCCAGGAGGTCAGCCGGGAGCCCCACAGCGAGGCGTTTTCCGTCGACATCCACGGTGATGGTTCTGCGCTCACCCTCCGGGGCCATCACTTTGAACTCCGGATCCACCGGGATCTGGTCTGCGAAGTCCGTCTCTATCCAGCGGGTGTGGACCCGCATCCCGGCAACGGAGGTGAAGTCCTCGGACTCCAGGACTGCGCGGTGGAACGGCAAAACGGTCGCCAGGCCGGTGATGTTGATTTCGGCAAGTGCCCGGCGTGCACGGCGGAGTGCCTGTTGGCGGTCAGCGCCCGTCACGATCAGCTTGGCCAGCAGCGAGTCGAACTGGGGCGCCACGAACGATCCGGAACGGACTCCGGTGTCCAGGCGGATGCCCGGACCGGTAGGTGCCTCGAAGACGGCAACGGTGCCTGGTGAGGGAAGGAATCCGCGGCCGACGTCCTCGGCATTGATGCGGAACTCGAAGGAGTGGCCCCGCGCCACAGGATCTTCCAGGACGCTCAGCGGCAGGCCGGCGGCGATGCGGAACTGCTCCTGCACCAGGTCGATACCTGCGGTTTCCTCCGTAATGGGGTGCTCAACCTGGAGCCGTGTGTTCACCTCAAGGAAGGCCACGGCACCGTCGGCCGAGACAAGGAACTCCACCGTTCCGGCACCGTAATAGCCGGCTTCGCGGACAATTGCCTTGGCACCTTCGTAGATTTGTTGCCGCTGCACGTCACTGAGGAACGGGGCGGGAGCCTCCTCCACCAGCTTCTGGTGGCGCCGCTGCAACGAGCAATCGCGGGTGCCCACTACAACTACGTTCCCGAGTTTGTCTGCGATGATCTGTGCTTCCACGTGCCGCGGCCGGTCGAGGTACTGCTCCACGAAGCACTCGCCGCGGCCAAAGGCGGCAACAGCTTCACGGACTGCGGAATCGAACGCTTCCTCAACTTCGCCGAGCTCCCGGACCACCTTCAGCCCGCGGCCACCACCGCCAAATGCGGCTTTGATGGCGAGGGGAAGTCCGTGCTGCTCAGCGAAAGCACGGGCCTCCGCAGCCGACGAAACAGGGCCGTCGCTGCCGGCAACCATGGGTGCGCCCGCGCGGACGGCGATCTCCCGTGCCGTGATCTTGTTGCCAAGCAAGCGGATGGACTCAGGTGAGGGGCCGATCCACTCGAGGCCGGCGTCGAGTACCGCCTGTGCGAAGTCCGCATTTTCGGACAGGAAGCCATATCCGGGGTGGACGGCGTCCGCACCGGACTGCGCTGCGATATCGAGGAGTTTCCCCATGTTCAAATACGTTTCAGCCGGCGAATTTCCCACCAAGCTGTAGGCTTCGTCGGCAGCACCGGCATGCATGGCATCGGCGTCGATGTCCGCGTAGACGGCGACAGACTGTATGCCTGCGTCATCGCAGGCTCTGGCGACGCGGACTGCTATTTCGCCACGGTTCGCGATCAGGACCTTGCGCATCAAATACTCACTTTTCTGGGGACTTGTTGGTGGTGAAATCCGGGGAATCCGGGACGAGGCGGAAGCGGATCCTTCCGCCGATGGGAACCTGCGCGGCGAGGTCAAGGTGTTCGGCACGCACCACGCCAATCACCGGGTATCCGCCCGTGATGGGGTGGTCCGCCAGGAAGAGGACCGGCAATCCGGCCGGCGGGATCTGGAGGGCTCCGGCCATGGTTCCTTCACTGGGCAGTTCGCCATCCCGCGTGCGCTGCAACGGCGTTCCGTCCAGGCGCATGCCCACCCTGTTGGACTGCGGTGTCACCAGCCACTCCTGATTGCAGAGCGACTCCAGGGCATCGGCGTCGAACCAATCCGCCCGCGGCCCGGGAATGACGTCGAGCACAGTGACTCCCGTTCCCCGGAGGTCCGGGAAATCCGGCTGGAGTTCGGGGCTTCCCACCGCTGTGGACGCCGTTTCGTCACCCACAGCAAGGACCTGCCGGATGGTCAATGGGGCGGGTCCGATCCCGCTCATAGTGTCCGCGGACCGGCTGCCCAGAACTTTTGGAACATCCACACCACCACGGATCGCGATGTAGTTCCGGAACCCCGCTTCCGGAGTGCCCACAGTGAGGACTTCGCCGTCGAGCAATGCGAAAGGAGCGGCCATGGGAACGGTCCGCGTAGCACCCGGCTGGGCGCCGGCGTCGTCCGCCTCTTCGGCTTCAACCCACGACGGCGACTCGATGGTCAGGGTCGTCGGCGCACCGGTCACAGCAATCACCTGATCACCAACAGCTTCCAGTGCCAGCCCGCCGTTGACCGATTCGATGGCCGCAGCTGAAGCGGCGTTCCCGACCAACCGGTTGGCCCGACGCAACGAGGCCCTGTCCAGGGCGCCCGCAGCCGAGACACCGAGGGGACCATAGCCTCGGCGGCCGAGGTCCTGGATAAGGCTCTGCGCGCCTGGGTTCAGTATCCGCAGGCCGGGCTCAGCGTGATCCTCCTTATCGGGTTCGCGCGCTGGGGATTCAGCAGCCGTGACCACCTCGCGGACGGCCCGGTACTGGACCCGGTCACCTGGCCGGACAAGGGCCGGCTGTGCCCGGTCCAGGTCCCACATCCTTGAACCGGTGCGTCCAATGAGCTGCCAACCGCCCGGAGACCGGCGCGGGTAGACCGCGGAATACTGTCCGCCGAGAGCTACGGATCCGGCCGGCACAGCCGTCCGGGGGGAAGAGCGTCGTGGAACCGTGAGGACTTCATTTTCGCCCACCATGTAACCAAACCCCGGCGCGAAACCTGCAAAAGCAACAGTCCAGATCTGGCCCGTATGGGCGGCTACGACGCCCTCAACACTCAGGCCGGTGAGCTCCGCGACATCCGCCAGGTCCTCGCCGTCATACACGGTATCGATGACCACCAGCCCGGAATCGGTCACGTCCGGCGCAATGAGTTCCAGCTCCAGCAATCGTGCGCCGATTGCCCGGGTGGCCGCTGCGGACTCACCCACCACCATGACAGTTTCTGCGGCGGCCAGAACATCCACTTGTCCCGGCAGCGGGGACTTGTTGAGCATGCCCTGCAAGGCAAGGACGTCCGGGAGTCCGTCCAGTTCCGCCAGCACGGCACGGGTGCCCACCGGCCTAACGGAGCGAACCCGCTTGGCAGTGGCTGTGTGCATCACGGTTCCCATTGTTCGTTACGCCGCCGGCTGGGCGTGCGTCCCCTGCATGAGCCGGACGTCTTCTTCCGGCTTGGGGTCGCGGCCGAGGAGCATGCCAACGATCGTGACAATGGCAGCAACGAGGATGTAAACGGCAATCAGGTACCAGCCGCCGGTTCCTCCTCCGTAGAGGAGGGTGAAGATCACCGGGGCGAATCCGCCGCCGATGACGCCGGCCAGGGTGTAGGCCAAGGAACTGCCGGCATAGCGAAGCCTTGCCGGGAATTGCTCGGTGATGAAGGCAGCCTGCGGACCGTACATGAAGGCGTGGAGCGCCAGGCCGATAACAGCGCCCAGGATCAGCATTCCAACGGACTTTCCTTGAATCATCAGGAAGAATACCGGGATGTAGGCCGCGGTTGCAGCGGCAGCGATGCCGTAGACCCAGCGGCGGTTGAAGCGGTCCGTCAGGGCGCCGGCAAGCGGGATCAGGAAGAGTTGGAAGGCCGAGCCGATCAGGATGGCGGACAGCACGTTGCCCGTGGTCATTCCCAGTTCCTTGGTGGCGTAGACGGCCACGAACACGGTGAACAGCGAGTAGAGGATGTCGGGGCAGATGCGGGAAAGCGAGGCAGCAATCAGCGCCCGGGGCTGGGTGGTGAAGACTTCTTTGATGGGAGCCTTGGGACGGTCTCCCTGGGCTTGGATGGCCTTGAACACTGGGGTTTCCTCCAGCTTCAGGCGGATCAGCAAGCCAAAGACCACCAGCACTGCCGAGGAGAGGAATGCCACACGCCATCCCCAGGAGAGGAAGGCCTGGTCGCTGAGCGAAGCCGCAAGAATGGCGAGGACGCCGTTGGCCATCAGGTTTCCTGCCGGCGGGCCAATCTGTGCCGCCGACGACCAGAAGCCGCGCCTGTTGGGGTCGCCGAACTCACTCGAGAGCAGTACGGCGCCACCCCACTCGCCGCCGACTCCGATGCCCTGCGCGAGGCGCAACAACACAAGGATGATCGGGGCCGCCAGGCCAATCACTGAGTAATCGGGCAAGGCTCCGATGAGGACTGTGGCTGCGCCGATCAGCAGCAAGGTGAAGACCAGGACGTATTTGCGGCCGATCTTGTCGCCGAGCCGGCCAAAGATGACGCCACCGATCGGACGCGCAAAGTAGCCAACTGCGAAGGTGGAGAAGGACAGGATGAGCGCAACGAATTCGTCGTTGCCCGGGAAGAAGATCTTAGGGAACACGAGGGCCGAAGCCACCGAGTAGATGGCGAAGTCGTAGTACTCAAGCGAGGTGCCGGTGAGGCTGGCGATGTACGCCTTGATGGCGCCGGCCGGTGGCTTCCTTGTCACGGCCCTGGCTGCCTTGTTGGTGCTGGTCATGATTTCCTCCGGGGGGATGAGGGATGTGATGCAGAGTCTTGTTGCAGTTAGAGGAACGAGCCGACGGTAACGCCGGCCTCGCCCAGAGCGGACTTCACGGCGGTAGCCATTGCCACGGCTCCGGGTGAGTCACCATGCACGCAGATGCTCTCCGCGCGGATTTTCAGGATGGAACCGTCACGGGTCTTGACGGATTGTTCGGTGGCCATGCGCAACACGTGTTCAGCCACTTCTACGGGGTCATGGAGAACCGCGCCGGCTTGTGAGCGTGCCACGAGTGTTCCGTCCGGGTTGTAGGCACGGTCAGCAAAAGCCTCAGCAACGCCACGAAGTCCTGCTTCTTCAGCGAGACGCAGCACTTCGGAGCCCGGGAGGCCGAGAATCGGGAGGTTGGGGTCCACCGACTTAACAGCATCCACCACGGCACGCGCCTGGGCCGTGTTCTTGACGATGGCGTTGTAGAGGCCACCATGCGGCTTGACGTACTGGACGCGGGCACCAGTGGTGGCGGCAAGCGCCTGCAGCGCACCAAGCTGGTAGACCACGTCATCAGCCAGTTCAACAGGATCGATGTCCATGAAGCGGCGACCGAATCCAGCGAGGTCCCGGTAGCCAACGTGGGCACCAATAGCGACGCCGGCCTTGGCCGCCTTTTCGCAGGTGCTGCGGATGACACTGGGATCGCCGGCGTGGAAGCCGCACGCAACGTTGGCGCTGGAGACGGAGGTGAACATGGCAGCATCATCGCCGAGCGTCCAGCGTCCGAAAGACTCTCCGACGTCGCTGTTCAGATCGATGGTTGCCATGATGTGATCCCTGCCTCGTGATGTGCGTTACATCCAGCATGCACCAATCTGCTGGATTGTTCAACAATCCAGCGATCCTATTTTTCGGCAATCGTGTAATTTTGGAGTTATGGCCAGTGAAGATCAGGAACCAAGCGAACACGCTGGCTTTGACGGTGCGCGGGCACGCGTCCGCATGAAAGTCCCCTCCGTGGCAGAGCGGGTCGCTGAAGAACTGCGCTACCAGTTGGCCGAAGGCTTCCTGGTTCCTGGCGCCAAACTGACCGAAGCCACCATTGCCGAGGATTTGGGCGTCTCCCGGAACACGGTCCGGGAAGCTTTCGCGGAACTGGCCGGGGAACGGCTTCTCCTGCGCCAGCCCAACAAGGGCGTCTTTGTGGCAACCCTTGAAGCAGGCGATATCCACGATGTTTATACGGTTCGCCGCGCCATCGAAGTCAGCTCCATCCGGGCGGGGGGTTCACCGGAGCGCATTGCCGCCGTCAGGGCCGCCGTCGAAGAGGGCAAGCGGGCCGCTGCGGCCAACGACAACGAGGGCCTGGGCAGCGCCAACCAGCACTTTCATGGCGCAATCGTCGCCCTGGCCGAGAGCACCCGGCTGGACACGATCATGGCCCAGATCCTGGCGGAGATGCGGCTCTACTTCCACAAAGCCACCATGAACGCCCACTTCTACAGCGATTGGCTCAAGGAAAACGAGCACATCTGTTCGGCGCTGGAAGCCGGCGAACTGGAGCGTGCCGCGGACCTTCTCCTTGCCTACCTCAACCGCTCAGAGCAGCAGCAAACAACAATTCACGGCGAGTAGTCAGCGCTCCTCCCCAGTTGGTCACCCCAAACGCGCCAAATTCCCGCTACTTGGGCGCAGGAACGCATCAATTTCCCCACCAACCGGGCAGGAGCGTCACGGCGGAGTGATCCAACCGGGCAGGAGCGTCACGGCGGAGTGATCCAACCGGGCAGGAGCGTCAGCGTTTGCCCTTCTTGCGTGAACCTTTGCCCCGGCCCTTGTCCGGATTCGGAGCGTAGCGCTGCGCGACCGCAGGCTTCCTGGGGCCTCCACCGCGGCGATCCGGCTTGGGTTCCTTCTTGGGCTTCTCCTGCTGCGCCGAGGGCTGGCGCGAACTCTGTGCGGTTCGCCCACGGACAATGCCGATGAATTCCTCGATCACCGGACTGTCAGTACCAATCAGCCATGCCAGGCCAATCTGGGTGGTGGGGGCACCGGTCAGGCGGCGCATCACAGTGTCCTTGGCATTCAGGTGCCGTGCCACCGACATGGGCAGGATTGCGAGTCCGGCGCCGGAGGCAACCACTTGGAGGGCCATGTCCGGCCCGCCCATCTCGTCAATGTCGAGGAAGTTCTCCTCGGAAAGATCGTCGAGGGCCACCTCTTCAAACACCGAAATCTCGTGCCCCTTGGGAGCCACAACCACGGGCTGTTCTTCATACAAAGGGATGACGTTCAAGCCTTCGCGCTCAACGGGCAACCGAACGAAGCTGAGGTCGGCGGAACCGTCACGCAAAACCGAAACCTGGGCGGCGTCGTCGGACATGAAAGAGTGCAACGGGAAGTTCGGCATCCGTTCTTCCCACCGCCGGATCCATTTCCCAGGAGTCACACCGGCAACATAGGCGAAGCGGAGGCCGGCTAGGGGTTCGGTTGTTTCGGCGGAATCTTCAGCGTCTGGCACACACTCACAGTACCGGCCAGATACCCTTGAAGCATGACGTCCTCGAACTCCCAGTCCATGAAGCCGGCAACCGTTGCCAAGAAACTCGGCATCTACCTGCCCGCAACACCCCAGGAGTTCCAGGATTCGTCCATCTCCCGTGAAGAATTCGCTGAACTCCAGGCCAACCCGCCGGAGTGGCTCGCCGAACTGCGCCGCAACGGCCCGCACCCGCGCCCGGTGGTGGCGCAGAAGCTGAACGTCTCCATCAGCGGCCTCGCACGCGGCGGCGTCGAGGATGCGCTGACGACGGCGGAGATCACCGAGCTGCTGCAGACTCCGCCGCAGTGGCTGGTCACCGAGCGCGCCACACACGCCGCTGTCCGGTCCGAGGCGCAGCGTGTCAAGGACGAGGCCGCCAAGAAGGCCGCAACGAAGGAAGCCCGCGACAACGCTGCCGCAAAGCGCGATGCTCCGAAGACCTCCAAGCGCGACCACGCGTAGCCTTCACGAACTGTGGCCGGGACCTGCGTCCCGGCCACAGTTGTTTAAGCTCAGTCCTGGTGGAGCTGGACGAAGTTCCCGCAACCGTCGTCGAAGACTGCGCTGACGCCGAAAGGGTCCTCGGAAGGTTCGCCTTGGAACGTCACTCCGGCGGCAAGCAGACGCTCGTACTCAGCCCTGACATCCGGCACGCCGAAGGTGATGGCGGCCAGGCCGGACTCGTGCAGGGCGTTCATGTAGTTCGAGGCGATGGGGTTGTCACTGGGTTCGAGCAAAAGCCCTGGCGAACTGCTGTCTTCCGCGCCTGGATCCTTGATGATGTACAGGTTGTACTCGGGCGTACAGGTTGTACTCGGGCATGGCCATCAGGGTCTCGAAGCCGAGCGTCTCCGTGTAGAAAACGTGGGCGGCGGCGGGGTCCTTGACGTGGATGCTGCACATTTTCAGTCTCATGGTGCCTAGGCTACGCCCCGGGTCTGACAACCTGACCGCGAAGGGGCATACTCTAGAGGCGTGAGCATCAAGGAGTAAGCCCTTGAATCGCACCAAAGAGCGCATCGCGCTGAACAAAGACCCGATTGCCGTCGGGTCTTTTGTTTGTTAACGATGCGGCAGGCTCTTGCCCACTGCCACAGAGTCTACCGAGAGTTGACTATCTGAATAGCAGGCCACTCCGAGCCACCCCTCGCGCCCACGCAGCCACTGCCGCATACTGAATTCAAAGCAGCGAATTCGCCTGGAGGTGGTCCGATGCCCGCCATGATGCTCCTGTGGGGTGTTGCCCTGGTTCTTGCAACCGCAGCAACCACGTATGTCCTGCACAGGAAACTGACCCACGGCCGCGGCCCGGAGCCGGACGGCGTGTTTTGGGACTTGTTCGGGGGGCTCGTCGTCATAGCGCCCGCCATCATTGTCCCTGCCGTCCATTGGTCTCCCGCCGGGCTCATCATGGTTTTTGTGGGGGTCGCTACTGCGGCCGGAACCCTGCTGAGCATCCGCAAAGTGGAGCGCCTCCACGCAGCTGAGCCCCGCCGTCGTGCTGGTTTCCCGGACGACGCAGCCCGCCACGAAAACATTCTGGAGCAGTGGCGTCAATACGAGCTCGATCCCGCCCGGACCATCGATTTTCCTGCCATGACGGACGTGAGGGCTGCCGAAACAGCGGCGCTGACGCGGGCCATGCGGGAGGCCGAGTACTGCAAGGTGACAGCTGGAACCGATTACCGTGCCGCCGTCGAGCGTCTTGCCGAGGCCCTGGCCGCGGCCGAGCGGGCCGCCGGCGTCCCTGCAGCCGCCCTCCCCTCGCCCAGATGACACCTAACGACAATCCCAGTGATCAGGATTGTCGCTAAGTGCAGTCTCGGCGGGGCGGCAGGAACCTACAGAACCTTGCCCTTGAAGAACTCGGGCCGCACCCGGTACATCACCAGCATGATCACCACGCCCAACAGGATGACGCCCATACCCAGGACGAATACCATCCCGACGCCGCCCACCGATGAGCCCGAGCCGTATTCCGGATCCAAAGAGTCGATGGCCGTCTTCACGAACATGACCAGCAGGATGACGCCGCCCACCAACGGTGCCAGGAACTTGAAGAAGAACGAGCGCGCACCGCGGAAGGCCTCTGCACGGAAGAACCAAACGCAGGCCAGCGCGGTGATGCCGTAGTAGAAGCAGATCATCATGCCGAGGGCCGTGATGGTGTCCCAGAGTGCATTCTCGGACACTGTCCTGGTGATCACGTAGAACGCCGCAGCGGCTATGGCGGCCGCGATCGTGGCGAAGCTTGGCGACTTGTAAGTGGGGCTGATCTTGCCGAACTTCGGCGAGATGGCGCGGTAGTGGCCCATGGCCAGCATGGTGCGGGCCGGGGAAACGAACGTCGACTGCAGCGATGCTGCGGAGCTGCTCAGGATGGCCAGCGACATCAGGATCGCGAACGGGCCCATCACCGGACCCGCCAGTACGGCGAAGATGCTGGACTGGTTCTCCGGATTTCCTGCGCCCAAACCGGTCTCGCCAACGCCGGCGAAGGACAGGGTTGCCAGCGCGACGGTCATGTAGATGATCACAATGACCAGCACCGTGATGGTCGCTGCACGCCCCGGGGTCTTCTCCGGGTTCTTCGTTTCCTCGTTCATGGTGAGGGTGACGTCCCAGCCCCAGTAAATGAAGATCGAGAGAGACACACCTGCGGCAAAGGAGGAGAAGGAGTCCACGGCGAACGGGTTGAACCAGTCCGGTGAAATCGCGGTGGCATCGAAAGCCGTGCCGTTGGCGACGTGGGCGAATGCAGAGACCGCGAACCAGCCCAGGACCAACAGTTGGAAGGCCACAAGCACGTACTGGACGCCTTTGGTGGTCTCCATGCCCCGGTACGAGATCCAACATGCCAGGGCAATGAAGACCAGGGTGGTGGCGATGTTCAGCGGCAGGATCTTGCTGAGATTGGCCAGTTCCGGATTGCTGAAGATCTGGGCGAGCATCAGGTAGAAGAAGTCCACCGCCACGGCCGCCAGGTTGGAAAGCACAATGATGGTGGCCGCGATCAGCCCCCATCCGCCCATCCAACCGATCCACGGACCGAACGCGCGGGTGGCCCACGTAAAGGAGGTACCGGCGTCGGGCATGGCGTTGTTCAGTTCGCGGTAGCCCAAGGCCACCAGCAGCATGGGGATGAAGCCCACCAGGAAGATGGCGGGCAGGTGCACGCCTACTTCGGACACCGTTGGCCCCAGGGCCGCGGTCAGCGTATAGGCGGGCGCGATGCAGGAAACGCCGATCACGACGGCGCCGATGAGGCCCACCGATCCGGCCTTCAGGCCCTTTTCACTCAGGGCCGGCGTTTCTTTCGACTGGACCGTCTTTGGTGCAGTTGACATGGGTTTTGCCTCTCAGGCGATTGCTAGGCGCTTTGGCGCGTGTAGTCGCGGGGAACCACGATCATGGGGACGGGGAGGGCACGCAGGATCCGGTTTGCGGTGGTGCCGAGGAACGTGGCCCGCCGCTGGGCCAGGCGGCTGGAACCGATGAGCAGGATTTCGCCGTCTTCCCAGTCGAGCCGGTCCACGGCTTCTTCGATGGTGCGGCCTTGGGCAACGACGATTTCCGGTTCGGGTGCATCAGCAGAGCGGCCGGCGTCAGCGGAACCCACGACGGCGGCAAGCCGGGCGGTGGCATGCTCCCGGGCGGCGTCGGCCAACTCAGGCGAGTCACCGCTGTCGAGCGCCAACAGCGAGACGAGCCGCAGCGGAAGGCCGCGATCGCGGGCGGACTCGACGGCAACATCCAGGAGCTCGTCTGCGCCCGGACGCGTGCCGAATCCGCAACTCATGCGGGTGATGGGATCGGTCCGGTGATAACCCTGGGGCGCCAGCACGACTGGAACCGGCGATGAGTGAAGCAGCGAGCTTGCAACGGAGCCGATGGTGAAGCGCTTGAACAAGCCGTTGTTGGTGGCGCCGATGACCAGAGCCGCTGCATCCATTTCCACCGCGGCATCGATCAGGGTTTGGGCCTCGGAGTCACCGCGGCGGATGTGCCCGCGGGCGGTGACATCGGCCGGAACCAGGGCGAGGCCTTCGTCCAGCCAACGCTGCGCCTGTTCGGTCAGGATGTCGTTGTAGCCGGTCTCCGGTGGGTAGACGGCGTTGTATGGGGAATCCTCCGGCACCACCAGGACAAGGTCCAGGCTCACATCGTGATTCCGGGCCAGCGCAACGGCGAGGTGAACGGCGTCGTGCCCCCTCGCGTTGGCGGTGTAACCCACTACGTAGCGCATGGTGGTCCTTTCCTGGGTGGTGCTCAACTGGATGGTTCTTCCAACAGCGGCGCTGCTTAGGCGGTGCTGCTTAGGCGGTGCCGCTTAAGCGGTGCTGCTTAGAAAGAGGAGCCGGCAGGCCGGGCATTGTGCTCCCGGCCTGCCGGTTTAATGCTTGGTCCTAGGCGACCGGGACTGCGCTCAGCTTGTTGGCTTCGACAATGCGGGCGGCAGTTGCCTGGCCCATTCGGACCGCACCGTCCACGTGCTGGTAGCCCTCGGCTGCCAGGTCGGACGAGGACCAGTAGATCGGTCCGACATTCGCGTGCTGGTCCTTGCCGTAGCGGTGCAGGCCGCCGAGGTCGTAGCTGGATGCGTAGGCACCGCGGGTCCATTCTTCGGAGCCCCAGTCGGACTCGTAGTAGACCTCGGGGTTGAGGGCCTTGTCGCCGAGGAAGCCGGCGATCGACTCAAGGATGGCCTTCTTGCGGTCTTCGGCGCTGAGCTCGAACACGGCGTCGGCCTTTTCGTCGGAAACGAAGCCCACCAAGGTGCCGCGGGTGTCGCCGTGGTTGGTGTTGTCGTAGACCTCCTGGACCAGTGCGCCGGCGCTGAAGCCGGTGCCGGAGAGTCCTTCTTCACGCCAGAACGGAGTGTCGTACACAGCGTGGACCTTGATGACCAAACCCAGGGACTGGTGCTGGTGCATCTGGTGCTGGCGGCGCGGCAGCGGCGGGTCGAAGGAGACGCGGGAGTACAGGTTGGGCGGCACGGCCATGATGACGAAGCGGGCGTTGACGGTTGCCTGCTCGGACACGACGGTCACGTTGTTGTTGTGGTCCCACTTGATGGTGCGGACAGGGCTGTTGAGGATGACGTCGTCGCCCAGCTCTGCTGCCTGCAGGAGGGAAACCTGCTGCATGCCGCCGATGACGCGCTTGTCCAGGATGAAGTCCTCATCCGTCAGGTGGCTGAAGGATCCGGCCGAGGCAGCCATGAGGACTGCCTGCAGAGCGGAGAAGGCGTGGGCCGGCTTGGTGAGCATGCCACCGGCGATGAAGAGGCCGATGTTGTTGCAGGCTTCCTCGTCGCTGGAGTTTTGCCGCAGCCAGTGGTGGAAGGAGATGGTGTCCAGCTCGCGTGCCTTGGGGTGGGCCCAGGGTTCGGTGGGGCCGATCTCGGCTGCGAGGCCGTCCAGGATGGCCACGAGCTTGTCCATCTCGGCTTTGGTGGTTTCATTCACCGGGAAGGTGTCACCGGTGTACTGGGTGCGCTTGCCGTCTGCGCCGATGTAGACGGACTCGCCGTCGCGGTAGCGCGAGTACATTTTCAGTCCCAGCTCGTCCAGCAAGTCCATGAGGGCTGTCTGGTCCGGGGAGACCCACTGGCCGCCGATTTCCAGCATGGCGCCATCGATGGTGTCGGTCCAGGTGCGGCCGCCTACCCGGTCGCGTGCTTCGAGCACTGCAACGCTGAGTCCGGCCTTCTTCAATTCGCGTGCGGCCGTCAACCCTGACGGTCCGGCGCCGACGATCACAACGTCGCGATCAAGATTCTGCATGTTGTCCTCTCCGTGGCCGTCCGTGGTGGCTGACCAATAAATGAATGGCATTCATTTACATCCATAGTAGCGCCGGAGTCAGCCCGTGTGAAGACCCAGTGGAATAATGCTGGGGACACAGGCAGCAGAAAGGCTCCCGATGCCCGCACCCACCCCCGCTACTTCCAGCCCTGCCGGTGCTGTGCGCCGACGCGCCGGACGACCCACTGCGGCCATCCTGGACCAGGACGGGATTACGACGGCGGCGCTCCAGTTGATCAGCAACAAGGGCTACAACGGACTCACCATGGCGGCCCTTGCGCGCTCCTTGGGCGTTGCACCCTCCGCCCTCTACAACCACGTGGCCTCCAAGGACGACGTACTGCTTCTGGTGGAAGACCACTTGGCCGCCATGGTCGACGTCTCCGCTTTCGGGGTGGAGCCCTGGGATGAAGCTGTACGCCGCTGGGCCTGGTCCTACCGCGACGTTTTCTCGGAGCATACGCCGCTGATCCCCGTCATTGCGGTACTTCCGGTGGCCGATGCACCCAAGACCCTGGCCATGTACGAGGCCGTGACGGCCGGATTCCGCGATGCCGGATTCCCTGAAGAAAAGATCATCTCGGCGATCGTCGCCCTGGAAGCTTTCGTATTCGGCGCCGCCTACGACGTCAACGCACCGGAGGACATATTCGACGCCGGCAGCCTCGCCGGGCAGGTCCCCAACCTCACGGCCGCAGTGGACCGGTTGGCTTTGGAACGGCATGAGCGTCCCACTGACGTGGCTTTCAGCTTGGGGCTTGAGGCACTGATTGCCGGATTCGGGGCTTTGCGGGGATAGCTTTCCGTGGTTACCGGGTTGAACCGCTGAGGCTGAGGTAGCGAATTTCGGTCGAGTTGTCGGTATACGTCACCTCTACGGGAACGCTTTGGCCGGAGGAGTTCGGCAGTTCCCCGCCCGGGAGCCAAAACGCGAACTGGCCCTTGGACACCGTGGCCGTGATCTTTTCCCCGGCCCTGCTGGTGTAAGCCATTGCTGCAATATCGGGGCCAACCTGGCCCGAAGCCATGGAGAGGGGATTGTCTGCAATGACGCCGGTTCCCAATTGCGTCGCCTTGATTTCACGGGCTACGGGTTTGCGTCCATCGGCGGGCTTTCCCACTGAGCCGAAGGATCCCTTCTTAAACCATGCTGCGGTGGAGTCGGTGGTGCAGGTGGCTTCGAAACCATCAGCGCCGCTGAGGACAACAGTGGTCCAGGCCCCACGCCTCTCGGCAATGGCAACTTCCGCCGCGTCAACATCGCCGGCGAACATGCCATCACCAACACCCTTACTCGATCGGACGCAATCGGAGACCGCGCTCTCCCTCTCGGCACCGACCAATCCACCCGGAGCGGCGGTCCACGTTGCGAAGGCAGGGTCTCCACCTGAGAGTGCCGGCACCACCAGGAACCCGGCCGTCGCGGCAACAGCAACGGCACCCAAAGCGAAGGTTCGACGACGACGGCGGCTTGGGTGCGCTGTCGTGGTTATGTATCCAGCGACTCCGGGATTCATGCCCGTAGAGGTCGGATGGGACCTGAGGATGCGTTCCAGATCGTCCTGCGAACGGCGCAGGTCGGGAGCTGTACTCTGCCCGGCTGCGTCCATGGAACGCAGAAGTGTGTCGATGTTCCGGTTGTTTTTCATGGTGTCCTGGCCTTTTCGGAAAGTGTTGCGGGCAGTTCGTCCTGGGGGACATGGTCCAGAAGGAGCCGCAGGGCCCGCCTTGCGCGGGTAAGGCGGAGCCGAAACGCCACCGGAGAAATACCCACCACCTGGGCTGCCTGGGGTGCCGCCAGGTTCTCGAAGACTGCAAGCCCCAGGGTCTCTTGATGGACCTCGGAAAGAAGCGCCCAGGCCCTGCCCAGATCAACGCGGCTGCTGACGAGGTCAGCATGGGAATCAACGTGGGATGTGTCTGTTGCCTCAGCCAAGCGGACACCAAGGGCTTGCCGCCGCTGCTCTCCGCGGCGGGAATTCAGCATGAGATTGCGTGTGATGCCGAAGAGCCAGGCCCGGGCGTCATCCTGGTGCTTCGGAGCTTCCGGAAACCGCCGCCAGACTATAAGGAATGCCTCCGCCACTACGTCCTCGGCGTTCGCCGCGTCCGTGCGGCGCTGCACAAAGCCCAGAAGGTCGGGGTAGGCGGATTGGTACAACGACCGAAAGGCCTCTTCCCGATCCGGGGCTCTCGAAAGGTAGCTCATACCCTGTACCTGTCCGCCACGTAGCCAAGTGTGTTGCAAGGGCACGGAAAAACGAAAGTAATCGCCGCGTACCAATGACGTGGAACCGGAACCCTGCCCTCCGCGTCCGTCTCGCCTCCGCCGCCCGCTGGAGCGTGATTCCGGAAGCGATGAATGATTCACTTGACTATGGCCATGGGAGAACTGCGCACCGCGAAAACCGATGACCTTGAGGTTGCCTACTACGACAACGGTCCGGCGGACGGAGCAGTCGCGGTACTCCTGCATGGCTTCCCCTACGACGCCCTCAGCTTCGAGGCCGTTGCCTGCATGTTGGCGGACCGCGGGATCCGTTCCATAACCCCGTACCTGCGGGGCTACGGCCAGACCCGGTTCCTTAAGTCCTCGACTCCTCGCTCCGGACAACAAGCCGCCGTCGGACAAGATCTGCTCGACCTCATCGATGCCCTTGAATTGCAGCGTCCAGTGGTGGCCGGGTATGACTGGGGCGGCCGCGCTGCCTGAATTGCCGCAGCCGTCCGCCCTCTGGACATAGCGGGCCTGGTGACTGTCGGGGGCTACGCCATCCAGGACATTGCTTCGTCGATCAAGCCCGCGGAACCACTGGACGAGTATCGGGACTGGTATCAGTGGTACTTCAACACCGATCGCGGACGCGCCGGCCTCCAAGCCAACCGCGACGAATTGTGCCGCCTGCTTTGGCAATTGTGGTCGCCGGAGTGGGCCGACGCCGACGAGGCATTCAACTCCAGCAAGCCCAGCCTGCACAACCCCGATTTCGTTGATGTCGCCGTGCATTCCTACCGTCACCGCCATCGCGCCGCGGTTGGCGATGATCGATTCAACGAGATCGAAGCATTTCTTGCGAAGTCACCGCCTATCCCGGTACCAACCATTTCGTTCGACGCCCTGGCTGACGGGTTCGGGCCGGACGACTCCGCGCGGGACAGGCAGCATTTCGCCGGTCCTTTCGAAGTCCGCAGGCTACCCGGAATAGGTCACAACGTGCCTCAAGAGGCGCCCCGAGCGTTCAGCAACGCTGTCGCCGACCTTGTGTTCGCTGCTATCTGACTTGAAGGGTTTGCCCATCAATGACAGGACTCCAGCCGGACGGCGGGGAACTCTTGTAATACAAGTCTCCAACTTGTAGCCTAAGTGCTAGGCAAGGACGCCGCACCCACTAGGAGACCCATGAGCACCGTAGACCTCATTCGCCACGTCAAACTTTCCACGGCACGTTTGCCCCTCACCGTTCCCATCAGCGATGCCAAAGTCTTCACCGGCCGGCAGAAACCCATGACCGAAGTGGTGTTCCTGTTTGCCGAGATCACCACGGAACAAGGGCACAGCGGCATCGGCTTCAGCTACTCCAAGCGCGCCGGCGGCCCCGCCCAGTACGCCCACGCCAAGGAAGTCGCCGAAGGCATCATCGGCGAGGACCCCAACGACATCGGCAAGATCTACACCAAGCTCCTCTGGGCCGGCGCCTCGGTGGGCCGCTCGGGAGTGGCAACGCAGGCGTTGGCCGCAATCGACATCGCGCTCTACGACCTGAAAGCAAAGCGCGCCGGACTCCCCCTGGCCAAACTGCTGGGCTCCTACCGCGACTCCGTGCAGACCTACAACACCTCCGGCGGCTTCCTCAACGCAACGCTGGACGAGGTCAAGGAGCGCGCCACACGGTCCATCGACGAGGGCATCGGCGGCATCAAGATCAAGGTTGGCCTGCCGGATTCCGAGGAGGACCTGCGACGCGTGGCCGGAGTCCGCGAGCACATCGGTTGGGACGTCCCGCTCATGGTGGACGCCAACCAGCAGTGGGACCGGGCCACGGCCCTGCGCATGGGCCGTCAACTCGAAGAATTCAACCTCGTCTGGATCGAAGAGCCGCTGGATGCCTACGACTTTGAAGGCCACGCCCACCTTGCCCAGGTGCTGGACACCCCGATCGCCACCGGTGAAATGCTCGCTTCCGTGGCAGAACACAAGGGACTCATCAATGCCAACAGTTGCGACATCATCCAGCCCGACGCCCCGCGCGTCGGCGGCATCACCCAGTTCCTGCGCCTCGCAGCATTGGCGGACGAGCGAGGCCTCGGCCTGGCACCGCACTTCGCCATGGAAATCCACCTCCATCTCGCCGCCGCGTACCCCCGCGAGCCGTGGGTGGAGCACTTCGACTGGCTTGACCCCTTGTTCGAGGAGCGCCTGGAGACCAAGAACGGCCGCATGATCGTCCCGGACCGCCCCGGCTTGGGCGTCACACTCAGCGGGCAGGCGCGCGCGTGGACCACGGAATCGGTGGAATTCGGCGCGTAATCTTGAACCCATGAGCCGAAACCTGACCGCGGATCTCGCCGCCGACCTTCGCAACCGCATCGTCGACGGCGCCATCCAGCCAGGTGAGAAGCTCCCCAGCGAAAACACCCTTATTACCGAGTTCGGGGTGAGCCGGACCGTGGTCCGGAGCGCCCTGACCCGCTTGCAGGCCGAAGGCCTTGTTGAAACCGAACGCGGGCGCGGCAGCTTCGCACTGACCCCGCCCGCGGACGGTCCGGCAACAGCACCAGGAAGCCGGCCCGTTTCCAGCATGGAAGACCGGCTGCAGATGCTCGATTTCCGTATCGGCGTCGAAACTGAGGCTGCAGCATTGGCGGCCAAAAACCACAGCGAACACCAGCTCAAGGCCGTGCATGGCGCGCTGGAACAGTTCACCGCGAGCTCAGGCCACCCGGCCCATTCCATGAAAGCGGACTTCGAGTTCCACAGGGCCGTTGCCGCCGCAACGGGCAATCCCTTTTATACGGACTGCATCTCCGCCTTGGGCCAAACCATGATCACCATGCCGCGCCCCCGCCTGGTGGCCAGCGAAGACCAGGACTCCCCCGAACGTTTCGCCCAAGTGGTCCACGAGCACTCCTCTATATACGCAGCAATTGCGGAGGGCGACCAAGTGGCTGCCGCGGCAGCCATGCGCCTGCACCTGAGCAACTCACGACGCCGGTTCACCGGTTCTGCGCGCAGCTGACGGATTGCTCGGCGGCCCCACCCAACCAGGTAACAGCAACTGCTCCAGTGGAGCGTTATCTGTCACCCAGTTGGGACAGCAGAGAAAACAAAAGAGCCCCGATCCTAAGACCGGGGCTCTTTCAATTGCGTGCGCGAGGGGGGATTTGAACCCCCACACCCTTTCGGATACTGGCACCTGAAGCCAGCGCGTCTGCCGTTCCGCCACTCGCGCGCAACTTCTTTTTCCGGACTTCAGCGGGTTTCCCGGCTTCGTTTCCTTCAAAAGCAGCGAGATCAAGCATAACGGACATTCCGGGCAAAACACCAATCGGGAGGATGGGACCCCCTCCGGCATGCGTCGGAGCCCCCAAAAGACCCCCTACCAACAGGTGAACCCCACGGAAATTTCATGGCCCGACTCCCGCGCCATCAAGGGCCGGAACCGAACTTTTCCGGGTCGCAAGGCGTTGTGGATTAAGGTCATTCCCAGTCAGTCCCAGTAGTATCGGGAAGTGGAAGGGCCGTCAGGCGCGTACTTCGCTGTGTGCACAGGCGGACCAAACGCACGGACTATCGGACCAGGCACAGCGGTGCCGCGGCAAGGAAAGGAGAAGGACATGGGTTTGCTGGACAAAGTCGAGCGCGGCATTGAAAAAGCCGTTCGCAACGTCTTCTCCACAGGGTCGCGGGCACGTGTTGAGCCGGTGGAGATTGCGAGCAAGCTAAGGCGCGAGTTGGACAATAAGTCCCTCACTATCGCTGCCGGGCGAACGCTCGCTCCCAATGTTTTTGATGTCCTGCTCAGCGACGAGGATTTCGCCAGGGCCCAGGAATGGGGAACGCCGTTGGCGGAGGAGTTGTGCGACGTCGTCATTCAGCACGTCCGCAGCCAGGGCTACACCCTCCAGGGCCCTGTCCGGATTTCGTTCCGGCGCAATGACGAAGAACGCGCCGGTCACTTTGAAATCAACTCCCGGACAGAAAAATCCTCCGATGACGCCGCTCCCGCGGCCCCGGCTCCACGGGCCAACGTTCCGGCGGCCCCGGCACGGCAGCCCACCCGACTCCAGCCTGTCCTGGACATCGGCGGCCAGCGCTATTCCCTCAACGCCCAGTCGGTGGTACTGGGCCGCTCCTCGGAGGCTGACATCCTGGTGGATGACACAGGCGTCTCCCGAAAGCACCTTGAGGTCCGGACGCAGAACGGCAGCACATGGGCCGTTGACCTTGGCTCCACCAATGGCAGTTACGTCAACGGGCACAAGGTAAACGGCAGCGTGGAACTTACAGACGGCTCAACCATCACGATGGGACGTACCAAGATTATTTTCCGCCTTCTCCCCCAAAACCCGGGTGGCAACGCGTGAACGACGTCAGCGAACTGACCATCACAGCGCTTCGCTTCGGATTCCTCCTGCTGCTGTGGGTCCTGATCTTCAGCATCGTGTCCACCATGCGCCGTGACTTCCAGATCGGCCGGAAAGCCGTCACCGGCGTTCCGACAGCCCGCGAAGTGCGCAAACATCCGGAGCTGGCAGCCTCACCGCCGCCGGCCATCCAGCACGCACGCACCTTGGTGGTCACCGAGGGGCCGCTCAAGGGCACCACTGTTCCTTTGGCTGCCAGTCCCATCCTGCTTGGCCGCGCGCAGGAAGCCACACTGGTCCTGGAAGATGACTACGCTTCGGGAAGACATGCCCGCCTGTTTCCACAGGGCAGCCGCTGGTTCATTGAGGACCTCGGCTCCACCAACGGCACCTACCTGGCCGATCAACAGCTCACCCGCGCATTGCCGGTTGAACTTGGCGTCCCCGTGAGAATCGGCAAGACGGTCATTGAATTGAGGCCGTAGTCCATGGCCTCCCCCGAGACCCCCGAAGGCAAGGAAACGCCTGCGGAGCGCCCACTGATCATGCGCTACGCAGCCCGTTCCGACGTCGGACGGATCCGCTCCAAGAATGACGACTCCGCGTATGTGGGTCGTCATCTGGCGGTGGTTGCCGATGGCATGGGTGGTCACGCCGGCGGTGACGTTGCTTCGGCCTCAACGGTCCTGGACATGATCCACCTGGACCACGACGACTATCCCGACGGCGCCGAAACCGTCCTCGCGGACGAGATCCAGACCGCCAATTCCTTGCTCTCGGAGCTGGTTCACCAGAACCCCAAGCTTTCCGGCATGGGAACTACCGTGACTGCCCTTCTGCTGGAAGACCGCAAGCTCCATTTTGCGCACATCGGCGACTCACGCGCTTACCGGCTGCGTAACAAGAAGTTCGAGCAAGTGAGCATCGACCATACGTTCGTGCAGCGCCTCATTGACGAGGGACGCCTTCGTCCGGAGGAAGCCGAAACGCATCCCCACAAGAACGTGCTGATGCGCGTCCTTGGCGACGTCGATGCCAGCCCCGAGCTGGATCTTGACGTCCTTGATGTTGAACCGGGAGAACGCTGGCTCCTGTGCTCCGATGGCCTCAACTACGTAGCCGGGCATGTTGTGGAGCGCATGGTCCGCGAGACCAAGGACCTCCGCGAATGCGCTGAGATCCTGGTTGACCTCACGCTGGAAGCCGGCGCCCCGGACAACGTCACCGTCGTGATGCTCGAGATTGTGGAAGAGACCGACGACGACGTCAACACGGCCGCCGTCGACGTCGTTCCTGCTGCGGCGCTTGCCGCGGTAGACGAACCCGAACCGGTCACTGGCTCCACGTCTTCCGAAGGTCCGTCCGCCACCAAATCCGCTGAAGATGCGATCTCCGACTCCAAGACGAAAGCAGCCCGGGAGGCCGACGCCGGATCGTCATTCAGTGCCGGCGACCCCAGTGACTCAGACGAGGAAGCGGATGAGGCATCCTCATCCGCAGACGAGTCCAAAGAACCTCCCACCACCACTGATCCACACCTGGGCGAGCACCTGTCGGCCGAGGTCCTGCGCGAAGAATTGGCCAGCCGCCCCCATGAATTGGTCGGTGCCGCGGCAACGGCTGCGGAGACCGGCTCCATCCCCACGGTGGCGGGACGCACCGTTGCCCGAAGGGCTGCCACTGTACTGACCCACAAGGCCGAACAGGATCGCGTGGAAGAGGACGAGCCCGTCAGGCGCCGCGTCCGCTGGCTGATGCCGGCCGTCGCCGCAGTGCTTGTAGTAGGCGTAGTGGTTGGGCTCTGGCTGGGCTATGCCTGGACGCAAACCCGTTACTACGTGGGCGAATTCGATCAGCGCGTGGCAATTTTCAATGGAATTTCGCAACGACTCGGCCCCATTCAGCTTTCCCGGCTCGAGGCCGTAACCGACATCAGGGTGGATTCATTGCCGGAATACGGCCAGCAGAGCGTGCACCAGACGGTTCCCGCGGGTGACCTCGACGACGCGCAGGCCATTGTGGAGAACTTGAAGAACACGGGCAGCGCTTCGGCCAACTGCCCCACCACGACGGCGACAGCCACGCCGTCGCCGTCGCCCACCGCCACTGTGCCGGTTCCGAGCACGGCGGCCGTCGCCACGCCTACGCCCACCCCGACTCCCTGTGAGGCGGCCAAATGATCCAGACTGATACTGCTCCCAAACCGCGCCGGAATGTCGAGCTTGTCCTCATAGTCCTGGCCCTCGCCGTCGGTGTCGGCGCAAGTGCTTTGGTCAGCATCAACTCCGATGTCGGACTGGACCGTGACTTCTGGTTCCAGTCGAGCTTGCTGGCTGTGGCGGCCTTCGCCTTCCACATGGTTCTCCGGCTCCGGGCAAAGTATGCCGATCCGGTAATACTTCCTATCGTCGTGGCCCTCAACGGATTGGGGCTTGCCTTGATCCACCGCATGGACGGGCCCGGGGACGATACCGGCAACAACCAACTTCGCTGGACCCTGATCGCCATGGCTGTGTCTATCGCCGTGATCTGGTTCCTCAAGGACCACCGGATTCTGCGCCGTTTCACCTACATCTCGCTGGCAGCCAGTGCGTTCCTGCTGGTTCTTCCCCTGATCCCGGGCATTTCCGCCGGTGAAATCCTGGGTGCCCGCGTATGGATCCGTGTTGGTCCCATGACCTTCCAGCCAGGCGAAATCGCCAAGATCACGCTTGCAATATTCTTCGCCGGGTATCTTTCCTCGAACCGGGACCTCATCCTCTTGGCCGGCCGCAAGATCGGCCCCATGCAGTTCCCGCGTTTCAAGGACCTCGGGCCCATGATCACCGCTTGGTTGGTCAGCATCGGCGTCCTGGTCTTTCAACGGGACCTCGGGTCGTCCATTCTCTTCTTCGGCCTGTTCATCGTGATGATTTACGTGGCCACCAGCCGTATTTCCTGGGTGGTCATCGGCCTGTTGTTGATCCTCGGCGGCGGCTTCATCGCCTCGCAGATCTTCTCCCACGTGGCCTTCCGCATCGACAGCTGGATCAATGCTTTCACCCCTGAGGTCTTCGGCAGGTCCCCGGGCGGCAGCGGCCAGATCGTCCAGGGCTTGTTCGGCATGGCCGATGGCGGCCTGGTAGGAACAGGGCTTGGCCAAGGCCGGCCCGATCTGGTTCCTTTCGCCAACAGCGACATGATCGTGGCCCTCATCGGCGAGGAGCTTGGCCTGATCGGTCTTTTCGCCGTCGTCATGCTGTACTTGCTGCTCTTTACCCGAGGCTTCCGTGCTGCCCTTGGCACCCGCGATGCTTTCGGAAAGTTGCTGGCATGCGGTTTGTCCTTCGCGATCGCCCTGCAGTGCTTCGTGGTGATCGGCGGCGTCACACGGCTCATTCCCTTGACCGGCCTGACCACGCCGTTCCTGGCAGCCGGTGGTTCCTCGCTCCTGGCCAACTGGATCATCGTGGGTTTGCTGCTCATGATCTCCAATACGGCCCGCGGGCCGGTGGACACCACACCCATGGTGGGCAAATCCCCGGCCAGCAGTAACGCGCCCGCACGTAAACCGACCACGGGCCAGACACCCAGCGCACCAACAGAGGCGGTGAAGCAACAATGAACCAGGCTATTCGCAGCTCCTGGATGGCCGCCGTCGCCATGTTTGCGTTGATCTTCGGCGCCATCAGCTATGTCCAGGTCATTGGCGCGGACGATCTCAATGCCAACCCCTGGAACCAGCGCGCCATCCTCGCCTCATTCTGTAACGACCGCGGTGCGATCATTGTGGGGGGCAAGCCGGTTGCCGAGTCTGTTACCGGCACCGAGTCCTGCGCGTTCCAGCGCAAGTACAACGAGCCCGAACTCTACGCAGGCATCACGGGTTACTTCTCAAAGGGCTTCGGCTCGACGGGTCTTGAACAGTCCATGGGCGATACTTTGGCCGGAAACTCGGACCAACTCTTCCTGGACCGCATCAGCCAGATGTTCCTGGGCAACGAGCCCAAGGGCGCGTCGGTGGAACTGACCTTGGACCCCGAAATCCAGAAACTGGCTTTCGACCTCATCCCCGATGGGCAGCGCGGATCCATCGTGGTCACCAACCCCAGGACCGGTGCTGTCCTGGCGATGGTCTCCAAGCCGTCCTACGACCCCAACCTGATCGCAACCCATGACACCACCGCCGCAGCGGCGAGCTATGCAGAACTGAACCAGGTCCCGGGCATCAACCTGAACCAGAACGTCAGCGGCCCCACGGGAAACCTGCTTTCCCCGGGCTCGGTGTTCAAACTCATCGACACTGCTGCTGCGCTGAACTCGGGCAAATACAACAAGGACAGCGAGCTGCCGAACCCCAGCGCCCTGCCGTTGCCTGGTTCCAGTGCGAGCCTGCCCAACTATGCCGGCGGTAACTGCAATGTCCGGGAGACGGCGTCGTTCGCTTTTGCTTTGGAACAGTCCTGCAACACACCGTTCGCCAGCATCGCGCTGGACCTCGGCCAGGATGCCATCCGGGAGCAAGCCCAAAAGTTCGGCTTTGGTGAGACCTTCGGCGATCAACTCAAGCTCCAGCAGGCCCCGAGCATTTTCCCTGAGGACCTCGACCAGGCCCAGCTCGCACAGTCTTCCGTGGGCCAGCGCGACGTCAAGGCCACTCCGCTGCAGATCAACATGATGACCGCAGCGATCGCCAATGGCGGAGTGCAAATGAAGCCCAACCTGATCAAGACGGTCCGCGCTCCGGACCTCCGCGTCATCAGCGAACTCAGGCCCGAGGCCCTCCGCACCAGCACTACGCAGCCCATCGCGGCACAGATCACCGAGTGGATGACCAGTGCCGTGGACAACGGCATTGCCAAGGGTGCTGCAGTGCCCGGCGTCAAAGTGGCCGGCAAGACCGGTACAGCCGAACTCGGCGATTCAGGTTTGAACAACTCATGGTTTACCGGGTTCGCCCCGGCAAACGATCCGCAGGTAGCAGTCACCATTGTCATGGAGAGTGTGGACGTGCTCAGCGGTGCCCAGCTAACCAGTCCGAACGCAAAGAAGATTTTTGAGGCGGTGTTGAATAAGTGAGGCCTACTTCGGGAATCACACTCGGCGGCAGGTTCCAACTGACCAGTCGCATTGCGATTGGCGGCATGGGCGAGGTCTGGAAGGCCAAGGACCAGATCCTTGGCCGGATCGTTGCCATCAAGGTGCTCAAAGAGGAATACACGGGCGACCCCGGCTTCCTCCAGCGGTTCCGTGCCGAGGCGCGTCACACCGCGCTGCTCAACCACGTGGGCATCGCCAACGTCTTCGATTACGGCGAAGAAGCCGGCTCGGCCTATTTGGTCATGGAGCTCGTTCCTGGACATCCCTTGAGTGGAATCCTTGAGCGCGAGCAGGTGCTGTCCCCGGACATGACCTTGTCCATCATTTCCCAGACTGCGCGGGCCCTGGCAGTTGCCCACGCACAGGGCCTGGTCCACCGGGACATCAAGCCGGGCAACCTGCTGATCACCCCTGACAACCGGGTCAAGGTCACCGACTTCGGCATCGCACGCCTTGCAGACCAGGTTCCGCTGACACAGACCGGCCAGGTCATGGGCACCGCCCAGTACCTGGCTCCCGAGCAGGCAACCGGCCAGACCGCCACTGGTTCCTCGGATATCTACTCCTTGGGTGTCATTGGGTACGAGTGCCTCACCGGCCACCGTCCGTTCTCCGGCGAATCGCAGATCGCCATCGCTTTGGCACAAGTCAACGATGCTCCGCCGCCCCTGCCGGAAACCCTGCCCACTCCCGTGCGGGCCCTCCTGATGTCCATGCTGGCCAAGGACCCCAAGAACCGTCCCGCCAACGCCATCAAGCTGGCCGAAGCCGCCGATGCCATCCGCAACGGCGACATCGCCACGGCCCACGCCGCCGTACCCGGCATGCTGCTGTTCGAGTCCAATACCGGACCCATCACTGCGCCGGTGGACACCGCAACGGCCCCCACCGGCGTCGTCACCTCGCCTTACGGTAAGGAGCAGTCCTCGACGGCGACCTCCGCACTTCCGGTCCTGGGCGCAGGTGCAGCCGGTGCTGCCCTGGGAGCAGCAGCTGCCTCTTCTGATCACCCGCTGTCACGCGCCAATGCACTGGAGGCAGAGCGCCAGCTGAACGACGAAGAGGAAGTCGCCTACACCGAAGAGGAAAACTTCGACGATCGCGATCCCGAACGCAAGAAGCGCAGCCCCTGGACCTGGCCCTTGGTTGCCTTGATCCTCCTGGTGCTGTTTGCGCTGGTTGGATTCCTGATTTCGCAGTCCGGATTCTTCTCACCCAGCCCCAGCCCGAGCCAGTCCACTTCTGCAAGCCAGAGCCGGACGGCGAGCCCTACATCCACCTCGGCTACGCCAACACCAACGCAGACGTCTGAGGCGCCGTCTCCGACGCCGACGCAGTCGACGCCGCAAACCATTAATCTGATTTCCGCTGAGTACCTCGGCAAGCCCTTTGAAACCGTCAGCGCCCAGCTCGCCGCCCTCGGCCTCCAGGTCAAGGGCGAGCAGGTCTTCGATGACGATGCTGCAGTCGGCATCGTGACCGACATTAATCCAACGGGTGCTGTTCAGCCCGGTGAAGTGATCACTGTGCAGTATTCAAAGGGTCCGCAGGCACCCGCGACAGTGGCGGTTCCTGCCATCGGAGTGGGTGTCGACGAGACACGCGTGCGGGCTGCTATCGAAGGCGCAGGGCTGCTGTGGGTTGCCGGGGATCCCGTCAATGGAGCAGTCGGCCAGCAGGCCGGTACGTTCGTTAGGTCCTCACCCGCTGCTGGAACGGAAGTTCCCGAGGGCTCCACTGTGACCTACTTCCTGTCCAAGGCTGCCGCACCCACCAGCCCCGGTTCCTCCAGCGCCAGCCCCAGCGGCAGCCCGAGTAAATAACTGATCCGACATGTCTACCCCCCGCCAAGGTCCCGCGCATCGAGAGGAGAGCACACCTGTGTCTTCACAGCGCATCCTCAATGACCGCTACGAACTCGGTGACCTGATCGGTCGTGGCGGGATGGCGGACGTATACCGCGGAACGGATACTTTGCTGGGGCGGACCATCGCGGTCAAGATCCTGCGTGCAGATCTTGCCCGTGACCCCCAGTTCCAAGCCCGCTTCAAACGCGAAGCCCAGGCTGTGGCGGCGTTGAACCACCCGTCAATCGTGGCCATCTTCGATACCGGCGAATACTCCGTGCCCGGAGGCCCCGGCGAGGACGTCCGTGTCCCGTTCATCGTCATGGAATACGTGGCCGGCCGCACCCTGCGGGACATGATCAAGGCGAACGAGCTGGGGGTTGAGAATTCCATCGGCTTCACCCTCGGTGTCCTTGCGGCCCTGGAGTACAGCCATCGCGCAGGCATAGTCCACCGCGACATCAAACCGGCCAACGTCATGGTCTGCGCAGATACCGGAGACGTCAAAGTCATGGACTTTGGCATCGCGCGTGCCATGGCGGATTCCGCTGCCACCATGACCCAGACACAGGCAGTTGTAGGCACGGCACAATACCTTTCGCCGGAGCAGGCCCGCGGCGAAACCGTGGACGCCCGCAGCGACCTCTACTCAGCTGGTTGCCTCCTCTACGAGCTGCTGACCAGCAGGCCGCCCTTTGTTGGAGACAGTCCCGTCTCCGTGGCCTACCAGCACGTCCGTGAAATCCCGGACATGCCCAGCGCCCACAACCCCGATGTCTCCGAAGCCCTCGATTCGGTCCTGGCCAAGGCTCTTCAGAAGAGCCGGACAGACCGCTTCCAGGACGCTTCGTCCTTCCGGCGCGCACTCCGCGCTGCAAGCAACGGCATTCCAGTTCCGGCTCTGCCGGCCAGTGAGGCGCCTACAGATCCGAACGACCTCGTGGATCAAGAGGACCCTGCTACCCAGCTCCTGAGCTCCACCGCTGTCGGTTTGCTGTCAGCGGATGAATTCAAGGACGCCGAGTACAGGGACGAGCCTGTTGACCAGCAGCCGGATGAGCCGCTTCCCTTGGGCCTCCCACCGGAACGCGAGCGGTCAGCGGGACAGAACAAACGGCGTCGAACCTGGATCGCTACCCTGGTGATCTTCACGGTCATTGTCCTGGCAGGCGGCGGTTTCTGGCTTTACAACCTCATGAACACGCAGCCACCGCCCCCGGCGAAAATCGCCGTGCCCGTGGTGGCCAATATGTCGGAATCCCAGGCAATTCAGGAACTGTACTCAGCAAAACTGGTTCCCAAGAGCGTGCGGGAGGCCAGCGATACGGTGGCCAAGGACATGACCATCGGCACGTCGCCTACCGCCGGTTCCATGTTGGATCAGGACACCGAAGTTGTCCTGAAGATCTCCAGCGGACCCAGCTCCGTGACCATTCCGGCCGACATCGTGGGCCGTACGGAGCCGGACGCCCGTGACGCCCTGCGCAGGCTGGGCATCACCGGCGACATCGTGACTGTCCGGACGCACAGTGCCACTGTGCCCGTGGGACTGGTGATCAACACCGGGCCGGCCCCTGGCGGAGCCATCGCCATCAGCTCCAAGGTGGAGCTCCAGGTCTCCTCGGGCAAGGTACTCATGCCCCAGCTGATAGGCCTGCCCCTCGCTGAGGCGGAAGCCGCACTGAAGACAAATGGTTTGCCCATGGTGGTGGCGGAGCAGGAAAACTCAGAGGTGGCCGCAGGCACAGTGACCGCCCAGAGCGAAACGTTCAACACCGAAGTGGATCAGGGTAAGTCAGTCACCGTCACGGTAGCCAAGGCCCCCGCGCCCAGCCCCACACCCACTCCGACTCCAACGGAAACCGAGACGGACAAGCCGACCCCCAAACCGACGCCCACCAAGAAGTAACGGGAGGGCCGCCCGCCGCGACCGCCAACCGCGACCGCCAACCTCCGCGTGCTGCTCCTTCGTCGCTTTGACGCACGCTTCCGGTTACCGGCCCGCGGCAGGGCGGTCTTCTGCTTACTAGTGCTTGATCAGCGGGCTCAGCTTGGAGGCGCGTTCGGCCGCTCCGGTCATGCCCAATGACTCCAACCAGTTGCCGAGCATCTGGTAGCCGCCTTCCGTGAGGACCGATTCCGGGTGGAACTGGACCCCGCAGAGGGGTGCTGTCCGGTGCTGGAGACCCATGACTACGCCGTTGGTGGTTTCAGCGGTGATCTCCAGGACGTCCGGGATGGAATCGCGAACCGCGGCGAGGGAGTGGTAGCGCGTTGCCGTGACAGGCGAGGGGAGTCCGGCGAAAACGCTCTTGCCTTCGTGCTGCACGGGAGATGTCTTGCCATGCATGAGCTCAGGCGCATGGGTCACTACGCCGCCGTATGCTTCGGCCAGGGCCTGATGCCCCAAGCAAACGCCGAACATCGGCTTGCTGTTCTCACCACACCACTTGATGAGCTCTATGCAGACGCCGGCTTCCGCAGGGGTGCCTGGACCCGGCGAGACGAGAACGCCGTCGCGGGTTGCTGCGAGCTCGGTGGCCTCGGCGAGTGTCACGTCGTCGTTGCGGACCACGGTGGTCTCGGCTCCGAGCTCCTGGAGGTATCCCACCAAGGTGTAGACGAAGCTGTCGTAGTTATCCACTACAAGAATTTTTGTGCTCATGGCTGCTGCACTAAACCAATCGTTGAGTCAGTCAAACTGGTGAATTGGGAGAACCAGGGAAAAAGGAACTGGACCATCAGTACCAGGGCTGCTGCCACCAGTACCAAACAAGTCAGGATCCGTACCCAGACCGGTCCCGGCAAGTTGCGGAAAATCCATGCGTACATCCGCTACCCCTTTCCTTGTGCCTTGGCTACTTGGGCGGCAATTTCCGACGGCGGTCCTGCTGATGCGGGCTGCCACCCCTCCATCACGGAGTAGGCGATGATGCGTTCCTGCGACCCGAAGCGCGGGTTGCAGCTGGTCATGGTCAGGATTCTTTCTTCCGGCGCGACACCCGGCTGGGTGGGGACGGGCAGCAACACATCGGTCCGGTTGGGGAGGACGATTTGGTTGTTGCGGAAGACGTAGGTGTAGTACCCGTCAACGGTTTGAACGTAGATCTTGTCCCCGGGAACCAGCGTATGGATGCTGTCCAGGACGGCTCCATGCGTTTGCCGGTGGCCCGCCACCGCGAAATTGCCAATGGAGCCGGGCATGCTGGTGCTTCCGTAATGGCCAAGGCCCAGCGTGTCCAGGACATCAGCACCGGTTCCTTCGATGATGGGACGGGTGTAATCGGCACCGAAGCGGGGGATGTACATAATCCCGATCGTTTGCCCATTGCCGGGGGCTGTACCTATTACGGGATCCCCAAAATCAGCCGGGTTAACCGATTCCGCCGGAGCCACCGGCCCGGTGAGCTGGTGGGAGAATTCCTGGATGGCTTGGGTCTGCTTGGCGTTCGCCTCGACGTTGGTCCACCACAGTTGCCAGCCCACAAACAACAGCAGGACAACGCCGCCGGTGATGAGCAGTTCGCCCAGGATCCGGCTGAATATTCGAACGACGTCTGAAGCACGGAGGCGCTTGCGGGGAGCTTGTTCCTGCCCCCGACGCCCGGACGGCACGGCAGAGGCCGCCGTCGTCTGCTGATGCGCCACAGCGTCTCCTTGGATCGGGCGCGGGCGCGGCGGGCGGGCCCCCGGTTGCGGCTAGACTTGACAGCTAGAACCAACCCGGAACGCCGCGTGGCCGTTAACCGCTGGAATTTTCCTTCCTGCAGGATATCAAGGCTGGCTGGAACGGGTATCAACGTACAGCCAAGGAGGATCCGTGCCCGAGTCCAAGCCCCGCAAGCGGCCTGCCCGTCAGGACCAGCAGGCTTCCACAGCGCAGCAGTACAAGCCAAACCCGGTTTGGTACAAGGCCGTCATGTTCGGACTGATGATCCTCGGTCTCATCTGGATCATCACTTTCTACATCACCGAGGGTCAGTTCCCGGTCCGCGACTGGGCGTCATGGAACATCGTTGCCGGCTTCGGCATCGCGATCGTGGGCTTCCTGATGACCACGCGCTGGCGCTCCTAGGAAACCTGCACCTCACATCTGCGTGCCCGTGGACGTCTACAAGATATGAGCATCCGGCACACCACCATGGATTCCCCGTTGGGACAGTTGACGTTGACTGCCAGCGGGGAATTCTTGACGGGCATTTTCTACGAGGGCCACTGGCATATGCCTCCTCCCGATTACTTCGGGGTCCCCACAGGGCTTGAAGATCCGGTTTTCGCCCATACCCGGCATGAACTTGGCGAGTATTTGGGTGGCCACCGCACTGTTTTCAATGTCCCGCTCCAGGCCCACGGAAATCCCTTCCAGGAGAAGGTCTGGGCGCGCCTCCAAGATATCCCCTTCGGCGAGACCGTCAGTTATGGCGGGTTGGCCGTTGAATTGGGGGATCCGCACTTGGCACAGGCCGTAGGTTCGGCTGTTGGCCGCAATCCCATCAGCATCATCATTCCGTGCCACCGCGTGGTGGGACGCAAGGGCCAATTGACCGGGTATGCGGGCGGTCTTCGGAACAAGCGCTACCTTCTTGAACTGGAAGAGCCTGCTGCAGTGAAAGAAGGAAAGCTCTTCTAATGGGTAAGAGGCAGGCGGTCAGCAAGAAGCCTTTTGAGACGGTAGTGGAGGAGCAGGGCGCCACCGTCCTGCGGGTATGCCGCGCGGTCCTGGGAGTGCACGACGCCGACGACGCCTGGTCTGATACCTTCCTTGCTGCCCTTCAGGCTTATCCGGGCCTTCCACAGGAGGCCAACGTGCAGGCTTGGCTGGTCACTATCGCCCACCGAAAATGCATTGACCATCTGCGCGCGGGCAACCGGCGTGCGGTCCCGGTGGATTCCCCGCCCGAACACCCTTCCCCCCTTGGCATTCCCGGAGCGGACCATGCCGAATTGTTGGACGCGGTGAACCACCTTCCACCCAAACAGCGGCAGGCAGTGGCGTATCACTACCTTGCCGGACTTCCCTATAAGGACATTGCCGCACTTTTGGGGGGTACTCCTGAGGCTGCACGGCGTGCTGGAGCGGACGGCGTCAAAGCCCTTCGCAATGCACTGGCTTCTCTACCGGCGTTGGTTGATGTGCCTGCGCTGGTGCATTCACTTCCAAAGGGAGAAATCCGATGACCCTTGACCCAACCACTGACCGCCTGGACGTGCTGTCCCTCCTGGAACCCCTCGATGCCGGGCTGGAGCCCGCACTTGAGAGCCTCCGCGCCCGCCTTGCCCGGGACGCCCAACTGACCCACACCTTGGATGTCGCCTACAGGGTAGTGGACTCACCTGTGGGAAAACTGCTGTTGGCTGCCACTGACCGGGGCATAGTCAGGGTGGCCTTTGATGTGGAAAACCATGCCGAGGTCCTGCAGCGCCTGTCCGAAACCATCAGCCCCCGCATTCTTCAAGCGCCGGCGCGGTTGGATGATGCTGCATGGCAACTCGAGGAGTACTTCAACGGCAGCCGGAAAGAGTTCGATCTCACGGTTGACTTCCGCCTGTCCCGTGGGTTCCGGCTCAGTGTGTTGCAGCACCTGCCCCGGATTGCCTACGGGCGCACCGAAAGCTATGCGCAGGTGGCGTCGGCTGCGGGAAGCCCCAACGCTGTGCGGGCCGTTGGAACCGCCTGTGCCACCAACCCGCTTCCCGTCATCATTCCGTGCCACCGGGTAGTGAAATCGGATGGCAGTTTTGGCGGCTACCTCGGCGGGCCGGAGGCGAAACGCGCCCTGCTGACCCTGGAGGCAGCAGCGTGAACGACGACGCCCTGTTCCCGTTGGAGTTGGTCCAGGCAGAAGCGCACGACGCCGGACCCCGGCTGATTGCCCCGGGCGCGGTTTATGTTCCCGGCTGGCTCACGGCCGAACAGCAGCGGTGGATTGTGGGTCGCTTCGGTGAATGGACGCAGGGCCCCGTGCCGTTGCGGGCCGCAACACTTCCGGGCGGCCGCAAGATGTCAGTACGAACCGTCTGCCTTGGGTGGCACTGGCAACCGTATAAGTACACGCGGGAAGCCACCGACGTCAACGGCCGCCCCGTGCTGGATTTCCCTGATTGGATGGTTCGTTTGGGGCGGAAAGCCGTTGCAGACGCCTATAAGTCCGGAATCGACGGTGAGGAAGGCCTGGAGGGTTTGGAATGCCTGGGTGCCGTCGCCGAGGGCTACACACCGGACGCCGCGCTGGTGAATTTCTACGACGACGGTGCTGCCATGGGTATGCATCAGGACAAGGACGAACACTCCGGGGCGCCTGTCGTGTCCCTCAGCATCGGCGAAGACTGCCTTTTCCGCTTCGGCAATACGGAGACCCGCACCAAGCCGTACAAGGATGTTCGCCTCCGCTCGGGAGACCTGTTCGTCTTCGGTGGGCCTTCCAGGTTTGCCTTTCATGGCATTCCCAAAGTCTTCCCCGGAACTGCTCCGAAGGATTGTGGCCTCACGCACGGCAGAATCAATATCACCATGAGGGTCACGGGGTTGTCCTAGAACCCTGAATGTCAGAGCCACACGGCAGAATATCTCCAATAGGCACAACAACTGGCCGGGGTTCCAGCAACCTCGGCCGCGGAGGAGCATGCATGAGTCCGGACAACGGCACCGTCATTGGTGAAGACGGGCTTGCACGGCCCCTGTGGGCTGCTTCAGACCCTCTTATGCAGGCTTACTACGATCACGAGTGGGGAATGCCTGTCCGGGATGAGCAGGGCATGTACGAGCGCATCAGTCTCGAGGCGTTCCAAGCGGGGCTTTCCTGGGCCACGATTCTCCGGAAACGGGAAGCATTCCGGGCGGCCTTCGTGGACTTCCACCCAGAGAGCGTTGCAGCCTTCACTGAAGAGGACGTTGAACGTCTCATGATGGACGCCGGCATTGTTCGGAACCGTCTCAAGATCCGTGCCGCCATCACCAATGCCAAAGCAACCATTGCACTGCGCGAAGAGGGCGGGCTGGTGGACTTTGTATGGTCTTTCCAACCTGAGACCACCCCGGCACCGCATACCTTTGCAGACATCCCCACCACTTCACCGGAGTCGATCGCGTTGTCCAAGGCACTCCGGAAGAAGGGCTTCGCGTTTGTTGGGCCCACCACCATGTACGCGCTCATGGAAGCAATCGGCATCATCGACACCCACCTCTTGGACAGTCATCGCCGTGGATCCTCAGGAGTGTGGGTCTAAGCTCGCGACTCGCCGAAAGCGTGAATCGGTGAAGGTATCCCTGGCTCTTATCCCCGGCGATTGTCCCTTGCTCTTGTCCACAGAAGTGCGCAACTTTATCCACAGGCGTGGATAAACTCTGTGGACATCCACACAAATGCCGCCGAGATCGCCGGATCGGCGCCAAATTTGCCCTCCTTGAGGGGTGGACGCAGTTATACCCAGTGTGTACGGCGCTGTGGATAGTGCTCCAAGCTTCACCCAAAGTTCAACACTGTGGGATTGCAGGTGTTGCTTGCGGAGCCGCCAAAGGACATCACGGAGTCACATAGCTTGGTTGGGGATCCATTAATTCCCCAGCGAAGGCCCCGAGGTCGGCGGCCGGTTCCAGGGGGCTCTCCCTGGGTTACCCACTTAATAACAACCGCCTACCCACAAGTTATCCACAGATGGGGAAAACTTGTGGGTTTCACGACGCAGATCCGCGCCATGACGGACCGTAGGGGCCTTCCAGCCATGTGAACTACACGTGTGTAAGTTATTAACAGTGTTGATAAGCCTGTTGATAGAAAGCGCTCCGGGGAGTGATTAACAGGGTTGTCCACAGTTGTTGGTATCGAGCCCCATTTGTCCACATTTCTGCACCCGACGGGGACAAAGTTATCCACAGGTGTGGAGAAATTCATGCCATTCGGGGGATATCTACGGATCTGGCGGCTCTTGAAGAGGGTTTTGGACCTAACTACACGCTTGTAAGTTACGCACAGTGTGGATAACAGCTGTGGATAACCAACAACTACGGCCCCCCCTTGCACCGGGTTGGGGGCCGGGCCGCCACATGCGGGCCACCCGGCGGCGTACCGTGGTCCCATGAAGAGCGACTTCAAGAAACTGGTCACCACCTACAGCGCCAAGCACGGGATATTCGCCGTGGTTACAGTCCCCAAACTGCAATTCCTGATGATTGACGGCCATGGTGATCCCAACAGCTCCCAGGCATACAAGGACGCTCTGCTCACGCTCTATCCGGTGGCCTACAAGCTCAAGTTCTTCAGCAAAGAGCAGCTGGGGCGGGATTATGCTGTGATGCCGTTGGAAGCCCTGTGGTGGGCCGATGACATGGAGTCCTTCACCTCGGCCAGGGACAAGTCCCAGTGGGACTGGACGTTGATGATCATGGTCCCTGACTGGCTCGGACCGGATCATTTTGCAGCTGCACGCGAGGCCGTTGCCGGGAAGGGGGAGGCCGTCGCGTGGGACGCTCTCCGCTTGGAGCACCTTGAGGAAGGCATGAGTGTGCAAACACTTCATATAGGGCCCTACGACGACGAAGCTCCGGTCCTTCAGGAGATGCATGGAAGCTTCATTCCCGGGCAGTCATTGGCCATGACAGGCAAGCACCACGAGATCTACCTCAGTGATCCCCGCCGTACGGCTCCCGAAAAGCTCAAGACGATACTGCGGCAGCCGGTCAGGCCGGCTGAAAGCTAAGAGGGCAGCAGCCGGAAACGACTTCCCGTCGGGCCCGACCCCGTCGCCGGGTGCTGCTAAGCAGCCAGCGCGGTCAAGTCAGTTGGCGCGGTCAAGACAAGCCGACCCTGACCCATCAGCCGGCGCAGTTAGCCAAAGCGAGCGGCTAGTCAGCCGGAGGTGACGCGGAACCACGTGGCCACAGCCAACAGGCCAGCCACCAAAACGAGGCCACCGGCTTGGAGGAGGCCCCGGTTCTTGCCCTGAGGGGCATAGGCAATCACTGCGGCAGCGAGGCCGCCTGTGATCAGACCGCCCAGGTGCGCCTGCCAGGCAATGCTGGGAACAAAGAAGCCGATGGCACCATTGATGGCAATCAGGACCCAGAGTTGTTTGGTTTCGCCGCCCCGGTGTCGTTGGACCACCAGCATGGCGCCGAAGAGGCCAAAGATGGCCCCCGAAGCACCCACGACGCCCACCACGGGCCGGTCGGGAGTCAACAAAAGGAAGCCCACTGATCCGCCGATCGCGGACAGCAGGTACACGGCAAGGAATCGGATCCGCCCGAGCAAGGGCTCAAGGGCCTGTCCGAAGATCCACAGCGTGTACATGTTCAGGACAATGTGGAGCAGGAATCCCTGGGAATGCAGGAATGCGGCGGTGAGCATGCGCCAAGGCTCAGTATCGGCAAAAACGTTGGCAAAGGCGAAGTTTTGGAACACTGCCTCGCCGGGCACAAGCCACTGAAGGACAAAGACCAACAGGCACAGGCCGATGATCGTGTACGTCACCAAAGGCTTGCCCACGGCCAGGGCGCCGCCGTACGGGGACCGGTAGACCGGCGTCGAACGTTTTTGTTCGTTGATGCAATCAACGCATTGGAACCCGACGGCGGCCGCCCGCTGGCACTCGGGGCATGCAGGGCGCCCGCAGCGCTGGCACCGCACATAGGAGGGCCTGTCCGGGTGCCTGGGGCACACCGGAATATCAGCGGACGGCTCTGCCGACGGGATTCCGTAACTCATGAGCTCAGGTTCAGGGTGTGACTAGAGCTGTTCGATGTCGATGCTGTTGATGACGACGTCCTCGACGGGGCGGTCGCCCATGCCGGTACGGACGGCTTCAATGGAATCCACAACCTTGCGGGATTCCTCATCGGTGACCTCACCGAAGATGCTGTGCTTGCCGAACAGCCAGTCGGTGTTCACGGTGGTGATGAAGAACTGTGACCCGTTGGTGCCCTTGCCCATCTGGATGCCGGCGTTGGCCATGGCCAGCTTGTAGGGGGCGTTGAAGGTCAGCTCGGGGTGGATCTCGTCGTCGAACTGGTAGCCCGGTCCGCCAACGCCGCGACCCAGGGGATCGCCGCCCTGGATCATGAAGTCCTTGATGATGCGGTGGAAGATGGTGCCGTCGTACAGCGGCGTTCCGGTCTTGTCTTCGCCGGTCTCGGGGTGGTTCCAGGACTTTTCGCCCGTGGCCAAGCCAATGAAGTTGGCGACCGTCTTGGGCGCGTGGTTGCCGAAGAGGTCAACCTTGATGTCGCCGAGGGTCGTGTGGATCGTTGCTTTTGCGGTTGCGATGGTCATGGCCCCATTCTTCCATGCAGGGTCAACGCCGGTGCAGTTGTAAAGCCGGTTCTGCGCTCGGTGAAATCCGGGACGAATCCGGCAGATGAATAGCCGGTGTTCGCCAAGCGACGTAGGCTAGCAACAAACGAGCATGTGTATCGGGAGGTAGTTGTGAAGAAATCAGACCGTATTGCCCGCGACCTCGAACAATCCGTTGTGGCCGGTGTAGACAACGCCCGCGACTGGGCGGCACCCCGTGTGGAAGCCGCTGTCAACTGGGCTGTTCCGCGTATCCAGCACGGCATTGATACCGCTTCCCCCAAGATCCAAGAGGGGCTGAAGTCCGCGGCGCACAACCTCGCCGACGGCGTTGCTGTTGTTACGCCGCGGATTCAGGATGGATTGGCGCACCTTGCGCCGAAGATCCATGACGTAGTGGAGGACGCAACGCCCAGGATCCAGGAGACGCTCAACAAAGCCACTCCGGCCCTCGGCATCGCCCGGGACAAAGTAGTGGACGAGTACCTGCCCAAGCTGTCCGAGCAATTGGGCCAGGCTTCGGTAGCCGTTCACCACGCTTTGGAGAATGCACCGGCACAAGTTGATGCCGTGGCGCAGAAACTGGTCGATTCCGGCGTTGTACACAGTGTCCAGGAGCAGGCCCAGGCTACAGGCAAGCACATCAAGGCTGTTACGGATCGGGCCGGCAAGGCAGTTTCCACCGCTTTGGTGAAGGAGCAGCCCAAGCCGAAGAAGCGCGGTTGGCTGATCGTGACCGTCATTGCTGCGGCCGCTGCCGCCGGTGTTGCGGCCTGGAAGGCTTCCAAGCCTGTGGAAGACCCGTGGAAGACGCCTTCCCCGGTCACGCCGACGCCCGCTCCGATTCCTGCTGCCCCGGCAGCTGCTTCGGCAGCGGATGATGCCCCGGCATCAGCAACGGCCGCCGCGTCCACTGGGTCCGGCACCGCCGACATCACCCCTGAGGAAGCCGCGGCTGAGGCAGAGCAGGCCACCAAGGATGCCTTCAAGAACGTTGAGGACTCCTCTGCGAAGGTGGCAACCGACGCCAAGACTGCCGTGAAGAACATTGCGGCCAGCTTGCACAAGGACTCTGAAGGCTCGGACTCCGATGCCAAAGGTGCACAGAACTAAGCACTGACATGAGGCCTTGAGCAGGCCAATACGTCAACAAACTGAAGGGATCCCGGTCATGGCCGGGATCCCTTCAGTGTTTGCCGGCTTGTAACCAAAGCCTCCGCGGGTGGCGCGGCCCCGGGTGTTAGATTTGGAGTGATGTCAGCCGATAGACCCTCTGCGGGTGCCCAACAGGATGGTCCGGTGCCCCCGGGCGTGTCCATCGTCATCCCGGCGTATAACGAAGAAAGCGTCATTCGCCAGTGTCTCATCGCGGCCATTTACCAGTCCGTTCCTGCTGACGAGATCATCGTGGTGGACAACCTCTCCACGGACCGGACCGCACGTATCGTGCGCCAGATGCAGCAGGAATATCCCGAGAGCCCCATTATCCTCCTGCGCCAGGAAGCCTTTCAGGGGCTGATTCCCACCCGCAACCATGGGCTGAACAACGCCACAAGCGAGGTGGTGGGACGTATCGACGCGGATTCCGTCCTGGAGCCGGATTGGGTTGAACAGGTCCAAAAAGCGTTCATGGACCAGTCGGTCGCTGCCGCAACGGGTCCTGTTGTCTATTACGACATGCCCATGCGCCGCTTCGGCCTCAAGGCGGACGACAAGATGCGCCAACTCATGCTGCGCCTGGCCAAGCACCAGTACCATTTCCTCTTCGGTTCCAACATGGCTCTTCGACGTTCAGCTTGGGAGACCATCCGCGACGAAGCGTGCCTGGACCCCAAGGATGAGATGCACGAGGATATCGATCTCTCCTTGCACCTCTTCGAGCACGACCTCAAGGTGCAGTATGTGCCACAGATGGTTTCCGGAATGTCCGCCCGCCGGTTGGAGGATTCACCCCGCGATTACCGCTACTACGTGCAGCGCTTCGACAGGACCTACAAGGCCCACAACGTCAAGAAGATGGCACTCAAAGCACCCATGGTGGTGTTCTTTTCGGTATATTTCCCGGCCAAGATACTCCGCGCCATCCACACTTCCAACGCCGCGCAGGGCGCCCGCCGCGGTGGCCTTTAGCGGTACAGCGACAAAGCGCGCGCGCCCGACGGCGGATCCTCAGTCAGTGCCCAACCCGGCTTCGCGTTGGTCTGCTTCAGCCCGGCCCCGCCGCTGCCCGGCGACAACTACAGCCAGGCCAACCAGGATCAGCGCCAGTCCTGCATAGGTCCCGGCAGGCAAGGTCTCAGCAAGGAAGATGGCTGCAAGGATCGCAGCGCCCGGAATCTCCAGCAGGATGATCATGGACACCAGCAGCGGACTCATTGTGGCCAGCAAGTGGTTGAAGGCCGTGTGTCCTACCAACTGCGCGCAAACGGTGATGGCGATAATGCCAAGCCAGCCTCCGGCGTCGAACCCTGTCAGTGGCTGGGCGCTGAACAAAGCCATCACTGCCACGATCGCCGCGCACATGCCGTAGCAGAGCGTGGTGTAGGTACCGGTTCCCATGGATTGGCGGGCCTTTCCTCCCGCCAGCGTGTAGAGGCCGGCCAGTGCTCCGCCTGCCAGGGCCAAGAGGTCACCCAGCAGTGCTTCAGGGGATGAGCCCATGTCGAATCCCGTGATGGCCACGACTCCGCCGAAAGCGATGCCCAGGCCAACCAATACCGGCCATCGGTGCCGCGTTCCCCGGAACAACTGGAACACCGCGATCCATGCCGATTGCAAGCACACCAAGGCCGTAGCGGCAGCCACCGACGTCAACTGGAGGGCGGTAATGAAGCAGGCGAAGTGGAAGGCCAGTGCGACGGCAGCAACAGTGGACCAGCCAAATTCCCGCCGGGTGATCCTGCTGAACGCTTTCGGCTCGCGGATAGCCACCGGAGCTGCCATGACGACGGCACCAATCGCGTTCCGCCAGAAAGCGATCGCCAAGGCCGTCACTGAAGTAGCTCCCAGGGTGCCCGCGATGAGCGGTCCGGAAGAGGCGACACCCAGGACACCCAGGGCGGCAATGAGAAGGGTCACGGATCAACACTAGTGGGGCGCGGGTGCGTTCCAGACCCTATCTGATGCTCCAACAGTGTGATTGTCTTGACTCAACATTCCAGTGAGCCGGTAACGGCGTACCCAAGGGGTTATCTGATTGAACACCGCACCCGCCGGCTCCGGCACCAAGCGCCGGCGGTCTCTTCTGCTGCTGGTGGCAGGGTTGCTCGCAGCTGCCCTGGTTGCCGCCGGCTGGTTCGCTGTTTCACGTGAGCGTCCCGATGGTCCAGGCGGAGCCGAAGTCAGTACAGGTGTTCCAAGCATCTTCCCGGTACCTCAGCATGCCCGGTTGGGGAATGGGGCCCCGGTCCCCATCACCGGGCACGTGTACGTTGTGGCACCGGCCGGAACGGACCAGGCCTCGACTGCCGCCGTCCGGGACCTCGTTGCTGCCTCAGGAGGAACCGCGGAGGTTGTGACAACCCTTCCGTCCCCACAGGAAGGGTCATCGGCCATCCATCTGGGCACTGAGTCCGCGGTGGGCCCGGTCCTCAAAGCCTTGCAAGTGGACGGCGACTCCTCAGTCCGTGATGCCCTTGGACGCGCTGAAGGCTATTCGATCGCGACCGGACAGTCCGACGGGATTCCGACGGCGGTTCTCGCCGGACGCGACGACGACGGCGTTTTCCACGCCGTCCAGACCCTCCGGCAGGTGCTTAAGGACGGCGCTGTGGCCCCGGTCCAAGTAAGTGACTGGCCGCTGATGGAAACACGTGGTGTGATCGAGGGCTTCTACGGAACGCCTTGGTCCCACGAAGCCCGTTTGGATGTCATTGAATTTGCGGGCAGCCAGAAAATGAACACCTACATCTATTCGCCCAAAGACGATCCCCTGCTCCGGGACAAATGGCGTGAGCTGTACTCGGACAGGGAGCTCAGCGAGCTGCGGGAATTGATAGACGCCGCGGCCGCCAACCATGTCCGGTTCAGCTACGCTCTCTCGCCGGGGATTGACGTTTGCTATTCGCGTGAAGCGGACCTTGAAGATGCCGTGGCAAAGCTTGAATCCCTGTATTCGCTGGGGGTGCGCTCGTTCGTGATTCCCTTGGACGACATCGCCACCAAGGTCCAATGCGCGGAGGACCTCCGGGAATTCGGCGCCGGACAAGTGAACCTGGCGAAAGCGCAGGCATCGTTCGTCAATGACGTCAATGCCAAGTTCATCTCCGGCAAAGCAGGTGTCCTGCCGCTCGAAACGGTCCCCACCTTCTACAACGGATCCGGAAGCACTCCGTACAAGAAGGAACTTGGCCGCGCACTGAACCCCGAAATTGTGGTGCAGTGGACGGGAGAAGACGTGGTCTCCCACCGGATCAGCACGAAATCGGCGGAAACTGCGGGCGATACCTACGGGTCACCCGGCAAACCGCGGAGCCTGG
This sequence comes from Arthrobacter sp. UNCCL28, assembly GCF_900102805.1. Taxonomy (NCBI): domain Bacteria; kingdom Bacillati; phylum Actinomycetota; class Actinomycetes; order Micrococcales; family Micrococcaceae; genus Arthrobacter; species Arthrobacter sp. UNCCL28. The sequence goes on from NZ_FMWE01000002.1 coordinate 152,915, forward strand.
TCATCTGGGACAACTATCCGGTTAATGACTTCTCCCAGGACCATCTCTTCCTGGCGCCCGTGATTGGCCGGGACGCCGACCTTCACCGAACCATCAAGGGAATCGTCACCAACCCGATGATCCAGCCCTACCTCTCCCTGCCGGCAATCTTCAACTACGCAGATCTCTCCTGGAATGGGCCTGCGTACAAGCCCGGGCCATCCATGGATGCCGCGCTGTCCTTGCTCGCAGGCCCAGACCCCGAAGTGCGGGCAGCCGTACGGGCTTTCGTGGACCTGAACCAGGACTGGCAGGACGACGAACTCACACCTTCAGCACCGGAGCTTCGCCGGGATATCGACCAGTTCTGGTCGGAGTACGACGCCGGCAAGTCACCATCGGCGGCACTGAGGGACCGTGCTGGGCTGCTTCAAAAGCTTCCCACGCTCCTGCCACGCATGGCCGAGCCCGGTTTCGCGCAGGATGGCACTGCATGGATTGCAGCGGCGTCGGAGTACGGGCGGGGTGTGGAAGAGGCGATCACCATGCTGGAGGCAGCCAAGCGTGGGGATACGCAAGCCGCTACTGCGGCCCGGTCCGCCGTGGAGGGTGCCCTGAAGACAGCCGGAGCCAAGACACAGCCCACCTTGGAACTCGGCGTTGTGACCCCCGTCCTGGGCAACGCCGAGCTCGCGGCTTTCCTTGAGCGCGCCCTGCAGCGGGTTGCGGCAGCCTGAACGGTTGATTGCTGGGCGCTGGTTGCTGAGCGCCTGTTGCGGGACAGCTAGGATCCTGCGGACTGCGGGACAGCTGGTTGCGGGACAGCGGGACAGCGGGTTGCGGGACTGCAGGTTGCGGGACTGCAGGTTGCGGGACTGCAGGACAGCTGGGTCCTGCGAACTGCGGGACAGCTGGGTCCTGCGGACTGCGGGACAGCTGGGTCCTGCGGACTCTAGCCCCTACCCGGTCGCGGACCACTCCCCGGGGTTCTCTGCCCTGCCGAATAATCAACGGGCCCGATCTTCTGGTTAAGAGCACCCGGTCTTCTGGTTAAGAGCACCCGGTCTTCTGGTTAAAAGCAAAAGTCCCGGTCATTTCTGACCGGGACTTTTCTTATGGTGGAGGCACGGGGACTCGAACCCCGAACCCCCTGCTTGCAAAGCAGGTGCGCTACCAATTGCGCCATGCCCCCATAAGAAGCAACCCGTCAATCATACCCCATGTCCAGGCTGGTAATTACCAGTTCGGACCGGGCCCTTCGGCTAGTCGACCGTGTCGGTTGACTTGCTCCAGACATCTTTCCGGGCCTCGGATTCCTGCGCCTTTTTATAGACCAGGACACCTGCGACTGCCGCTGCTACAACTACCAGCAACTTCTTCACAAGTACCTCATTCCGGTTCAGTTTTACCTGAACCTCTTTCGGTTCCGTGGGCGTACCAGGACTTGAACCTGGGACCTCTTCGTTATCAGCGAAGCGCTCTAACCGCCTGAGCTATACGCCCCGATGCCTCATCGGGCCGAGATATGACTGTACAGCACATCCCGGCCCGATCTCAAATCGAGGCATTTCCGAGAGGGAATTCCGCCTAAAAAGGCGGAATTCCGCGGATTTTTCTTAGTCGTCGGTCAGGGTGACGCCGACGCCACCAACCAACGTTGCGGAAATGTTATAGAGAACGGCGGAAAGCATGGACAGTGCCGTCAGCAGGACCACGTTCACCACGGCAATAATCGTGGCAAAGGACGCTACCTGGCCCAGCGAAGCGATCTTCTTCAGTTCGAATCCACTGCCTTCGGATCCGGCCAGGGTGCCAAGAAGGCTGTCCACCTGGTTGAAGATGCCTGTGAGATCCAGCACTGTCCACAGAACGATGGCTGCCACTACGGTGACGATGCCCAGTGCAACGGACAGGAGGAATGCCATCTTCAGCACGGACCAAGGATCCACCTTGCTGACCAGCAGGCGTGCGCGGCGAACCTTTGCCTTGGGGGCAGGCTTCACCAGGCCGGGAGCACCCTGTGCGGGGCGCTGACCCGACTGGGCGGGACGTTGTCCGGGCTGCGCCGGGCGCTGTCCGGGAGCACCCTGGGCGGGACGCTGACCCGACTGGGCCGGCCGCTGGCCAGGAGCACCGGTTGGACGCTGCCCGGAGCCGGTCCCGGTTGCGGGTCGTGCGCCTGCGGCATCGGATCCGGAAGCCCCGGATCCGGGACGCTGCTGGGGCCGCGCAGGCGTTCCTGCCTGGGCGCTGCCTGAGGGCTGCCGGAGTCCGCCGGGGACACCTGTGCTCGGCTTGGGATATGAGTCGGAATTACTCACTCGTTACCTCCGGTGTTGTCTTCGTTCAGCTCCGCGCCCGTTTCAGTTTCCGGGTCTGCGTCGTTTTCCGTTTCGGCCGTCACGGTCGCCTCAGAGGCGCCGTCGTTTGCAGCCAACGTTACGTCATCGTCGAGTCCGTCTTCTGACTCTTCGACTTCCAGGCCGCGTTCGCTGTTGCGCGCAACCTCAATAATGCGGTCATTCTTGTCCGGCTTGGCGAAGATGACGCCCATGGTGTCACGGCCCTTGGCCGGCACGCCGGTTACCGCCGAACGGACCACCTTGCCGCCCTCCATGACCACCAGGACTTCGTCTTCTTCCTGCACGATCAACGCGCCCACGAGGTCACCGCGGTCTTCAGCAAGCTTGGCAACCTTGATCCCCAACCCGCCACGTCCCTGCAAACGGTATTCGTCCACAGCGGTCCGTTTGGCGTAACCGCCCTCAGTCACGATGAAGACGAAGGAACCGTCCTGGACGACATCCGCGGCAAGCAGTTCGTCGTCTTCACGGAACTTCATGCCGGTCACACCGGACGTAGCGCGGCCCATGGGGCGCAGTGCGTCATCGGTGGCTGTGAAGCGGATGGACTGGCCCTTGCGCGAGACCAGCAGGAGGTCGTCGGTCTCGCTGACCAACTGGGCGGAGACCAATTCGTCCTCATCGCGCAGGTTGATGGCGATAACGCCGGCTGTGCGGTTGGTGTCGTAGTCCTCAAGCCTTGTTTTCTTGACCAGGCCATTCTTGGTGGCAAGCACCAGGTATGGAGCCTGCTGGTAGTCCCGCAGGTCCAGGACCTGGGCGATGTGCTCGTCCGGCTGGAAGGCCAGCAGATTGGCAACGTGCTGGCCCTTGGCATCGCGTCCCGCCTCAGCGAGCTCGTATGCCTTGGCACGGTAGACGCGCCCCAGATTGGTGAAGAACAACAACCAGTGGTGGGTGGTCGTGACAAAGAAGTGCTCCACGACGTCGTCGCCACGCAACTGGGCACCCTTGATGCCCTTGCCGCCGCGCTGCTGGGAACGGTAGTTGTCGCTGCGCGTGCGCTTGACGTAGCCGCCACGCGTAATGGTGACAACCATTTCCTCTTCGGGGATCAGGTCTTCCATGGACATGTCGCCGTCGAAACCCATCAGGATGTGGGTGCGTCGGTCATCGCCGTGCTTGGCGACAATCTCTGCAAGTTCCTCACTGATGATCTGGCGCTGCCGCTCTTCGGAAGCCAGGATCGCGTTGTATTCCTGGATCATCGCTTCGAGCTCGGAGTGGCGGTCCTGGATCTTCTGGCGTTCCAGGGCGGCCAAACGACGCAGCTGCATGTCCAGAATGGCCCGGGCCTGGAGCTCGTCAATCTCCAGAAGCTCCATGAGGCCTTCACGCGCAGCCTCTGTGGTGTTGGAGGCACGGATGAGCGCAATGACTTCATCCAGCATGTCCAGGGCCTTGAGGAGCGCGCGCAGGATGTGCGCTTCTTCCTCGGCCTTGCGCAGGCGGTACCGGGTACGGCGGGCAATGACGTCCATCTGGTGCGCAACCCAGTGCCGGATGAAGGCATCAAGGCTCAAGGTGCGCGGAACGCCGTCGACAATTGCCAGCATGTTCGCCGAGAAGTTGTCCTGCAACTGCGTGTGCTTGTAAAGGTTGTTCAGGACCACCTTGCCAACGGCATCGCGCTTGAGCACAATCACCAGTCGCTGGCCGGTACGGCCCGAGGTTTCATCACGAAGGTCCGCGATGCCTGAAATCTTGCCGTCCTTGACCAGTTCGGCAATCTTGATGGCCAGGTTGTCCGGGTTTGCCTGGTACGGAAGCTCTGTCACCACCAGGCAGGTACGGCCTTGGAGTTCCTCGACGTTGACCACGGCACGCATGGTGATGGATCCACGGCCGGTGCGGTAAGCGTCCTCGATGCCCTTATGGCCCAGGATGGTGGCGCCGGTGGGGAAATCCGGGCCCTTGATGCGCAACAGCAGCGCTTCAAGGAGCTCTTCGCGCGTGGCCGTGGGGTTCTCAAGTGCCCACTGGACACCCTCGGCGACCTCGCGAAGGTTGTGCGGCGGAATGTTGGTGGCCATGCCGACGGCGATGCCGGAGGAGCCGTTGACCAGCAAGTTGGGGAAACGCGCCGGCAGGATGGTGGGTTCCTGGTTCTTGCCGTCGTAGTTGTCCTGGAAGTCGACGGTTTCCTCGTCGATGTCCCGGACCATCTCCATGGCCAGCTGCGCCATTTTGGTTTCGGTGTAACGCGGAGCAGCAGCGCCGTCGTTGCCGGGCGAACCGAAGTTGCCCTGGCCAAGAGCCAGCGGGTACCGCATGGTCCAGTCCTGGATCAGGCGCACCAAAGCGTCGTAGATCGCCATGTCACCGTGCGGGTGGTACGTACCCATGACATCGCCCACCACGCGGGCACACTTGTTGAACGAGCGGTCCGGACGGTATCCGCCGTCGAACATCGCGTAGAGAACGCGGCGGTGCACCGGCTTCAGGCCGTCCCGGACATCCGGAAGGGCGCGGCCCACGATGACGGCCATGGCGTAGTCCAGGTAGGACCGCTGCATTTCGGTCTGCAGGTCCACCTGCTCGACGCGGTCGGTCAGCACATCACCCTCAAGAACTACATCCTCGGCGTCGTTCGATTCCGCCGGGACTTCGGGAGTTTCGTCACTCATAATCTAAGGTTTCCGTTTCAGGTATATGTCAGTTCTGGAATATTCAAAGCCCTTTGCGGAGCCCTAGATATCGAGGAACCTGACGTCCTTGGCGTTCTGCTGGATGAAGTTTCGGCGCGACTCAACGTCTTCGCCCATCAGGACGGAGAAGGTCTGGTCTGCAGCCAAGGCATCATCCATGGTGACCTGCAGCAGCGTCCGGCGATCCGGATCCATGGTGGTGTCCCATAGCTCGGTGTAGTCCATCTCGCCCAGACCCTTGTAGCGCTGGATGCCGTTGTCCTTGGGGAGTCGCTTGTTCATCGCGGCACCCTTGCGGATGGTTTCATCACGTTCGCGGTCGCTGTAGACGTAATCGTGGGCAGCGTTGGACCATTTGATCCTGTAGAGCGGCGGCTGGGCCAGGTAGACGTAGCCGTTCTCGATCAGTGGGCGCATGTAGCGGAACAACAGTGTCATCAAGAGGGTGGTGATGTGCTGGCCATCAACGTCAGCATCGGCCATCAGCACGATCTTGTGATACCGGAGCTTGGCTATATCGAAGTCCTCGCCAATACCCGTGCCGAATGCCGTGATCATGGACTGGACTTCCGCGTTCCCCAGAGCCTTGTCCAAGCGGGCACGTTCCACGTTCAGGATCTTGCCGCGCAGGGGCAGGATGGCCTGGGTTTCGGGGTTGCGGCCACGCTTGGCCGAGCCACCGGCGGAGTCACCCTCCACGAGGTAGACCTCGCATCGCGAAGGATCCTTGGACGAGCAGTCGGAGAGCTTGCCGGGCATGCCGAAGGATTCCAACGGGCTCTTACGGCGGGCGTTATCGCGTGCCTTGCGGGCAGCCATGCGTGCCTGGGCAGCCGAAATTGCTTTGCGGATGACATCGCGGGCAGGGCCGGGGTTACGTTCCAGCCAGTCACCCAGCTGATCCGTGACGACGCGCTGGACAAATCCCTTGACCTCGGAGTTACCCAGCTTGGTCTTCGTCTGGCCTTCGAACTGCGGCTCGGAAAGCTTGACGGAAATAACAGCCGTCAGGCCTTCACGAATGTCATCACCGGTAAGGTTGTCTTCCTTTTCCTTGATGATGCTCTTCTCGCGCGCATAGCGGTTGATCAGGGAGGTCATCGCGGCGCGGAAGCCTTCTTCGTGCGTTCCACCCTCATGCGTGTTGATGGTGTTCGCGTAGGTGTGGACGCTTTCCGAGTACGCAGTGGTCCACTGCATGGCAACCTCGACGGCGATGTGCCGCTCGGTGTCTTCGGTTTCGAAAGCGATGACGTCCTCGTGGACGATCTCCACCTTCTTGTTCGAGTTCAGGTGCTTGACGTAGTCCAACAGGCCATCCGGGTACTGATACACCACGGTCCTGTGTTCGGCGGCTACTTCACCTTCAGTGGCCACGGCATCCAGGTCGAGGTCGCCATCGCCATCGCGGGAAGCGGGACGCTCATCGGTCAGCGTGATCCGCAGGCCCTTGTTGAGGAAGGCCATCTGCTGGAAGCGGGCACGGAGGGTTTCGAAATCGAACTCGGTGGACTCGAAAATGGTGCCGTCCGGGTAGAACGTCTGGGACGTTCCGGTGACGTCTGTTTCTTCTCCCTTGACCAGCTCGCCCTGGGGCTTGCCGCCGTCGGCGAAGGTCATCCGCCATACGTGGCCCTGCCGGCGGACTTCCGTGTCCACACGGCGGGACAAAGCGTTCACCACGGAGATACCCACACCGTGGAGGCCGCCGGAGACTGCGTAACCGCCGCCACCGAACTTGCCGCCTGCGTGGAGGATGGTCATGACCACTTCAACCGTCGGCTTGCCTTCGGTGGGGTGGATGTCCACGGGGATGCCGCGCCCATCGTCAACAACTCGCACGCCACCATCGGCACGGAGCGTGACCTCAATGTGGCTGCAGTAGCCGGCAAGCGCCTCATCAACAGAGTTGTCCACCACTTCATAGACCAGGTGGTGCAAGCCGCGAGGGCCGGTGGATCCGATATACATGCCGGGGCGTTTGCGCACCGCTTCGAGGCCCTCCAGCACGGTGATGTCGCTGGCACCGTACTCCCTGGGCGCCACCTCAGGCGTGTCAGGCTTGGGAACAGTCTCCTCTTCGGGCTCTACTGCCAAGGTCTCTGCATTGTCGTTAGCCACAGGCGCTTTCGACTCCTCTGTACTCGATGTCGGCCGTTCCCGGTGGTGTCCACGGCGAACCGCAGCCGTCAACGGGCACGTGACTGATTGCGCCGACTAGTCGGACGTAGGGGGTACCCTGCCACAAGAGTGGATCCAGGAACCCCAACGACGTTTCACCGGCGCTCAGTGATCTACACCAATTCTATCGTGGAAACGCACAAATCCTTGCAAATACGGGGGCAGCCCAGAGCTGAATATGGCCGTGGGAGGCCGCTGGCCCTATCTGCAATGGCCCTGCGGTGGTCCCGATGGGGGCCTATACGACTCCGGGGCGTTGAATCGCCCTGCACGCCGTTCAGCCGTAAGTGTCCCGCGGTCCGCGACCGTTCACGCTGCGCCCGCCCTTTCGCCAACTCGGAGCCGAAGGACCCAGCACTTGAATGCTGGTCACTACGCCTTCGCCCAGTTCGTTGCGGAACATCTCCAAAAGACTGCTGCTCAGCAGACGAAGCTGCGTAGCCCAGGCCGTGGAATCGCAGCGAACATGGAGCGTTGTGTCCGTGAAGCTCTCCGGCGTGCAGTGGGCGGAAATGTCCGGTCCAACCAAGGTTTCCCATTCGGCCATGACGGATCCCACGGCCACAGGCGACGTCCACCCCCGCTCGGCCACCAGGCGTCCCACCACATTGCCAAGGCCCAACGGATCACGGCCGCTTCCATGAAATTGCGCAAAACCCCTGGTGTCCCGGATGCCCTTCCGCTTAGGGGCCGATCCGGGCCTGGGCGCGCGCTGCCGGACTTCACCGCGGGCGGCCGCGGCCTCCCGCATCCGGTTCAGCGCCGCCTGGGCGGCGTCGATTTCGTCCGGATCGCGGCCGGGTTGAAGTCCGTCGCGGCTATCCTTCGCCATCGATGCCTCCCGGAACAACGGTTACGCGCCGTCCGGCCAGCTCCTCAGGGATATCGGCGTCGACGGCGGCAGTCACCAGTACTTGCTCGGCACCGGCGACTATTGCAGCCAGTTTACGCCGGCGCTGTACATCAAGTTCGGCAAACACATCGTCCAGGATCAGGATCGGAGCGGTACCCCCGGTGCGCGCGTCATCGAGCATCACATAATAGGAAGCCAGGCGCAGGGACAAGCACATGGACCACGTCTCGCCATGGGACGCGTAGCCCTTGGCCGGAGCTTGGCCCAACACCAGTTCCAGTTCATCGCGGTGCGGACCCACCAGGGAGATGCCGCGTTCCAGTTCCTTTTTCCGCGATGCTGCGAATGCCTGGATGTAGCGTTCGGTGAGTTCGTCAATGGACAGCAGCCGGAGGTCATCAACCGACGCAGAAGGTTCCGTACCAGGATCGGCGGGACCGCCGTCGTCGTCCAGTACGCCCTGGATGGTCGAGCGGTAAACCGCACCGGCCTCTTTGGAACCATCAGTGAGCTGCGCGTAGGCGCTGTTCAGGTGCGGACGTAAACGTTCCACCAGTTCCAGCCTGGCATGGAGCAGTTCGGCCCCGGCCCGGGCCATGTGCTGGTCCCAGACGTCCAAGGTTGCCTCATGGCCGGCCGTGAACTTACCCGCACGGGCAGATTTCAGGAGGGCATTGCGTTGTTTCAGGACGCGATCGTAGTCGCTTCGCGTAGCAGCATGCCGTGGAACCAGGCTGACCAGCAGCTCATCCAGGAAACGGCGGCGGTTCGAGGGATCGCCCTTGACCAGAGCCAAATCCTCCGGCGCGAACAACACCGTGTGGCAGATCCCCAGAATGTCCCTGGCACGCACCGGATTTCCGCGGTTGATACGGCCCCGATTTGCTCGCCCGGCATTGATTTCCAGCTCGAGCATCGTGGATTGTTCTCCACGAACGAGCCTGGCCCGGATCATTGCGCGCTCAGCACCGAAGCGCAGCAGCGGTGCGTCCGTGCTGACCCGGTGGGAGCTCAGGGTCGCCAGGTATCCGATTGCTTCCATCAGGTTGGTTTTGCCAATTCCGTTGGAACCAACCAGGACAGTCACACCAGGGCCGAGTTTGAGGTCGACTTGTGCGTAACTGCGGAAGTCCGTCAGCGAAAGATGTTCGAGGTACACGCCGTTTGCAGGACTCCTGCGGCCTAGTTGGCCGGACGGGTGGCGTGTCCGCCGAACTGGTGGCGCAGGGCAGAGACCATCTTCATGGCAGGAGAGTTGTCCTCGCGGGAAGCGAACCGGGCGAAAAGCGCCGCAGTGATGGCCGGCGCCGGGACTGCGTTGGCGATTGCTTCCTCAACAGTCCACCGGCCCTCGCCGGAATCTTCAACGTAGTCGTCAATCGAAGCCAGGCCCGGGTCTTCGTCAAGTGCCTTGACCATGAGGTCCAGCAGCCAGGAGCGGACCACAGTTCCTTTTTGCCAAGCCCGGAAAGTACCCGGAAGATCCTTCACGATGTCCTTGGCCGCCAGCAGTTCATAGCCTTCGGCGTAGGCCTGCATCAGGCCGTATTCGATGCCGTTGTGGACCATCTTCGCGTAATGGCCGGCACCCACGCCGCCAACGTGGACGAAGCTGTCGGCACGTTCGCCTTCAGGACGGAGGGCATCAAAAACCGGCATTGCCAGTTCGATGTCTTCATCTGCGCCGCCTGCCATCAGGCCGTAACCATTCTCGAGGCCCCAAACGCCACCGGAGACACCGCAATCGGCAAAGCGGATGCCTTTTTCGGCAAGGGCAGCTGCGTGCTTCTGGTCCTCGGTGAAACGTGAGTTGCCGCCGTCGATGACCAGGTCGCCGGGGCTGAGCTTCTCGCCAAGTTCGCTGACCACGGCATCGGTGATCGCACCTGAGGGAACCATGACCCACACCAGCCGGGGGCTGGGAAGCGCGGCGATGAGTTCATCCACGGAAGCAACATCGGTGACGTCCGGATTGCGGTCGAAACCAGTAACTTCGACTCCACCGTTCCGCATGCGCTGCCGCATGTTGAAACCCATTTTTCCGAGGCCGATCAGACCGATGTGCACAGTGTGAGCTCTTTTCTGCGAAGGTGGCGGGTACGTTTCGGTTAGTTGGGGAGGCGGACCGGCATGACGAGGTAGCGGTAATCGTCCTGGTCTTCTCCGTCAGCCTCAGCCTGGGCCGTAATCATGGCCGGCTTGGGAGCCGTGGTGAAGGAGAAGCGCACGTACTTGGTCTCGATAACGCTCAAGCCTTCAACAAGGTAGTGAGGATTGAAGGCAACAGTGATGTCTTCGCCGGAAAGTTGGGCCTCGAGTTCTTCGGACGCCTGGGCGTCCTCGCCGGTGCCGGCGTCGAGGTTCAGCAAGCCTTGGGTGAAGGCCAAACGCACGGGAGTGTTCCGCTCTGCGACGAGGGACACGCGGCGAACGGCCTCAACGAGTTCCTGGGTCTGGACTGTTGCGTGGATGGGCGTGGAATCCGGGAACAGTGAACGGATCTTGGGGTAATCACCATCCACCAGGAGTGAGGTGGTGGTGCGTCCGCCGCTTTCAAAACCAATGAGCCGGCTGTCGTCATCCGCCAAGGCCAGGTTGATGTCACCGCTGCCACCAAGGGTCTTGGCAACCTCGTTCAGCGTCTTGGACTTGACGAGGGCGCTTGTGGAAATTCCTGGTGTGACCGGCTTCCAGGGAACTTCGCGCATGGCGAGGCGGTAGCGGTCGGTGGCAAGGAGGGTGATGAGGTCATCCTCGATCTCCATGCGCACACCGGTGAGGATCGGGAGGGTGTCATCCTTGCTGGCCGCAATGATTACCTGGGAAACAGCCTGGGCAAACGCATCGCCGGGCAGCGTTCCACTGATGGTGGGCAGTGCCGGGAGTGCGGGGTATTCACCCTCAGGCATGGTGGCCAAGTGGAAGCTGCTTCGGCGGCAGGTCAATGTCACCTTGCTGCCATCGGTCTCCACTTCCACGGGAGCTGAAGGAAGGCTGCGGCAAATATCAGCCAGCAAGCGCCCGGACACCAGGATGGTTCCCTCGACAGCGATGTCAGCAGGAATTTCCAAGCGTGCCGAGGTCTCGTAGTCAAAGCTCGAGAGACTGACTGTTCCTGCCTCAGCTTTGAGGAGGAGGCCGGAAAGTACCGGTACGGGCGGCCGCGGAGACAACGACCGCGCGGTCCACGTAACGGCTTCTGCCAGGACGTCGCGGTCGACTCTGAACTTCACGGAGGGGTGCCGCCTTTCATTGCTGCTGCCATGTAGTACCTGCGGATTCCTGCTTGGAATCCGCTAAAACTTCGCAATCCGGCACCGGAACCTGCATGGTCCGCACTGAGCGAACTACAAACAGACCCAAGGATGGGAGCGCTGCTGACAGCTTAGCCGGAACATCCGCGATTAACCCATCCCCGCTTGGCCGGACCCCTCGTATGTGGACAGCCGGAAGCCGGCCTTGGGACCTCTGGTTGGTCTGCTTCCGCCGGGGCGGTGAGGTGGCAGAACGAGATTGTTATTTGAGGGATTTCAATTTTTTGGGATTCGTAGTGTTAACAACTGCTGTGGAAACTGTGGATAACCCGATCCCACCGCGTCGTTCCGCGGTTAAGCCCTGTTCACGGATTGTGCGTTAACTGGGTTTTAAACAGGGTGTGGATGGGGACAACTCTCAGGGCGGTTTTTAACGATCCACAGGCGCCTTAAGGGTTTTAAGCCCATTAACCGAGCTTGTCCCCTTAAGTATCCACAGGCTTATCCACATGCACCTGTTAATAAGGTATGTAGTGGCGCCTACGTTGTGGATGTCAGGAGTCGCGCTGCTGCTGTTTGATGCGGTTGGTGAGCTCAGTGACCTGGTTGTAAATCACACGACGCTCAGCCATCAGCTCGCGGATCTTGCGGTCAGCATGGATGACGGTGGTGTGATCGCGTCCACCAAGTTCCTGGCCGATCTTCGGCAGGGACATGTCAGTCAGCTCGCGGCACAGGTACATCGCGATCTGCCGGGCGGTCACCAACGTGCGGGTGCGGGACTTGCTGCAGAGCTCTTCCATGCTGAGCTTGAAGTAGTCCGCTGTCTGGTCCAGGATCTGCTTCGCGGTGATCTCCTGGGCTCCGTCATCAGTGATCAGGTCCTTGAGCACCATTTCCGCCAGGGCCACATCCACCGGCTGGCGGTTGAGGCTGGCGAAGGCCGTGACCCGGATGAGGGCACCTTCAAGTTCGCGGATGTTGCTGGAGATCTTGGACGCGATGTACTCCAAGGCGTCATCCGGTGCGGACAGGCCTTCGCTGAGGCCCTTTTTGCGGAGGATCGCAATGCGGGTCTCAAGCTCAGGGGGCTGGATGTCCGTCAGCAGGCCCCATTCGAAACGGGACGTCATGCGGTCCTCGAAGCCGGCGAGCATCTTGGGTGGCTGGTCCGAGGTGATGACAACCTGCTTGTTGGCATTGTGCAGGGCGTTGAACGTGTGGAAGAACTCCTCCTGGGTCCGGTCCTTGCCCGCCAGGAACTGGATGTCATCGATCAGCAGCACATCGACATTCCGGTACGTGGTCTTGAAGCTGGTGCCTTCGTCATCACGGATGGAGTTGATGAAGTCGTTGGTGAATTCCTCGGAGTTCACGTAGCGGACACGGATCCCGCTGTAGAGCCGGCGGGCATAATGACCGATCGCGTGCAGCAGGTGGGTCTTGCCCAGGCCGGAGTCGCCGTAGATGAACAACGGGTTGTACGCCTTGGCCGGCGCTTCGGCGACGGCGACGGCGGCCGCGTGCGCAAAGCGGTTGGAAGAGCCGATCACAAAGGTGTCGAAAATGTACTTGGGATTGAGCCGGCCAAACTCATGCGAGGTGCTGGGCGGAGTGGGCTGTGGCTTCGGCTCAGCGAAGTCGGACACAGCGGAAAGCTCGACGACGGGCTCCGGCTCTGCATGGACGGGCACCAGATCGGTGTCCACATCGATCGCGCAGCGGATGTCGTCGGAGAAGACGCTGCGGAGTGCATCGTCCAAGGCGTCCTTGACCTGGGTCTGCAGGACTTCGCGGGTGAGTTCGTTGGGAACGGCCACCAAGAGTGTGGAACCAATGAGTCCCTGCGCCTGGGCGAGGATGACGAAACCGCGCTGACGGGGTGAAACCCGGTCGTCCTGTTCCATGAGGCTCAGCACCCTGCGCCAGGAACTTCCGACAGTGTTGGCGTGGTTGGCTTCGTCTACTGTCATCAATCAGTTCCTAAATTCTTGCTTGCCGGCGTTGCTGGCAGCCGAAGTCTCTCCGGCCGCTCTGTTCTGGGCGATAATCCACAGAGTTATACACAGCGGGTGGACATTGGGCTACTGAGCCACTCTAGGGGATGGAAACGCTAGAAGATAGCTGGGAAGTTGCCTGTGGATAATTACACCGTTGTTGTTCTTCGAAACGGTCTGTGAGCCACTTCATCCACAGGCTGGGAACATGGGTTGGGCACAGCTGTGGATAGCTCCGCGGCAGGCTCCCGGTTTGACTGTGGGTGCCTTTTTGCCCTAACGTTGTGAAGTCCTTTGTGTCCGCTTTTGAGATCAGTTGTAACCCCGTACGTTCACCGTACGGAAGGCAACGGCGGCAGGCACATACAAAACTTAGCGTCGGCCAGTTCTTCCCCTTTTTTGATCGGGTGGGCGCACCTTTGATCCACTGGAGTAACTAACGTGAGCAAGCGGACTTTTCAGCCGAATAACCGCCGTCGGGCCAAGAAGCACGGCTTCCGCCTTCGTATGCGCACCCGTGCCGGCCGCGCCATCCTGGCTGCCCGTCGCGGCAAGGGCCGCGTCGAACTGTCGGCGTAAACAACTGACTTGTCGGTCAGGGTCTTTTTGCGGGTTCGACGGTGCTAGCCACCCCTAACCGTCTGCGGACGTCTACCGACTTTTCAACAACTGTACGTTCCGGCGTCCGCAATGGACGCCGGAACTTAGTGTTATATACGGCCTCTATCGGGGCCGGGGAGCCGAGTCGAATCGGTTTCATTGTCTCCAAAGCCGTCGGGAACGCTGTGACCAGGAACCTCGTTAAGAGGAGACTGAGAGAAGCAGGCGCACTTTCCTTGCACACGCATGGAACCGGCCTGGCGGTGGTGGTCCGGGCATTGCCCGCAGCTGCATCTGCCAGCTGGGAGCAACTGCTCTCCGACTACAACGCCGCGCTGGCTGTGACGACGAAGCGATTGGGTGGCTCAGCTCCACGCAATGCTTCGACCGAACACCACGGCACCACAACGGAAGGGACACCGCGTGCATGACATAAGCACCGCCGTCGTTCCTTCCTCAAGCGACCCCTCCGGCAAGGTTCCGCATCGGAGCCTTCCGGCGGCGGTAGGCATGTTCCTGTGGGAGCTGCCCCGCAACATCCTCATTCTTTTGCTGAAGACGTACCGCAAGGTCATCTCGCCCCTGTACGGCCAGGTTTGCCGGTTCTTTCCCTCATGCTCCGCGTACGCGCTGGAAGCAGTAACGGTGCATGGCGCCGTGAAGGGCAGCTGGCTCGCAGCCAAGAGGCTCGCCAAATGCCATCCTTGGAACGCCGGCGGAGTGGACCACGTCCCCGCCGGTCATCGTCACTGGCCTGAAGGCCGGACGCCCACAATTGTTGTACTGAACAATCCGGACCAGTTCCTGGCTGCTCAGGCTGATGAAGAAGGCCGCACAGCGGCCTAACGAATAGGGATATCGTATGGACTTCTTTGAAACAATCATGTTTCCGTTCAAGTGGCTGGTGTCAATCATCATGGTTGGCTTCCACGAGGGACTGAGCTTCATTGGCCTGCCCGCCGCGAACGGCTGGACGTGGACTTTGTCCATTATCGGCCTCGTGCTGGTGATCCGTGCCGCCTTGATTCCCGTCTTCGTCAAGCAGATCAAAGCGCAGCGCGGCATGCAGCTGCTGCAGCCGGACCTGAAGAAACTTCAGACCAAGTACAAGGGCAAGACCGATCAGCTGTCCCGCCAGGCCATGGCGCAGGAACAGATGGCGCTGTACAAGAAGCACGGGACCAACCCGTTCTCGGCATGTTTGCCGATGCTGATCCAGATGCCGTTCTTCTTCGCGCTGTTCCAGGTGTTGTCGGGTATCTCGAACGCAAAGAATGCCGGCAATGGCATCGGTGCGATGAGCGCTCAGCAGGTAGTGGAGTTCGATGAATCGAGCATCTTCGGTGCGCCGCTGTCGTCTGCGCTGCTCCACGGTGGTGCCGGAAACATCTCGGTAGTAGTTCTTTCCATCGTGATGATCGTTGCCATGACGGCTTCGCAGTTCATTACGCAGAAGCAGATCATGGCCAAGAACATGTCCGAAGAGGCCATGGCCAGCCCGTTCATGCGCCAGCAGAAGATGATGCTCTACATCCTGCCGCTCGTTTTCGGTATCGGTGGCATCAACTTCCCGATCGGTGTCCTGATCTACTGGACCACCACCAACTTGTGGACCATGGGCCAGCAGTTCTTCGTCATTCGCCGTATGCCCACCCCGGGTTCCCCTGCCGCCAAGGCACTGGAAGAGCGCCGCGCCGCCAAGGGCCTCCCGCCGCTCCTGGGTGGAAAGAAGCCCGCCGACGCCGCCGCGGAAGCCGAAGCTGCAGCAGCTGCAGCCGCCGAGATCCGTGCACAGCGCGTCCAGCCACAACGTAAGAACAGGAAGAAGAAGTAATGTCTGCCGAGAGCACTGAAGAAGTTATCGCCGCTGTGACTGAAGACCAGGACGAAACGCAGGAAGAGACGCAGTCCAAGACGGCCAGCCGTCTCGAGGAGGAAGGCGATATCGCCGCCGACTACCTCGAGGAACTCCTGGATATTGCCGATATCGACGGCGACATCGACATTGAGGTCCGCAACGGACGCACCTACATCTCCATCGGCGCCGATGAAGAATCTGCAGCGTTGGATAGCCTGGTGGGCCGTGACGGTGAAGTGTTGGAGGCTCTGCAAGAGCTGGCTCGCCTCTCCGTACTCTCTGCGACGGAGAACCGTTCACGCCTCGTCCTGGACATCAACGGATACCGCAAGGAACGTGCCGGCGTTCTGCAGAAGATCGCCGAAGACGCCGTAGCCAAGGTCAAGTCCGACGGCGGTACCGTCGCCCTTGAACCGATGAGTGCTTACGAGCGCAAGATCGTTCACGACGCCGTTGCTGACCTTGGGTTCGTTTCCGAGTCCGAAGGCGAAGGCGCAGGCCGTCACATCGTCGTTTCGGCTGACTAGCAGCTCATGGTCGAAATAACCGCAGCTGAACTTGAAGCGGCCGAGAAGATTTTTGGGGAGCGCCTGGATCTCGCCAAGCGCTATGTTGAACATCTTGCAACGTCCGGTACTGAGCGTGGGCTGATTGGTCCACGGGAGATTCCGCGTTTGTGGAGTCGCCACGTCCTGAACTGTGCAGTCATTGAATCCGCCATTGCCATGGACAGCCACGTCGCCGACGTCGGATCCGGCGCAGGCTTGCCGGGTCTCTGCTTGGCAATTGCCCGGCCGGACCTTGAACTGACTCTGATTGAGCCGCTTGAGCGTCGTGTCATCTGGCTCCAGGAAGTGGTGGACGATCTCGGCCTGGATAACGTCACCATCATGAGGACGCGTGCTGAGCTCGCCGTGGGCATGGTGGACGCCGACGTTGTTACGGCGCGGGCAGTTTCTGCTCTCAGTAACCTGGCAGGTCTGACGATTCCCCTCCTGAATGGCCATGGCGAAGTTGTCGCCATCAAGGGCCGCAGCGCGGCCGAGGAGATCGAGAAGGCCAAGAAGGTCATCCGCAAACTGGGTGGCGTGGAAACGTCAGTTGTTGTTTGTGGACAGGAGCTTTTGGAGGAACCCACCACCGTGGTGAGGATTATCGTCAACAAGCCCGGAAAGACGGCCTGAGACCCGCTTGGTTTCCCGCGTGTCGGCGGCTGAGCAGTTAGGCTAGAGAACGGCAGCAAGCGCCGAATGAGAGTGAGAGTGTGACCAGTGGGCAGTAGTGAAACCTCCACGCAGCGAATCCCCCCGTTTATGTCGTTGGGGTCCGCGCGGGCAATGGCCACACCCTCTGCATCTCTTCAGTCTGCGATTGTGCGTCCCAATTCGGTTGAGAATGCTGCCGTTTCACGTGAAACCGTATCTGATGGAGTGCATAACGTGATGGATTCCATTGATGACTCAAGTCCGATCGCCCGTCAGTTGGCCAATGAAACCCGTCGGCGCGAGCGGTTGATCGGCAGGGAGCTCCCCAAGCCGGATAAAACGCGCATCTTCACTGTCTCCAACCAGAAGGGCGGAGTGGGCAAAACCACCACCACGGTGAACATCGCCGCAGCCCTGGCCTCTGCCGGGCTCAACGTGCTGGTGATCGACATTGATCCCCAAGGAAACGCCTCCACGGCACTTGGAATAGAGCACCATGCAGACGTCGACAGCATCTATGACGTCCTGATCAACGACCTCCCCCTGAAGGACGTCGTTGCTGCCTGCCCTGACATCCCGAATCTGATCTGCGCCCCCGCCACCATCCACCTTGCCGGTGCTGAAATCGAGTTGGTCTCGTTGGTGGCACGCGAGCAGAGGCTTCGACGAGCCATCGACGTTTACGCCAAGGAGCGGGAGAAGAATGGTGAAGGCCGGCTGGACTTCATCTTCATTGACTGCCCTCCCAGCTTGGGCCTGCTGACGGTCAATGCCTTCTGCGCAGCCAGTGAAGTTCTGATCCCCATACAGTGCGAGTACTACGCACTGGAAGGGCTAAGCCAGCTCCTCAAGAACATTGAGATGATCCAGAAGCACCTCAACGCCGACCTGGTTGTTTCAACGATTCTCTTGACCATGTATGACGGTCGCACCAACCTGGCTGCGCAAGTTGCCTCCGAGGTACGCCAACACTTCCCCGAGCAGGTTCTGGGAGCCGTGGTTCCGCGTTCAGTGCGTATCTCTGAGGCGCCGAGCTACCAGCAAACGGTGATGACTTACGATCCTTCGTCGAGTGGTGCGCTTTCCTACATGGAAGCCGCTGCCGAAATCGCCGAACGCTAGAATTCTTGAAACACTGCAACAGCCTGAGCAGGTCCGTGCTCGGCAATTTCATCGGAGGGATGAATCAATGAGCGAAAAGCGAAGGGGCCTCGGTAGGGGTCTTGGGGCTCTCATTCCCAGCTCGGCTGCGGCCCAGGGAAACGGTTCTGCACCGTCCCGCCCAGTGGATTTGTTCTTCCCGGAAGCAAAGAAGTCCGCTGAACCGGTAGTGGAGGCTCCGACTTCCGAAGCGGCTGTTGAAGCTGAGGCTTCGCAGCCGCCTGGTGCGGCAGCAACCGTCGGTAAGGCCGCGGTGCAGGAGACTAGGAAGTCGGCAGCGTCGGATTCTGCTGCGTCCAAGGCTGCGGCTTCCAAGGCTGCGGCTTCCAACGGGCCGGCCTCCAAGGCGCCGGCCAAGTCCGCCGCCAAGTCAACGCCGGCTAAGACTGCGACCAAGCGAACTACTGCTTCGTCAACTCCGGAAACCAACGATGTGGATGCTGCGGCTTCCTCTTCCTCTGCGTCGGACGTGGAGCTGGTCGAGGTCCCCGGCGCCCGCTTCGCTGAGATCCCGGTGGGTGACATTCACCCGAACCGCAAACAGCCTCGTTCGGTCTTCGATGAAGATGACATGGCAGAGCTGGTCCACTCGGTTCGAGAAATCGGCGTCCTCCAGCCAATTGTTGTACGTACTTCAACCGAAAAGGGTGGAGAACCGTATGAATTGGTCATGGGTGAGCGTCGATGGCGTGCAGTTCAGGCCGCGGGCCTCGAAACCATCCCTGCGATTGTCCGAGACACCACCGACGACGACCTTCTCCGGGATGCGCTGCTGGAGAACCTGCACCGGAGTCAGCTGAACCCCCTTGAAGAGGCTGCTGCCTACCAGCAGCTCTTGGAAGACTTCGGCACCACCCACGAGCAGCTTGCCGACCGTATTGGCCGCTCACGTCCGCAGGTCTCCAACACGCTGCGATTGCTGAAGCTCCCGCCCTTGGTTCAACGACGTGTAGCTGCCAGTGTGCTTTCAGCAGGCCACGCCCGTGCTCTTCTGGCACTCCCGGACGCGGCCGCCATGGAACGTTTGGCTCAGAGGATCGTGGCTGAGGGTATGTCTGTCCGTGCGACAGAAGAGGCAGTGGCCCTCTATCAAGACCCCACTACACCGGCCAAGAACAGCATTCCGAAGCCGAATGCCCGCCATGAACGTCTTGACTACCTCGCTTCGTCCCTCTCGGACCGCTTGGATACCAACGTAAAGATCACTCTTGGGGCCCGCAAAGGCCGCGTGAGCATCGAGTTTGCCAGCGTTGAGGATCTCAATCGCATCATGGATGTCCTGGGACCTGGCGCCGAAGACTGACACTTCCGACTCTCTAGAATGGGACCTGCTCTTCCAGTAGGTCCCATTTTGCTTGTCCGCTAAGTTTTCTCCTACGAAATGAGCATGGTCCCGCCACATTTGCCGTGCGACATTTCCAGGCCTGGCCCCTGAGTTTCGGAACAGCGAAAAATCTCGATGTTTCACGTGAAACATGGGTGGTGTTCTCCCCGCTGTGGAGTCGTGGCATTGGGAGCAACTGTTCCGCAGTGTGGGTTACCTACGTCGGATTTGGCTTTCTAGCTAGTGTCGTGGACGGTGCGGTTTTGGTGGACTGCGATGCGCTTCATAGGCCTACTATCCCGAGCTCCACTCCCGAGTGGCTGCATTAGGCCTAGTGATGGCCGGATCGGAAGGAAGTGCCATCGCCCTATTGCGCCTGAGTCAGCAGAAGCTTGCCCTCGACTCCTCCGTAGGATCAGATACTGTTTCACGTGAAACAGCTGGGCTTCAGCAATACGCTATATATCTGGGTTCCATCTGCGGTGGTTCCGGTGTTCCAGGCCAGACATCAATTTGCCCTGAAGCAGTGTAGGCCGCATAAGCAGTAGTTAGCACTTCGGTTTGCCGTCACCCCGAGGTCTAAAGGCAGCGAAGTACCCTCGAGATTGTCTAGGAATTGCCTCAGCGGACTCAGATTTCGGTGGCAACCAGTGCCCGCCCAACCTGCTCTTTCTGGTCACCTAGGAGGTAACGGTGTGGGTCACGCAGTAGTTGTCTTGTGAGGCCTCGTTGGCCGGGTGGCAGACTCAGATACACTACCTGTCTGTTCGACGGCTCTTCTACTCCTCCTGCCTGGAAGTTAGCGGCTTCGGCGTCGCATATCGTGTTTCACGTGAAACGAAATCGGACATGGCCTCGGATCCAGGAAACCCGCAATGGCCAGCACTCCTTACAAGCTTGGAGCCCTCAAGACCTGGCGCATAAGACCACCCGAAAGAGCCCGGCCAGCAATCAAGGCGCCTAGTTGCTGATAGTCCACTCTTGGATAGATCGTCAGGCATGTTGATGCAGTTGTTTCACGTGAAACGTACGCCGAACTACCAACCTCGGTCTTAGCCTTCGGTA
The DNA here is from genome assembly GCF_900102805.1 of Arthrobacter sp. UNCCL28. NCBI lineage: Bacteria > Bacillati > Actinomycetota > Actinomycetes > Micrococcales > Micrococcaceae > Arthrobacter > Arthrobacter sp. UNCCL28. The sequence continues at coordinate 173,403 of NZ_FMWE01000002.1, forward strand.
GGGCTGGGAGCAAAATTCGCTACTCAGTGACCAGCGCCCCGCCGCTGAAGGCTGCCTCTGATCGGCGTTTAGAGAGAGTGGATCTTTGCGGCGGCATTCAGTCTGTCATGTGATTAGGCCTGTAAGGCCCGCAGATCGGCTCTGTGACGTGGGCATCGTCCCTACTTTCTCTCCGGCCTCTCACGGGCTTCACGCCGGGCACCTCCCCCGTCTACCGAATCGCGATACGAAAAGGGTCTGGGGAACGGCGGCCTGGGGTACGGGCGGGAACGGCGGCCTGGGGTACGGGCGGGAACGGCGGCCTGGGGTACGGGCGGCGTAGATCAGTCGAGAGAGCTTGAACCTGGCTACTCAAGGCCTGGGGCATCGGCCGGCTATGGGCGAGTTGTTGTGACCCTACTTCCTGGGTGAGTAGCGGCAGGGAAGCAGCTACGGTGGCAGTCGTGGTTACCGTCCGTGAGTTGTGACCTCCTCATGTCTGTTCGCCACTGCGTGCAGGTTCTGTTCTCGCCTGTATTCGTCTCTCTGGCGTATGGGTAGCGAGGGCGGGTACTAAGGCCCCCGGTCTTTATCAGGGGTGAATCTACGCATACTCGCTCCTCCGTTGCTTCGTGGGCCCGTGGTCAGACCTGGTGTCCTTGGAGGTCCCGAGGTTGAAGTCCCTCAAATACTCGGCCGCCCTCCAACCGTCGCTTTGCGATTCCCGACAGCTTCGCTGATAGAGCCGCGCAGTTTTGCCATTGACAAGTCGGGGGTCCCAAATTTGCAGGATGACTCAAGTGTCCTTGCGGCTCCCTGCGAATATCGGAACCCCCTTAGTAGGGATGGAGCCGTGGCCGGTGCAGTTACGCCTGTTCGGGATTCTGTCCTCCTCCTCAGCACACCTCGGGTGCGACGACGGGAGAGCCGTCCTTTAGTCGTCCTGGCGCGGAACTGGCGGTTCTCTAAATGCCTTAGGCGGCAAGGAATGGCAGCCCGAGGAGCAGAAAGCGGACTGTTCAGGAATGCCGTTGGTTCAGGCCCGGTCGTTTGGCGGCACTGGCACCATCAGTCCCCTGCGGTCCACAGCAGGATAAGGAGAGGAACTACCGACGTCATCACCTGCGACCGCGCCACCGCTGGAAGAGCCTCAGTAAACATAGTTGGTGAAGGCACGGCCGATTGGTCTGATGTCGCCACTGCCCGATCCGTGACTGCCTGGCATTTCCGACCTGGCACACGATGGGACCTACCGTGATTGTGGCGGGCGAGCTCTGAAGGCGAGTGAACAGCTCGTGTCCGTTCATAACGACAAGGCAGATTGTTTCACGTGAAACGGGGAACTGATTGTGCCGGTGAGTGCATAGTGTCGACTGGGATGCCTGTGCATAAGGAAGTGGATATCCCTGTGGATATCGTTGGGGATAACTCTGTGGGCAATGTGGGTTGGTGTGGTGTGCTTCGGCCCACGTCGCTATCCGAGTGACCGCGACACCGGCTCATCGAACCTGCTTCAGTGCGAACACGATCGGAAGTTGCGAGAGCCGGTTCTAGCGGTATCCCTTTTCAGGCCTTTGCCCCTGATTTTCATTGGTTTTGGATGCAAATTTGGGCATCCAGCCTAAGCTGGGGGCGCACACATACGCTGGCGCGAGATCGTGGATATTTCCATCTCGGTCGTACTCAAGGACCTACGAGAACGACGATCTGTGAACGGGCTCATACTCAGTGGATAAGCCTGTGGATAAGTATGTGCACGACTTCAAGACGACTGGGTGTCGATCGGTGGACAACCGTGGCCAAATTGCAGTCACCTTGGATGATAGGCAGGCCGCCATGCGGCTTTGAGGACTCGATGCGACAAGGACACATGCCGGCTGGCACTAGGGTCCTCCCTGTCTTGTTCCAGCGCCACTACTCTAGTGGGGAAGAGCGTGCTCCTGACAGCCAGGAGCCCTTAGCCCCGCTTTTCGTAATGGACAACGACATCAAGGAATTCATCGGATGTCTTTCCCACTTGATGACATTGGTGGCTTGGACGGGCAGCGTATGCTCACTAGTGCCGGGGCTTGGGGCCGACGGACAGCCAGTACATTTAAGGCGTTGTTGTGACGGGCGCTAACCACGCTGACTGTTCCAAGAAGTAGTGGACTTCGACCCGGCCGCCGGTCTAAAAGGAGCACGAGGAGAGATGACCTAACCCTTGCAACAGGGCCGTGAGCTGTCCAGGTCCATGCCCGCGCGCAGTCACGTGTTCCCTTTCATTGGTCTTGTATGACTGCACCAGCTTGATCAGTCGATGTGCCCGAGCCAGTGTTTCACGTGAAACGTGCATTCGTGGCTCCCTCCCCTTTCGCCTTGACGACGGTCACGCCCAGCAATGAAGGAAAACTCCAGATCATGCCAGGAAGAGTATTCGTGGTCGCAGAAGCCAAGTTGGCCACAGCAGAACATGACCGTTGCAGCCACGCTCCCCCGCGTCCTTCTCTTCCCTGGAACGCCTGTGACACTCACGGCCTGATTTGAGAGACTGGATCGTGACTCCCCGTATCGGCAGGCATAGTTCTGGTTATCATCGAATGCCCTAATGTCGAGACTGCGGTGAGTCCCCGACACCGATGCGATTCGATGCTTGCTAGCGTTCACACACTCTGATTTCAATTGACGCCCCGATGGGCTCATTGAGAGAAACTGGACCACACCCAATTTGCCTGGATGTCGCCAGAGAGTCGTGTAGCCAAGCAGGTGCAACCGTGCGCTGCTCATGTTCGTCACCATGAAGGGTGATGCAGTGGCTATAGACCATGGAGTTAGTGGACCAAGTCGGATGTAGACGCGTCCCTCGCCGGAGGGCATCCTCCCATGTTTCACGTGAAACCCTGGGCGAGAACAAGCGACCAGAATTTCTCCCATGGTCAGCGGGAGTCGTGGCTCGTCACCAACTAGCACACGGATTCGGTCCGCCGTTCTGCTGCGTTCGCCTTTGCACTCAAGTCCGTTGGTGGCCCTAAGTATCGGGCATCCCTCTGGTCCTGCATGCATACCGGTTACTCACACGGTGCTGCCGTCAAGGCTCTGCCAGCTCCCGCCAGTGCGGCGTTTGTGGTTGGAACACTGCATCGCACGTTTCCTTGAGGGTGTGTAGGCCCGTAGCAACCGACGCCCACCCCACTGCTCAGAATGAGCTGTTGGTGCCCGCACCTCTGGCCCCATTCCCAAATTCGGACATGATCTCGCCAAGTTGTACTGCCCGGCCAGTTTCAGAAGCACCTGCAGGTGACCCTGCAGGGGTTCGATTGTTGGCCGTGGAGCCTCAAAACTCTCCTGGCAGATAGCAATTCCATGGAATCATCGTTTCATTAGTAGGTTGCTCGTTGCTGCCGTGGTTCTGACCCTCGTTGGCGTGCATCGCCTATGGGACTGGCGAGCCGGGCTTTGCAGTTGATAAGTTCTCTAACTCGTTTCGCCCAGTAGCTAAATGTCTCGAACATCCGTATGAGGAAGACCCGGAGGCGAGTTGAATGCGGCTTGCAGGGGGCCAGCGGTGCCTTGGAGACTCGTACCGGCTCCCCCAGGCTGCTTGTGCGCAGAATCAGCCCTGGCGGGTCTTCTGGCTGCCGAGGTCGGGCTCGCACGCTTCAAGGCGCAGGCAAAGTTCAGCGCTACCAGTAGCCTTCTGGCGGGTTCCCCGGGCTAACAAATCATGCAGTAGGAGAAACGTGTGCCTGTGACACCAAGACCAGTCCTGGGGTTTCACAGTCCTGTGGTTTCACCTAGATCACGCGCCCTGCATCAATGAAGTCAGACTCGTTGGGGGGACCAAATCATTTCGTTGCTGCTGCATCGGCCGTGGAACCTCCCTAGGCGCGGCAAGCGGACCGTTGTTTCACGTGAAACATGCGGTTGGCTCCGCGAAGAAGCGGCATTTAGGCATGACGGTGATGGCCCACCCTGGTGCGCCATACAGTAGATGATTCCGAAGCACGGCCTGCCCGCCCGTGTTTCACGTGAAACCACCCAGTGACTACCTTGAGCTAGGGCCGCAGGACTTTAGAGCTAATTCATCTCCTGGCGTCGCAGAGACGGGCGGACGTTTGCCACGAGCCGCACGTGTACTTGTGAGCGTATTGAACGCAGCTACTGAATCACCGGCTGCAGAAGTACAAGAGTCATTTGCCGACAAATGGGGAAATGGAGGACACCGCCCGATGCTGACCGATGGGCCTAGTGGGAACAGTCATGGTTGTCGTTCCCGCGCAATGCCTATTGGGTGACGTGACATTCGCACAGCATTCCCATCGGCAGAGGCAATTTCATTCACAGACCAGCGAATTCCTTGCCAAGGGCAGCCATGAAACCGCTGCGGATCTATGACCAGCTGTCCGCTTCCCACCGCCGTGATCTAACCTCTCTCCCCCTGATGCCTGCGTCGCGGGTACTCCCGCGAAACAATCGGTGAAACGGGTCCGACCTAGTTACGAGCGGATCTCACCCACTCAATTCGGGTCGGTCCTACAGTGCCGGCTAAGGGAATCGGGATTAGAGCCGTCCAGCATGCCTCCTCCAAAATCGACAGATGAGAAGGTGGCAGTTGAGCCCCGACCGCCTGTTTGAGCGCTAGTCTGTCCGCCCAGACGGATTGGCCCAACGAGGATTATCAAGACCATGCGTTCCATTGGCTCGATTATGCCGTGATGAAAGAGGGTTGGCCGGGAGGGGGTGGGGATGTGGAGGAGGGTTGCCCGGGAGGGGGTGGGGATGTGGAGGAGGGTTGCCCGGGAGGGGGTGGGGATGTGGAGGAGGGTTGCCCAGGAGGGGGCGGGGATGTGGAAGAGGATCGGCCGGGACCGGGGTGGGGATGTGGAAGAGGGTCGGCCGGGAGGGGGTGGGGATGTGGAAGAGGATCGGCCGGGACCGGGGTGGGGATGTGGAAGAGGGTGCAAGTTCTGCCTACCCCAGGTAGGGCCAACCGAGAAAGCCAAAACCTGAACCGCTGAAGGCTCCCCCGCAACGAACTGAGTGAAATGAAAGCTCTGGAAGTTTACTTATCCATGAAATACAAAAAAGCCGGCG
>NZ_FMWE01000002.1:178464-891228 GCF_900102805.1 Arthrobacter sp. UNCCL28
GGAAGGGGCAGGGGGCATTCGGCAGCGCGCGCCCAAAGGAAGAACGACCAAGCGCACCCCAGAATGTCCCACCCGACCAGCCGCCAACCCAACCCAACCCAGGGGACGTGAGAGAGCACCCGGCCCCAACCCAGGGGACGTGAGAGAGGACCCGCACCCGCAACCCGGGGGATGTGAGAGAGGATCCACCCCAAACCCGGGGGACGTGAGAGAGGATCCGCCCACAACCCCGGGGAAGTGCGAGAGCGTTGGGAAGGGGCGGCGGTCGTCCGGCAGCGCGCGTCAAAGCGACGAAGGAGCAGCGCGCCGAGGACGACGCCGCCCCTCCAACACCCACTCCCGCCCCTCCAGCAGTCACACAGCAACCACACCCACCCGCCACTCCCCCGCCCCAACCAACTGCACTCCCCGGCGCTTCCCAACAAACGCCGGCAAACACGGAAAGGGCCGGCAACCCATGTGGTCGCCGGCCCTTTCGAACTGGATGTGTAATGAAGGCCTAGGCCGAAACCTCAATGGTCGCGAGGTTCTTCTTGCCACGACGGAGCAGCAGGTAGCGTCCGTGAAGCAATTGGTCCTGGCCAATAACTGCCTCGGGGTCGGAGACCTTGGTGTTGTTGACGTACGCGCCGCCTTCACCCACGGTCCGGCGGGCAGCGGACTTGCTGTCGGACAGTCCCGAAGCCACCAAAAGATCAATAATGCCCAGGCCATCTGCGGCAACGGTCGCGGACGGAAGCTCTGCCGTTGCGGCTTCGAGGGTTCGCTCATCAAGGACGCCGAGGTCGCCGTTGCCGAAAAGCGCGGCTGAGGCAGCGATGACCTTCTCGGTGGCGTCGACTCCATGGACCAGCGATGTGACCTCGAAAGCAAGCTTCTTCTGGCCTTCACGGGCAAACGGACGCTCCGCCACAGCTTCCCCGAGAGCCTCAATCTCAGCCCGCGAAAGGAACGTGAAGACCTTCAGGCGGTCCACGACGTCCGCGTCGGCCGTATTCAGCCAGAACTGGTAGAACGTGTACGGGCTGCACATGTCCGGGTCCAGCCAGATGGCGTTGCCTTCGCTCTTGCCGAACTTGGTGCCGTCGGAGTTGGTGATCAGCGGCGTACCCAGGGCGTGGACGCTCTTGCCCTCCACCTTGCGGATGAGTTCGGTTCCGCTGGTCAGGTTGCCCCACTGGTCCGAACCACCGGTCTGCAGCGCACAGCCGTAGTCACGGAACAGTTGGAGGTAATCCATGCCCTGCAGGATCTGGTAGCTGAACTCGGTGTAGCTGATGCCTTCGTCAGAGTTCAGGCGCGACGCAACAGCATCCTTGCGGAGCATGGTGCCCACGCGGAAGTGCTTGCCGATCTCACGCAGGAAATCGATGGCGCTCAGGGGCGCGGTCCAGTCCAGGTTGTTCACCATGCGGGCGGAGTTCTCGCCCTCGAAACTCAGGAAGCGGCGCACCTGGCCCTGCAGGTACCCGACCCACTCGGCAACGGTGTCCTTGGTGTTCAAGGTGCGTTCCGCCGTCGGGCGTGGGTCGCCGATCAGGCCGGTGGACCCACCCACCAGACCCAACGGCTTGTGGCCTGCCAACTGCAGCCGCCGCATCACCAGCAACTGCACCAAGTTGCCCAGGTGCAGGGACGGCGCGGTGGGATCGAAGCCACAGTAATACGTGATCGGGTCCCCGGCGAGCAGCTTTTCCAGTTCCGTTTCATCAGTGGAAACGTGGACCAGGCCGCGCCATTTGAGCTCCTGCCAGACGTTGGCAAAGGCGGGATCGTTGTGCTGGGACTCGAGGTTGTTTACGTGTGACACGAGATCTAAGTTAGCAGGATTGAAGGGGCCCGTTTTCCTAGCGCTCGATGCCCGCTGGTACCGGAGCGGCAGCAATGAGGCGCAAACGCTGCGTGGCACGCGTCATGGCGACATAGAGGTCGCCCACCTTGCCGTGCTCATGGTTGAGCATCGCAGCTGGTTCCAGCACCACCACACCGTCGAATTCCAGGCCCTTGGCTTCCTTGGGGCTGATGACCACGATGTCCTGCTCGTAGCTGCCGGCACCTGTCCCGATGCGGCGCCCGTAGACCTCCCGCAGTGCAGCGGTGGCTTGGGGCAGCAGAGGTCCGTCGGCGATAACAGCCAGCAGGCCGCCGTCGATCGCTTCCACTTCCTCGGGCAGGACCTCCACGAGGTGCGAGACGATTCCCTCGGCATCAACGCGGTCCACAATGGGTGACCATTTGCCTTCACGAACAGCCTTGGGGGCTGAGACCACCAAGCCTGCACGGTTGGCCATGCGGACGGCGGCTTCGGCAATCTGGGAGGGCGTACGGTAGTTGACCGTGAGCTCTTCGAGCGTCCAGCGGTCACCGAACGACGCCGCCAGCGCACTTTGCCACGAATTGGCACCTGCCGCGGCGCTCGTCTGGGCGATGTCGCCCACAATCGTGAAGGATTTCAAAGGACAGCGTCGAACGAGCAGCCGCCATTGCATCGGTGAGAGTTCCTGGGCCTCGTCAACCACAATGTGGCCGAATGCCCACGAACGGTCGCTCGTGGCACGCTCTGCGGCCGTCAGCCGGGCTTCGCGTTCCTGGTTCTGGTCGGCGAGTTCTTCAGCCGAGACCAGAACGTCCACGCCCATGGCTTCCATGTTGGCCAGGGTCTGCTTGGCATTGGCAATGTCCCGGGCGCGGTCAGCTTCCTGCTGCGCCAGCCCCCGGCCGGCCGCCGGATCCAGCTCGCCCAGGAGTTCAGCCGCCTCATCCAGCAGGGGAACGTCCGCTTCGGTCCACGGCGCATCCACCGGCCGCTGCAGCAGGGCACGCTGGGCTGGCGTCAGGTGGGGCGTGCACGCTTCGAGAATGGCCGGCTTGCTGAAGAGTTCGGAGATGAGTTTCTCCGGCGTCATCGGCATCCAGCACAAGTTCAGCGCAATACGCACATCCCTTGCCGAGCGGACGTCCTCGGCCAGGTAGGCACGATCGGCGTTGTTGCCGATGTTTGCCTCCTCAACGAGGTCGGTCAGCTGCTCCGTGAGTTCGCGCAGGAGGATCTTGATGAACGTCAGGCGGGCTTCGTTGTGGGGCTTGCCGGTAGCACGTGCCTTCTCGCGGGCCCGCCGGACCTGGCGGACAGTGAGCGTCAGCTTGCGGGAATCAACCTCGAGTATGCGGTCCTCGGCGGGCGTCCGCTGGCGGTTCGCGACCGCGTTCGCCACCACCTTCGCCATGTCCAGTTTGCCTTTGAGGGCCGCGATGTCGGCATCGTCCTCGGGGATGGCGTTGATGCCCGGCATCAGGCGGCCGAGGCTTGCCATGACCACGCCCGTTTCACCGAGGGATGGAAGCACGCGCTCGATGTAATGCATGAAGGAGGACGAGGGTCCCACGAGCAAAACACCGGCACTCTTGAGCCGTTCGCGGTGTGTGTACAGCAGATAGGCAGCGCGGTGCAGGGCAACAGCGGTCTTGCCTGTACCGGGACCACCTTGGACCACCAGGGCGCCGGAAATGGAGGAACGGATAATCCGGTCCTGTTCGGACTGAATGGTTCCGACGATGTCAGACATCCGGCCGGTGCGTTTGGAGTTCAGCGCAGCGAGCAACGCGCCTTCACCCTGAAGGGAGTCGTTGTCCGCGAGCATTCCCGCATCCAGGACATCATCCTCAATGGCCTTGACGTCACGCCCCTGCAGGATCAGGTGACGACGACGACGCACACCCTGCCGGTCGAACGCGGTGGCCTGGTAAAAGTGCCCTGCCTCCGGCGCACGCCAGTCCACCATCAACCGTTGGAGATCGGCTGTGGAAAGACCGATGCGGCCGATGTATTGGGCTTCACCCGAATCAAGGTCCAGGCGGCCGAAGACCAAGCGGTCGTCGACGGCGTCGAGCTGGGCCAGGCGGTCCTCGTACAGGGCCGCGAACGCGTCACGTTCTGAAACGTTCTGCATGGTTCCCACCGCGCCGGCCTTGCGCACCTGCGCCAGCTGGGCGCGCTTTTCTGCGCGCAGCTCATCGAGCCGGGCATACAGCCCGGCCACATATTCCTGCTCGTGGACCAAATCAGCGTCGTGCATCGAACCGTAACCCCTATCGCAAAAGACAGACCGTCCATTCTACAGCGATTTTGGTAAACGTGGGGGGTACATGTCATGTGGTGGGACGCGTACTAAGGAACGATCCGATTTCTGGGCCGTGCTGCCTTGTATCGGGACACCGTGGGATCGTCCTCAATCCAAAACCGCCACGGATAATCGGTGCTTCCCCCTGGACCCGCTACTCCTACCCGAGGCCCGCTGGCGACAGCAGGTGCGGGCGTCGCGGGCAACCACAGGCTGAACGGTGAGGCGAGCGCGTCACGGCCGGTGTCCGCCGTCGTGAGTCCCAAAGCGGAGGCGAGCCGCGCTGGTCCGCTGGCGAGGTCTTTGTGCGATTTGGAAGCCGGGCGTCGGATAGCGGCGAGCCCTTCGCCTTCCACGATTTCTCCAGCGCGCAAGAGCAGTGCCGAGGGTGAACCGTCAGGGCCGCAGACGATGTTGGCGCAGTAGTGCATGCCGTAAGTGAAGTAGACATAAAGGAATCCGGGCGGCCCGAACATGGGTGCGTTACGGGCTGTGGGACCACCGAAAGTGTGGGAACCGGGATCGGGATGCTCTGAATCGCGCGGGCCCATATACGCCTCGACCTCTGTGAGCCTGACCGCGACGGGGCCGGCTTCCGAGTCGTGGGTGAGTACTGCGCCAAGTATCAGCGGGGCGATTTCGCGAGGATCGCCCTCGAGGAACCTTCGCACCTCCAGTGGATCGGTGACTTCGTTATTGGTGGACGAATTCATGAGCAGACCCTAGCAAGAAAACACCGAACGGCCATGTCCGATTTCCGCTAGCAGCGGTTCCTTGCGGCTGGCAGGATGAAGCTATGGATTTCTGGCAGCGCTACCGGGCGATCGACGCCCGCGACACCCGCTTTGACGGTCAATTCTTCACGGCTGTCAGTTCCACCGGCATCTACTGCCGCCCGTCGTGCCCTGCCCGCACACCCAAAGCGGCGAACGTCACCTTCTACGAGACATCCGCCGCTGCCCACGAAGCCGGATACCGCGCCTGCAAACGGTGCTTGCCTGAAGCCGTCCCGGGTACGCCCGCGTGGAACCTCCGCTCCGACGTCGCCGGCAGGGCCATGCGCCTGATCAACGATGGCGTGATCACCCGTGAAGGGGTGGACGGCTTGGCGCACCGCTTGGGCTACTCTGCCCGGCAACTCAACCGTATCCTCAGCAACGAACTCGGCGCCGGCCCCCTCTCACTGGCACGGGCCAGCAGGGCACAAACGGCCAGGACTCTTCTGGTCTCCACCACCATGCTCCTGGCAGACGTCGCGTTCGCCTCCGGATTCAACAGTGTTCGGCAATTCAACGACACCATCGGCGAAGTATTCGCGATGACCCCAACGGCGTTGCGCGCCACGGGTGCGAAGTCCGGCAGCCGTCGGGGTACTGTGGCGCCCTCAGGCATTGCCCCTGGCGCCTTGACACTCAGCCTGCCCTACAGGGAGCCCTTCGACCCCGGTATTTTCGACTTCCTCGCAGTTCGTGCAATCCCGGGAATAGAGTTGCCGGGAACAGGACCGGACGGAAGCAGAAGCTATGGAAGGACGCTCCGGCTAGCGGGCGGCTCTGCTTCTTTCAGCGTGAAGTACAGTCCCACCGCTGCTGGCAAGCCACTGCAGCTGACAGCCTCGGCAGTGGATCTCCACGATCTGCCTGCCCTGCTAAGCCGGGTCCGCCGTTTGTTCGATCTGGACGCCGATCCGCAGGCTGTTGACGCCACCTTGGCCTTGGACCCACGGCTGATGGACAGCGTTCAGGCAATCCCCGGTATCCGCGTCCCCGGTGCCGTGGACCCCCAGGAACTGCTTATCCGGGCCATGATCGGGCAGCAGATCACTGTGGCCGCAGCCAGAACTGCCCTCACTCAGTTGTCCGCGGCGGGTTCCCCGGCCGGAAATGGATCCCCCGGCTTGGAGCGCATGTTTCCAACCGCGGCTGAGCTTGCCAGCCATGGCCGCGAACTTCTTCGCGGACCTCAGCGACGGATCGACTCCATAGTCGCGGCAGCCGAGGCGATGGCTGTGGGCGCCCTGGATTTCGGCTACGGGGACGACGTCATCAGCCTCGAACAAAAGCTGCTCCCCCTGCCGGGCGTGGGGCCATGGACTGTTGGCTATGTGGCAATGCGTGTCCTGGGCGCGCCGGACGTTTTCCTGGCGAACGACGCCGCGATCCGGAACGGCTTGAAGGCTCTGCCGGCAGGCACTGGACTCAGCGCGGACTTCAGGGAGGTCAGCCCATGGCGTTCGTACGCCACCATGCATTTGTGGCGCGCGGCGTCAACGGCGCGGCCCGGAAGCAAATAAACACGTGGGACGTGAAAGAGCGTCCGGCCCACACCCCGGGGATGTGAGCGAGCGTCCGGCCCACACCCCGGGGACGTGAGCGAGCGTCCGGGAAACACCCCGGGGATGTGAGCGAGCGTCCGGCCCAGACCCCGGGGGACGTGAAAGAGCGTCCGGCCCACACCCCGGGGATGTGAAAGAGCGTCCGGCCCACACCCCGGGGAGGTGAGCGAGCGTCCGGGCTTTAGCGGGCGGCGGGTTGGGGTGACGGCCAGGGCAGAAGTTCCGGCAGGTCCACTCCGTCGGCTGCTGCGGTGGCGCGGAGGCTGCCCAGGCTGGGTTCCCTGCCCGCAAGCCACGCGGCGATGTCGGTCAGCATGCCGGTGATGGCGATTGAAGTGCCGCCTGTGCCAATGCTGAGCTGGGGCAGGCCTGTTGGTTGCAGGACGAACTTATAGGTTTCCGGAACGCGTGCAGCGAGGAACCCGATGAGGTGTTCGCAGAAGGGCCGGCTCCACGTCTCGGGCCCGTATCCCAACCCCAGGTCCGAGGCATGGATAGTGAGCTCCCGCCAAAGGGCCAGGCCACCATCGAACACTGTTCCGTCCCTGTAAGCGATGCGGGCCTGCCAGTCCTCGGGGGCCAAGGAATCGAACGCGGCGATCACTGCCTCCACCGCAGTGGTGACGGACTCCGTGTGCTGGGCCAGGCTGTGCCCGGCGGTAAGTTCGATTGCCTTGTTCCGGCCGTCCATGCCGCCGTCGTACAGTTCGATACTTTCACCGCGTCGCGCATACTCAAGTTGCCGTGCCATGGCTTTGGATATTCCGGCCACGTGGGCCAGGACGTGGCCCCGGGTCCAGCCGGGCAGTTCCGACGGTTCAGCGACGGACGAGTCGTCCAGTTTGGTGAGGAGGCGGGTGAGGGTGCCGGCGGCTTTGTGAAGCTCGGCGGGCAGCGCCTCGGGGGTGATCTGAGTCATAGCGCCATGCTAACGCACGCTTAAACGCCTGTGGGACAGCACGTGACGTGCCATCCCACAGGTCATGCAGATACAACTAGCCGGCGTAGGAACGCGCTGCGTCCAGTTCCGCTTCGAGTGCCGTCAGTTGGCGCTCGACGGCGGCTGGTGCCGTCCCGCCCTGCGAGTTGCGGCTGTTGAGCGAACCTTCCGTGCTGAGGACACTGCGGACCTCGGGAGTCAAGTGCTCCGAGATCGTTGAGTACTCCTCGTCGGTCAGGTCCCACAGCTCAACGCCACGGCCTTCGGCCTGCTTGACGGCAGCGCCGGAGAGCTCGTGGGCCTCGCGGAAGGGGACGCCCTGGCGGACCAGCCACTCAGCGATGTCCGTTGCCAGTGCGAAGCCCTGGGGTGCCAGGGATTCCATGCGTTCGGTGTTGAACTTCAACGTGGCAATCATGCCGGACACGGCCGGAAGCAAAAGCTCCAGGGTGTCGGCGGCGTCGAAGACCGGTTCCTTGTCCTCTTGCAGGTCTCGGTTGTACGCGAGCGGCAATCCCTTGAGCGTTGCCAGCAGCCCGGTCAGGTTGCCGATCAGGCGCCCTGCCTTGCCGCGGGCAAGCTCGGCAACGTCCGGGTTCTTCTTCTGCGGCATGATCGAGGACCCCGTGGAATACGAGTCATGCAGCGTGACGAAGGAGAATTCCTTGGTTGCCCAGAAGATGACTTCCTCGGAGATCCGGGACAGGTCCACACCGATCATGGAACAAACCCAGGCGAACTCGGCGAAGACGTCGCGGGAGGCGGTGCCATCGATCGAGTTGTGCACAGCCGAGAAGAAACCGAGATCGGCGGCGACGGCCTCGGGATCCAGTCCCAGGGAGGAGCCAGCCAGGGCACCTGAACCATACGGCGAAACACCGGCCCGCTTATCCCAGTCCTGGAGACGCTGCACGTCGCGCAGCAATGCCCACGCGTGAGCCAGGAGGTGGTGGCTGAGCAACACCGGCTGGGCGTGCTGCAAGTGTGTCCGGCCCGGCATGGCAACGCCCTGGTGGGCCTTTGCCTGCTCTACGAGGGCATCGATGGTGGCTAGGACGCCACCGGCAATGATCCGGGCGTGGTCACGCAGGAACATCCGGCCAAGCGTTGCCACTTGGTCGTTGCGGGAACGGCCGGCGCGGAGCTTGCCGCCCAGCTGGGTTCCGGCACGTTCGATCAGACCACGCTCCAAGGAACCGTGAACGTCCTCGTCGCTCTCGGCCGGCAGGTAGGCGCCGCTTGCGACGTCCTCGTCCAGCTGGGTGAGGGCTGCAAGCATGCCCTCGAGCTCGGCGTCGTCCAACAGTCCGGCCTTGGCCAGCACGCGGGCGTGAGCCTTGGAACCTGCGATGTCGTAGCGGGCCAACCGCCAGTCAAAGTGGGTGGACTTGCTCAGTGCGGCCAGCGCATCCGCAGGGCCGCCGGCGAACCGGCCGCCCCACAGTGCACCTTCGTTTGTTGCGGACGTCATTACTGCCCTGCGACGCGCAGGTCGCGGCCGGAGGCAACCTTGGAGGACATGCCCCACAGCTCGATGAAGCCACGTGCCATGGACTGATCGAAAGTATCGCCGGTGTCGTAGGTGGCGAGATCGAAGTCGTACAGCGAGGTCTCGGAGCGACGACCGTTGACGATCGCCTGGCCACCGTGGAGGACCATGCGGATGTCACCGGAAACGTACTGCTGCGTGTCCTCGATGAAAGCGTCCAAGGAGCGCTTCAGCGGGGAGAACCACTGGCCGTCGTAGACCAGCTCGGACCAGCGCTGGCCAACAGTTGCCTTGAAGCGGGCCTGCTCGCGCTCGATGGTGATGTCCTCGAGGTGCTTGTGCGCGGTGATCAGTGCCATGGCACCCGGGGCTTCGTAGATTTCGCGGGACTTGATGCCCACGAGGCGGTCCTCGACCACGTCGATGCGGCCAACGCCTTGGGCGCCTGCACGGCGGTTCAGTTCCTGGATGGCCTGCAGCGGGGTGACTTTGACGCCGTCGATCGCTACCGGAACGCCGGCCTGGAAGGAAATGGTGACCTCATCCGGTGCCGGCGGGAATTCCGGGGTGGCGGTGTAGTCGTAGATGTCCTTGGTGGGCGCGTTCCAGATGTCCTCGAGGTAGCCGGTCTCGACGGCGCGTCCCCAGACGTTCTGGTCGATCGAGTACGGGTTCTTCTTGGTGGTCTCGATCGGCAGTCCCTTTTCCTCGGCGAAGGCGATGGCCTTGTCGCGGGTCAGGGCGAGGTCGCGAACCGGTGCGATGCACTTCAGGTCCGGGCCGAGGGTCTGGATGCCGACTTCAAAGCGGACCTGGTCGTTGCCCTTGCCGGTGCAACCGTGGGCAACGGTGGTGGCGCCGAATTCGCGTGCAGCTTTCACGAGGTGCTTCACAATGACCGGGCGGGAGATGGCCGAAACCAGCGGGTAGTGGCCCTGGTAGAGGGCGTTGGCCTTCAGCGTGGGCATGGCGTACTCGTTGGCAAACTCATCACGGGCGTCGGCCACGTAAGCCTCGACGGCGCCGCAACCGAGGGCGCGTTGGCGGATGGTCTCCAGGGACTCACCGCCCTGTCCGACGTCGACGGCCACAGCGATGACCTCGGCGCCGGTGGCTTCACCGATCCAGCCGATGGCTACGGACGTATCAAGGCCACCGGAGTAGGCCAGAACAATGCGCTCAGTCACGAGAGTGCTCCTTTGTTGTTGCTTGGTTCATTCGAATCAATGCTGTGTGAATCAATGCTGAAAAAGATCAATCAGTTGCCAGGCCCGGCTTCTTCGGCCATGCGCAGGAAACGCGCCGCCAGTTCGGCCCCACCGTCGGGGTCGCGGGCGACCAACAGCAAAGTGTCGTCGCCTGCGATCGTACCCAATACAGAGGGCATCACCGAGTGGTCCACGGCCAGTGCCAGGAAGTTCGCAGCTCCGGGCGGGGTGCGGAGCACCACGATGTTGCCCGAGGCCTCCGCCGTCACCAGGAGTTCTCCGCAAAGCCGGGTCAACCGCGCATCCAGGATTTCCTGGGTGACGCCGCTCTTGGCATTGCGGTCCCCGCCCTCCCCCGGAACGGCGTAAACCAACGCGCCTTCCTTTCCGCGGACCCGGACTGCGCCCAGTTCCACGAGGTCCCTGGACAACGTGGCCTGGGTGACCTGGACGCCGTCGTCCGCCAGCAGGGCTGCAAGCTCTGCCTGGGAACGCACGGACTCACCCGTCAGGATCGCGGTGATGCGCGCCTGACGGGCAGTCTTGGTGGCCGGGCTGGCACCCGGCACGGAGGGATTGGTGGACACTAGAACGTGCTCTCTCCGGTGCCTTCAACAGGTGCCAGGCCCTCAACAAAAGCCAGTCCGGAGCGGTGCATCAACCAGGCCATGAGCGCCTTCTGGGCGTGGAGGCGGTTTTCCGCCTCATCCCAGACAATCGACTGCGGGCCGTCGACGACGCCGGCTGAAATTTCGTAGCCCCGGTAAGCGGGGAGGCAGTGGAGCACGACGGCGTCCGGCGCGGCTTGCGCCATGGCGGCCTCGTCCACGGAGTACTCACGGAAGAGGTTCATGCGGGCTTCTTTTTCGGATTCCTGCCCCATGGAAACCCAGGTGTCCGTTGCCACGACGTCGGCGCCTTTGAGGGCTTCGGCGGCATCGCTGGTGATCAACACCGACCCGCCCGTCTCGGCAGCGCGCTGTTCCGCTGCAGCCACGATCTCTGCTGCAGGCAGGTACCCTTCCGGGCCGGAGATGCGAACGTGCATTCCGGCTGTGACACCGGCAAGCAGGTACGAGTTGGCCATATTGTTCGCGGCATCACCCAGATAGGCCATGCTCAAGCCGGCCAGTTCGCCCTTGTGTTCCTTCACGGCCAGGAGGTCGGCCAGGAGCTGGCAGGGGTGGTAGTCGTCGCACAGGGCGTTGATGACGGGCACTTTGGAGTTTTCCGCCATCGCTACCAGGCCCGAGTGGGCACCCGTCCGCCACACAATGGTGGAAACCATGCGCTCCAGGACCTTCGCGGTGTCCTCCACGGATTCCTTGTGCCCGATCTGCGCCTCGCCAGGGTTGATGATCAGTGCGTTCCCGCCCATATCCGCAATACCGGTGGCGAATGAAACACGCGTGCGGGTGGAGGTCTTATCGAAGATGACGGCGACGGTCTTGCGGCCGTTTCCCTCCGCGGCGAAGGGCTGGACGCTGTAGGGCGCTGCCTTCATCCGGGCGGCGAGGTCCAGGACCTCTGCCTGCTCGGCCGGGCTCAGGTCCGTGTCCTTGAGGAAGTGACGGGTGGTTGACGTGCTCACTGTGCATCCTTAGCAGTCTGGGCGATGGCCGTGGCGATCAGGGTGGGAAGGGCGGAGACGAAACGCTCGGCCTGCTCGATGGTCAGGATCAGCGGAGGGGCCAGACGGATGGTCCGCGGCCCCGGGCTGTTGATGATGAAACCGGCGTCCAATCCTGCAGTAACCATGGCAGGGGCGATGTCGGCGTTCACATCGAAGCCGATCAGCAGGCCCTCACCACGGACCTCGGTCACGGCCTCAATGGCTGCCAGTCCTTGGCGCAGGTACTCCCCGACTGTGACTACGTTCTGCAGGACCCCCTGGCTTTCAATGGCGTGCAGGGTGGCAAGTGCCGCGGCGGTAGCCACCGGATTCCCACCGAATGTGGTGCCGTGCTGCCCGGCGGTGAGCAGGGCCGACGTCGTACTTCCGAAAGTGATCAGCGCCCCTACCGGGAAGCCGCCACCGAGGCCCTTGGCGAGCGTGACAGCATCGGGCACGATGCCTGCCTCTTCGCTGGCAAGCCACTTGCCGGTACGGCCAATGCCCGTCTGGACCTCATCGAGGATCAACAGTGCGCCGGCAGCCGTAGTAGCTTCGCGTGCAGCCTGCAGGTATTCGGCGCTGAGCGGGCGAACACCCGCTTCGCCCTGGATGGGTTCCAGGAAGACAGCGGCGGTTGAATCGTCGACGGCGGCACGCAGGGCTTCGATGTCACCGAACGGAATGTGGACCACACCGCCGGGCAGTGGCTCGAACGGCGCGCGGTAGGCCTCTTTGGCCGTGAGCGCCAGCGCACCCATGGTCCGTCCGTGGAAGGCGCCCTCCAAAGCAATGATCTTGGTCCGCTTTCCTCCGGAGTTGTTCCGGCGGGCCAGCTTGAACGCAGCTTCGTTGGCCTCGGTGCCGGAGTTGGCAAAGAAGACCTTGGAACCCTCCGGAGCCTTGCTGAGGGCCAGGAGCTTTTCGGCCAAAGCGATCTGCGTGGGGCTCGTGAAGAAGTTCGAGACATGGCCGAGTGTGGCCAACTGGCTCGAAATCACGGACGTGACGAACGGATGTGCGTGGCCCAGGGCATTCACGGCGATGCCGCCCAGGAGATCCAGGTATTCCTTGCCGTCGGCATCCCAGACGAGGCACCCGGCGCCACGGACCAGGACACGCTGCGGAGTACCAAAGACACCCATCAGCGAGGACGAGTAACGGGCAAGCCAATCAGCGCCAGAGCTCTGGGAAACGAGGGTGGTTGCGGCAGCCTCCGCAGCGATGGGGGCCCCGCCCGCTTCGCGGTGCCCGACCACGCCCGGCCCCCCATCGCTGCTGCGGCTTTCGGCGGTATGGCTCAGTTCGGTGCTCATGCGTTCACTTCCTCGTCGGGTACTACTTGGGTGCCGATGCCCGCCGTCGTGAAAGTTTCCAGCAGCATCGAGTGCGGCAGACGGCCGTCCACGATGTGCGCGCGCTCCACGCCCTCATCGATGGCTTTAAGGCAAGCAGCCATTTTGGGGATCATGCCGGACTCCAGGCGAGGAAGCATCTCGCGGAGCTCTGATGCTGTCAGCGACGAGATCAGCGACGATTTGTCCGGCCAGTTGGCATACAGGCCTTCGACGTCGGTGAGGATAACCAGTTTGGTGGCACCCAAGGCCGACGCGACGGCGGCGGCTGCGGTGTCGGCGTTGACGTTCAGGACTTGGCCGGTGGTGGGACCGGAGCCGGCGCCGTCGTCGAG
The DNA here is from genome assembly GCF_900102805.1 of Arthrobacter sp. UNCCL28. Taxonomy (NCBI): domain Bacteria; kingdom Bacillati; phylum Actinomycetota; class Actinomycetes; order Micrococcales; family Micrococcaceae; genus Arthrobacter; species Arthrobacter sp. UNCCL28. The sequence goes on from NZ_FMWE01000002.1 coordinate 191,860, forward strand.
AATTTCAGGGGCGACGGTGGAAATCACGGGGATGCGGCCGGCGTCGAGAATGTCCTTGATACCTGCGGGATCGACGCCCACTACTTCGCCTACAAGGCCCAGGTCCACTTCTTCGCCATCCACAACAGTGCCCGTGCGGACGGCACGCAGCAGCCCGCCATCTTCCCCGGACATGCCCACGGCATAGGGGCCGTGGGAGTTGATGAGGCCGACGAGTTCGCGGCCTACCTGGCCGGTGAGGACCATCCGCACTACGTCCATGGCCTCAGGCGTGGTGACACGCAAGCCACCTTTGAACTCGGATTCAATCCCGAGGCGTCCGAGCATGGAGTTGATCTGGGGTCCACCACCGTGGACCACCACGGGGTGGATGCCCACGTGATGAAGGAACACAATATCCTCAGCGAAGGCACGGCGGAGGTCGTCGTTGACCATGGCGTTGCCGCCGTACTTGATCACCATGGTGGTGCCGGCAAATCGCTGGATCCACGGCAGGGCCTCGATCAGGGTGCCGGCTTTATCCTGGGCTGATTTGGCTGATACGTGGCTCGTGGAGGTCGTTTCGCGGGTATGCGCAGTCATCGTCATGGGCTCAGCTCGAGTAGGCACTGTTTTCATGCACGTAATCGTGCGTGAGGTCATTGGTCCAAATCGTGGCCTCGGCGTCTCCGGCTTGCAGGTCGATTTCGACCAGCACTTCGCGCGGCTCCAGGTCCACCAGGTTCCGGTCATCGCCGATTGCACCGTTGCGGCAGATTTGGACACCGTTCATGGCAACGTTCAACTGGTCCGCCTCGAACGCAGCATCCGTGGTTCCTACTGCCGAGAGCACCCGGCCCCAGTTGGGGTCCTTGCCGAAAATGGCTGCCTTAAACAGGTTGGAACGGGCCACGCTGCGGCTGACGATTTCGGCGTCGCGTTCGCTGGCCGCGTTGAATGTGCGGATGGCGATGTCATGGCTGGCGCCTTCGGCATCGCCGATGAGCTTGCGCGCCAGTTCGGCGCAGACCTGGGTGACGGCTTCGCTCAGTTGCGCGGCAGACGGCAGCGCTTCAGAAGCTCCCGAGGCCATCAGCACTACGGTGTCGTTGGTGGACATACAGCCATCAGAGTCCGCGCGGTCAAAGGTGACCCGGGTGGCATCGCGGAGTACGACGTCGAGCTCATCGGCAGGAACCTCGGCGTCGGTGGTGAGAACGACCAACATGGTGGCAAGGCCCGGCGCGAGCATGCCGGCGCCCTTGGCGATGCCGCCCACGGTGAACTGCTTGCCCTCCGCGTCCTTGCCCGTGAAGACCGCTTCCTTGGAGACGCTGTCCGTGGTCATGATGGCAGTTGCCGCTGCTGAGCCGCCGTCCTCGGACAGCTCACCGAAGGCCGCCTCGACGCCCGGGATGATCTTGTCCATGGGCAACTGCTCACCGATCAGGCCCGTGGAGCACACCACGACGTCGGAAGCTGAGACTCCCAGCACGGCCGCCACTTTCTCGGCCGTTGCATGGGTGTTCTGGAAGCCCTGCGGGCCGGTGCAGGCGTTGGCCCCACCGGAGTTCAGGACCACGGCGTCCACCCGGCCATCGCTGACTACCTGGCGGGACCAGTGAACGGGTGCAGCGGCGACCCGGTTGGATGTAAAGACCGCAGCGGCAGCCTTGGAGGGGCCGTCGTTGACTACGAGGGCCAGGTCCGGGTTACCGGAGGCCTTGATACCGGCTTTGATGCCGGATGCGCGGAATCCCTTGGGTGCGGTAATGGTCACGGTGCAACTCCCTGGAGGTTCAGGCCGGCGGTTTCATCCAGGCCGAGGGCAATGTTCATGGACTGCACGGCTCCGCCGGCGGTCCCCTTGGTGAGGTTGTCGATGGCACACGTCACGATGACCCGGCCTGTGTGCTGGTCATAGGCAAGTTGCATCACGGCGTGGTTGGAGCCCTGTACCGACTTGGTGGCAGGCCATTGGCCTTCAGGCAGAAGGTGGACAAACGGCTCGTCGTCGTAGGCGTCCGCCCAGGCTTGGCGGAGCTCGGTTTCAGTAACACCTTGGGCAACCTTCGCTGTGGCTGTGGTCAGGATGCCCCGACTCATGGGAGCCAGCGTTGGAGTGAAGGAAACCGTGACAGGTTCCCCTGCAGCGTTGGACAGCCCCTGTTCAATTTCAGGGGTGTGCCGGTGTCCGCCGCCAACACCGTAGGGGCTCATGGATCCCATGACCTCGGCGCCGATCAGGTTGACCTTGGCAGCCTTTCCGGCACCCGATGTCCCTGAAGCGGAGACAATGACGACGTCGTCCGCCAGGAGGAGATTGTTGGCAAACCCGGGCGTCAAGGCGAGCAGCGCCGACGTCGGGTAGCAGCCGGGAACGGCGATGCGCGTAGCACCTTTGAGGGCTTCCCGCTGGCCGGGAAGTTCAGGCAAGCCATAAGGCCACGTGCCGGCATGGGCCGAGCCGTAGAACTTTTCCCAGGCAGCCGCGTCCTGCAATCGGTGGTCCGCACCGGCGTCGATGACTATGGTTCCCTCGGGCAACTGCGCCGCGATCTCAGCCGAGGCGCCATGGGGAAGGGCGAGGAACACGACGTCGTGGCCCGAAAGGTTCTCCACGGTGGTGTCTTCGAGAATCCTGCTGGCCAAACCATGGAGATGCGGCTGCAGCTCCCCTAGTCTTGAACCGGCGTTGCTGTGTGCGGTGATGGCACCAATGGTGACGTTGGGGTGGCCCGCGAGCAGGCGCAGCACTTCTCCTCCGGCGTAGCCGCTGGCACCGGAGACGGCAACAGAAATAGTCATGACTCCACTGTACAGCAAGAATATTCATGCCGTCCGATATTTATGCATGCAATTGTGAGCAGTCTCATTATTTTGGAGATAAGCCGTATGCTTAGTGGAGGGTGATCCAGACCGTGCAGTCCGAACGTCGGCTGCAGCGTTGCCCGTTAGCGATACGGGGCACATTTATGTCACCCACGTCCACCGCTGAGCGCCCCAAAGCTCGCGCAATTCAACCAAACCCCGTCGTCCAGAGCTACTCAGAGCTCCTCAAGAGTGTTAAGGCCGCCGGACTTCTCGAGCGCCGCACCGGCTTCTACATTTGGGTCTTCGTGGCCCTGGTCCTGCTGATGGCCGGCACCTGGCTCGGCTTCGCACTCATCGGAGATTCCTGGTACCAGCTGCTGATTGCCGCAGCCGTAGGCATCCTGTGCACGCAACTGAGCTTCCTGGCCCACGAGGCCGGGCACAAGCAGATCTTCGCTTCCCGGCGCGCCAATGACTGGTCAGCCCGTCTCCTGGCCACCGGCGTGGCCGGCATCAGCTACTCCTGGTGGGAACAGAAGCATGGAGCCCACCACAACCACCCCAATGTCATCTCCAAGGACCCGGACATCCGGAACAACGCCCTGGTGTTCCACGAGGACGCCGCCGCGGAACGCAAGGGCCGCCTGGCCTTCCTCACCAAGAAGCAAGGCTGGTTCTTCTTCCCGCTCCTGACGCTGCTGGGCTTGAGCCTGCAGTTCGATTCCCTTCGCTTTGTCTTCGGCAAGCAAAACGTGCGCCACCGCTGGGTTGAAACGCCTATCCTCGTGGCCAGGCTCGCCGCCCTCCCGGCCCTCGCCTTCACGTTCCTGCCCATCGGTATGGCGTTCGCCTTCCTGGGCGTGCAGATCATGGTTTACGGCTTTTACATGGGCGCCTCATTCGCCCCGAACCACAAGGGCATGCCGGTCCTCCCCAAGGACAGCCGCGTGGACTTCCTGAACCGCCAGATCCTGACCTCGCGCAACATCTCCGGTGGCCTCTTCATGGACTTCCTCCTGGGTGGACTCAACCGTCAGGTGGAGCACCACTTGTTCCCGGACATGGCCCGCCCGCACTTGTTCAAGGCCACCAAGATTGTGCGTGAGTTCTGCGCCAAACACTCCATCTCCTACACGGAGACCACGTTGATGCAGTCCTACGGGATCGTGGTCAGGTACCTCAATGAGGTAGGCCTGGCGGCAGGCCGTGGCTTCGACTGCCCGGTGGCTTCGACGCACGGACGCTTCTAGGCGTTCCACAAGGGAAGCCCCAACTTCCCTAGGATGGAATCTGAAACCGGGCACCGGAAGGACCGTCCCGGAGTGAGGAGCCACCATGACGCACGCCATCGTTGCACAGCAGCCCGGAGGACCCGAGGTCCTCGAGTTCGCCTCCGTGGAACCACCAACTCCTGGCCCCGGCCAGCTGCTGATCAAGGTCGCAGCTGCCGGGGTCAACTTCATTGAGACCTATCAGCGCAGCGGTATTTACACAGTGGAGTACCCCTTCACTCCCGGCGCTGAAGCAGCAGGCACCGTCGAGGCCGTCGGCGACGGAGTCGAGGAATTTTCCGTGGGCGACCGCATCGCTACGGCCGAGGGGTCAAGGACCTACGCGGAGTACGCCCTGGTGGACGCAGGCAAGGCGCTTCCGGTCCCGGACGGCGTCGACGACCACACCGCCGCAGCCCTGCCGCTGCAAGGAATCACCGCCCATTACCTGATGAACTCATCGTTCCGGGTAGAGCCGGGCCACACCGTCCTGCTTCATGCAGGTGCCGGTGGTGTGGGCCTGCTGTTGACCCAACTGTTGAAGGCCCGTGGCGCCCGGGTGATCACTACCGTCTCTTCGGACGAAAAAGCGGATCTGTCCACTCTGGCCGGTGCCGATGAGGTGCTCCGCTACGACGGGTTCGCCGACAAGGTCCGCGAACTTACCGACGGAGAAGGCGTCAACGTGGTGTACGACGGCGTCGGCAAGGACACGTTCGATGATTCCTTGAAGAGCCTGCGCATCCGCGGGGCCATGGTGCTTTTCGGTGCAGCCTCCGGCCCTGTGCCGCCTTTCGATCCCCAGCGCCTTAATGCGGCCGGATCGCTGACCCTGACCAGGCCCACCATGGCGCACTTCGTTCAGAACGCACAGGAACGCCGGTGGCGCTCAGCTGAAATTTTCGACGCCGCTGCCAACGGCACGCTCGCTGTCAGGGTGGGCGCAACGTACCCGCTCGCGGAGGCTGCCCAGGCACATAGGGACCTTGAGGGCCGCCGCACCACTGGCAAGGTCCTGCTGGTTCCATAATTACCGGTGCCCGGCCCCCAACGGCGAATGACGTGCAGGAAAACTGTGGATCAACAAAGTGTGTCGAGGAGGAAACGGCGGACACCTTTTGTTCATCTTTCTGCGGAAAGCTGACGTCGTGAGCACAGAACATTCCTTGGGGGCCGGGCATACCCCTGCCTTGACCACGTATCGCCCCCAGCTACCGGGAGGCGCTGCCGCCCCTGCCGAGCGCACCCTCATTGACATCCTGGAAGAAACTGCCTCGTCATTTCCCGAGGCCTCGGCGCTCGATGACGGCCACAAGTCCCTGAGCTACACCGAACTGCTCAAGGCAGTCCGGGCCTTTGCCGCCCGACTCAATGCAGCGGGCCTGGGGCGGGGCGACAAGGTCGGCATCCGGATTCCCTCCGGCACCAACGAGCTTTACATCGCCATCCTGGGAATTCTCATGGCTGGCGCGGCCTATGTTCCTGTTGATGCGGACGACCCCGAAGAGCGCGCCCGCCTGGTGTTTGGCGAAGCCAAGGTCGGTGCCATCATCGCCGCGGGATTGGAGATCGAACTTTTGGGTGCCGCCCGGGAGCCCGCCTCCATGCCGTCCACGCCCGGCCTGGATGACGATTCCTGGATCATCTTCACTTCCGGTTCCACTGGAACTCCCAAGGGGGTTGCGGTCAAACATCGTTCCTCGGCAGCGTTCGTGGACGCAGAGGCCCGGATCTTCCTCCAGGCCGAACCGATCGGTCCGCAGGACCGGGTACTGGCCGGGCTCTCGGTCGCCTTTGATGCATCCTGCGAAGAAATGTGGCTTGCCTGGCGCCACGGCGCCTGCCTGGTACCGGCGCCGCGTGCCTTGGTACGTACCGGCATGGACTTGGGGCCCTGGCTCATCAACCACGGCATTACCGTCGTTTCAACCGTGCCCACCCTCGCTGCGCTGTGGCCTGCCGAGGCGCTTGAAAACGTCCGTCTCCTCATCTTCGGCGGCGAAGCCTGCCCGCCCGAACTGGCCGAGCGCCTCGCCGTGGACGGCCGGGAGGTGTGGAATACGTACGGACCTACCGAAGCAACCGTTGTTGCCTGCGCTGCCCCGTTGGGCGGGCCCGGACCCGTGCGTATCGGGCTGCCGCTGGATGGCTGGGACCTGGCCGTCGTCGATCCCCAAGGCGTCCCGGTGGCAGAAGGTGAGATCGGCGAACTGATCATCGGGGGTGTGGGACTGGCCCGCTACCTCGATCCCGCCAAGGACGCCGAGAAGTACGCGCCCATGACGACGCTGGGATGGGACCGGGCCTACCGCTCCGGTGACCTGGTGCGATTCGAAGCCGAGGGCCTGATCTTCATGGGCAGGGCCGACGAACAGGTCAAGCTGGGTGGGCGCCGGATCGAACTGGGCGAAGTGGATGCGGCTCTTCAGTCATTGCCCGGCGTGGCCGGGGCCGCGGCAGCAGTGCAGACAACGGCTGCCGGCAACCAGATCCTCGTCGGATATCTGGCCCCCGTTGAAGGCCATGAATTGTCCATGGAGGAAGCACGCCGACTTCTGGGCGAAAGCCTTCCGGCCGCCTTGATCCCCCTGCTGACCGTCGTGGATTCGCTCCCCACCAAGACCAGCGGCAAAGTGGACCGCCATGCACTCCCCTGGCCGCTGGCCGGAGCCGGTGCCACCGAGGCAGGCAACGCCCCGCTGAATCTTCCCGATGACGCCCGCTGGGTGGTGGAGCAGTGGGAGTCTGTACTTGGCAGTCCCGTCAGTTCGCTCGACGCCGACTTCTTCGCCTACGGCGGTGGGTCCTTGGCTGCGGCGCAACTCGTTTCCGCCCTCCGCGTCCGCTATCCCACCATCACTGTGGCGGACATCTATGCCACGCCGCGCGTGGGCGCGTTGATCGACGCCGCCCGGCAGTCACTTCCCGACGGCGGCGTGCCGGGGCCCGCTGCTGAGCGCACCGTCCGTCCCACGGCGCTGAAGTCGCAGATTTTCCAGGTCCTGATGGGCGTGCCCCTGCACATCCTGGTGGGCATGCGTTGGCTCACCTACCTCATGGCCGCCAACAGGCTGCTGTCAGACTTCGCCGGCTTTGCCGCCGCACCGGTGGTCTCGTGGTGGTGGATCGCAGCATCATGGCTGGTTTTCGTCAGCCCTCTGGGCCGGATGGCGATCTCCGTGGTTGCAGCCAGGGTGCTGCTTGGAAGGATCCAGCCCGGCACCTACCCTCGTTCCGGCAAAACCCATCTCCGATTGTGGCTTGCCGAGCAAATACAAGACCTCTCGGGTGCCATCGGTCTGGCCAGTGCTCCCTTCGTCCCCTATTACGCACGGGCCCTCGGCGCCAAGATCGGCAAAGACGTCCACCTGCATTCGCTGCCGCCTGTCACCGGGCTGCTCTCCTTGGGCAGCGGGGCGAACATTGAGCCCGAGGTGGACCTTTCAGGCTGGTGGGTTGACGGTGACTCCGTCCACATCGGCCAGATCCATGTGGGAGCCGGTGCAGTAGTGGGCGCCCGAAGCACCCTGATGCCGGGGGCCACCATTGGCGCAGGCGCCCATGTCGATGCCGGATCTGCCGTGCTGGGCAAGGTGAAGGCCGGACATCTTGTTGCCGGCTCCCCTGCGGAACGCCGCGGTAAGGCCAAGCACGAATGGCCGGACACCATCAGCCGGCGGCCGGTGGTCGACAGGCTCTGGTTCTCCGCTTTTGCCAGCGCTTCGGCTTTGCTGGCGCTTATCCCCTATATCTCGGCGTTCGTTGGTGCCCTGGTGGTTCTGGCGTTCATCCAGGGCCACGAGTCGTTGGAAACAGCGCTTCCACAGATTGCCCTCGCCGTTCCCCTGGCGGCCTTGGTGTGGTTCTTCGGCAACCTTGTACTCATCTTGATTGTTGCCAGGCTTCTCGGTTTGGGTTTGAAGGAGGGGTACTACCGGGTGCGCAGCCGGATCGGTTGGCAGGTGTGGGCCACAGAGCGACTCCTGGACATGGCGCGAGACCTCCTCTTCCCGGTCTACGCGAGTCTCTTCACGCCTCTCTGGCTACGACTCCTCGGGGCCAAGGTAGGCAAAAACGTGGAAGCTTCCACGGTGCTCCTTGTTCCAAAGATGACCACCATCGGGGACGGAGCCTTCCTTGCCGACGACACCATGGTGGCCTCGTACGAACTTGGTGGCGGCTGGATGAAAATCGCGCCGGCCAAGATCGGCAAGCGCTCCTTCCTGGGCAACTCAGGAATGACCGCCGCAGGGCGTAACGTCCCCAAAAACTCCCTCGTTGCCGTGCTGTCCGCCACGCCGGCCAAGGCAAAGTCCGGCACCTCGTGGCTTGGCAGCCCGCCCGTCAGGCTGCGCCGCACCGCCGTCGATGCTGACCAGACCCGCACGTTCCGCCCGGCACTGAAACTGAAGATCGCCAGGGCGTTGTGGGAACTGTGCCGCCTGATACCGGTCATCCTCACTGTGGCAATCGCCGTCAGCGTGATGCTGGTTCTGGATTGGATTGCACGAGGATGGGGTTACTGGATCGCAGCAGTCCTGGGTGGCGTGGTGATGCTCGCAGCAGGAGCCGTGGCAGCGCTCAGCTCCGTCCTCGCCAAGTGGGTTCTGGTGGGAACCATCCGTGCAGGCGAACACCCCCTGTGGAGCTCGTTTATCTGGCGTAACGAGGTGGTGGACACCTTCATCGAGATGGTGAGCGCACCCTGGTTTGCCCGCTCTGCCGCCGGAACTCCGGCCTTGGTGTGGTGGCTTCGCGGCCTCGGCGCCAAGATCGGCCGTGGAACCTGGTGCGAGAGCTACTGGCTGCCCGAAGCTGACCTCGTGACCCTGGGAGAGAACTCCACCGTCAACCGTGGTTGTGTTGTCCAGACGCACCTGTTCCACGACCGCGTGATGAGCCTGGATACAGTGACGCTCGGCAACGGAGCCACCATGGGTCCGCACGGCGTCATCCTCCCTGCCGCCAGCATCGGCGACGGCGGAACTGTTGGTCCGGCGTCGTTGGTAATGCGCGGTGAGACGGTCCCTGCCGGAACGTATTGGATGGGCAACCCAGTGAGCCCGTGGGTGGGCCCGTCAGCACAAGCGCCGCGCCTGAAGTAGATTGGACGGATATGGCCGCACCAATCCCCACCCCCAAAACCGACGCCGACCCCTACACTTTGGACCACGGCAGCACCAGCTATCGTGTGGACCGGTACGAGTTGGACCTCGATGTCCGGCTGGGCAGCAACAAGCTGATCGGCAAAGCGGTCCTGCGATGCACTGCCTTGGAATCCACGCCCCAGATCGTCCTGGATTTGGTGGGCCTGCGGGCAAGCAAAGTTCAGTTGGACGGCAAGAAGCTCCAGAAGTTCAGCCATCGGGCAGAGCATCTGGTACTTGCCCCCGCGTCCCCGCTCAAGGCAGGTCAGCAGTTCTCCTTGGAGATCCGCTATGACGGCAATCCCCAGCCGCGGCGCGGCCTGTGGGGTGACGTGGGGTGGGAAGAACTGAACGACGGCGTCCTGGTGGCCGGCCAGCCCAATGGCGCGGCGTCCTGGTTCCCCTGCAACGACCATCCCCGCTTCAAGTCCAGCTTCCTCATCTCCGTGACCACCGACGACAACTACCGACCGGTGTGCAACGGCACCTTGATCTCCCACTCCCGCAAGTCCAGCAGGGAGACCTGGGTCTACGAACAAGCTGAACCCATGGCCACCTACCTTGCTACCGTGCAAATCGGCCGGTACGTCAAGGTTCCCTTGCACGTTGACGACACCCACCACCGGGTGCCGCAGTTCGTAGCAGTCACTCCGGAAATGGCCGTCGACGCCCTCCAGGGACTCCGACGCCAGCCGGACATGATGCGTACCTTCGAGGATTGCTTCGGTCCGTATCCGTATGCCGACTACACCTCGGTGGTGACTGAAGACGAGCTGGAAATCCCGTTGGAAGCCCAAACTGTCTCCATCTTCGGCCGCAACCATATGCGCGATTCCTGGGATGCCCAGCGCCTGATCGCCCACGAGTTGTCCCATCAGTGGTTCGGCAACTCACTGACCGTGAGCAGCTGGAAAGACATCTGGCTGCATGAAGGATTCGCCTGCTACGCGGAGTGGCTGTGGTCCGAGGAATCCCGGACCATGACCGTTGCTGCGCGGGCAACGGCTGCGTGGAAAAGGCTCGACGCCGGCCCGCAGGACTTGTTGGTGGGCGATCCCGGTCCCGAGTTGATGTTCGATGACCGCGTCTACAAGCGCGGAGCCCTGGCCGTCCATGCCGTACGGATCGCGGCCGGCAACGAGGCGTTCTTCGGATTCCTGCAGCATTGGACGGCCACCAACCGTCACAGCTCGGTGTCAACGGAGGCGTTTATTGAGGCTGCGGATTCATTCATTCCGGGCTTTGATGCTGGGTCGATCCTCCGGCCATGGCTTTACGAGGCTGCGCTTCCGGCGCTGCCTTCCGCGCGTTAGCCGAGGGCAAGAGCGGCGACTAACCCCTCAGGCAGTTCTTTTTCGGTGACGTCGCTCAGGCCGGGCAGATCCAGCACATCCAGCTCCGCGGGGTTGCGCCTCAGGCCTTCCCCTGTCATCTTCAGCCACGCCTCTTTGCGTGCCCACAGGCGGGCGCGCTGACTATTTCGCTGCTGGTCCTGGATGGTCAATAGGAAGCGTTTTTCGTTTGCGGTCAGCGCGACGTCGTCGAATCCTTCGAAGGCTGCCTTGTCAGTCGATTCAAGGTCCACCCCCAGCCGGAGCTCTTCGGGAGGATGCACGACGCCGGCCAGCAGCACCCAGCCCGACGCTCTGGAGGCGCTGAGCGCCAGAGGTGCGGGGCCGCCGTCGAGCATGAACCCTGGGCGACCATGGTCCTGGGCGGGGCCGCACTGCGGGCAGTGATATTCGGGGACGAGTCGGCGGGACTCCACTCCCAGGAGCGTCGCAGCAAAGTGCAGTGCAGCAATCCGGCCGGCCACGAACTCGTCACGGTCTGCGGGGTTGGCGTAGCGAAGGGCGCGCTCGAGGGCCAGCTGGCCGAGCAGTTCAATCGCGTTTCCTGCGCCGGGCGTCTCATCGAGCCTCCACAGGTCAAGCACCGGATTCTGCATCACGCCCTCCTCTCACGGCTAAGTCCCCAGCCCAATGTCGCAACAGCTACGGGTGGATTTCCCCTTCTGTGAGGCTTCAAACGACTCTGCCATCGTCCCGTGTCCATGCCCAAATCGGGTAACTGCAGGACTCTCGCTGCCGAGGCAACCATGGGATACGAAAATACGCAATGTTGAGTACGGATTGCACGGCCACCATTTCCTGCTCCTTTTCAGTAGCGCCAGCGGAGATCGACGGCACCTTCAACCAGCACAGTGTTGAAGGGAATGTCAGCGTGTCCGCGCTCATATCCCAGACCGACGGTTGTGGACCATGCCTTTCCAACATCTTGAACAGCCCGAAGGTACGTCTGCTGCTCTGCACTTTCTCTGGAAAGCACCAACTCAGCGTTGCTGATGATGGTCAAATATCGTCGTGCAGGGAGCCACTCCAAGTCTTTCAGGCACTCGTCAAAGGCGCTCCAGTTCCCACCGAAGTAGTCCGGAAATGAAAAATTCTGCTTGTACTCTGCGAAGAGCTGATCCAGGGTGAGCATTTTGGATCCATCCAGGTCGACAACCAGAACGTCAACTCCTCTGAGCGCCTGGCGCACGAACTGAGCCTGCTCCAGGGTTGCCGCATGAACCCAAGGGGCGGTCTCGCTCGTCACTGAATCGACAACGTATGCCCCGTCCATCCGCCTATTCTCCACGAATTTTTGGACGCTCCGCCGCAGCGAGGAATCGACCAACATTCGACCGCCCTAACACCGGAGCTCCCACACAGACGAGAAGCATCTCCCTGTCCGGCATTCTTGGTGGCGGCCAGGTCAGTCCACGAGCCCGACTCAGGCTCGCTGTTCCCGGACAGGATCCAGGGGTGTTTGGGGGTCTGCTCGAACCGGGAACCAGTCCAGTGTTTCGAGGTCGGGGTGCCGCCGGAGGGTCTCGATCAGTTCTTTGCTGCCGAAGACCTTGGATCCCAGCAGGTCCCAGTCTGTCCAAACAGCCCACGCCCGGTCCTCCGGCCACCAAAACTCAGGCGTGTGGTTGGGAAGAGTTGGTTCCAGCAGTGCCGGCAGGAGCGCTTCGAGTTCGAAGGAGACGATCTGCCGTCGCCTGATTCCATCGGCACCGACCACGACGCCCAATATGTCGTCCGCGTATCGGTCCGCAGCGGCGAAGATTCCATGCACCCGCTGAGTTTTTGTCGCGGATTGGAGCAGGGGTAGAAGCGCTTCCAGCTCCACTTGACCAATGGTCCCGCTCATGGGTTGGTACACAAAGTCAGCACCAGGCAGAATAAGCCCAGCCTCATCCCACCCCACCATCGCGTCCCATCGGAAACATGGAGGAACTTCCAACCCCCGGAACGCCCCTCGCAGCGGAACGCCTTTGATATTGGCCACTTCGCTCCACCTGATCCTGACGAACTCAGACGGCGGAGCCACAAGGTAGATCGGGCCTTTATCCTCCTCAGCGAGCAGACCCGGATCAACACCAAGGGGACATACGTATTGATTGTGGAGAATCCAGACACTGTCGTCGCAACCAGGTGGAAGGACGGCCGTCTCCGCTGCGTTGACGACGTCTTCGCCTAGCCACGACAATTCCTCCTCAAACCCTTTGGTTGACCAACGGGCAGGCAAAGGGCTTCTAGGCTGCTCAGACATGCGCGACCCCGGAGGCAGGACAGTATCCTCGGTATTCATGAGCAGAACCTACCATCAGGCATCCCAGAGGCCATCCCCTCAGCCGCGTTACCTGGTAGGTGTGAGATGCAACTACCCGCTTGCGCTTGATCTCAGCGAGGAGACCCCGGTCAATTCGCCCCAGTGTATTCGTTCCGCACGAGGGCGCCCGCGCCGTTGGCTGATTGCTTACCTTTGTTCGATAGTCTCAGCGGGTGACTGACTATCGGCAACATCCCGGCGTCGTGGTGCATTGGCACCACGGCTCATTCCAGCCGCTTCCCGAAGCCCTGGACGCGCCTGACACCATCTGGTTTGCGCTGCCTCCGGAACCGAACACCGAGCAAATGTGGGAAGGACTTCGCGGCCGAGTTGAAGCAGGGGGCACAGCCACTGTTCTGGCAGTGCCGGCATATCTCTACGACATCAACTTTGGCGACCACGTGAACGTCATGCGCTCGGCAGAGGACGCCGTCGTTGCCACAGGACTCGATCACGACGAATCGAACTTCACCTTCCGTATCATGCTGAAATCGGATGACCCCGATGCATGGCTACCGTTGGCCACTGAACTCGCCCAGCTCGGCTGCATCCTTGATGTCATGTCTCCGCGGTTCTTCGCCGTGTCCTGCAGCGAAGCTTTGTCACAGGTTGTCGCCGACAAGCTGTTTACCCTGCAGAACAACGACGAACTTCACTATGAAACCGGCAGGACGAAACTGCCGGAGCCCAAACAGGCGTAGCTTCCGGGCTGCTGGCTTTCTTCTCCGCGCTGGTACAGGCGCCGGAAAGCTTGCCTAAGTTCCTGGCAACAAACTAAGGAGTGATCATCAGAAACCTTCGACTCATGCGGCGGATCTACGCCGAGTGGCCCCAGCCGGCCAAAGCACTGATGCTCTGTTTTCCTGCGTTCTTCATTCTGTCCTTCATCCTGGCGGCCTTGAAGTTTCCGTTCTGGGCCGTTTTGGTCCCCATCACCTTGGCCGGAGTGTCAGTGTTTTCTCTAGGATTCTGCATCTTCAGAGACATCAAGAACACCGCCACAACATGGTCCCGTCTCTACAGAGAAAGCAAGAACATCGCCCCGGACGGTTTCACGATTGCTGACGTACCGACCATCAAAGGCATGGGATTCATGTACATGCTGATGGGAGCCATGTTCGTTGCCGGCTCGCTCTGGACCGTCTTCACAACAGCACGATGATCACGCCTGATCAGTCCCCCGCACCAAGCGTGCCCTTCACAGACGGGAAGCATCTCCACGTCCCCGCATCCGTGCCGGCGGCCACTGCACGTCATACTGGACCGGCCACCTGCCTGACTTTGGTTCAGGCACGCCTCCCTCGCGTCGCCTGGTCAGCGCTTCCCGGTCTTGGAGGGCCCAGAACGCAAATAACCACGTGAACAGCCCGAACACAACGGGCACCAGCAACCTCGCCCATTCACCGTTGGACACTGCTCCAACAACGGACAGAAAGACCAGCGCGACAGTCACAGAGCCTAGAAGGGAAGCGAAGGTCATCATGGATCCGTTGGCAGCAACGACCCCCGGATGTACGAACGTAATCTCATCGAACCGATAACTGTGCAGGTCGCCGTCCTTAGTCCATGCAAGGACCCGCTCCTGGCCCTCAGCCACAGCGCGGTTATGCCAGCGCTTGGCCCCTTCATCGATCTCGTCCCTCAGGTCCACGTCTTCAACGCGAGGCCTGAACCCCTCCGGCTCCGTCAACCTGCCCCCCTTCAACTGACGCACTACCTTGGCCACAAGAAGACACCCAGGAATACCAACCCTGCCATTGCCGGAATAGCAGCCGCTACCTTCGACAGAACGAGTTGGTACTCGTACGTCTTGAACTGCGTGCCCTTAGGCAGCCAGCCCAACCATCAACACCGGATCGTGCCATCAAGTTGCGCATCAGATACAGCACCAAGCCGCTGAGTACGAGGAAGGCGCCGAGGAGCCCTAAGAATGGATCGCCCATCTACTCCCCTGCCCATGGGGGCCTGAAAATGAGCGTCAGCACCACAATCAGCAGACCACCGACGATCAGCACTGAGCAGAAGAACACTCCGAGCATCTCGAAACCCCTGACCCGCTCCTCATCTGCTTCCGTGTCGGCTTTATGGTGAGGTTCGGGTTCAGTGTGCTCCCCTTTTCGGCCCAGCATTTCTGAGGTGATCCAACGCTGCCGACGCGCGATCCACTTCCTGAACGGCAGCCACACCAAGCCGATCCCTATGAAGACCAGACCCAGCGCCATGTTTCCCCCCCAAGTCCTTGTCGTATCACCATCCTAGAAGCGCAGCGCCCTTCCACGGCACGCGCCGCGCACCAATAGGTCCTCCATGCTTTTTCCGAACTGCAGTTGGCCATAGCTGGCGCTGTTCGCGCCGCTCCTTGAGACACCCCGGTGAGTTCAGAGAAGGAGTCGGAGACCGCAGGCGGGATCGCCTATCAGATCAGCTGGTCACTTGAAGGACCTGAACACAACCTATTCCGCGGTCAGGAACCCATCCTGTCGGCCGGCGCAATGAACTGGCAACTGCGCAAATACCGGTTATGCTAGTCGTTGGATTTATTGTTCTTGTTTGGGGGCGGGCATGGGAATTGCTTTTGATGACGGCGCGGCCGACGCGCTGATCACTGCCGCGAACTCCGCCGACGAGGTTCTGCGTGACGAGGGAGGCTTCCTGTACGGGGCCGTGGAGCAGGCAGTGCAGGACTTCAACGGGGGCTATGGGCGTCTGTTCCGGGACGCCTGCGCCATCAGGTCCGATGATCGCGGCAAGCTTGCAGGTGTCCTCGCGGCTCTGGCCGAGGACGTCGGCGAGGCCAAGCACAGGGCACAGCAAGAGAAAGCCCGGCAAAAGAACATGGAAGCCTGGCAGCAACGCGACAACATCCGCAAACAGCACCTGCTCTCCGGTGACATCGCCGAAGCATCAGTGACAGTTGCCACCATGGTCCTGGACCCGATGCCCGAGAGCACGCCGGTCCCTGCACCGGCTGTTTCAGCGGTGTTTTCGCCGCGGGACCGGCCCCGGTTCGCCGGCGGACCAGGAACCGGAACCACCTCGGCTGACCCGGACAAGCTCCGCGGCTTCGCATCAGTGTCCCGGACGGCCACGAACACCCTGAACTCACACTCTGTCGCAGTCCGGAACGCCTGGAGCAGCTTCACAGCATCGTGTTCCTGGGTGACCATCGAAACTGAATCTTTTGTTGCTGGTTTTGAGCGGCTGCTCGCCGCCAACGCAGCAGACGCCGATTGGATAGAGCAGGTCGCCACCGCATTCGAAACAGCAGGCAGCGGCTCTATCGAGGACAGCATGCTCAACAGGCTCTTCATCCAGTACGCAGCACCAAACCAAGTGGGCTTGAACGACATCGGAACCATGAGTGCAGCGCAACTGAAGGTTTGGCTCGGTAATGGTGGCACCGCCAGGCTTCGGGAACTCCTGACCCAACCAGCACTGGACCCCGTAGCCACAGCCACGTGGTGGTCTGGCCTCGGCCACTCCGTCGAACCTGCCACCGGGAAAGTTACCGTCGGCGAAGAACAGCACCTTCTGATCGGTGCACTTCCGGACGTTATCGGTAACCTGAATGGTGTCACCGCGACCGCCCGTGACCTTGCCAACCGCAAAAAGTTGCTGCAGATGCACGACTACTTGAAGAAGTACCGCAACGAGCACGGCGGAGACGTTGATGAAGGCTCCCAGGAAGGCATGGTCAACAAAATCTGGGAATCGCTCTACGACAGCGAGGGCAAGGAGAAAACCGATCGTCTGGATCCATCCGCCGTCCGGCAACTGATCAGCTTCGTCCCTTATGGACTCAAACAAGGATCAGACACCGGGTATGGCGCGTCCATCTCTGTTGGAGACCTTGACGCCGCCAAGCACATCAGTTATCAGATCCCCGGATTGGATACCACCATTGACCATGACATGGCTTCAAAGACCAAGCAGGCCTATGATCAACGAGCCGAACAACGTGACCTTGCTGTTCCGAACGGAATTGACCCGGCTCGTCTTGCTGTCGTGGCCTGGATTGGTGTTGAACCAGCGAAGGACCTCGGTGTCTTCAGCAACGACCAGGCCAAAGTCGTTGGGGCTGCCCTTCGCAACGATGTGACAGGGGTCAACGCTGTTCATCAGAACCTTGACAACACGGCCATGATAACAGCCGTCGGGCACTCCATGGGTTCCCTGGGAGTCATGGAAGCAGCAAAAGCTGGGCTACCGGTCGATAACCTTGTCCTCGTCGGTGACGTTGGTGCCCCTGATAACGTGTCCTCCGTGAACAACCTCCATCTGAATCCCGGCGGCACTGTTTACCGGGGAACCTACACCGTGGACTACACATCAGTGATCGGGCATGGTGCGGGATGGTACCGAAAATACACCACTGACCCAGGGTTCGGCGCCGTCACCTTCGGCACTGACGGTTTCACAGCGCCGGATGGCACCATCGAGCCCCCGACGAAAACCCATGACGGACAAACCGGCGGCAAAGACGGCATCTACGGATACTTCGACAAGTCAACCGAGTCAAGCATTAACCAAGCCAAGATCTCCCTCGGCCTGGACGATCAACTCACGAATGCGACACGATGACCGCCACACACCGCAGCCGGCACAGGCGCGTCCTTCCCGCTGCGGCGATCATTCTTCTCACCCTGGCAGGGTGCGGGACAACCCCCAGCACCAATTCTCCTACCAGCGCTGTGGAGCAGACCATGGACCCGGAACAAGCACGTGCAGAGTACTTCGAACTCTTCAACAAGATTCAAGCCCTCGCCCCCGGCGACTGGGGTGTCGCGCCGCCCTCCGAATTTCAAGGCGACGCTTGCCGGCTCCCGGACGGGACTGACGGCACCCAATTCTCAGTCAATACAAGCCGCAGCCCACTGAGCCGAGAGGAAATGGATGCTCTCCACGAGAAGGTCAGGGCCGAGTTCGAGACCACCGGCTTCACTGTCCGGCAATCAACTGACGGAGGAGAGAACTTCGTCAGAAGAACTAGCGTCTTCGGACCCGAAAAGTTCGTCATGGGAATCACCACCGGCAAATACGGCATCGCCCTCAGCGGAAATACCCGTTGCGTTCCAGACCCGGAAGGCGAATTTCGCTAGGAAGCCATGACCACAATGCTCCGCCGCCGGTACTGGCGCGTCCTTCCCGCCGCGGCAATGCTTCTTCTCACTCTTGCAGGGTGCGCGGCAACGCCGAGCACCAATTCACCTACCAGCACCGCGGAGAAGGCCATGGACCCGGAAGAAGCCCGAACAGAGTACCTTGAACTCTTCAACAAGATTCAAGCTCTCGCCCCGGGCGACTGGACGAAAGTCACACCAGACAAAGCAGGGTGGGTCTGTGATCGTTCCCTCGGCACGGAAGGCACTCAGGTGTCTTTCGATACCAGTAGGAGTCCGCTGAGCCGGGAAGAAATGGACGCTTTGCACGACAAGGTCAAGACCTTGTCGTGCCACCGGATTTAATCTGAGGCAGGAAATTGATGAAGGTCCGAACTTTGTCCGACACACCGTGGTCCTCGGGCCTGACAAGTTCTCTATGGCGTTCGGTACGGGCAAGTACGGTATCACCCTCAGCGGGAATACACGCTGCTTTGCCGACCAGGAAGGCAAATTCCGCTAAGAAAGGTTGTCACCGAACGGCCCTGTGTTCCGAGGCGGCTGCGAGATCCCGTCCATATGCAGATCCAATCCTGGCTCAGGCACAGGAGTCGCCCGCTGTAACCAATCACCGTCAATACCGTGCATCAGATGGGTTTGTAACATTCGGCCGGAGTACTTGCTACTAACAGGGGCGGGTCGTGCCTAGGCCAAGAACGTGGTCAGCCAAGGGAAGGTCGCCCGCGGGCCAATCCACACACCAGTTACCCCATAGAGAACTTTGTCCCCTGCAAAATGTAGCTTGTGCTTGGCGGGCTCCTATTCGCCAAAGCACGTGTTCCCCGCAGCCGTGAATCTGCTGCGGGGAACACTCGCTGGATTAACCCAAGTGGGCTACTTCACCGACGTCAGGTAGTTCGCCAGCGTGGGCGTGATACGGGTACCCGAGTTGGAGCTTCCGCCGTTGGTGTGGATGGCCATGATGGTGTTGGAGCTGTTGTAGACGGGTGCACCGCTCTGCCCGCCGTAAGTGTCCATCTTGTAGTAGACCTTCTCAGTGGTGGTGGTCTCGATGGGGCCGGTCATGGACCACATGGTGCCGAAAGCCTTGTCGCCCGGGTAACCACGAACGGTCACATTGGTGCCATTCAGGCTGGCGGTGGTGCCGGTGTAATTCAACCAGCCAGTGGTGTTGCCGATGGTGCAGTCGAGCTTGATGACACCCCAGTCAGCGTTGGTATTGGCAGAATCGATCCATCGCTGATCGGTGTAGATCTTCGTAGCACCACAGGTGCCATAGGGGTCTGTTGAGCCGTTCCGGCCTGGAGCTACTTTGACGCCCCAGGAGTAGTCGGCCTCGGAACCCGTTCCACCCTCATGGACACAGTGACCCGCCGTCAGCACTGTGTCGTCGGAAATCAACGCACCGGAGCAGATGTAGCCGCCGTTGAACTCGATCTGGACTATTGAACGGTTGGGAGCAGCCGTCGTGTTGGTGATACGTACCCGGCCATCAGCACCGATGACTGAATCTGTGGAAGCGCCACCGTTCTTTGAAGGTGCGGCAATCGTGTACTTGTCGGCCAAAGGTGAAGCCGCAGATCCTGAAACCTGCGACCGGTCCACCGTGTGCGATACAGGCTGGACCTCGGCGGAGGCTGTTTGCGGCGTCGACTCTGACGCTGTTGCGGCTCCACCAAGCGAGGACGTCAAAGCCATCACTGCAGCTCCAACCAGCAAAGCAACGTTGTGCTTTTTCATGGGTACCTTTCAAGGGACGGCTCTTAGCGAACCGTGCAAGGGATGTGATACACATGTTTCACATGTGCATGACAAAACTGTCATACACATGTGAATGTTCTGTCAAGATGCTGGGAGCTCAATCTCAGAAAGAAAATCCCCGGGACCACCAGGTCCCGGGGATTCACTTGATAGTGGGGCTAGCGCTGGACTGCGCCGAACCGTTCGGCTGCAACGGCAACAGCGGCGGCTCGAGCCTCAGAAGCTTCATCGGCCGTCAGGGTACGGTCGTCGGCGCGGAAACGGAGGCCGAAGGCCAGCGACTTCCTGCCTTCCTCGATCCCGGGGCCAACGTAGACGTCGAACAATGCGACGTCCTCGAGGAGTTCCCCAGCACCTTCGCGCAGTGCCGAGAGGACCTGATCTGCCGGTACGTCCTGAGGGACAACCAGAGCAACGTCCTGCGTCGCCACCGGGAATCCGGAGATGTGCTTGGCCACGATCACATCAGCCGCAGCCTCGAATAATGCTTCCACATTGATCTCGAGCGCCACTGAACGTGCAGGCATATCGTGTGCAGCCAGCAGCTTCGGGTGAAGCTCACCTGCGTATCCAACAACATCTCCGTTGCGCAGCGCGAGCTGGGCTGCGCGGCCCGGGTGGAAGGCCTGGTGACTGCCCTGGCTGACCACCAGTTCAACACCGAGCACGTCGGCAATAAGGCGGGCAACATCCAAGGCATCAGCCCAGTCCCACGCACGGGGTGCGTGCATGGCCGCGGCAGGAGAATCATGGCCGGTGAAAACAGCGGCGATGTGCAGCGGCTGGTGCGGGACGCCGTCGTACAGTGCATCCAGAACCTCATCCGAAGGCTTGACGCCCAGCGGCGGAATGGAATCCGTGCCCAGCGTTTCGCCCGGGAGGAAGACCGAACCTGCTTCATAAAGAGCCAGGTCGCGGAAGCCGCGCGAGTGGTTGCGACGGGCAACCTCGATCAAGCCCGGGAGGATGGACGTGCGAAGGAAACCTTGCTCTTCGCTGATCGGGTTTGCCAGCTTCAACGCCGGACGCGCTGCTCCTTCAGCAGCAACACCAAACGTGTCGTTGGCTGCCTTGGAAACGAACGGGTAGGACAGCACCTCGGTGAGGCCGGCATCGGCCAGTGCCTGAACAACGCGGCGCTTCTGCTGCTGGCTGCGGCTCAGGCCACGGCCCGGGGGCGCCACGGGAAGGGTGGATGGGATGTTGTCGTATCCCACCAGCCGGGCGATTTCCTCGGAGAGGTCCTCCTTGGTTTCAAGGTCGTTGCGCCAGCTGGGAGCAGTCACCAAGTAGCCGTTGGCGGTCTTCTCCACGGCGGCCCCCAGATCCACCAGCGACGTGGTGATCTGCTCTTCAGTGAAGTTGATACCAATCCGTGCCGCGGCAAATTCTGCCGGCAGCTCGATGGTGACAGCGTCAGGGGCGGTTCCGACGTCGGTACCGGCCTCATCTGCCGTGCCCCCGGCGAGCTCCACCAACAGGTCCACGACGCGCTGCGCGGCAATGTTGGCGATGTGCCAGTCAACCCCGCGCTCAAAGCGCTTGGAGGCTTCGGACGGCAGCTTGTGGCGGCGGCGTGAACGGGCGATCGACACTTCATCGAAGTGTGCGGCTTCCACCAGGATGTTGGTGGTGGAATCGGACACCTCGGTGTGGGCACCACCCATCACGCCGGCGATGCCGATGGCGCCGGAGTCATCGGTGATCAGCAGGTCCTCGACGTCGAGCGTGCGCACCTTGTCATCGAGGGTGGTGATCTTCTCCCCCGCGACGGCACGACGCACCACGATGTCGCCTGCGAGCTTATCGAGGTCGTAGCAGTGGTTCGGCTGGCCGAGCTCAAGCATGACGTAGTTGGAGATATCAACCGGCAGCGAAATGGACCGCACGCCGGCCAGTCGGAGTCGCGCGGACATCCACGGCGGCGTGGGACGGGAAGCGTCCACACCACGTACCGTGCGGGCAACAAAGCGGTCGCAGCCGGGCTTGCCGTAAATGGGAGCGTCGTCGTTGAGCTTGACGCCGTAGCCGCCCTGCAGGGTTGCTGGAGCCGAGACCTTGGACGCCGGATCCACGAAGGTGGTTCCAGTGGCGTGCGCGTACTCGCGGGCCACGCCACGGATGGAGAATGCGTAGCCGCGATCCGGGGTGACGTTGATTTCTGCTGCCTGGTCGTAGAGACCCAGCAGTTCCATGGCGTCGGTGCCGATTTCAGGGTCCAGGCCGATGCTTGAGAGGACCAGGATGCCGTCGTGGTCATCGCCGATTCCCAGCTCGCGGACAGAAGCGATCATGCCCGCAGACAGGTGGCCGTAGGTCTTACGTGCAGAGATCTGGAAGTTTCCAGGCAGCACTGCACCGGGGAGGGTGACAACCACTTTGTCGCCCTCAACAAAGTTGTGCGCACCGCAGATGATGCCCTGAACGCCGGAAGGATCGATGCCCTTGCCGGTGAGGGTCTGTTCCTGCCCCTCCGGAACCACCCGGACCTGGCACCAGTTGATGGTCTTGCCATTGGTCTGCGGTTCCTTGACCAGGCTCAGGACCTGGCCCACCACGACGGGGCCGGTGAGCTCGTCCGTGGGACGGTGGACTTCTTCTTCTTCAAAACCGACCTTGACCAGGTCAGCCATGACGTCTTCGGCCGTAGCATCGGCCGGAACCTGCGCGAATTCACGCAGCCAGGAAAGTGGGATACGCACTGTTAGATCTCCATCCCGAAGTGCTCGCTGAAACGTACGTCGCCTTCGATCATGTCGCGCATGTCGCCAACCTCGTTGCGGAACATGAGCGTGCGCTCGATGCCCATGCCGAAAGCAAAACCTGAATAGATGTCCGGATCGATCCCGGCTGCCCGGAGGACGTTGGGGTTGACCATGCCGCAGCCACCCCACTCGATCCAGCGGGGACCGCCCTTGGCACCCGGGTGCCAGATGTCCAGTTCCGCGGAAGGCTCGGTGAACGGAAAGTAGTTGGGGCGCAGGCGGATGGAGGCTTCGTCGCCGAACATCTGGCGGGCGAAGTGCTCCAACGTGCCGCGCAGGTCGGCCATGCTGAGGTTCTTGTCGATCGCAAGACCCTCGAACTGGTGGAAGACCGGCGTGTGCGTGGCGTCGAGTTCGTCCGTGCGGAACACCTTGCCCGGGCACAGCACGTAGATGGGAACTTCGCGTTCCAGCATCGAGCGGACCTGCACAGGCGAGGTGTGCGTGCGCATGAGCAGGTGGGCCTCAGGGGGCTCCACGAAGAATGTGTCCTGCATTTCGCGGGCAGGGTGGTCCGGCTTGAAGTTCAAGGCATCGAAGTTGAACCACTCGGACTCGACCTCGGGCCCTTCGGCGATTTCCCAGCCCATGCCGACAAAGATGTCCGAGACGCGGTCCTGCAGGGTGGACAGCGGGTGGCGTGCACCTGCCCGGCGTCGACGCGGAGCGGCGGTGACATCCACGGTTTCTTCGACCAGGATGCGGGCGTCGTTCTCGGCCTCGAGAACCTCTGTCCGGGCTGCGAGCGCCTGGTTGACGCGGCCACGGGAGGACCCCATGAGCTTGCCGGCCGCAGCCTTGTGCTCCTTGGCGAGCCCACCGATTTCACGGTTGGCAAGGCTCAGCGGCGACTTCTCACCGGTGTGGGCGAGGCGGACCGCCTTGAGTTCTTCGAGGGAGGAAGCGGCTGCTATTGCAGCAACGGCGTCCTCGACGGCAGCGGTGATGGCGGCTTCATCCAGCGGGTTCGGGATGGCAGCGCCTGGCAAAGTGTCAGTCATCTACTGTTCTTAGCTACGAGTAGGGAGCGGCCGGCAAGGCAGGCCTGCAAAACGAAAGGGCAGTGCTCGCCGCGGACGGCAGGCACTACCCTTCAGTCTAGTTGAACGTCGCGGACGGGATTTAACCCACCTACCCGCGTCCCGCAATGTGAACGGCACGACGGCGGCGCCCACCGCGGGTGCCAGGGCATGCCGCCGGCGGGCGGAGCCATGGCGGCGTTGGCGAGCCACCGCCGTCGCTTGCTGATTCCCCGCAACGGGAGCGCGACGTGCAATGCCAGCGGGTCTAGCATTGGCCCCATGACACCCGCGCAACGGCTCAGGCAGCTGGCCAACGTCGTGAATCTGTCCACCCCATTGGGACTGGTGGTCGCCCTCGCGTCCCGAACCACGGTGTCGCGCGGACCGCGTGGGCTCCTGATCGCGGCCGGTTACGGCTGGAAGCTCCCCCACGCGGGGGCATTCACGCTGGGCAACGTCATTCTCTACCGGGCACCCCACGGAATTGCCGGCAGCAATGCGGTTCTGCTGGGCCACGAGGAGCGGCACAGCACCCAATACGCGTACTGCCTGGGCTTACCGTTCGTTGCCCTCTACGGAATCGCCGCGGGTTGGTCCATGCTCCGCAGCGGCAACCCGGCGTCGAGGAATTTCTTTGAACGCCAGGCCGGGCTCGCGGCGGGCGGATACATTGACAGTGACCACCATCGGCAGGACGCCCCTGCCGTCAAGGGAAACGAGGCTTCATGAAGCGAACCATCACCGTTACCGGCACTGCGAGCGCCAAAGCGGTTCCGGATCTCGTCACACTGACCCTGGGCGTTGAAACGCGCAGGGCCAGTCCCGGGCAGGCTTATGGCGACGCCGGCAAGGCGGCAGGTGCTGTTGCGGCGAGCTTGCGGGATGCCGGCGTGACTGACGCCGACCTGCGGACCAGCGGACTGAATCTTCGGGCCGACCTTCTCTGGGTGGAGGGTCAAGGGCAGAAGGTCGCAGCATATGTTGCATCCACAAACCTGCAGGTGGGCATCCGTTCGCACGCTGATGCTCCGGCGGCCATTGCAGCCGCTGTTGCGGCCGGCGGTGACGACATCAGGATCAATGGACTTGAACAAGGCTTTGCCGATGCAACCCTGGTGAACGCGCAAGCGCAGGAAGCGGCCTGGAAGGACGCCCTGGCACGCGCCGAACAGTACGCAGCCCTGGCTTCCGCCCGCTTGGGGCAGGTCAAGTCCATATCCCAGGAACCGGTACATGGAGCCCCCATACCACTGGGCGGGATGGTCAGGGCATCGTTCTCCGCTGAGGCGCTGCCGGTCGAAGCCGGGGAGTCTGCTGTCTCGGCCAGCGTTACCGTGGAATGGGAGCTCCTCTAGTGGATACTGCCAGCACTCAAGGCAGCATCCACCTTTGTCCCTAAGGCGGTCCGGACCACGACGGCGAGTCCCTCCGCCGCGGCTTCCAGGGACATGCTTGGGGTTCCGCTTTCGGGGGATACCTGGTCCGGAAGATACGGAATGTGCACGAAACCTCCGCGGACGTCAGGGGTCGATGCGAGCAGGTGCATCAAGGCGTAGAAAACGTGGTTGCACACGTACGTACCTGCGGACTGGGATACCTCGCCTTTGATTCCTGCGATCTGGAGGTCCCGCAGCGCGGCCTTGATGGGCAAGGTGGAGAAGTACGCTGCGGGGCCGCCCGGGACGATTTCCTCGTCCACAGGCTTTTGGCCTTTGTTGTCGGGGATCCGGGCATCATCGCAGTTGATGGCAACCCGTTCCAGGGATATCCGGCCCCGGCCGCCGGCCAAGCCTACACAGACCACAAGGTCCGGGTTGATGGTGCCAACTGCTTCGCTCAGTGCCGTGGCCGACTCACCAAAGACGCAGGGCAGCTCGCGGGCTTCGACCTCGATCCCCTCAGCGCGGAGGATGTCCTGCGCGCGGCGGACGGCATGCCAGGAAGGATTGACATCGTCCTGGCCGAACGGTTCAAAACCAGTCAGCAGAATCATGGGGCAACCTTAGCAACGCCCGCTTAGGTATTGGAGACTTCAGGCGCTGGGTCCTTGACATCCATTCGAACATACCTTCGAATAGAGACCATGAGATGGGACGCACAAGCACTGTCACCTACCCGTGGACCGGCGTCCGACGACGGCGGCACTTCAGCTCCAGGCCCTGCCCCGGCCATGGATGCGCTACTGCCGCTGGCCGGGCTGGTGCGTTCCATCTCGACACCCGAATTCTCCGGAGTCACCTTTCATGAGGTCACCGCAAAGTCAGTGCTCAACAAGGTGCCTTCGGGTTCGGCCATGCCGTTTGAGTGGACCGTCAACCCTTACCGTGGCTGCAGCCACGCGTGTGTCTACTGCTTCGCCCGCAAGAGCCATACGTATTTGGAGTTCGACGCCGGCCGGGACTTTGATTCCCAAGTGGTAGTAAAGGTCAATGCCGCCGATGTATTGCGGAGGGAACTCGCCAAGCCGTCGTGGGGACGGCATCAAGTTGCTTTGGGAACCAACACGGATCCCTACCAGCGGGCCGAAGGTCGCTACGCCCTGATGCCCGGGATCATCCGTGCGCTTGCGGACTCGGGCACACCGTTTTCCATCCTGACCAAGGGCACCCTGCTGGCAAGGGACATCCCCCTGCTCAAGCACGCTGCCACCATGGTCCCTGTGGACCTGGGCATTTCGCTCGCGATGACCAATGAGGATCTCGCCGAACTGGTCGAACCCGGCACGCCCTCACCCCGGGCACGGCTCAAGCTCATCTCACGGCTCAGGGATGCCGGATTGGGATGCGGCGTCATGGCGATGCCCATCCTGCCTTGGCTGACCGACTCTGACGAAGCCCTTGATTCCTTGTTCAGCGAACTCGCCAAGGCCGGCGCCACCGGAGTCACCGCAGGCGCCCTTTACCTGAAGCCGGGAACGCGGGAGTGGTACATGAAGTGGCTGGCCGGCCAGCACCCCGAACTGGTCGGAAAGTACCGCCGCCTCTACGGACAGGGCTCTTACGTCTCCAAGGAATACAGCACCTGGTTGACCGGCCGGATCACCCACTTCAAAGCAAAGTACGGCTACAGCAGGACCTCCGGATTCAGCCATCGCAATGCCCGCCCCCAAGCTGCCGAAAACCATCCAGGCAGTGTTTCCCTCCCCGGGCAGCAGCCACTGTTCTAAGCTGGTCGAACCGCCTGGTCCTTGCCGTCTCACCTCCCTCAGCGCCAACCAGCGGTGCTGCTAGACGGCCGCAGCCACCCGGTCCAGCAGCGCCCGAACAATGGGAAAGTCGGCCGGGATCCACTCCAGGCCGAGCGCTTGGTCATCATCCTCCACCGAAACCCAACGGAGTTCGTCGTGGTCTTGCAACGGCGCAGGCTCACCGGCGACAAGTTCCGCGAACCAAACACGCATGGCGGCCCGTTCATTGAGGGCCCACCCTTCGGGCCGGCCTGACTCCAGTTCCAGCCCGAGCCGGACCTCAATGCCCAACTCTTCGGCGAGTTCACGATGCAGGGCGGCCTCGGCAGTTTCGCCGGCTTCTACCTTTCCTCCAGGAAATTCCCACATTCCGGCGAACTGCGGGGGTGCTGAGCGGCGGGCAGCAAGAAGGCGCGTAGGTGCTTCCACGGAGTCGACGATCGCGGCTCCAACAACGTTTATCAGTGCAGTCACTCCCCCAGTCTAGGGTGGGTCACTTGATGGGCATGATCACATTCGGAGGCCAAGGACAAGCCGCGGCACTAAGCTTGTTATCGGATTTTCTCCAGATTCCCCAGCCGCAAGGCACACCGTAAGAAACAGGGTTATGACTACCACCACGTCCCCGCCGACCGCCGCCAAAGCAACAAGGCGCCACCTTGGCCTGGCCATCCTTGCACTGGCCATGGGAGGTTTTGCCATCGGTACCACTGAGTTCGCCATGATGGGCCTCCTGAAGGAAGTGGAGGAGGGACTCGGCATCAGCACCCCCGAGGCAGGAAACCTGATTTCGGCCTACGCCCTGGGGGTGGTGATCGGCGCGCCGATCTTCGCCGCCTTTGGAGCCAAGCTCCCCAAAAAGCACCTCGCCTTGGGACTCATGCTGTTCCTGTCCTTGGCCAACCTGACATCCTTCGTCGCACCGGACTACGGCTTCATGCTGCTCTCCCGCTTCGCTTCAGGGCTTCCGCACGGAGCCTTCTTCGGCGTAGCAGCCGTCATCGCTGCCGGCCTGGTTGCTCCCACCAAACGCGGGTGGGCGATCTCCATGGTGATGGCCGGCCTCACGGTATCCAATGTCATTGGCGTACCGCTGGCCACCTGGGTGGGACAGACATTCGGGTGGCGGCTGCTCTTCATCATTGTGGGCGCCATCGGGTTGCTGACGGTGGCCATGGTGTGGAAATTCGTACCCTTCGAAGCAGCCCACCCGGATGCCAGCATCCGACGCGAACTCGGCGCCCTCAAGCGCCTCCAAGTATGGCTGGCCCTGCTGATCGGCATCATTGGTTTCGGCGGCTTCTTTGCCGTCTACACCTACATCGCGCACACCATGACCTCGGTGGCCGGAATCCCCGAGAGCCTCATTCCCGCCGTGGTGGCCCTCTATGGCCTCGGCATGGTGGCAGGCAACATCGTGGGCGGACGCATCGCGGACAAATCCGTCATGGGAACCATCTACTGGGTGATGCCGGGGATCGCAGTGGCCCTGGTGGTCTACGCCATCGCGGCGCATTGGGCCTGGGCGGCATTCATCATGGCCTTCGTCGTTGGAGGCGTCGGTTCGATGCTGACACCCGCACTGCAGACCCGCCTGCTGGATGCTGCCCCTGGCGCTGCTTCCCTGGCGTCCTCGCTGAACCACTCTGCCCTCAACATTGCCAACGCCCTCGGAGCCTTCCTGGGCGGCACCGTGATCGCATGGGGATGGGGATATGTGGCCCCGGCACTGGTGGGCGCCGTGCTCGCCATACTGGGCCTCGGCGTGGCCCTGATCAGCGGCATGGTGGAACGCAAAAGGCCTCTTGTCAGCTGAGGCAAACAGCAGCACCGCCCGGAACATGGGCCAATGAAGAGGGGCTCCGCTTTGCGCGGAGCCCCTCTTCATTGCCCTGCGGTCTGCGTCAGCCCAGCCCAGGTGCCTGAACGCGTACGATGTCCGGCTCCAAATAGATGACCCGCGCAATGGGCACTGCTGCGCGGATCCGCTGTTCGGCGTCGTCGATTCCCTTGGCAATCTCCTGCCCCGTCTCAGAGGCTCCCATGGAGATCTTGGCCGCCACCAGCAGTTCCTCCGGGCCCAAGTGCAACGTCTTGAGGTGGATGATGCGGGTTCCGTCCGCTTCCAACGCTTCAGTAATACGTTGGACGTCCTCTTTGGTAGCCGACTCCCCCAGCAACAGGGACTTTGTTTCCACCGCAAGTATCACCGCAATAGCCACCAGCAGGAGTCCGATCATGGCTGTACCCAGGGCATCCCAGACACCATTTCCGGTAACCAGCGTCATGCTCACACCGAACAACGCGAAGAGCAAGCCAAGGAGCGCGCCGAAATCCTCCAGGAGGATGACAGGAAGTTCCGGCTGCTTGGCGTTGCGGACAAACTTCACCCATGACTGCTTGCCGCGGATGTGGTTCGATTCGATAATCGCCGTGCGGAACGAGAACGACTCAGCCAGGATGGCACCGACCAGGACAGCCAGCGGCACCCACCAAAAGTCTCCCTCGATGCCATGGGGGTGCTGGAACTTCTCCCAGGCCTCATACAGGGCGAACAGGCCACCGACGCTGAACAACACGATCGAGACGATGAAAGCGTAGATGTACCGTTCGCGGCCGTAACCGAATGGATGTTCCGGGCTCGCCGCGCGCTTGGCACGCTTACCGCCCACCAGCAGAAGAAGCTGGTTGCCGGAGTCCGCCACCGAGTGGATGGCTTCGGCAAGCATGGACGATGATGCCGTCAAAAAGAACGCAATAAATTTCAGGACAGCAATGGTCAGATTGGCAGCCAGAGCCGCCACAATCGCTTTGGTACCGCCACCTGCAGCCACGAAAGCTTCACCTCTTCGGGTTTGGGAAGGAATGTCATGAGCCAAGAAGAGTCGTCATCGTCTGATCCCGCATGCATTACCGTACCCGGGGAGGCGGTCTTTAGACATTCCCCACTGTGACACCCTGCTGGGAACGTGCACTGGCGTAGAGGCATACTGTCGCCGCCGTTCCCAGGTTCAAACTCTCAGCCGCTCCGTAAACGGGGACAGCCACCCGGTGGTCGGCAAGTGCCAGTTCATCATCCGACAAACCCTGCGCCTCATTGCCGAACAGCCACGCTGTAGGGGCTTCGAGGGCATACTCAGAGGCAACGGAACCGTTTCCAAGCCTTCGGGCAGCATTTTCGTCCTGGAGCTTGTCCAGGTTGACGGTCCCGTAGCCATCAGCGGCCAGGATGCCAATACCCCGCTCACGGCAACGCTCCACGAGGTCCTCCACATCGGCGCCGAGCACCACTGGAAGGTGGAACAGCGAACCGGCTGTGGACCGGACGGCCTTGGGGTTGTAAATATCCACGCTGGAACCTGTCAGCACCACGGCATCGGCGCCTGCGGCATCGGCAGCACGAAGGACAGTACCGGCATTGCCGGGGTCCCGGACCTGGCACATGACCGCGATCAGGCGCGGGCCGGCGTCGAGTACTGATTCAAGGGTGACGTCCACAAAGCTGCACACAGCCACAATCCCCTGCGGATTGACTGTATCTGCCATGGCTGCCAGGACTTCGTCACTGGCCAGCCGGAGAGGAGTACCCAGGGCGAGCTCGGCGAGTTCCGGTAGACGGTCCAGGCACGCTTCGCTGGCAAAGACTTCATGCACGACGGCGGAACCTCCCGCCGCGGCACGCTCGCGGTGCAGGCTCAACGCCTCACGCACCGCTTGCGGACCCTCGGCCAGGAAGCGCCCGCGTTTTAAACGCGCCGGGCGCCCGGCAAGCTTGGCGACGTCCCTCACCCGATCTGCACGGGGGTTGGTCATCGGAAAGTCTTGCGGGCGCCCGGTTTGGTTCATATAAAGAACTTTAGTGGCAGTTGCGACTAGTTCTTGATCTGCTGGCGTGCTTCGCCACCTGCAGGCTCGAAGCCGGCAGCCTTTGCAGCCTCAACGGTGGAGAACCAGTATTCAGCAGCGGTGGTGTTGTACCAGGTGGAACCCGGAACGTGGTACTTCTTGGACTCGGCGTTGCCCTTGATGGCGTAGCCTTCCGGAGCCTCGTCGCCATCAGCGGCAACTGCGCCATCGATGGCCGGCTTTTCGGAAACGACAGCCTTGACGGCCGTTGCCGTCGCAGCAGCCGGAGCAACCTTTGCAACCTTCGGAGCAGCCTCGGCCTTGGCGGCCGGAGCGGACGTGTCAGCCGGAAGTGCAGCCTTTGCAACGTTCACCAGAGCGGCGAAAGCGTTGGCGTCAGAGACGGCCAGCTCGGCCAGCATACGGCGGTCAACCTCAACCTCAGCGGCCTTCAGGCCCTGGATGAGACGGTTGTAGGTGAGGCCGTTGGCGCGGGATGCAGCGTTGATACGCTGGATCCAGAGGCGACGGAAGTCACCCTTCTTCTTACGGCGGTCACCGTAGCTGTACACAAACGAGTGCAGCAGCTGCTCTTTGGCCTTGCGGTACAGGCGCGAACGCTGACCGCGGTAACCCTTGGCGCGTTCGAGGACAACCCGGCGCTTCTTGTGGGCGTTTACCGCCCGCTTCACACGTGCCACGTGCGTACTCCTTCAGAAATCTTTATCCCAAGCTGCTACTGCCGGAAACCCGGCCGGCCTGAGAAGGCTTTTGGTGTAGTCGGCCACTGCCGGATGGCAGTAACCAAAGAACTTGGAACTTAGACGCCGAGCATCTTCTTGATGACCTTGGCATCGCCCTTGAAGACGAGCTTGTCGCCGGCGAGACGACGGGTCAGCCTGGAGGACTTGTGCTCCAGGTAGTGACGGCGGTTGGCCTGCTGGCGCTTCAGCTTGCCGGTACCGGTCAGCTTGAAGCGCTTCTTAGCACCGCTGTGGGTCTTCATCTTCGGCATGGGAACCGATCTCCTTACGTATCCACGGACGAGTCCGCGATTCTTTCGCGCAGCCGGCCCGCGAGGGCCGGCGTGCTGGTTGCTTGCCGGTGGAGGCGGGGCCTCCGCGGCGTTGAACTAGTTGGTCTTGCGTGACGCAGGCTTCGGCGCGGCCTTGGGGGCCGCGGGCCGAGCTGCCGGCTTGGGAGCTGCCGGCTTGGCCATGGGCTTCGGAGCCGCAGGAACTGCAGGCTTCGGAGCGGCCGGGACCACAGGCTTCGGAGTTTCAACCGGGGCAGCCTTCGCTGCCGGAGCCTTCTCAGCCGGAGCCTTTTGGGCCGGAGCCTTTTGGGCCGGAGCAGCCTTTGCAGGTGCTGCCTTGGCCGGTTCAGCCTTGGGAGCCGGAGCTTCCTTGACTACGGGTGCTTCTTCAACAACGGGTGCCGGAGCTTCCTCTGCAACAGGAGCTTCCTCGGCTGGCGTTGCCTCTTCAGCTGCCGGGGCTTCTTCAACAACCGGAGCCTCTTGGACTTCGGCTGCTTCAACCTCAGGAGCCTCGGGAGTTTCCTGCGTGGTCTCCTCTTCGCCAACCAGCAGGCCGGCCGGAAGAAGGTCGCCCAAGCTCTGGGTCAGCGGAGCCTGGTCACCGTCGGTGTCCACGCGTCCGGAAGCCTTGGCCTCGTTCTGGGCCTTGGCTTCTGCACGCTGTGCCGCGCGGCGGGCTTCTGCCTTGGCTTCGGCCTTGTTCTTCAGCGGACCGATCACCATGACCATGTTGCGGCCATCGATGCGCGGGCTGGACTCTACTATGCCAACCTCGGCAACATCTTCGGCAAACTTCTGGAGAAGGCGGATGCCCATCTCGGGACGCTGCTGCTCACGGCCACGGAACTGGATCATGGCCTTGACCTTGTCACCTGCACCGAGGAACCGAAGGGCGTGACCGCGCTTGGTTTCGTAGTCGTGCTTGTCGATCTTGAGGCGGAAGCGAATTTCCTTCAGAACCGTGTTGGTCTGGTTCTTGCGGGCTTCGCGGGCCTTAACTGCAGCCTCGTACTTGTACTTGCCGAAGTCCATCAACTTGCAAACAGGAGGCTTAGCCTGCGGGGCAACTTCAACGAGATCGAGATCGGATTCGGCAGCAAGACGCAGGGCGTCCTCGATGCGGACAATTCCTACCTGTTCGCCGGCAGGGCCGACCAACCGCACCTCGGGGACGCGGATACGCTCATTGATTCTTGGCTCGCTAATGTTAAAGCTCCTGTGGTTGTGGTGAGTTCACCGGCAAATAGAGAAGGCCCCCAATTGCTGGCGCAATCGAAGGCCTCGAAGATCGGCTGCACTGCCCCTACAGGGAGTACGCACTTCGGGTGGCTGTGCCACCCAAGTGTCCGACCAGGTACCCGGCAACCTCTTGTCCCCGAAGGGATCATGTCCCTGAAGGGAAACGGCTGACGCGGGTGGGAGAGAACTCCGCTTGCAAACTGAAAGACAATTCTACAGAAACAACCCGCCAAGTGCACATTGCACGCGGCGGGACCATTACTGCTGATGTTGGCCCTGAACTTCTGGCCATAAACATCTGGCCGTGAACATCCGGGCCATGAATAACGACTTCCAGTCGGTCTGTGACAAGCTTACCAGTATGAGCACTGAAGACAGCAATTCCCGCAACTCCTACAGCGACGCCGCGCCTGCCACCGATTCCGGTGTTTCCCAGCAGATCCGCGACATCGCTGAAGTACCGGCCGTGGAAGTCATCACCACTGGCGCCGTTCACTTGATGAGCGCAGCTGCGGTGAAGGTAGGCCTGGCGGACGACCCCAACGCAGAGGACCTCAAGGACCTCGACGAAGCCCGCAAGCTGATCACAGCCCTGGCCGGCCTCGTGTCGGCGGCTGCCCCGGAGATCGGGTCCCAGCACGCTGGTCCGTTGCGCGACGGCCTTCGCTCACTGCAATTGGCATTCCGCGAAGCCTCGCTCATCCCGGACGCCCCGGGCAAGGGCCCGGGCGAGAAGTTCACCGGACCGGTTAACTAGCCCCCAACTCCCCCAGGAATCAACGACGGCGGGTCGACCACATGTGGTCGACCCGCCGTCGTGCGTTCCCGGCTTGTCCGGCTTTGTCGGCTGTCTGGTTCGCTCGGCGCGCCCGGTTCTTCCGGTTCCTCCGGTTCTTCCGGTTCTTCCGGTTTGTCCGTTTGGACCGCAGTTGATGCGATTAGACGCGGGCGGCCCGGCGGCGCAAGGAGGTCAGGAGCAGACCCGCGACGCAGAGCAGGACACCTGCCGAACCGATGGCCGCAAAGCCGGCGGAAGGGCCAACCGTGTCGATGAAGACGCCGGCCAAAGGAGCGCCAAGGGCGACGCCTGCCGTGAGGGCAGAGCCATACCAGCCCATGGCCTCGCCGCGGCGTTCCTCATCGACGAGGTCGGCCACCTTTTCCGAGGACGCTGACAAGACGGGCGCGCAGAGCAGGCCCGGCAAAAGCGACAGGAAGGCCAACGTCCAGGTGTCCTGGGCAAAGCCCATGGGAATGGTCAGTGCGGCCATTCCCAACAGGAGCAGCATGGGCGAAATGGAACGCTTCATGGAGCCGTAAATCAGCCCGCCGACCACCGATGATGCGCACCAGAAAAAGAACACGATGCCGATCTGGTTCTCATGCCCGCCACGTTCCAACAGGCCAACGATGCTGACATCCGAGCCACTGAGCACCATGCCCGATCCCGCCGCCACCGCGAAAAGCGCAGCCACGGAGGCAGTGAACCAGGTGAAATTCCTGGCAACCCGGCTTTTGAGCGCTGCACTGCGCGACGTTGGAGACGTCATCTCGGAGGCCGCTTCCTGAACGTGCGCCGGCGCGGAAGCCACCATCGCCGCCTCCGCGGCAGCGAGGTCCGCCGCAGCACGGTCCGCGGACTCCTCCGGAGTGCAGGCGGTTTCACTTCGAGTCGGCGGGTTGAACCACATGAGGAACAAGCCAGCCACCGACACCGAGATGCCTACCGCTGTCAGACCGATCGCCGAGAAACCGGCCGTGGCCACAATGGCGCCAACGGCAGGTCCAATCATGAAGACAAGTTCCGTGGCAATGGAATCCAGGGCGAAGGCAGACCGGCGCTGTTCGCCCTCAACCATGACGCCCAACGACTGACGCACGACACTGAAGATCGGCAGGGTAAAGAGCCCGCCGACAAAAACCAATGGCAGAAGCCACTCGTAGGAAACGTGCGGGACGATGGACCAGATCACGGTCTCGGAGACCACGGAAGGAATCAGGGCCTTCCTCAGGCCCACCGTGTCAACCCTTCGGCCCCGCCACGGCGCGCCCACGGCAATGCCAATGGTCATGACAGCGGCGGCCGCGCCCGCGGCGGCGTATCCCTGGTTCAGGGTCAAGACGATGTGCAAGGTCAGCAGAACGCCTGCTGCAGAGTGCGGAATACGCGCGATCATGCCCACCACCAGCAAGCGCCGGACAGGGCGGATGGACAGCATCTCTTTGTAGAGAGCGAAATTCACTGGCTAAAACCTCTTGTTCCCCCGGGGCAGGCCGGGGAACCGGCTGCCGTTAGTGCGGCCCAGGCTCCTGTGCTGCACGCTGCAATTTCACTTCAATGGAGTCAACGCCCTCTGCGAAGGAATCCATCCGCGCCCATGCCTCGTTAAGTTGGGCAACCAGCGCTTGGACAGCCACCGCATCGAGGCCATCTTCGAGATAGAGCACCACGCGCAACTCCGGACCGGAGCCGCCGCCGGACACGGTGCGGCCATCGGCTGTCAACGACGCTACGCCTGCGCCGGGTTGCGTCTGGAGCCGGCGGACCGTCCGGAAAGTTGACACTGTTGAAGCGAGAGCAGACTCCAGTTGATCATCAAGGTATGACGGCGTCCAGTCCCGCTGCTGGGCGAGGGCCCACAGGGCAGGGCGCCGGACCACGAACGTGAAGTCCGAGCCGGGATCCACAACAAGCAACTGCGCGCCTTCAGAGACTGCTGAGAGCGCAGCGCGAGCCGCATAAACCGCCACGGGACGGGCTTCGCCGTGCCAGGCTTCCAGTGCTGCAGCAGAAGTGAATACGGGCATCGCCTTGCGACCGTCAGGCGCCTTGAGTGTGACCAACGCCATATCAGCCTGCTTGTCGGCGTGCAGCCCCTCGACGCCCTCAGCTTCCTCAGCCAACTGCGCAACGACCGGAACGAATACCCGTGCAGTCGCCAGCGAGGCAACAACGTCGGCCTCGGTACCGGCACCTTGGATCAGCGAGGCGATGGCGGTGAGGTAGCCGGCGTCGGCCGTTCCGTCGTCGTCCTCAAAGTTGTGGATCCTGGCATCGTCCCCACTAAGGCTCCTGCCCGCCCACGGCTGCCCGGCCGAGTCGGTTGCTCCCCCGGCACCGGCCAATGCGGCAGCAATGTGGCCTGGCAAGTGCCGGCTTCCGGAACCTGCCTGGTTACCTTGCCGGTGTCCGGCGTCGTGGGGCATCAGCGACGACCGGCAACGTCCAGGGCCTCGGGCAGCGTGAAGGCACCGGCGTACAGAGCCTTGCCCACAATCGCGCCCTCAACGCCCAGCGGCACCAGTTCACGCAGCACCCTGAGGTCCTCAAGGCTGGAAATCCCACCGGAGGCCACAACGGGCTTGCCGGTCTTCTCCACCATTTGACGCAGCAGTTCCACATTGGGCCCCTGCAAGGTTCCGTCCTTGGTGACGTCCGTGACTACATAACGTGCGCAGCCGGCATCCTCGAGGCGGGCCAGGACCTCCCAAAGGTCGCCACCCTCCTTGGTCCAGCCGCGCCCGGCCAGGGTGGTACCGCGGACATCGAGTCCGACGGCGATCTTGTCACCAAAGCGGTCGATGGCCCTGCGGGTCCATTCCGGGTTCTCCAGCGCTGCCGTGCCAAGATTCACGCGTGCGACGCCCAGTTCAAGGGCGCGGTCCAACGACTCGTCATCACGCAATCCTCCGGACAGTTCCACCTTCACGTTCAGCTGCTTCACCACCTCACTGATGAGGCCGGCGTTGTTGCCACGGCCGAAAGCGGCATCGAGGTCAACCATGTGAACCCATTCAGCGCCGGCATTCTGCCAGTTCAGGGCTGCTTCCAGAGGTGTTCCGTAGCTGGTTTCCGAGCCGGCCTCCCCTTGGAGGAGGCGGACCGCCTGGCCGTCAACGATGTCGACGGCGGGCAGGAGTTCCAGCACGGGCTGGGCGGAGGTGGTCATGTGGGTCCTTGGAGTTCGAGGTTCGACGCGGTCTGGTTGATGCCCGGTTCAGTTACCGGGCAGCGTCAAGAGGTAGGCGGCCAGCAGGGACATCCCTGCCAGCGCGTAAAAGGCAATGGAAACCCAGCGCGGTTTCTTCTGCTGGTGGAAGGAAATGCCGCCTCCCACCAGCACGCCGGCGAGGCCCATGAGGACAACAGACCACATCTAGGCGGCACCGCTTCCGCTGGCTTCGGCCGCTGGAGTTGCCGGCTTTTTCAGGCCGTCCACCCAGTTCCTCAGCAGGCGCGCACCGGCATCGCCGGACTTCTCCGGGTGGAACTGCGTTGCGCATAACGGGCCATTTTCGACGGCGGCGATGAAGCGTGCGCCGTGCTCTGACCATGTCACCTTGGGCGGAGCCATGCGCGGTTGGACAACATCGAAATTCCACTCCTGCACACCGTACGAGTGCACGAAATAGAAACGCTCGTCCTCGACGCCGGCAAAAAGCCTGGAACCTTCCGGGACATCCACGGTGTTCCAGCCCATGTGCGGGACAACGGGTGCCGGGAGGAGTTCCACCTTGCCC
This sequence comes from Arthrobacter sp. UNCCL28, assembly GCF_900102805.1. Taxonomy (NCBI): domain Bacteria; kingdom Bacillati; phylum Actinomycetota; class Actinomycetes; order Micrococcales; family Micrococcaceae; genus Arthrobacter; species Arthrobacter sp. UNCCL28. The sequence continues at coordinate 229,231 of NZ_FMWE01000002.1, forward strand.
GGCCACTCGGCCATGCCTTCGGATTCGGTGCCGTGTTCCACCCCGGCTTCGAAAAGGACCTGCAAACCAACGCAAATGGCAAGTACCGGGCGGCCACCGGCAACCCGGCGACCGATCATGCGGATGCCGTCTACTGCTTTGAGTTCCTTCATGACGGTTTCGAAGGCGCCGACACCGGGGACCACCAGGCCGTCGGCATTGAGTACGTCTTCGGGTTTGGAACTGAGCACGACATGAGCCCCTGCACGTTCCAAGGCCCTGACAGCCGAACGAACGTTGCCGGAACCGTAGTCGAGCACCGTGACAGTGGGCTTGCCTTCCGGCGACGTGGGCTTGACCGAAGCGATGGTGTCGGCCACTGCCCCGTCTTTGAGTACCTGACCGCTCACAACGCCCCCTTGGTGGAGGGAATGCCCTCGACCCTGGGATCGGATTCCACCGCGGCACGGAGCGCCCGGGCAAAGGCTTTGAACTGGGCTTCCACGATATGGTGGGGATCGCGGCCGGCGAGAACGTTCATGTGCAGGCAAATCCCTGCGTGCAGCGTAATGGCCTCAAAAACGTGGCGGGTCAACGAACCGGTGAAGTGACCACCAATCAAGTGGTACTCCTGGCCGGCAGGTTCTCCGCCGTGAACCAGGTACGGCCGGCCCGAGACGTCCACCACGGCGTGCGCCAGGGCTTCATCCAAAGGAACGGTGGCTTCGCCGAAGCGGCGGATCCCGGCCTTGTTGCCCAAGGCTGTGCGCAGCACCTCACCGAACGTGATGGCCACATCTTCCACCGTGTGGTGGGCATCGATGTGGGTATCGCCGGTGGCTTTGACGGTCATGTCAATCAGCGAGTGCTTGCACAGTGCCGTGAGCATGTGGTCATAAAACGGCACGGAGGTGCTGATGTCCGAGACACCGGTCCCATCCAGGTTGATCTCCACCAAGACTGAGGATTCGCTGGTGGTGCGCTCCATGCGCGCGGTGCGGGCAGCGGACGGCGTGGCGCCGGTTTCGCTCATTGGGATGTCCTTATACACGAAGAGTGGATGGGTTCAACATACAAGTTTAGGCGGGCTGTGACGCCTGCCCGTCCAACAGCGCTTCCAGCGCCTGGAGGAACGCCGTGGTTTCCGGCTCTGTTCCGGCCGTAACCCGCAAGTGGCCGGGAATGCCGACGTCGCGGATCAGGACCCCCGCATCAAGCAGGCCCTGCCAGATCGCATGCGGGTTCTCGAGCCCACCGAAGAAAACGTAGTTGGAGTCCGAGGCCGCAGGCTTCAAGCCCATGCGCAGGAGTTCGGTCACAATCCGGTCGCGTTGGATCTTAATGTCCTCGACGTCGGCCATGAGGGCTTCGCGGTGATTGAGCGCGGCGAGGGCGGTCGCCTGCGTGACAGCCGAGAGGTGGTACGGGAGGCGGACCAACCTGATGGCATCCGTGACCTCCGGCGCCGCGGCCATGTAACCCAGCCGGGCACCCGCAAGGGCAAACGCCTTGCTCATGGTGCGGGAAACGATCAAACGCTCGCGTCCAGGCAGCAGGGTCAGTGCGCTCGGCGTATTGTCGTGCGCGAACTCGTGGTACGCCTCATCAACAATCACTATGGCCCGGCTGGCTTCGCCGGCGTCGTAAACAGCCTCAACGACATCAAGGCCCAGCCCTGTGCCGGTTGGATTGTTGGGAGAGCAGAGGAACACAATGTTGGCTCCTGTTTCACGGACCTGGGCGGCAGCCGAAGCTGCATCGAGCCCATAGTCCTCGGCCCGGACCCCCTGGACGTACTCTGTATCCGTGCCGCTGGCCAGCAACGGGTACATGGAGTATGTGGGCGGGAATCCCAGCGCCTTCCGGCCAGGTCCGCCAAATGCCTGGAGGATCTGCTGCAACACCTCATTGGAACCGTTGGCTGCCCAGATGTTGCCGGGAGTGAGACCGTGGCCAAGGTATTCGGCCAACGATTCCCGGAGTTCAGTGAACTCCCTGTCCGGGTAGCGGTTGAGCCCGGTGGCGGCAGCAGCTACAGCTTCCGTGATGGCCGCCTGAACATCCGCAGGGACTCCATGGGTGTTTTCGTTGACGTTGAGCAAAATGGGAACATCAAGCTGCGGCGCGCCATAGGGGCTCAGTCCACGCAGGTTGGTCCGGAGGGGTAGTCGGTCAAGTCGCTCAAGCTGGTCACTCACCACCCCAGTTTAAGGGGCTGGGTGGACTGGCCACTAACTGTGACGCCGAACCCCGGCGGGTGCCGGGACGGAATTCGCTAGCTGGCGGGTACAAACAGCTGCTGGCCAGGCTGGATGCGGCCACCGCGGAGGTCGTTCAACTGGATGATCTCGGCGATGACATCGCGCGGATCCCGCTCAGGAGCGGCAGCCCCGGCGATGCCCCACAGTGACTGACCCGGCTGGACCGTTACCGTTACCGCAACAGGTGGCCGAAGCTGCGCCTGCGAATCAGATGCCTTTGCAGGAGAGGTGATGAAACCAGCAAGGCTCAGCAGCGCAGCCACCAGCAGCATCGCAGGGATGCCGAAGAAGACGATCCGTCCCCGTCGGGTCAGACGCAGGCGCGTCGGCGCCTGGGTGGTACGGAAATCAGCGAACGTAGTGATTGCGGACATGAGCTGAGCCCTTCTGAGCTATTGCCGTGCGCCGGATCCCGGTACATGGCTGCCAATTCTTTGGTGTTCCCCTGCGTGTCACGGCTTGTCCGAACACTTCGTTCGAACACATCGTTCGAACATCGGGCCTCAACAGCAGGTTTATAGAACACATATTCGAACCTTGCTATGACATTTTTAGCACTTATCAACGAACGGTGTCGAGACTCGCTAGAACAAATGTTTGATAAACGCCTGTGGCTGCCCTACGTTTGAGTGAAGAAACAGCACTGTTTCAGTGGAACAGGAGGGTCTGACATTTTTGGCAGACCCTTTCGTCCCCGGGCACACTCCGGGCGGAATGAAAGGCATTGGCGAACATGGCAGCGAAAGCCACCGGCGGCGGGGCACCCCTGCGGAGCCAGCAGCCTCAAAAGAGTCCCAAAAGCCTGACCGTCCGGCAGAAGAAGATCCTGGAAACCATCCAGCGATCAGTCAACGACAACGGGTATCCGCCCAGCATGCGCGAGATCGGTGACACTGTAGGGCTCGCGAGCCTGTCGAGCGTGACTCACCAGCTCTCCCAGCTGGAAAAACTTGGTTATCTCCGCCGCGATCCCAAACGTCCCAGGGCCATGGAAGTCCTGATGCCCCTTACCCTCGATGGCGGACCCATCCCGGGAGTGGAAGCGCCGGCAACTCTGCGCAGCACGGGTGGCTTTGCCGTGACGGAGCTTGCCAGCGCCAGCGATACTGCCATGGTGCCCTTGGTTGGCCGCATTGCTGCCGGCGGCCCCATTTTGGCTGACCAGACTGTGGAGGACGTGCTTCCCCTGCCCCGGCAGCTCGTCGGGCATGGCGAGCTGTTCATGCTGAAGGTGGCCGGCGATTCGATGATCGACGCTGCTATCTGCGACGGCGACTGGGTTGTGGTCCGCCGGCAGAACGACGCCATTAATGGAGACATCGTCGCCGCCCTGCTGGACGACGAAGCAACCGTCAAAACCTTCCGCCAGCGCGATGGCCATACGTGGCTTCTTCCCCAAAACACCCAGTACGAACCCATTTTGGGCGACCAAGCCACCATCATGGGCAAGGTCGTATCGGTCCTGCGCTCCCTCTAGGAGGCCTTGGCGGAGCCCAAACGCTCCAGCACGCCCCGAACCACTGCGCGGTCCGTCGTAGCCCAGAAGGGCGGCAGTGCAGCCCGGAGGAAGCCTCCGTAGCGCTCCGTCGAGAGCCTGGAGTCCAGGACAGCCACAACCCCTTTGTCGCCGGTGGACCGGATAAGCCGGCCTGCTCCTTGAGCCAGGCGGATAGCGGCATGAGTAGCTGACACGGCCATGAAACCGTTGCCGCCGGACTGCGCCACAGCGCGTGAGCGGGCAGTCATCAGGGGGTCATCGGGCCGCGGGAAGGGAATGCGGTCAATGACCACCAGGCGGCATGAACCACCCGGGACATCCACGCCCTGCCACAAGGACATCGTGCCGAAGAGGCAGGTATCGGGTTCATCGGCAAACTGCTTGACCAAGGCTGCCATGGTGGATTCGCCCTGGCAGAGGATATTGACATCAAGTCGGAGCCGCATGGCATCGGCAGCTTCCTCGGCGGCACGTCGCGAGGAGAAAAGGCACAACGCTCCCCCGCCGGAGGCACGGATGAGGTCTTCCAACTCATCCAGGGCATCAGGTGAGGTTCCGCGGCCTGGCTTGGGCAGGTGCTTGGCCACGTACAACACCCCTTGTTTGGGGTAGTCGAAGGGTGATCCGACGTCGATCCCCGTCCAGCTCGGTGCACCATCGCCGATCAACCCCAGGCCTCCGGCTGCCGGCTCAAAAGCCGAACCGATGGCCAGGGTCGCGGAGGTGAGCACCACCGTGTGGCCCGCAAACAAGCCTTCCCTCAACCTGCCTGCAACGCTCAACGGAGCGATGTTGATAAGCGCAGGGGCGGTCTCGTCGGGTTGGGAGTACCCCTGGCTGGGGTCAAAGGTGCTGTTCCGCGAGAACCATACGACTTCCCGGTTCTCCTTGGCGGCCAGCATGCGCTCACACAGCTCCAGGATGAGCATGAGCCTTGAGCGGGCCAGTTGCCGGCCGCCGTCGACCGCGTTTGAAGAGTCGGTCTTCGAATCCGACAATGCCGCGCGCGTGGCCTCCCGCAACTGATCCAGGCAATCGAGCTGTTCGTCGTTGAGTCCGCTGGGCAGAAGTCCATTGGGAACGCCCGCTATGGCCATGTCCAGGCGATCGGCCGCGGCATTGAGCGCGTCCACCGTGATGGCGGTGTGCTTGCGGGCACTTGACGCCGCTGCGTGGACCATCGCCACGGACAGCTGGCCGGAGACCGCGCCGGTGACGCGGTCCTGCAGTTCGTGCGCCTCGTCAACCACCACGACGTCATACTCAGGCAGCACAGCGAGCCCCTCAAAGGCGCTGACGGCCAGCATGGCGTGGTTGGTAACCACGACGTCGGCCTCACCGGCCCGTGAGCGCGCCAGCTCGCTGAAGCACTCTTCGGCCAGCGGACACTTCTGCGCGCCGAGGCACTCCATGGAGGTGACAGAGACCTGTCTCCAGGCACGGTCCGTGACGCCCGGCATAAGCTCGTCACGATCGCCTGTAGCGGTCTTCTCCGCCCATTCCCGGAGCCGGACCACTTCCTTGCCCAACTGGGATTGCGGCCCACCCATGGATGCAGCAAAGTGCGGGACGCTGGTGTCCTCGCCCAAAGAGAAGAGCTGCCCTTCGGAAGGCTCCTCACTGGGAAACCCGCCTTCAAGTTTTTGCCGGCAGACGTAGTTGGCCCTGCCCTTGACCAATGCCACCTTGACGGGCCGCTCAAGGGCGGGGGTAATGTTCTCCAGCAGCCGCGGCAGGTCACGGCCCACAATCTGGGTTTGGAGTGCCAAGGTGGCGGTGGACACCAGAGTCGGTTTGGCGCTGTCCATTGAATGCGCGATCAACGGGATCAGGTACGCCAACGACTTACCTGTGCCCGTTCCCGCCTGGACCAGCAGGTGTTCCCCGGTTTCAATGGCCCTGGCAACGTGTTTGGCCATCTCGTGCTGGCCGGCACGGCTCTGACCACCCATGCCGGCAACAGCCCGGTCCAACAACTCGAGGGTGGTTTTCTCCCCCAATGACTCAGCGGCGTCCGCCGCCACCTTCTCAACCATTAGTAACGAACGGCTCCAGTTCGGCTGCCAGGCCTTCGCGGACCATGACAACTACGCGGGTCCCGTTTTCCTCGTGCTCCAAGGTCAGGATCTCCGAGTCGGAGCTGTGCAGTTTACTGATCATTTCGCCGCGATCGTAGGGAATGAGCAGTTCCAGCCGAACTCCAGGCCGGGGAATGGATTGACTGATGTCTTCCAACAACTCAGCGATGCCCTGGCCTGTACGCGTGGAAACCACCGCGTGCCGGGGTTCCTTCTGCTTGAGCCGCTCCACGACGAAGGGATCCGCAACGTCAACCTTGTTCAGCACAATGATCTCGGGCACCTTGCGGGCGTCGACCTCCGTGAAGACGGAGCGGACGGCAGCGATCTGGCCTTCCGGATCAGGATGCGAGGCATCCACCACATGCAGGATCAAATCTGCGTCGGCCACTTCTTCCAGGGTGGAACGGAAAGCCTCGATCAGCTGCGTGGGCAGTGAACGGACAAACCCCACGGTGTCAGCAAGCGTGTAGCCGATGCCATCCGGAGTCTGGGCCTTACGAACAGTGGGATCCAAGGTGGCGAACAGGGCGTTCTCCACCAGGACACCGGCATCAGTGAGGCGGTTCAGGAGCGAGGACTTTCCAGCGTTCGTGTAACCGGCGATCGCGACAGAAGGAACGGCATTACGACGGCGGTTGGCCCGCTTGGTCTCACGCGCCGGCTTCATGGCAGCGATTTCACGGCGAAGCTTGGCCATGCGCGTCCGGATCCTGCGGCGATCCAGTTCGATCTTGGTTTCGCCCGGACCACGTGAACCCATTCCGGCGCCGGCTCCGCCCACCTGGCCACCGGCCTGGCGGGACATCGAGTCGCCCCAACCACGCAGGCGCGGCAGGAGGTACTCGAGCTGCGCAAGCTCAACTTGGGCCTTGCCCTCACGGCTCTTGGCATGCTGGGCGAAGATGTCCAGGATCAGAGTGGTCCGGTCGACAACCTTGACTTTGACAATGTCCTCAAGCCCACGGCGCTGGGAAGGCGCCAGTTCGGTGTCAACCACGACGGTATCGGCGCCTGTGGCGGCAACGATGTCCTTCAGTTCCTGGGCCTTGCCTGACCCCAGGAAGGTGCCCGGGTCCGGCTTCATGCGCCGCTGCACCAAACCATCGAGGACTTCCGAACCGGCCGTCTCAGCCAGGGCAGCCAACTCCCGCAGGGAGTTCTCGGCATCTGCAAGAGTGCCCTCGGTCCACAAGCCGGCAAGGACAACGCGTTCCAGGCGCAACTGCCGGTATTCGACCTCGGTGACATCTTCGAGTTCCGTTGAAAGTCCCGCAGTACGGCGCAGGGCCCGGCGCTCTGCCAGGTCTTCCTGGTCACCGTCGTAGATGCTGTGTTCCTGGTCAAGGGTGGAGATGGCTTGCGCCTTGCCGAAAACCCCGCTGGCATCGTTGTCATCGGATGCCTGCGCAGGTACATCCTTGGAAAGAATCCGGTCGATCACGGCCTGGATTTGTTCAGGACTCATGTCCTGGGCGTCGGAATCGGATCCGGAGTGCTTCTGGGTGGTCATGGTCTCCTTAGACTGTTCGGCAATTCCAGAATAGTGCTGTTTGTTGTTTGATGGGGCGCTATTCGCGCTGGGCTGACGGGCTTGGGCCAAAGAGGGCCTCCTGTGCTGGCCTGCTGCCTGTGAAAGGGCAGCAGCTGCTGTGATCTGGCATGGTGGGATCCGCTCGGAGGTTCCTGGCCATCTCAAGATTGCACTGGTCAGCTGACCTGTCGAACTACCAAGAGCCGGCGGTTCAGTGGCCTGACGGAAGGGTGTGATCTTCGATGCGTCCATGGCCCCGATGGGCCAACAGACTGTGCCGTAGGAGCTGCCTGGCGGGAAGACCGTGGCTTGGCTCAATGCCAAGGACCGGCCTGCATCGCGGGCTGTGCCGTACAACGCCTGAAAATTCAGACGGGTTTCGGCCTACTGATCGAAATTACTCGAAGATCAAGAACATGCATTCAACATTATCATCCGATGTCAAATCATCCGTTGGGAGCCGCAGTTTCCCATGGCGCCGCCGGCCAACTAATCTGGCAAATTATGGAGTCTGCACACTATTTCACCGCCCAGCCAGCCGGACCGTTCACCAGGAAGCCTTTGACTGTTGAACTCGCTGGGGCCACGCGCCACCTGCAGACCTCCTCGGGCATCTTCAGCCCGGACGGAGTGGACAAGGGCACAGCGATCCTCTTCTCGGAAGTTCCGCCGCCGTCGCCGCAGGGAAACCTGTTGGACATAGGTTGCGGCTGGGGTCCCATCGCACTGACACTGGGGCTGATGGCACCGCATGCCAAAGTACATGCCGTGGACGTCAACGAACGCTGCGTCACCTTGACCAACGAGAACGCGGCAGCCCTTGGCTTGGCCAACGTAAAGGCCAGCCTGCCGCACGAGGTGGACCCCGCCGTCGAGTTCGACACCATCTGGTCCAACCCGCCCATCCGCATCGGCAAAGACGAACTCCACACCCTGCTGCTGACATGGTTGCCCCGGCTGGCCCCGGGAGGAAATGCCTGGCTGGTGGTCCAAAAGAACCTTGGCTCGGACTCCCTCCAACGATGGCTGGCCGGCGAACTGGATGCGGGCTACACAGTGACCCGCGAGAGCACGTCCAAGTCGTTCCGGATCATACGTGTCAGGAAAGCGTCCCAGTAGCCACAATGACTGCCGGACCGCTGAGCTCCACGTGCTCGCGCCCGCCGGCGCCGGGGAAGAACTTGACGTCCACGACGCCGCCGGGCACCATCACGTGCCAATCGTTTGGCGCGGTGTTACCGGCCCAGTGACGGATCGCGACGGCCGCGGCACAAGCGCCGGTACCGCAGGATTGCGTCTCCCCTACGCCGCGTTCATGGACGCGCATGGTGATGGTACCGACCCCATCCTCAACCAAGGGATCGGCCGGAACCACGAATTCAACGTTGGTACCGTTGGCAGGCTTGGGATCCACCACCGGGGCCTTGAACAATTGCGTTGCCGACAATTCTTTGAGTTCTGCCAAGGCAACCACGGTATGGGGATTGCCCATGCTGACCGAGAGGCCGGGACGTGCCACTTCCAGGCCGTCCGCGCTGACCAAGGCGTCCATGGCCTTGCTGGTGGCCTCCTGGGGGAAGATAAACTCCCATGGACCCATGTCTACGGCGTATCCGTTGGCCGTACGGACCACTTTCTTAATTCCTCCCCTGGTGCCGATGGTCACGGTTTCACCCGGACCAAGGTCAACCAGTTTCTCGGCAATGAGGAAGTGGACGAACACGCGCACGCCATTTCCGCACATCTCCGAGAGGGAACCGTCGCCGTTGCGGTAGTCCATGAACCACTCGGCGTCCGGATCCTGTTCCAGGAGGTTCCTGCCCTCGGGGAGGAACCGTGACGGCACGGCACGGATGAGGCCGTCACCACCGATGCCAATATGCCGGTCGCACAACTGCGCAACCTGTTCCGGAGTGATCTCGTGGGCGTCGCCGGGGTCGGCAATAAGGACGAAGTCGTTGCCGGTTCCGTGCCCCTTGGAAAACGGCAGCCCCGCAAGGCTGGAGGCGGTCACTGAGCCAAAGGCAGTTGCAGGCTGCGAGGCGGGAACTGCGGAGGTTTCGTCCATGGCACTAGGCTACCTGCCGCGCAGGTAGGGCCTGAAATTACGCGGGCTGCTCCCCGGCCGCAGCCACCGCCTTGCTGAGAAGTTCAGGGTCGTGCCAGTCGAACCAGGTGATGCGGGGGTCAGCCCTGAACCAGGTGAGCTGGCGCCGGGCAAACTGCCTCGTGGCAACAATGGTCTCCTCCGCAGCTGTGGCAACGTCGGCCCGGTTGTCCAAAACATTCAGGAACTGTGAGTACCCCAGTGCGCGGGAGGCTGTCTTGCCTTTCCTGAGGCCGGCAGCATCGAGCCGTTCAACCTCCTCCAGAAGACCAACCTCCACCATCCGGTGGACCCGCAACGCCAACCGCTCCCTCAGCACCTCCCTGTCCACGGACAACCCGATCTGCAGGGCCGGCTGGAAGTACTGACGCTGGGGCATGAATGAACTGAAAGGCCGTCCGGTGAGCTGGTGTACTTCAAGGGCACGGATCACACGGCGCGCATCCCCGAGACGGGCAGCCGAGACGGGATCTACGTGCTCGAGCCGGGCACGCAGCGGTGCGAGGCCGTCCGCGTCAAATTCTTCTTCCAGGGCCTTACGGACAGCGGAGTCTGTACCTGGGAACTCCAGGACGTCCAGCGCGGCCCGGACATAAAGACCCGATCCTCCCACCAGGATGGGGCGCTTTCCCCGCGAGCGGATTTCAGCGATGGCCCTCCGGCAATCCGCTTGGAAGTCCGCGACGCTTGCCTCCTGGGTTACGTCCATGATGTCCAGCAGGTGGTGGGGCACTCCCCTGCGCTCGTCCACGCTGATTTTGGCTGTCCCTATGTCCATGCCTCGGTAGAACTGTAAGGCGTCTGCGTTGATGACCTCGCCGTCCAAGGCGAGGGCAAGACCGACGCCCAGGTCCGACTTACCGGAACCAGTAGGGCCGACCACTGCTATGACGGGCAGGGAAGCATCCTCTGAGGAAACAGGCACGTGATCCGGATCCTGCGTCAGGCGCGACGGGCAGGCAACGACGGCATTCCCAATGACACGCCGGCCTTACCGGCTGCGCCGGGGGCCGGGACGCCGCAGGAGTCAGCTTGGGAACGATCCCAAGCATCACCGGCACGGGAGCGGCGCAACACGTAGTCCCCTGCCGTGGCGGGATCAGCCACGAGGTGGAAGGAAGCGGCCTCCGTAATGGTGACAGTGACGAAGTCGCCGGGACGCGGAGATTCTGCGCCGGCCGGCACGGAGAAGTGCACCAGGCGCTGGTCCTTGGAACGGCCGGACAAGCGGTGGGTTTCCCCGGCCTTGCGCCCGGACTGTGCCGTCACCAGGACCTCGACCGTCTGGCCCAACTGCTTGGCATTCTCCTCCGCGGCAATGCGGTCCTGAAGGGCCGTCAGCCTTTCGAAGCGTTCCTGGACCACGGCTTTGGGAAGCTGATCCGGCAAGTCCGCGGCCGGGGTCCCGGGCCGCTTGGAGTATTGGAAGGTGAAAGCGGAGGCGAAGCGGGATTTCTCCACAACGTCCAGGGTGGCCTGGAAGTCGTCCTCTGTTTCACCCGGGAATCCAACAATGATGTCCGTGGTGATGGCCGCATTGGGGATCAGCTCACGGACTTTGTCAAGAATGCCCAGGAACCTGCTGGAGCGGTAGGACCGGCGCATGTCCTTGAGTACTTTGTCAGAGCCGGACTGCAGCGGCATGTGCAGCTGGGGCATCACATTGGGCGTCTCGGCCATGGCTTCGATGACGTCATCGGTGAAGGCTGCCGGGTGGGGGCTGGTGAAGCGGACACGCTCCAGACCTTCGATTTCGCCGCACGCCCGCAGGAGCTTTGAAAAAGCCTGGCGGTCCCCGAACTCCACGCCGTACGAGTTCACGTTTTGGCCCAGGAGGGTCACTTCCACCGCGCCGTCGTCCACAAGGGCCTGGATCTCTGCGAGGATCTCACCCGGCCGGCGGTCCTTTTCCTTGCCGCGGAGCGAAGGCACAATGCAGAAGGTGCAGGTGTTGTTGCATCCCACAGAGATGGAAACCCAGCCTGAATACACCGAATCCCGCTTGGTGGGAAGGGTGGACGGGAAGACATCCAGGGACTCGAGGATCTCAAGTTGCGCTTCATTATTGTGCCTGGCACGGTCCAACAGTGCGGGCAGGGCCCCGACGTTGTGGGTACCGAACACGGCGTCGACCCACGGCGCCTTCTTCACGATGGTTTCGCGGTCCTTCTGTGCCAGGCAACCACCAACTGCAATCTGCATGCCGGGGTTTTCCGCCTTGACCTGCCGGAGCTGGCCGAGGTTTCCGTAGAGCTTGTTGTCCGCATTTTCCCGCACGGCACAGGTGTTGAAGACCACCACGTCGGCCAGTTCGCCCTCGGCGGGGACATAGCCTGCGTCCTCCAGGAGTCCCGCCATGCGTTCTGAATCATGAACGTTCATCTGGCAGCCGAACGTCCGGACCTGGTAGGTCCTGGGCTCAGCCGAAGGAATGGTGGCAGCTGTTGGGGAAGGAATGGTCAAACTCACTACTCAAGGGTACCGGCTTCTGCCAGCACCTCACCGACGATCCTGAATGCCATGGAGGGCGCGTAGCCCTTCCGTGCCAGCATCGACGCCAGACGGCGCGTGTACTTGTCCCGCTCCGCCCTATCGTTCAGGTCCACACCGGGCCGAAGTTTGCGTTGAACCAGTTCCCGCGCAGCCAGTTCCTCGTCCTGGTCACTGAGCTGGGACAAGGCTTCTTCAGCCGCATCCAGTTCGATTCCCTTGTCCGCCAGTTCCCGTCGAATGGCGCCCTTGGCGAGCTTCTTGCTCTGGGAACGACTGCGAACCCACATCCGGGCGAACTCAGCATCGTCAATGAGTTGGACTTCTTCGAACCGGTCCAGAACCGCCTCTGCCACATCCTCGGGCACATTGCGTTCCGCGAGCTTGCGCGAAAGCTGAAGCCGGCTCCGCGGCGCCATCGTCAACTGTCTCAAGACGATGGCGCGCGCCACGGATTCGGGATCAGGCTCGGGATCGGCGGATACGGACGATTCCGGATCCGGCCCTCTTCTAACCGTCAACGGCCTTCAGCTTTGGGGAGTCTTCTTCCGGCTTGACGCCCACGCCAAGCTTTTCCTTGATCAGGCGCTCCAGCTCCTGGGCGAGCTCCGGGTTGTCCCGCAGGAAGCGACGCGAGTTCTCCATGCCCTGGCCAAGCTGGTCGCCATCATAGGTAAACCACGAGCCGGACTTCTTGATGATTCCGTGCTCGACTCCCATGTCAATGATGCCGCCCTCACGGGAAATGCCCTGGCCGTAGATGATGTCGAACTCAGCGATCTTGAACGGCGGCGCCATCTTGTTCTTGACGATCTTTGCCTTGGTCCGGTTGCCGACGGAATCCGCACCCTCCTTCAGGGTCTGGATACGGCGAACGTCGATGCGCACGGATGCATAGAACTTCAGGGCTTTACCACCGGTGGTGGTTTCCGGGGAGCCGAAGAAGACGCCGATCTTTTCGCGAAGCTGGTTGATGAAGATGGCGGTGGTCTTGGTCTGGCTGAGCCGACCGGTGATCTTTCGCAGTGCCTGGCTCATCAGTCGTGCCTGGAGACCCACGTGGGAGTCACCCATCTCGCCTTCGATTTCCGCACGGGGCACCAGGGCTGCCACGGAGTCAATGACGATGATGTCCAGCGAGCCGGAGCCCACCAGCATGTCCATGATCTCCAAGGCCTGCTCACCGGTATCCGGCTGCGAGACCAGCAGCGCGTCCGTGTCAACACCGAGCTTGGCCGCATAATCGGGGTCCAGGGCGTGTTCGGCGTCAATGAAGGCCGCGATGCCGCCGGCACGCTGCGCATTGGCAACTGCGTGCAGGGCAACAGTGGTCTTACCCGAGGATTCAGGACCGTAGATTTCAACGACGCGGCCGCGGGGCAGGCCGCCAATGCCAAGGGCGACATCCAAGGCGATGGAGCCGGTGGGAATGATCTCGATCGGAGCGCGGGTGTCATCACCCAGGCGCATGATGGAGCCTTTGCCGAACTGCTTGTCGATCTGGGCAAGCGCTGCTTCGAGCGCCTTTTCACGATCCGGGGTTGCCGCCATGGTTCACACCTCTGATGCTTTCTCGCTGTGGAGTGGCCCGAAAGGCCGCTTTCCTGTCATGTCAGACGCTATTACGGAGCACTGACATTTTTATGAGCCGAATCCGGCTATGTGGACAACCGGGCAATCCGGAAGCTCGGAAACACGGCCTTCGGGACCAATTTTCCTCTCAAAGGAGCATATCCCCATCCGAACAGATATTCGAACAACGGTCCGGCGTGTCACCGCGTCCCGCAGCCGGATCGGCGATCCCCCGGCCCGTAAGACGTCAGCTGGAGGCAGGCTTGATGTCCCGCCCAAGCCGGCGTTCCGGGGGAACATCCTGGACTTCGCATACGGCCAACCACACCTCACGGGGGTGGTATCCGGAGGCCAACGCCTCAACTGCAGTCCTGCCACCCACACCTGCAAGTACCAAGGAACCGGCCAGGACCCGGGAATAACCGGGCCCGAATTCGTCGTCCATCAATCGCCAAAAGTCACTTGCCCTCACGGATAGAGTCTCTCACGGAGCCGGACTCTAGAATGGTTGCCATGAGCAATCCTCTCCAGAGCACGCCCGGTCAGGCCGTGTCAGGCGACGCCGTGGACGACGCCCTCCAGCAGGTGGAACACCAGCTGAGCCTGCTCTGGCGCCGCGCCCGGTCCATCTCCCACCAGCTCTCACGCCAGGTCCACCCGGACATGGAACCGGCCGCCTACGGGCTGCTGACCGTCATCCGGAGGGAAGGACCCATCAGGCTGACGGACCTGGCGACGTGCATTGGCGTTGGAAAGCCATCGGTGAGCCGCCAGATCGCCTTCCTCGAAAGCGTCGGGCTGGTCTACAAGGAAGCGGATCCCCAGGATGGGAGGGCACAATCCATCCGGCTGACCGAGAAGGGCGAGGACAAGATGCACCAGGTCCAGGATGCGCGCCGCCAAGTGTTCAGGGAACGCCTGGGCGAATGGCCGCTGGAGGATGTCCAGACACTTGCGGACTACATGGGCCGCCTCAACGCCATCTACGGCGACGGCGTGCTCAAGGACGTCACCTTGCGGGAAGCGGACAGCGCCCCGGAACCCACCGGACCTGCTGACGCCTGATCCGCATTTGTGCCGGTACCGGTAGAGAGCACCCACCGGCAAAGCCGCTTCCGGAAACAAAAAGAAGGTCCCCAGCCGTTGGCTGGAGACCTTCTCGTCAATTCTGGTGGAACGGTTACCGGGCTCCGGAGAGCATTCCCTGCGGGAAGTCGTCCGTGAGGTCAAGATCGCGGCCGTAGCGCTGGGAGAACTCCTGCGGAACGGTGTCCGGTACGGCAACTCCCTCAGCAACAGCCACACGGTCGCTGACTTCGCGGAGCATGTGGGACAACGGAACATCCAGGGCTGTGCAGATAGAGGACAGGAGCTCGGAAGAAGCCTCCTTCTGGCCGCGTTCAACTTCACTCAAGTAACCAAGTGAGACGCGTGCGCTGTGCGAAACCTCGCGGAGGGTACGGCCCTGACGCTGGCGGACATCGCGCAGTACATCACCGATCTCGTGGCGTAGTACAACCATTTTGCGCTCCTTCTGTTCGCTCTGTGCCTGATCAGCCAAGCCCACATCCTTCCAGCGGACAACGCCGTTCACGGATACGGGCTGCTTTACCATCTGTATCGCCTTGCTCCCTCGTTCTTCCGGTTTCGCTGGTGGGCGGACCGGGTTGGTTTTTACATCCTAGGCGCCCCGGCTCTTCCGAAGCGACACAATGACACAACTATTGGCAATCAGTTTTTGTTCCCGGCTACTTTACGAACGGTAACCAACCGCTTCCACCGCAGCAAGCAGACGCGCCAGGGCCGCCTCGCACGCTTGCCTGCGGACGGACTGGCGGTCCCCTGTGAAGCTGAATTCGAAGGCTTCCGTTCCGGCGTCCGTAGCGATTCCAACGAACACTGTCCCCACGGCTTTACCGTCATGGGGATCCGGTCCGGCAACACCGGTGGTGGAAACGCCAATCGTGGCATCGCAGGCCCGGCGGGCACCCTCGGCCATCGCTTCTGCGACACTCCCGTCAACAGAGCCGACGGCGGCGAGGAGTTCCTGCGGGACGTCCAGCACGCGGGCCTTGACGGAGTTTTGATACGCCACGACGCCACCTTGCAACATCCCTGAGGCACCCGGAGTATTGGCCAGGGCCGCGGCCACCATGCCGGCAGTCAGCGACTCGGCCGTGGCCACAGTTTGCTTCGCGGCGATCGCCGCGGCGACCACGGCCGTCGAGATCTCTGCTGCGCCGGGGACAGCATTGCCGGAGGTCATGCCCGGCGGCCCGCGGCGCGCAGCTTGAGGGCCTGGATGACATATTCGACGCCGGTCCACAACGTGATGGCAAGCGCCAGCATCATGACCCAGAAGGCGACGTCACCCAGCCAAGGGGCAATCGCCTTCAGCGGGAGGATGTAAAGGAATATCGCAACGGTTTGGACCACTGTCTTCAGTTTTCCACCGCGGGAAGCCGGCATGACACCGTAGCGGATCACGACGAAGCGCAGGGCGGTGATCCCCCACTCACGGACCAGGATCAGGATGGTGACCCACCACGGCAGCTCGCCCAGGATGGACAGGAGAACCAAGGCTGAGCCGATCAGCAATTTATCGGCAATGGGATCGGCGATCTTGCCGAAGTTGGTGATCAGGCCACGCGCCCTGGCGATGTCGCCGTCGAGCTTGTCCGTGTAGATTGCGACACCGAAGGCCACCACTGCTGCCCAGCGCCAAAGTCCGTACTCGCCGTTGTCGGCCAGCAGGAACCAGACGAAAAACGGTACGAGGACGATGCGGAGCATCGTGAGGATGTTGGGCAGGTTCCAGACATCGGAGCTGCTGGAAGTCGCGTTATCACCCTCGGCTGTAGTCACCCCTCTAGGCTACCGTCTTTGGGGCTGCCGCTTTTTGCCCTTAGCGCCCGGTGAGCGACCAGGCGTCTTCGCCGCCCTCGTCCTCGTCATTGGGACCGTCAGCGCCGTCATAATACTCAATGGCCTGTGTCCGATTGTCCAGGTCCGCCTGCACCAGGTCCTCCGCATAGCCGCCGACGGCGATGTTCGAGTTCGCGTTCTCGCTCAAGGCAGCCGTGTGGGCGTCGGGAGCAGCAGGCGACTCCTGGCCCTTCATCGCAGCCAGGACAGCCGCGAGATCATCGGGCTTGACCAGGACGTCACGTGCTTTGGAACCCTCGGAGGGGCCAACTACGCCGCGGGATTCGAGAAGGTCCATCAGGCGCCCGGCCTTGGCGAAGCCCACCCGCAGTTTTCGCTGCAGCATCGATGTCGAGCCGAACTGCGTAGTGACCACCAGTTCGGTGGCCTGCAGCAGGACTTCGAGGTCGTCTCCAATGTCGTCGTCGATCTGCTTCTTGGGGGCTTCAGCGGCAACGTCGTCGCGGTACACAGCCTGGAGCTGTCCCTTGACGTGCTCCACCACCTTGTGGATTTCGGATTCGGTCACCCAGGCACCCTGGACACGCATGGCCTTGGAGGCACCCATCGGCAGGAAGAGCGCATCACCTTGGCCAATGAGTTTCTCGGCGCCAGGCTGGTCCAGCACAACGCGGGAGTCCGTCACCGAAGAGGTCGCGAAGGCCATGCGGGAAGGGACGTTCGCCTTGATCAGGCCCGTCACCACGTCCACGGAGGGTCGCTGGGTGGCCAGGACCAGGTGGATACCGGCAGCGCGGGCGAGCTGGGTGATGCGGACAATCGAGTCTTCGACGTCGCGCGGGGCCACCATCATCAGGTCTGCGAGCTCGTCCACGATCACCAGCAAATACGGATAGGGCTTGATGACGCGCTTGGAGTCCACCGGCGGCACAACTTTGCCCGCACGGACTGCCTTGTTGAAATCATCAATGTGCTTGAACCCGTAGTTGGCGAGGTCGTCGTAGCGTGCGTCCATCTCCCGGACCACCCACTGCAAAGCTTCCGCGGCCTTTTTGGGGTTGGTGATGATGGGCGTGATCAGGTGCGGGACGCCCTCATAAGCGGTGAGCTCCACACGCTTGGGGTCCACCATGACCATGCGCACTTCATCCGGGGTGGCGCGCATGAGGATGGAGGTGATCATGGAGTTCACGAAGCTCGACTTACCGGCACCCGTAGCACCGGCCACCAACAGGTGGGGCATCTTGGCAAGGTTCGCCACCACGTAGCCGCCCTCAACGTCCTTGCCGACACCCATGACCATGGGGTGGTCGGTCCGGCGGGCGTTCTGGCTCCGGAGCACATCGCCCAGCGAAACCGTTTCGCGGTCAGTGTTGGGAATCTCGATACCAATGGCGGATTTACCCGGAATGGGGCTCAGTATGCGGACATCACTGGAAGCCACCGCGTAGGAAATGTTCTTGGACAGCGCCGTAACACGCTCCACCTTGGTACCGGGCGACAACTCGATCTCGTAGCGGGTCACGGTGGGGCCACGGCTGAAGCCCGTCACTGCAGCGTCCACATTGAACTGCGTCAAGGTGTCCGTCAGGGCGGCCACGACCGCGTCATTGGCCTCCGTGCGCTCCTTGGGAATGGAGCCCGGTGTCAGGTAATCCGACGCCGGCAGGGTGTAGGTGACATCCCCGGCCAGGGACAGCTGTTCCGTGCGTTGGGGAATCGGAGTTTGCGGGAGGGGTGCCCCCGCAGGCTTCGCGGGGACCTGCGCCACAGTGGGGGCGGGCACGGTCATGTCGGGGGTGATCACCGGAATGGCTTCGGTGGGGTTGTCGATTCCCGGCACGCCCCCCAGGCCCTGGGCCGCCTTGATCTTCCCGACGGCGATCTCGGCCTGGGTTGGGCGACGCACCCCCGGCGGGACCCGGGGTTCGGGCGCTGCGGGAGTTTCGTCGTCGTCGACTATTGCGTGTTCAAACGCTTCATCCCCGACGTAACCCTCAAGGCCGGCGCCGGGTTCTTCGTCCTTGCCGAAGAGGCGCATGCGCTTTTTCTTTGGCTTGGCAGGCGCGTCGTTTTCGTAAAGATAGCTGCGATCGTGGGCGTCCTTGCCAGAGTTGTCCATAAGGTCAACGCCCATAAGGTGCTCATAAGCGCCCCGGATGCGGGCGGGAATGGCTCCGAAGGGGGTTGCGGTGACGATCAGGAAGGAAACAAAGGCCAGGAGGCTGTAGAGAATGACCGGCACTGCAGCGTGGATGGCGGCCAAAGGCGCAGCGGCCAGGAATCCCAGCATGCCACCTGCGCGGCGCAGGCCATCGAATCCGTCAGCAACCGTGGGCAGGCCACCAATGACGTGGGCCAGGCCCGAACCGGCAAGGGTCATGACCATGAAGCCAATACCCACGCGGTTGTTGCCCCGGCCGTCCTGGGGCTTCCGGAACAACCTGAACGCACAGACAAAAAGCATGAAGGGCAGGAGCAGGGTCATCCAGCCGAATGTGCCGTTGACCACGCTGTAGACAACGTCCGGAAGCCAGCCCGTCAGCCCCCACCAGGCGAACGTGGCAATCGCGATGCCCAACACCAGGTTGAACAAAGCTGCGCCGTCTCGGCGGTCCGCGGGGTCCAGGTCGCTGACATCGTAGCCGATGCGCCGGACGCCGGCACCGACCACATGGCCGATCCCCTGCCAAAAACCGGAAAGCAAGCGCAAGGGCAGCGGAGCCTGGGGCTCGACGGCGGCTGCTTGCTTGGTGCGGGCAGTGCTTCCCCGACCATTCCTGGGCGCGGCTGCAGTGCTTTTGGATGCAGCTGCGCCCCGGCCTGTGCCGCCGGATTTACTGCTGGAGCTGCCTCGTGGCGTGGAGGTAGTACGGGTCGCCATAAGTGCCACGGTACCCCAAGGGGGCCTGAAATCCGCGGATTTCAGGCCCCCTTGGGTATGCATGTTGCCCGCAGGCTATGCCTCGAGGACCACCGGGATGATCATGGGGCGCCGGCGGAGCTTGCGGTTGACCCAGGTGCCAATGATCCTGCGCACCACCTGCTGCAACTGGTGATTGGTGTGGTCGGCGTGATTAAGCACGGCGTCCTCCAATGCGGCGTTGATCTTGGGAATGATCTCGTCAAAGACGGAATCGTCCTCGGCGACGCCCCGCGCATGGATTTCCGGCCCTGAGACGATCTTGCCGGTAGTGCGGTTGATGACCGTGATGATGGAAATGAAGCCTTCATCTCCGAGGATGCGGCGGTCTTTGAGGTCCGCGTCGGTGATTTCACCCACGCTGGATCCATCCACGTAAACGAATCCGACCTCCACCTGGCCAACGATGTTGGCTTTGTGGTCCTTGAGGTCAATCACCGTTCCGTTGTCGCTGAGGATAATGCCCTCGGACGGAACCCCGGACTCCAACGCGATGTTGCCGTTGGCGATGAGGTGTCGGGTTTCCCCGTGCACCGGCATGGCGTTCAGCGGCTCCAGGATGTTGTAGCAGTACAGCAACTCCCCTGCCGCTGCGTGCCCGGAGACGTGGACCTTGGCCGTGCCTTTGTGGATCACATCGGCACCGAGCTTGAGGAGTCCGTTGATGATGCGGAACACGGCGTTCTCGTTGCCGGGAATCAGGCTTGAGGCCAGGATGACGGTGTCGCCGGGTCCAACCACTACGCGGTGGTCGCCGTTGGCCATCCGTGACAGCGCAGCCATGGGCTCGCCCTGTGAACCGGTGGACATGAGGACCACGCGGTCATCGGGCATGTTGTCGATGTTCTTGATGTCCACCAGGATGTTATCCGGCACATCGAGGTACCCCAGTTTGGCGGCGATGGCCATGTTGCGGACCATGGAACGGCCGACGAAAGCGACCTTCCTGCCATGCTTTTCCGCAGCATCAAGGACCTGCTGGACCCTGTGGACGTGGGAAGAGAAGGAGGCAACGATCAGGCGCTTCTTGGCCTGTCCGAACAAGCGGTCCAGGGTAGGGCCGATTTCCTTCTCGGCCGTAGTGAACCCGGGGACGTCCGCGTTGGTGGAGTCGGCCATGAAAAGGTCCACGCCCTCCTCGCCCAACCGTGCGAAGTGGCGGAGGTCGGTGATGCGGCCGTCCAGGGGCAACTGGTCCATCTTGAAGTCGCCGGTGTGCAGGACGTTGCCGCCCTCGGTCCGGATGAAAACAGCCAAGGCGTCCGGGATGGAGTGGTTGACGGCAACGAACTCGCACTCAAACGGGCCGAACTGCTCCACCTGGCCCTCGGTGACGGTAAGGGTGTACGGCTTGATCCGGTGTTCCTGAAGCTTTGCTTCCACCAAGGCAAGGGTGAGCTGGGACCCGATCAGCGGAATGTCGGCCTTGAGGCGCAGCAGATAGGGAACAGCGCCGATGTGGTCCTCGTGGCCGTGGGTCAGCACGACGCCTACGACGTCCTGCAGCCGGTCCTCAATGTAGGAGAAATCGGGCAGGATCAGGTCCACTCCGGGCTGCGTCTCTTCGGGGAAGAGCACGCCACAGTCAACGACCAGCAGCTTGCCGTCGATTTCGAAGACGGCCATGTTGCGGCCGATCTCTCCCAGGCCACCGAGCGGAACAATCCGCAGCGTACCTTTCGGCAGTTTCGGCGGAGTAACCAGTCCGGGAAGGGCGGTTTGGGTCATATTGTGCTACTTTCCGGCGGTACCGGCCTAGACGTTGAAGTCCATTCCGGCTTCCGCCAAATCCCCGCGGATGATTTCGATCTCGGCCGCGTCCGGCTCCACGAGGGGCAAACGGACAACCGAGTTGGGCAGGACTCCCTGCCACTTGAGAATCTGCTTGGCGGCTACTGCGCCTTGGACCCGCGTCATGGTTGCGCGAATGACGGGTTCCAGTTCAAAGTTGATGGCCCTCGCAGTGGCGAGGTCGCTGGCGTTCACGGCGTCGATCAGTTCACGGAAGCGACGCGTGGCCACGTGGGTGGTGACGCCCACCAGGCCGACGGCGCCGAGCGCCATCCACTGGAGGGTCAATCCGTCATCACCGGAATAGAAGACCAGGTCGGTCTCAGCCATGACCCGGGTGGCAGCGGCAAAATCTGCCTTGGCGTCCTTGACCGCCACGATGTTCCGGTGCTTGGCCAGGCCGATCATGGTCTCAGGAGCAATCGCAATGGAGGAGCGGCCCGGGATGTCGTAGAGCATGACGGGCAGATCCGTTGAGGATGCAATCGTCTCGAAGTGCGCCCGGACACCTGCCTGGCTGGGCTTGTTGTAGTAGGGCGTGACGATCAGGAGTCCGTCAACGCCGACTTCAGCGGCACGCTGGGAGAGGTGGACCGAGTGCGCGGTGTCGTTGGTGCCGGTTCCGGCGATGATGGCGGCTTTGCCACCGACGGCTTCTTTGACCGCCCGGAACATGCCCACGTTTTCGTCATCCGTGAGCGTTGAGGTCTCTCCTGTCGTGCCGGTGACAACGAGGCCATCGCAACCATCCTGGACCAGCTTCTCTGCGAGCGCGGCGGCTTGATCGTAGTCCACCTTGCCGTCCTCGGTGAACGGGGTGACCATGGCGGTCAGGAGGGTACCAAGGGCGGGAGTGTGGGCGCGCAAGTCAGACATAGGAAAAACGTTACCCTGTCACGGGCTCGTTACAAGAATGGGTCCCGCGTGATGGTCCTCATGCACCGGCCGCGGTTCTGGCGTCATGGGCGGCGACACCGTCCCCTCGTGGCCGCTCCCCCGCCGCCGGGCAGCAAAACTTCGCGGCTATGCCGGCCCACTTGTCCGCGCAGGTTGCTCAGCGCAATACTGCGCCACGGCCCGCTCCTTGAGGTGTTCGGCCCAGGTCACCAGCCGCTGGGAAGCGCGAACGTACTCGAACAGTTCCAGCGGCGTCAGGGAATCCAGGTCCGCCTCGGATAGCCGCCGGGCAAGTTCAGCCCCTGGCGGCTGCTCGGCCAACACTGTTCCTTCGCGGCGCCACTGGGTGTCTTCGGGGGGTTCGCCGGCCACGAGTTGCCTGAACAGGAAGTCGACGACACCGGGGCTCATCGCTTTCATGGGCCCGGCGAGACCTTCGGGTGGCGTGGGAACATCGTTCATCCTGCCATGCTATTCGAACATATATTCGAAGACAAGAGCCGGGTCCGTTCCGGCCACGCCGGCCGCAGACCTTCCAGATGCCCGGTCAGCCGTGCGCGTTGGCGACAGCCGCCAGCTGTGGGCCCAGCCTGTCAGCCATGAGCCGGTAGCCGGCATTGTTGGGATGCAAGGTATCGGGCATCAGCACCGCAGCCTCCGCCGGGGTGAACACCCCTTCGCCATCCAGCAAGTGAGTGCGCGTATCCCCCCGCTCGCGGACTAACCGCACCACATCTGCCACGGCCTTCCTGTAGTCCGCGAGCGTCCACCCAACGGCATTGGGCGCCTCCTCGCGGGGAAGGGAAAGGACCGGAGAGATGACCGCGATAGCCACCTCCGGGTGTGCCCGCCGGATAGCGCTGAGGAAGCCCAATACCTGGCTCGCGAAGGTCCGGCCAGAGAACGCGGCCACGTTGTAGGTGTTGATTCCCAGGCATAAGGAGATGAAGTCTGCCGGCAGCTGGCAAATGGTGCTCTCCGCCGCCGGGTCCAGTTGGCATTCACCGCCGAAACCCAAGGACTGTAATTGCCAGCCGTATTGCCTGGCCACCACAGCAGGCCACGACTCTGATGGACCATCGGCCTGCCTGCATTGGGTGATGGAGCTGCCGTAGGTGATCCATCGTTTGCCGGATCCCCCGGCAACGTGAACGTCTTCGCCGTTCAGCGACACCTCCAGCACCCTGAGGAAACCATACTGTGGCAGCCAAAGCTGAACAGTTGATTGCTGCGGCATGGAGCCAAGATCGAGGTCATGACTGACACGGCCGGCGCCCGACACGCGATGCCGGAGGACGCCGTTCACCAGGACGTCGAAAGGCGATCCGTCCTCGGGGCCTTCGGCTTCGATGACCAGGTGCCCGGACGTTGCTGTCCAGGTTGCGTGGATCCCGGCGCACATCCTGGCGCGCTCCTCAAGGCCGTCCGTGGCCGGCGGCATGAACAGGTCGCCGTCAAGGCGCCGGAACTGCTGCCAGCCGTCGGAATCGATCATGATGGTGAATGCTCCAGCCCACTGGGCGTTGACGGATTCCATGGCATGGGACTCTACCGCCGGAACGGCTCACAGTTGGCTATGAGACCATCGCAGCATGACTTCCCAAGAGACTGCCCCTCCGCGGAAAGCGCGCGACGGCGGCCAGGTCTCCTCCCGGCTCACAGGGATCGACGCCGCCAGGGGTGCAGCGTTGCTGGGCATGATGTCCACGCACCTCCTGCCGACGTTCGGACCCGCCCCATCGTGGGACCCCACGTTCGTGGGGTTGGTGTTTTCGGGGCGGTCATCTGCCTTGTTCGCGGTCCTCGCCGGAATCGGACTGGCGTTGAGTACCGGCAAGCAGGAGCCACGCCAAGCGGGCGAACTCCGCGCGGCCAGGGGTGGGGTCGCCATGCGGGCGCTGGTGATCGCCGTCGTCGGGCTTGCCCTGGGTGGGCTGGATGTCAACATCGCAGTGATCCTGGTGCACTACGCCGTACTTTTCCTCTGCATCCTTCCGTTCCTTGGGCTGAGGTTGAAGGCACTGTCTTTCTGGGCGTTGGGATGGGTCCTTTTATCCCCAGTGGTGGCCTACTTGCTCCGGCCCCTGCTGCTGGAGACCACTCCGCCCTTGCAACTGGGCCACAATCCCGGCACGGAGGACCTGGGGACGCCCGGCCAACTCCTTGCCGATATCTTCTTCACTGGCTACTACCCGGTTTTCCAGTGGATTTCCTACCTGCTGATAGGCCTGGTCATCGGACGCCTGGCGCTGACCAGGACCAAAGTGCAATTGTTGCTGCTGGCCGGCGGAGTGGCAGTAGCCGCTGCGGCCAAAGTGGTCGGATTCCTGGCGATGGAAGCCTGGGGCGGCCGCGCCGCCCTGGAGAAGCTCCCCGGCACCCGCGGTTACCCCTTGGACAGCATGCTGCAGGTAAACCTGACGGGGCTGGATCAAACGGGTTCATGGTGGTGGCTGGCCACGGCATCCCCCCATGCCGGTACCACGCTGGACCTTTTGCACACCAGCGGAACAGCGGCCGCGGTGGTGGCTTTCTTCCTGCTGCTGGCTGCCGCCGCGGAAAACCTCAAGGTCAATATCCTCATGGTGCTCAGTGGACCGGGAGCCATGACGCTGAGCCTCTATTCCGCCCATGTATGGGTGGTTTCCGGGTTCACCAACAAGCCGTTGCCCGCCGGGTGGACGGAAGAGGGCATGTACTGGACCCAGGCGCTTTGCGCAGTGGTGATCGGTGCGTGTTTCGCCTTGCTCCGGCGTCGTGGGCCTTTGGAATGGGTGGCCCACCAGGCGTCAAGGCTCGGCAGCTACCGGCCCGCAGCGGTGGGCTGAGACCGGAACAGCTTCACGGCGTCGCGCATTGATGCCCGGGCGCGCTTACGGTCCCCCGAGGCGTCATAGGCGCAACTCAACCGGAACCAGGAACGCCAGTCTTCCGGCGCGGCTTCGGCCTCGGCACGGTACTTTTCAAATTCGGCATCCGCGGCGGCCCGGACAATCCGACCTCCCGGTGTGCGCGGCAACGTGTCCTCGGGCAAGCCGCCTTCGGCTTCCAGGACCTTGGCCATTTGTTCGGTTCGCGCACCAAAGAGCAGTTCGCGGATGAGGGCCCACGCCCCGACGATCGGCAGCACAAGGTAGGCCGCTCCTATGCCCTTCGCTATCAGGTTGGGGTCACCGAGCAGGAGGAACGAGCGCTGCACGGAGACCACCAGGTACAGGACCAGCAGGAGGGTGATGGCGCCAACCCAGATTTTGGTGCGGTTCTTCTTCAACGAAGTCCAGAAATTTCCCATGAACCTAAAGTCCCAGCTCCAAATAACCATCAAGGCCAACAGTGAGGCCGGGGTTCGCTGCAACTTTGCGCAGCCCCAGCAGGACACCGGGCATGAATGAAGCCCGGTCAAAGGAGTCGTGACGCAACGTCAGTTGCTCACCAGGGCCGCCAAACAGGACTTCCTGGTGGGCTACCAAACCCCGGAGCCTGACGCTGTGGACACGGACGCCCTCCACATCACAGCCCCTGGCCCCGTCCAAGGACGTCTCGGTGGCGTCCGGGCTTGCCGGCACCCCGGCTTCCCGACGGGCCTCCGAGATCAGCTGCGCTGTGCGAACGGCCGTGCCGGAGGGAGCATCCACCTTGTTCGGGTGGTGCAGTTCGATGATTTCAACGGACTCGAAATACTGGGACGCCTTGGCGGCAAACGCAGAAGCCAGCACGGAGCCCAGGGCAAAGTTGGGGGCGATCAGGACGCCGGTGCCCGGCTTCTGTTCCAATAATGCGCGAAGGGAGTCCAGCTTGTCCGCGTTCCAGCCGGTAGTGCCCACAACGGCGTGCATCCCGTGCTCGACGGCGAACCGGACGTTGGCCTCGGTAGTATCCGGAACGGTGAGGTCAACAACATACTGCGCACCGGCGTCGAGCAGGGTTTCCAGGGAATCGCCGCGGCCCAGGGCGGCTACGAGCTTCATGTCATCAGCTGCTTCCACAGCTTTAACGGCTTCACTTCCCATGCGCCCGTTGGCGCCCAGCACTGCAACAGCAAGTTGTTCGGTCATGCCGTTAACCCTACCGCCGGGCCGGGGCCCGGCAGGAACCGTGACCCGGGGCTACTCTCCCGCGCCAACCCACTCAACGGTGCCATCGGAAAAGAACTGTTCCTTCCAGATGGGCACCTGTGCCTTGACCCTGTCCACCAGCTCGGCACAGACGGCAAACGCCTGCCCCCGGTGCGCCGCTGCGACGGCACACACCAGTGCCGGGTCGCCTATCTGGAGCATTCCGATGCGGTGTGCCGCCCAGATCCGAACCGGTTGATCGGCTTCGCCTGAGTGTTCGGCCACCAGCTGTGCCACGACGTCGGACATGACCTGGTGCGCAGTGGGATGGGCGCTGTAACTGAGCCGGTCCACCGCCTTGCCGGAATCGTGGTTCCGCACCACACCACTGAAGCTGACTACCGCACCGGCGGTGTCCGATTCAACAGCCGCGATGGCTTGGTCAACTGAGATTGGTTCGGCGCTGAGGACAGCGCTGACTACTTCGAAGTCTGTTTCAGTGCCCATGGCTGCCTTCCAGTTGTTCGCATAAGTGCCCAAGGACCGGGTCCAGGACGGCAAGCCCATCCATAACCCCTTTCGGGGATCCCGGCAGGTTGATGATGAACGTCTTCCCCGCGGCTCCCGCGTGGCCACGGCTCAGCATGGCCATGGGGGTTTTCGCAGCACCCGCGCGCCGGATTCCTTCCATGATGCCCGGTATTTCCCGGTCCAGGAGCGGAAGCGTCATTTCCGGTGTCATGTCATCCGGGCTGAGTCCTGTTCCGCCGCTGGTGATGACGACGGCGGGGTCCTGGGTCAGGAGCGCCCTCAGGGCAGCGCCCACGGGTTCTCCGTCCGGAACCACCATGGTGGGAAAGGTTTGGAACCCATGTTCATTGAGCCAGTCCAGGATAATGGGCCCGGTCTCGTCCGCGTAGATTCCGGCTGCGGCGCGGGTGGAGGCGATCACGACGCCGGCCTTCCGGACACTGTTCGGTTCACAAGCGCTCATTCGCCGGCCTCCTGGAGAGGTTCCCCGGAAACGTCCCAGTCGCCGCTCTTGCCACCGCTTTTGGCGAGCACGCGGATGTCGGTCAGCACTGCGTGCTTATCCACGGCTTTGATCATGTCGTAGACACTCAGGGCCGCCACCGACGCCGCTGTCAGGGCCTCCATTTCGACGCCGGTGACGCCCTTGGTCTTGACGGTAGCCAGAATGTTCACTGCGTCAGCACCGAGGTCGAAATCCACCGTTACCTTGGAAATCGGCAACGGGTGGCACAACGGGATCAGCTCCGGAGTCTTCTTCGCCGCCATGATTCCTGCCACCCGGGCCACGGCGAGCGCGTCACCTTTGGGCAACTCGCCGGCACCAAGGAGCGCCATCACTTGCCCGCTGGTGCGGACCGTTGCCGTTGCGGTGGCCTGGCGGGTGGTAACTGCCTTCGCCGACACATCAACCATTTGTGCGGTGCCGTCCTGCCGGAGGTGCGTCAGCCCGCCGTCGTGCTCTGTTCTTGTCCCGGGAGTTTCATTCACAGCATCCATACTTCCACTTCGGCTCCTGCGTTGAGTTCCGTGACGGCGGCGGGTATGTGGATCAACGCATTGGCGCGGGCCAAGGCATGCACCAGATGGGACCCGGCCCCACCTTCCATGTGGACCGTGCCATCGCCGGCCACCGATCCGCGCCGGACCTGGTGCTTGCCTTCGGGCGAGGTCAGCGGCGCAGCCAGGCGCGCCGCCTGGACGGTCCTGGGGGCCGGCGTCCCCATGACCTCCGACAATGCCGGCCGGAGGAACATTTCGAAAGAGACGAGGCAGCTGACCGGATTCCCGGGAAAACCAAGGAAGGGAACGCCGTTGAAGGTTCCCAGGCCCTGCGGCCCGCCCGGCTGCATGGCAACGGGGACGAAATCAACAGGCTGGCCCACCATGGCCTGTCGCACCACCTCGTAGGCTCCTTTGCTCACTCCCCCGGTAGTGACAATGATGTCCACAGCAGTCTCCGCCTCGCCGGTGTGATGTTGAAGGACCGACAGAAGGCTGGAGGGATGGTCATCTGAAATACCGGAACGGACAACCTCCAGGCCGGCTTGGCGCATGGAGGCCTCCAGCAGCGTGCCGTTGGAGTCGAAGATCTTCCCGGCAGTCAGCGCCTCCCCCGGTTCCACCACCTCATCCCCGGTGGTCACCAGGAGGACCCGCAGAGGTTCGGGAACCTCGACCGTTGCCAGGCCCAGGGCCGCCAACAGGCCAAGCTGGGCCGGTCCCAGCAGGGTGCCGGCAGCCAAGGCAAGTGCGCCGTGTTCGATGTCGCTGCCACTGTTCCGCACATAGGTACCGGGCGACACGGCGGGAAGCTCCACGACGGCATCCGTGTCGCTTGGCTCGGGAAAGGACGCGGGGCTGGCCTTTTCGACAGGCACGACGGCGTCTGCCCCGTCAGGAATCATTGCTCCGGTCATGATGGGGGCGGCAAAGCCGGGCTTCAGGGCCGCCGGCGCCGCACCGGCCGGGACAGGAGCCGCTACGCGGAGTTCCGCGCCCTGTCCGGGAATGTCCTGCGAGCGAACGGCAAAGCCGTCCATCTGGGAGTTGTCGAACGGCGGAAGGGACAGGGGCGCGAAGAGGTCCGCGGCGAGCGGCTTTCCCAGGGCTTCGAGCAATGGCACCCGGCAGGTGCCCTTGGCGGCGGCGACGCCTGCCAGCAATTCCACCACTGCCTGGCGATGGTTTGCGACTGATCTGGGCACGGACAACCTCCTGTAGTGACATCCCTGCTACCGGGAATTCTCCGGACCTACCCAGACTAGGGCCTCATCCCACCTTGACGTTGATGGTGTGGTAGCCCGTGGCGCCGTCGGGAGCCACGGGGGCTTTGTCCTCGGTCTGCGGTTGGCCCGTGGAGTCGGTGGCCCGCACTTGTACCTCGTAGTCGCCGGGAGAGAGTTCAACGCCCAGTTGCCACTGGTACCAGGTGTCGGTTGAAATCCCGCCGGCCAGTGTGGCCTGCTTCCAGGGCCCACGGTTGAGCCGAAGCTCCACCCGGCTGACTCCCCGGTGCTGGGCCCAGGCCACGCCTCCAAACTGCACCGTTCCTGCTTGGACAGTCCTTCCGCTGCGGGGAACATCGATGCGGGACTGCGTTTTGATGGGACCCCGATCACTCCAGCCGCGGGGAGTCCAGTAGGCGGTATCGTCGGCGAAGCGTGTGACTTTCAGTTCGGTCAGCCACTTGGTGGCCGAAACGAATCCGTAGAGTCCGGGGACGATCATGCGCACAGGGAAGCCGTGTTCCAAGGGAAGCGGCTCGCCGTTCATGCCCACGGCGAGCATTGCATCACGGTTGTCCGTCAACGCCTCCAAAGGGGTGCTCGCTGTCCAGCCGTCGTTGCTGGTGCTCAGCACCATGTCCGCGCCCGCCTTGGGCCGGGCCATGGCGAGAAGCTCCCTGACCGGCCAGCCCAACCAGAGTGCGTTGCCGATCAGGTCTCCACCTACGTTGTTGGACACGCAGGCGATGGTGATGTGACGCTCCGTCATGGGTTTGGAGAGAAGCGTGGCGAAATCAAGTTCGACCTCGTTTTCCACCATCCCGGTGACCTTGAGCTTCCAGGCAGGCGGGTCGATGGCAGGGACGGTCAGTGCAGTGTCAATCCTGTAGAAATCGGCGTTGGGGGTCACCAGCGGGCTGATACCGTCCACCGACAGCGAGGCGCCGGCGGGTATTGCCTGGGCCGGCGTTGTGGGCTCCGGCAGGGTCATGGACTCCCGGAAACCTGACGCCACGGTGGTTGCGCGGGTGAGGACGGCGGTAACGGTTCCGGCCACGGCGGCCGCAAGGGAGGTTCCGGCGAGGGCATTAAGGAAGCTGCGCCGCGCCAGCGGCGCGGGATCGTCACCCTGGCGCGCCGGTGCAGCACCGGGAGGGATCCAGGTGGCGAGCCGGCGGACGAGTGCCCGCAACAGCAGCATGGTAACGATCGCCGCGACGA
The DNA here is from genome assembly GCF_900102805.1 of Arthrobacter sp. UNCCL28. Classification (NCBI taxonomy): domain Bacteria; kingdom Bacillati; phylum Actinomycetota; class Actinomycetes; order Micrococcales; family Micrococcaceae; genus Arthrobacter; species Arthrobacter sp. UNCCL28. Next base: position 259,282 of record NZ_FMWE01000002.1, read on the forward strand.
TAGGGGCCAGGGCCGCTTGCGGGCCCGCCTGGGCACGGGTAACGACGGCGGTCAGGCCGGCCGCCCCGGCAACCCCGGCCATCGCCAAACCCCAGCCAGTACGGCGGCGTTCCAGGACACCTGCCAGTGCTGCCAGGAGCCCTGCGACGATTCCAATCGAGGCGATCAATACGATTTTGTCCGCTGTGCCGAACAACTGTACAGCGAGGTCCTTGACCCCCGGAGGGACGGCGTCGATCACTGCACCGCCCAAGGCAGTGACCGGAGAAACCAAGGGACTCAGCAGGCCAGCTGTCAGCTCGCCCGCAGCGATCCCGGCGCCGCCGGCCGCGATGCCGGACGCCGCAGCCCACAGGCGTGGATTGGGCCGGGCCCGCGGCGACTTCTGTGCTTGGGGTCCGGACGGGACTGCGGTGTCCCGGGTCCCTGCGGTGTCCCGGGTCGCTGCGCGTCCCTGTGTGCCTGTGGTTTCCGGCGTGCCCGAGGTCTCAGGGGTCGCCGCGCGTCCCTGCCCGTCCTCCCACTGGCCTGGCTTGTCGATACTGCTGGGCGTGGTCATGCGTCGCCTCCTGGGCGTTGCTCTGTTGAAGTCCCGGTCGAAACCGGGAGGGAAGATGGCGGAACCTCCCGCGCCGGAAGGAATGCGGCCGGACCCTGGTCAGCTTGAAGCCGGTCAGCTTGAGATGGAACAGCTTGAAGCGGCACAGCTTGAGATGGAACAGCTTGAAGCGCGTCTTGAAGCGCGTCAGCCTGAGGTGCAACAGCCGGATTCGAACCCGAGGCGGGAGGGGCTGCTGTGAGCGGCCCCTCCGCGAGCGGGCCTGCGGGAAGGGGGCCTGCGGGAAGGGGGCCTGCGGGAAGGGACAGCGCAAACCGGCAACCGCCGTCGACGTTCTCTACGGTGACCGATCCCCCGTGCGCCTTGACGATGCCGGCCACCATGCTCAGTCCGATGCCCGCGCCACTGTAGCTGCCTTGCAGCCCCTCAGCAGCTCCACGGGCGGGATCTTTCTGCCAACCCGTCTCGAACAGGTGGGGCAGGTCCTCGGCAGGAATGCCCCCGCACTGATCCTGTACCGCAACCACTGCCCGCCAGTCGTTCTCCGTGCCTTCCCGGGCCGTGCTGTCCTCTCCGACGATGTCACTTCCAACGCTGCCCCTTCCGACGCTGACGTGGACTTCGGTGCCCGGGCGGCTGTAGGTGATGGCGTTGAGCAGGATGTTCCGAACGGCCCTGGCCAGGCTTGGTCCGTCGGCGACTGCCATGCACTCCCGGTCCCCGCCGCCGTCGAGCGTGATGCCGCGTTGGGCGGCCAAGGGCGCAAGATCGGAGAGTGCATCACTGACGAGGTCGTAAAGGTCCAGGGGTTCTGCACGAAGGCGCAGGGTGCCGGCCTGGATCTTGGACAACTCGAGGAGGTCGTTGACCATGGCGGTCATCTGCTCGGTCTGGCCGATGATTTTCCGGTAATAGCCAGGGACATCTGACGCCATGCCGTCTTCCAGTGCCTCCGTCATGGCACGCATGCTGGCCAGCGGGGTCCGGAGGTCATGCGAAATCCACGACACAAGCTCCCGCCGGGCAGTCTCAATGGCGGCTTCGCGTTCGCGTGACTCGGCGAGGCGCCGGCTGCTGGCTTCGAGCTCCTGGGCAAGTTCGGCAAGTTCGGACGTCATGGCCGGAGCGCTTCCCCGCCCCTCTCCTGCATGGTCAAGGGTTTCTCCACGGCCCAGCCGCCGCGCAGCATCCACCAACCGGGCCGCATTCCGGGACACGCCGGCGCCCAACATCAGGGACAGTGCTACAGCTACGGCTGAGGCCATGGCAAGGATGTACCACATGACTTCCAGGTCCCTCGCGGAGATGAACATGGCATTGAAAGCGCTGACCATGCCGGCTACCAGGACTGCCACTGTAGCCACCACCACCAGGCAGATCTGCGCCAGGACAGATGCCCGCCGCAGCAGGCGCAGGCTGAGCAAGGTGGCTGCGCCGATGAGGACGGCCCAGAACAGCACCCACGCCAGGATGGTCCAGAGCTCACTGCCCTCCATGGCCCTCCTCCCCTGTATCGGTAGGGCCGGCAAGTATGTCGGAGCTGCCCGCAACCTGGCCGGCGCCGGAATCGAAACGGTAACCCACGCCCCAGACGGTCTTGAGCAGTTCCGGTTTGGTGGGGTTGGCTTCAATCTTTTCCCGAAGACGGCGCACGTGCACGGTAACGGTCGAGAGGTCGCCGAAGTCCCAGCCCCACACGGCTTTGATGAGTTCCTCCCGGCTGAAAACCTGGTTGGGACGCCGCATCAGGAAAGCCAGGAGATCAAATTCACGGACTGTCAACGCCAGCAGAACTCCATGGTGCGTGACCGTCCGGGAGGCGGGATCCAGTTCGAGCCCAGCACCTTCCACCGGCGGTTCCGGCGTGAACTCCTTGATGCTTCGCCGGAGCACCGATTTCACCCTCAGGACCAGTTCCCGTGGCGAGAAGGGCTTGGTGACATAGTCATCGGCCCCCATCTCCAAGCCCAGGATCCTGTCATCTTCGGTCCCCAAAGCCGTGACCATGATGACCGGTACGCTCATGGTTCGGCGGAGCCGCCGGCACACTTCAACGCCGTCCAGTCCAGGCAACATCCGGTCCAGGATCACGAGGTCGGGCTGGCGCTCGGCTGCCAGTTCCAGTGCGGTGAACCCATCACCGGCCATATCCACTTGGAAGCCCGCTTGAAGCAGGTAATCGCGGACCACATCGGCGATGGTCTGTTCGTCTTCGACCAGGAGGATGCGGCGATTCCCTGGTTCCGTTGATGATGCCGTAGGTGTGGTCACGCTTTCAGCATAGGTTTGCCGGCCGCGCACAGCACCCGATCCGGGGTTCCGCGGCGCAAGTGTATGGAATCCGTAAGAACTGTATGACTGTAATCGGTGTCACTGAACCCGCCACGGTGGCGTAGCCTGAATTTATGAGTGTTCAGCTGGGAATGCCGGTGCCCCCTCCGGCAGGCGCCGCCGGCAGCAAGGAAAGTGGCGTCCCCGTACCGCCGCCGCGGCCAGCGGGAACGCCTGCGGGCCTGTGGGACCGATATGGCCGGCGGGCTACCGATATGCGCCTGTCCCTGACGGACAAATGCAACCTGCGCTGCACCTACTGCATGCCGGCCGAGGGACTGGAATGGCTCTCCAAACAGGCCGTGATGACCAGGGACGAGATCGTCAGGATCGTCCGCATCGGTGTTGACTCTCTGGGCGTTCGCGAACTCCGGCTCACCGGCGGCGAGCCCTTGGTCCGCGCTGACTTGGTGGACATTATTTCCGGAATCCGCACCGATCATCCGGACCTTCCCATCTCCATGACCACCAACGGCGTTGGGCTGGACAAAAAAGCGGCGGCGCTGAAGGCTGCAGGCCTGACCAGGATCAACGTCTCGCTCGACTCCTTGCACGAGGAAACCTTTACCCAACTCACGCGCCGGCCCTTCCTGGATCGCGTCCTGGCCGGTGTCGACGCCGCTTGGGCAGCCGGCTTGGGGCCGGTCAAGTTGAACGCAGTGCTGATGCGCGGAATCAACGACGCCGAATCACCGGACCTGCTGGCCTGGGCGTTGGACCGCGGCTATGAGCTCCGTTTCATTGAACAAATGCCCTTGGACGCCGATCACGGATGGACGCGTCGCAATATGATCACGGCCGCGGAAATCCGCGAACTGGTTTCCCGCGACTTCGTGCTGGGCCGGGACCCCCGGGAACGGGACGGCGCACCCGCCGAGCGATTCGAAGTACGACGCCGGGACACGGCGTCGGGTGAAGCCACCGGTCCGGTACTTGGTACAGTCGGCATCATCGCCTCAGTCACCGAACCTTTCTGCGCCGACTGCCGCCGCACCCGCATCACCGCCGAGGGCAAGATCATGAGCTGCCTCTTCTCCCGCGAGGAATTCGACCTCCTGGCATTGCTCCGTGGCGGGGCCACGGATCAGCAACTGGCGGAACGTTGGCAGGACGCGATGTGGGTCAAGCCCAAAGCCCACGGCATGGACCACACTGGTCTCGGCGCAGCGGACTTTGTCCAGCCGGACCGCAGCATGAGCGCAATCGGAGGCTGAATCCTTGCTTGTCCGTTACTTCGCTGCCGCACGCGCGGCCGCAGGGGTCGAAGAAGAAGTGCACCTCCTCCCGGAAGGCACCAGCCTGGAAGCGCTCCTGGAAGCCGCCCTCGCCGTCGAACGTCCGCTGCCCCCGGAAGGGACTCCCCCGCTGGAGCGCATCGTGGCCCGGAGCAGTTTCCTCCGCAATGAGGTGGCGGTGCGGGACCGTTCAGCACCACTGGGAGCCCAGGATGTCATCGACGTCCTGCCGCCCTTCGCGGGCGGTTAAGGCTCAAGCTTTCCTGAAGACGCTCTTGAGCAACGGGCTGAAATCAGCTGTTCCTTCAAGCCTGAGATCGGCCGTGTGCACCAGAACCCCGTCCTCAACCCGGAAAGTGTGCCTGGCCACGCCGTCGGCAGTCCTCCGGTCCAGGGTCAGGATCCCTTCGTGCCAGGCCCCCCGGACGGGGCTGGCGGGCGATCTCCCCAGGCTGTCCACGTAGTACCAGAGGGTATCCCCGTGGTCCAGGTCAACGGTGAACATGCCATGCCCTTCAAAATGCGTGCCGTCCGGTTCCCGGTGCCGGTAGCTCTGGACGACTGCATACCCGCCGGCGGCCTTGGTGAAAACCACCTCTGCTTCCACGGTCCGGGCACTCCGCCACGGCGAGGCTGCAACTTCGGTGATGCCGCGCCAGTGACCGAGGAAGTCATGCAGCAACTCCGCAGCTTGGCCGCTTGGGGGCTGGTTCATCGCCTCTCCTACGTAGTCAGGGCAGCATCATCACTATGTGATCATGCTGCCCTGCTGACAGTGGGTGAGTCCAGAGATTCAGAGGCCGAAGGTCTCGGTTTCCTCGAAAGGACCTACCACCGTGATGGTCCGGGGCGCCGCTGCGAGTTCGCGGGCCAGTTCCTGGACTTCCTCAACGGTGACAGCCTGGATCCGGGCAAGGGTTTCGTCAATGTCCTGGAACTCTCCGGAAACCAACTCTGCCCGGCCCAGCCGCGACATCCGGGACCCCGTGTCCTCAAGGGCCAGGACAATTCCACCGCTGAGCTGTCCCACAGCCTTGCGGAGTTCCTCCTCCGTGATGCCCTCCTTGGCAAGTTTCTCCAACTCCACACCCAGGAGGTCCAGCACTTGTCGGACCTTGGACGGCGTGCAACCCGCGTACATGCCAAAATACCCGGCGTCTGCGTAGGCGGCAGTGAAGGAATAGGTGGAGTACACCAGGCCGCGCTTTTCACGGATTTCCTGGAACAGCCGGGAAGACATGCCGCCACCCAGGACGGCGTTAAGCACGCTCATGACGAACCGGCGGTCATCGGTAGCCACGATAGTCGGGCAACCCATAATGATGTTGGCTTGCTCCACGGGACGTTTGACCACGTGGAGGCCCGAGGTTCCGCTGATGACAGCGCGTTCGGTTCCCCTGCGGTTCACCGGGGCAGCTTGGGGATCGAGCGTCCATCCCGCGGCAGTGAGGGCGTCAAGGACGAGGTCGCAGACCACGTCATGGTCGAGCCCACCGGCTGCGGTGATGACAAGTTCCTCCGGACGGTAGTAGCGCTGGTAGTGCGCCCAGACCGAATCCCTGGCCACAGCTTTGATGGCGTCCGGCGTTCCACCGATGGGTCGGGCCAGCGGGTGTTTGCCGAGGACAGCTTCGACGAATTTCTCGTGCGCAACATCCGTGGGGTCATCGCTGTCCATGGCGATTTCCTCCAGGATGACGTCGCGCTCCTGCTCCAGTTCAGCTGGATCCAGGACCGCTCCGGTGATCATGTCGGCAATGACGTCGATGGCCATGGGGAGATCGGTATCCAGGACCCTGGCGAAGTAGCACGTGCTTTCCTTCGCAGTGGCGGCGTTCGACTCCCCACCTACCTCGTCAAAAGCCGAGGCGATCTCCAAGGCGGTGCGTCGCTTGGTGCCTTTGAACAGCAAGTGCTCAAGGAAGTGGGTGGAACCGTGCTGGCCCTCCGCTTCATCGCGTGAACCCACTGCCACCCAGAACCCTATGGTGGCCGACCGTTGGCCGGGCATTGCCTCGGTCAGGACGCGCACTCCGCCGGGGAGGACCGAGCGCCGAACGACGGAACCGCCCTCGGCACCATGGATCAATTCGCCACCGGGAAGGGTTTGCTCCAGCGGCAGGGGTACGACAGTCATCAAGGCCTTTCAGGTTTTCAAGTTAAGGCCGGAAGGGCCGGTGGAGCTTTTTCAAGCCCACCGGCCCCGCCGGGTGTACTGCTTACAGACTACTCTGCGGACTCTTCAGCGGCCTCGGCCGGAGCGTCCTCAGAAGCTGCGCCTTCGTCCTCGGCAACAACCGGGGAGAGGGAAAGCTTGCCGCGGTCATCGATCTTGGTGATCTCGACCTGGACCTTCTGGCCCACGGAGACGACGTCATCAACGTTGTCCACGCGCTTGCCGTTTGCCAGCTTGCGGAGCTCGGAGATGTGCAGCAGGCCGTCCTTGCCCGGGGTGAGGGAGACGAAAGCGCCGAAGGTGGTGGTCTTGACGACCGTACCCAGGTAGCGCTCACCGATTTCCGGCACCTGCGGGTTGGCGATGGCGTTGATGGCGGAACGTGCTGCATCGGCAGACGGACCGTTGGTAGCGCCGATGTAGACCGTGCCGTCATCTTCGATGGAGATGTCCGCGCCCGTGTCTTCCTGGATCTGGTTGATCATCTTGCCCTTGGGGCCAATGACCTCGCCGATCTTGTCAACGGGGATCTTGACGGCGATGACGCGCGGAGCGAACTCGGAAAGCTCATCCGGGGTGTCGATCGCAGCGTTGATGACCTCGAGGATGTGCAGGCGGGCTTCGCGGGCCTGCTTCAGTGCTGCTGCCAGCACGGAAGCGGGGATGCCGTCGAGCTTGGTGTCCAGCTGGATGGCCGTGACGAACTCGGACGTACCGGCAACCTTGAAGTCCATGTCGCCGAAAGCGTCTTCGGCGCCGAGGATGTCGGTCAACGCTGCGTAGCGGGTCTGGCCGTCAACCTGGTCGGAAACCAGGCCCATGGCGATACCGGCAACTGCTGCCTTCAGCGGAACACCAGCGTTGAGCATGGAAAGGGTCGAAGCACAGACCGAGCCCATGGACGTGGAGCCGTTGGAGCTGAGGGCCTCGGATACCTGGCGGATGGCGTAAGGGAACTCTTCACGCGTCGGCAGAACCGGAACCAGGGCGCGCTCTGCAAGGGCACCGTGGCCGATTTCGCGGCGCTTCGGGGAACCGACGCGGCCGGTCTCACCGGTGGAGTACGGCGGGAAGTTGTAGTTGTGCATGTAGCGCTTGCGCGTTACCGGCGACAACGAGTCGATCTGCTGCTCCATCTTGAGCATGTTCAGCGTGGTGACACCCATGATCTGGGTCTCGCCGCGCTCGAAGATCGCGGAACCGTGAACGCGGGGCAGAACCTCTACCTCGGCGGTCAGCTGGCGGATGTCCGTCAGGCCACGGCCGTCGATGCGGATCTGGTCCTTGAGGATGCGCTGGCGCACAACCTGCTTGGTGACCGAGCGGAAAGCTGCGGACAGCTCCTTCTCGCGGCCTTCGAAGGTACCGGCAAGTGCGCCCAGGACTTCGTCCTTGAGCTCGTCGGAGGCGTTGTCGCGCTCCTGCTTGTCAGCGATCTGGAAGACAGCAGCCAGCTTGTCGGCGGCAGCGGCTTCAACAGCGGCGTAGACGTCGTCCTGGTAGTCCAGGAAGACCGGGAACTCAACCGTGGGCTTGGCGGCGCGTGCAGCCAGGTCCGCCTGTGCTTCGCAGAGTGCCTTGATGAACGGCTTTGCAGCCTCGAGGCCCTCGGAAACAACCTCTTCGGTAGGAGCGGTGGCGCCCTGTTCCTTGATGAGGTTCCAGGAGTTGTCCGTAGCTTCGGCTTCAACCATCATGATGGCGACGTCGTCGCCCGTGATGCGGCCGGCAACGACCATGTTGAAGACGGCGTTCTCGAGCTGGGAGTGCTTCGGGAAAGCAACCCACTGTGAACCCTGTTCGTCGGCGATGAGGGCAACGCGGACGCCACCGATCGGGCCGGAGAACGGAAGGCCGGAAAGCTGCGTGGACATCGAGGACGCGTTGATCGCGACGACGTCGTAGAGCTCGTCGGGGTTGATCGCCAGGACGGTGACGACGATCTGGACCTCGTTGCGCAGGCCCTTGACGAATGCGGGGCGCAGCGGACGGTCCATCAGGCGGCAAGCGAGGATGGCTTCGGTGGACGGGCGGCCTTCGCGGCGGAAGAACGAGCCCGGGATGCGGCCGGCAGCGTACATACGCTCTTCGACGTCAACCGTCAGCGGGAAGAAGTCGAAACCTTCGCGCGGCTGCTTGCCTGCGGTGGTTGCCGAAAGCAGCGCGGTGTCTTCGTCGATGTAGACCATCGAAGCGCCGGCTGCCTGCTTGGCAAGGCGGCCGGTTTCGAAGCGAATGACGCGCTTGCCGAAACGGCCGTTGTCGATAATGGCTTCGGAGAACTGGATTTCGGGACCCTCCATAGAGAGTCACCTCCGTTTCTGTTAGCGGAAGTCCGCCGCATCAACCCAGGCCTCTTCTTTTTTCCTGGCCTGTACGACACCCGGTCATCGATCGAGATCCACGGGCCAACCGTCAACGGTTGCTCCCGGGAATCACTACCGAGGACCGCGAATGCGCGATGCGGTTGATTCCTGTTTTTAGTTGTTGGTGAAGAAGGCGGCCCGTTCCGTGAGGGACCGGGCCGCCCCTAAAGTCAGACTAGCGACGCAGGCCGAGACGCTCGATGAGCGCACGGTAGCGGGCGATGTCGGTGTTCTTCAGGTAGGTAAGCATGCGCTTGCGACGACCAACCATGGCCAGCAGACCGCGCTGGGTGTGGAAGTCGTGCTTGTGCTCCTTCATGTGCTCAGTCAGATCCTTGATCCGCTGGGTCAGGACTGCAACCTGCACCTCGGGCGAACCGGTGTCGCCTTCAGAGGTTGCGTATTCCTTGATGATGGACTGCTTTACAGCGGCTTCAAGTGCCACGTGAACTCCTAGAGTTGTGCCGTGCCTCCCGGTGCAGCGCCTCGCTGACGGGTTGCCCTTGTGGCGTCGCCGCACACAAAAACAGGTCCAGCCGCCACGGACTGCAGCCGGATCCACTCATTAGTTTACCGGCAGGCCGGCAGTGTTGTCGAAATGCCCTTAGCCACGGCCAAGGAGCTCATGGGCCTGGGCCACATCCAGGCACATTTGCTCAACCAATGCCTCTGGCCCTGTGTACGCCACCATGCCCCGCAAGCGCTGGGTGAATTCAACGGCGACGGTTTGGCCGTAGAGGTTGAAGTCCTCCACTTTTTCCTCGGGCCGGTCGATCACGTGGGCTTCGACCTGACGGCTGACGCCATCGAACGTGGGGTTGGAACCCACGGATATGGCCGCCGGCCACCGCGTCCCGGACTGGTCGATCAGCCAGCCGGCATAGATTCCGTCCGCAGGAACGTATCCCGTGGAGTCGTGGGAGAGGTTGGCGGTGGGAAATCCGAGGTCGCGGCCGCGGGCAGCGCCGTGGACTACCTCCCCGCGCATGCGGTGGGGCCTGCCCAACACTGCTGCTGCGGTTACGACGTCACCTTCAGACAACGCCTCCCGCACCCAGGTTGAGGAACAGCGGCGGTCGGCATCGCCGTCGTCGTGTACCGGGGAGCCGCCTGCACCATACTCATTGACTACCTGGACGCTGAACCCGAGCCGGCCTCCCAGCTCCTGCATGGTTACGACGTCACCGGCATTGCCTGCTCCGAAGCGGAGATCGTGCCCCACCACGAGATGCGCGGCGTGGAGTCCTTCGACCAAGACCTCCTGGACAAACTCCAGTGGCGTCATTGCCGCAAGGTCGAGGGTGTACTTCATGACCAACACCGCATCCACGCCGGTATCGCCGAGGGCCTCAAGTTTGTCCTGGAGCCCCATGATGAGTTCCGGGGCAGATTCGGGCCTGTGCACTTGCGCGGGGTGGGGATCGAACGTCACCGCTACCGAGGGAATGTTGTGCCGCTTTGCCGTATCGGTCAACTGCGACAGAACGTGCTGGTGGCCACGATGGACGCCGTCAAAGTTCCCGATGGTAACGACAGTAGGTCCGAAGTCCTTGGGGACTTCGGTGGGATCGTTCCAGATGTGGACCATCAACCTCGCCTTTTACTGCAGATGTTCATTGCGCCCGGCAACCTCCCGGCGCCGGAACATTCTAAGGTTACCCGCTGGGGTGTTTGACTCAGGACGGCCGGCGCTTGTTCAGCCACAGAAGGCCCAGGATCGGCAGCACCAGCGGGACGAAGCCATAACCGCGGCCAAAGAGGGACCAAACAGTGTCGTGGGGGAAAGCGACGGGATCAAAGAGGCTGATGGCGCCCACCACCAGCACTCCCACAAGTTCCGTAAGGACAGCGGCGACGGAGACCTTGAACCAGGTGCGGCCGGGCTTGGCCAGCGAAATGGTGGCGATGATATACACGACGGCGGCGAACGCCGACAGAATATGCGCCAACGGAGCTTCGGCAAACTTGGTGGCGATCTGGTAGCCGGCACGAGCCGTAGCGGAGAGCGCGAACACCGCGTACACAGCGATCAGCAGGCGGCCAGGTCCGGTGTTCCTGGTGTCCTTCTGCTGCGGGTTTGCCGGGTTGGTCTCGGTTCCAGTCACGTTGCGTTCTTCCTTCAAGGTCAGTACCAGATCTGGTTCATGCGGGCGCCCATGACGAGCACGGTTACTCCCACGGCGGCCAGGACGAAGTTGCTCCAGCGTGTTCGTTCCAGGATGGCCCAGTAGACAGCACCCAAGGGAATCATCAGGGCGGTCGCGAGGTAGCCCCAGAACTCCCAGGCCTCACCGGCAATCTGCTCGCCTGTGGCTACCCGGACTATCGACCCCACCAAATAGACCAGGAGGACCAATTCGACGGCGAGCACGGAGTAGATGGTGGGATCGTTCGGGGCCTTCTTCATCAGGCCCGCTACAAGGCACATGATGGTGGACACCAATCCGACGATCAGGATGGCATAGAAGTATCCGTCCATGGTTACTCCGCCTTCCCTGCACCCGAGCCGGTTCCAGGAGCGAAGACCAGCACGGGTTTGGCGAAGCTTCCGGTATCAGCCAGCAGCGCTACCAACTCCCCCGAGGGCGCAAACGCCGCCGCAGGGTTCACGGCCGTTGCCGCCTCCGGCGTTCCGGCTCCAGGTCCGGCAGCAATACGGCGGCCAAAGGAAATTTCCGTGGTTTCTTCCTCGGTCAGTTCCCGGTTGGGCATGAGGGCCCGCGCCGCCTGGGACATCTCCAGGACGTTCAGTTCCTCTGCCAGTTCTTCCAAGGTGCGGGCCTGGTCCAGCGTGTACGGACCCACCTGCGTCCTGCGCAAGGCGGTGAGATGGCCGCCGACACCCAGGTCATTGCCGAGGTCGCGGGCCAAGGCCCTGATGTACGTACCGGAAGAACACTCCACGGTGACATCGACGTCTACTACCCTGCCGCCGTCGACCCTTTCCACCGAGTGGACTTCGAAGCGATGGATGGTGACCGGGCGGGCTGCAAGCTTTACTTCCTCACCGGACCGGACGCGGGCATAGGAGCGTTCGCCGTTGACTTTGATGGCACTGACGCTGCTGGGAACCTGCTGGATGGGGCCGGTCAATGCGGCCACGCCCGCAGCGATGCCATCATCGGTGACATCTGCCGCGCTCCGGCTTTCGGTGACCTCGCCTTCGGCGTCATCGGTGATGGTGGTTTCGCCCAGCCTGATGGTGGCAGTGTAGGTCTTGGACGTGCCCACGATGTAGGTCAACAGGCGCGTGGCCTTGTTGATGCCAAGTACCAGGACACCGGTAGCCATGGGATCCAGGGTTCCCGCATGCCCCACTTTCCGGGTACCAGCCAGCCGCCGCATCCGGCCAACCACATCGTGGCTGGTCCATCCCTGCGGTTTGTCAACGATTACCAGTCCAGAAAGCACGCTTACCAGTATATGGGTGGCTAGGATGGCTCCCATGCCTGAGCTTGCCCCGCACGTCCGCGACGTCCCCGTGAACCAGATCCGCGAGATCACCGAAGCCGCCTGGTCCACCCCCGGAGCGATCGTCCTCAGTATTGGAGAACCGGGCTTTGCACTCCCCCGGCACGTTTTGGACGCCGGCATTGCCTGCCTGGACAGGGACGAGACCAATTACACACCGAACGCCGGAATTCCCGCACTCCGCGCAGCCTTCGCAGCCCGCTTCCGGGAGCAGCAAGGCGTGGACATCGGTCCGGAGCGGGTCTATGTGGTCGATGGCGCCCAGCAGGGCCTGCACTTCGCCATGAGCCTTCTCCTCGCTCCCGGGGACGAGATCCTCATCCCTAATCCCGGCTACCCCACGTTCGCCATGACCAGCCGCCTCCTGCACGCCGTGCCGGTGGAGTACCCGCTGTATCCACAGAATGACTTCCAGCCACACATCGAGGACATTGAAGCCCTCATTACGCCACGGACGCGCGTCATCATGCTGAACTCTCCGTCCAATCCCCTGGGCGCGGTCATCAGCGAAGAGACCACGCGCCAGCTGGTGGAGCTGGCTGTCCGGCACGACCTCTGGATCATTTCGGACGAGTGCTATGAAGCCTTCACCTTCGATGTCCCGCATGTCAGTCCTGCCCGTTTTGACAGCGACATCACCGGCGAAGCCCGCGTTTTCACTTCCTTGACGCTGTCCAAGACGTACGGCCTGACAGGCCTGCGGATCGGGGCGTTGGTCTGCCCGCCCGGGCTGGAGCAGAAGATGAACAACGTCATGGAGTCGATCGTCTCCTGCGTGGCTTCGCCCTCCCAGTACGCCGCCTTGGCTGCGCTCACTGGTCCCCAGGATTACGTTTCCCACGCACGCGACCATTACCGGAGCAACCGCGATGCAGCCTCCGCTGTGCTCTCAGCCAAGGGAATCCCGTTTCTGGGAGCACAGGGGGCGTTTTATTTGTGGGCAGACGTCTCCCACGTCAGTGGCGGCGACGTCAGGACCTGGGTACGTGCCTTCCTCGCGGAATCAGGCGTGTCTTTCGCGCCGGGAACGGCGTTCGGCTCCATCGGTGAAGGGTGGATCCGCATCGCCCTCTGCGGCGGGCAACAGGACCTGCTCGACGGCGTCAGCCGGCTCCCGCGCAGGGTCTAGTTTCCGGTGGGTTCAGGGCACCGGGGCTCAGTACGCTGTTCGGCGGGAGTGGTTCAGCCAGGCGTCGAAGGGGTCACCTGACGCTGGCAACTCCGCGTGCTCTACCGGCAGCAGCCCAGGCCTGGTGCCGGCGAAGTATTCATAGAACACAGCGTCATCGAAACCTGCCCGTGCGGCACCATGCCTGTCCGCGGCGAAGTAGACATGGCCGATCCTGGCCCAGAGAGTGGCGGACAAGCACAGAGGGCAAGGCTCGCAGCTGGCGTAGAGAACAGACCCCGTGAGGTCGAACCGCTGCGTTGCAGCCGCTGCCCGGCGGATCGCCACGACTTCGGCGTGGGCGGTGGGGTCGTGATCGCGGGTAACCCGGTTGACCCCCTCATGGACGGTGCCGTCCGCGGTGACCACGACGGCGCCGAAAGGACCACCGCCGTCGGCGACGTTCTTCACCGCCAGCCTGATTGCGCGGTTCAGGTATTCATCACGTTGCTGAGCACTGTGCGCCGACATGCTCCGATCCTAACGAGTTTTAAGACAACAGATGCCCCCAAGAAGTCTTCTTGGGGGCATCGGCTGCACAAAAACCCTAAGGCTTTAGCGGTTGGCGTCTTCGTCGAGTTCTTTGTCGCCGGAGAGATCAGTGTCCTCTTCGTCGAAATCGTCCTCATCGATGTCCTCAGGGGCGTCGCCCTTGTAGGGGTCGGCCTCGCCGGCGTGCTTGGCGCTGGCAGCGAGTGCCGCCACCTCGGCGTCGCGACGCTTGGCTTCGCGGAGCAACTCCTCAAGGTTCGAGGCGTTGACCGGAATCTGGTCCGCTACAAACTCAAGCGTCGGCGTCAGCCGGACGGTGATGTTGCGGCCGACTTCCTGCCGAAGCACACCCTTTGCCTTCTCCAAGGCGCGGGCAGCATCAGCCTGGGCTACCTCATCACCGAAGACGGTGTAGTAGATGGTGGCATGCTGAAGGTCATTGGTGACGCGGGCGTCGGTGACCGTGATGGACTCGACGCGCGGGTCCTTGACCCTGCGACCGAGGGCCTCAGCGACGACGACCTTAATCCGCTGTGCCAGTTTGGCAGCGCGTGCGGGATCAGCCATGACTTCCTCCTGGAAAGTAGAAACGGGGACGGAACGGGTCCGCCGGGGCTACCCGACGGACCCGCTCCAAACGGAACCTAGACGCGCGGCTTCTCGCGCATTTCGAAGGTCTCGATGATGTCGCCTTCAGTGATGTCGTTGAAGGAGCCAAGACCGATACCACACTCGAAGTCGGTACGGACTTCGGTGGCGTCATCCTTGAAGCGCTTGAGCGTCTCAACGGTGAGGTTGTCACCGATGACCTTGCCGTCGCGGCTGACACGTGCCTTGGTGTTACGGCGGATGATGCCCGTGCGGACGATCGAGCCTGCGATGTTGCCGAACTTGGAAGAACGGAAGACTTCGCGGACCTCGGCAGTACCGAGCTGGACTTCTTCGTATTCCGGCTTGAGCATGCCCTTGAGAGCCATCTCAATGTCATCGATTGCTGCGTAGATGACCGAGTAGAAGCGCATGTCCACGCCTTCACGGTCAGCAAGTTCAGCAACACGCTCGGCCGGCTTGACGTTGAAGCCGATGATGATGGCGTTGTCCACCGTTGCCAGGTTGACGTCGTTCTGCGTAATGGCACCCACACCGCGGTGGATGACACGGAGCTGAACGTCGTCGTCTCCGACGTCGATCTTGAGCAAGGCGTCTTCGAGGGCTTCCACGGCACCGGACACGTCACCCTTGAGGATGAGGTTGAGGGTATCGATCTTGCCTTCGGCAACGGCCTGGTCGAAGTCTTCCAGGCTGATGCGCTTGCGACGCTTGGCCAGTGCGGCGTTGCGGTCGGCAGCTTCACGCTTCTCAGCGATCTGGCGGGCCGTACGCTCGTCCGGGGTCACCAGGAAGGTGTCACCTGCACGCGGCACGTTGGACAGGCCGAGGACCTGGACCGGGCGGGACGGCAGCGCGACATCGAGTGCCTCGCCGTTCTCGTCGAACATGGCGCGGACGCGGCCGTGAGCCGTACCGGCCACGATCGTGTCGCCCACAGCCAGGGTTCCGGACTGGACCAGGACGGTAGCAACAGCACCGCGGCCCTTGTCCAGGTTCGCTTCGATGGCAATGCCTCGAGCGTCCTTGTCCGGGTTGGCGCGCAGATCCAGTGCGGCATCGGCCGTCAGCAGGACAGCGTCGATCAGTTCGTCGATGTTGAGGTTCTGGCGTGCAGAGACCTCAACGAACATGGTGTCGCCACCGTATTCTTCCGGAACCAGTCCGTACTCGGTCAGCTGGCCCTTGACCTTGTCAGGGTTGGCGCCTTCCTTGTCGATCTTGTTCACTGCGACGACGATCGGCACGTTTGCTGCCTGGGCGTGGTTGAGTGCTTCCACCGTCTGCGGCATAACGCCGTCGTCGGCTGCGACAACCAGGATCGCAATATCGGTGACCTTGGCACCACGTGCACGCATGGCCGTGAAGGCCTCGTGACCGGGGGTGTCAATGAAGGTGATGTCGCGGGCCGTGCCCTCGTGGACGTGGCTGATCTGGTAAGCACCGATGTGCTGGGTGATACCACCGTGCTCGCCGGCCACAACGTTCGAGTTGCGGATGGCGTCCAGCAGGCGGGTCTTACCGTGGTCGACGTGGCCCATGACGGTGACAACCGGTGCGCGGGCCTCAAGGACGTCGTCGCCTTCGGCGTCGAGTTCGTCCTGGATGTTGATGTCGAACTGGTCCAGCAGCTCGCGCTCTTCGTCCTCGGGGGAAACAACCTGGAGCTTGTAGCCGAGTTCGGCGCCAAGCAGGCCAAAGGTGTCCTCATCCAAGGACTGGGTAGCCGTCGCCATTTCACCAAGGTGGAACAGCACGGTCACCAGCGAAGCCGGGTTCGCGTCAATCTTCTCGGCGAAGTCCGTGATGGACGAGCCACGACGCAGGCGGATGATGGTCTCGCCATCGCCGCGGGGTACTGATACGCCGCCCAGCGACGGAGCACTCATCTGCTCCAGTTCCTGGCGCTTTGCACGCTTCGACTTGCGCTGCTTGCCACGACCGGCGCCGCCCTTGCCGAAGGCACCCTGGGTGCCACCGCGACCGCGGCCACCCTTGCCGAAGCCACCGCCGGCGGGAGCACCGCCACCGGTACCTGCACCAGGTGCGCCACCGGGACGACCGGGTCCGCCACCGGGACGGCCTGCGCCACCCGGACGGCCTGCGCCACCGGGAGCCGGACGCTCAGTGCGGTTGGGCATCATGCCCGGGGTAGGACGGTTTCCAGCACCGGGACCACCGGCGGGACGCGGTGCGCCCGGACGGGGTGCGCCGGGACGCGGTGCGCCCGGACGGGGGCCGCCTGTACCTGCTGCGGGACGGGGTCCGCCTGCGCCGGCCGCGGGACGCGGACCACCGGGACGTTCACCGTCGTTGCGGCGTTCGCCGCGGGGCATGCCCTGCGACGGAGCGAAGGGGTTGTTGCCCGGACGCGGCGGACGATCTCCGTCGCCGCCACGGCCGCGGGGCATGCCCTGCGAGGTAGCAAACGGGTTGTTGCCCGGACGGGGACCGCCGGGACGCGGAGCCTGGCCACCTTGACGTGCCGGAGCCGGGGTCTCTGCCTTGGGGGCAGGACGGGCGCCGGGCTTGGCCGAAACCGGAGTGGACGCCGCGGGAGCAGCAGGTGCCGCCGGAGCCGAAGCTGCGGGGGCCGCAGGTGCTGCCGGAGCGGGAGCTGCCGGAGCCGGGGCTGCAGGTGCGGGGGCCGGAGCCTTCGGCGCTGCGGGACCCGGAGCCGGAGCTGCCGGACGGGATGCTGCGGGACGGTTGGCCGCCGGAGCGGCTGCGGGGGCGGCGGCCTTGGCGGCACCGGCA
Organism: Arthrobacter sp. UNCCL28; assembly: GCF_900102805.1. Classification (NCBI taxonomy): domain Bacteria; kingdom Bacillati; phylum Actinomycetota; class Actinomycetes; order Micrococcales; family Micrococcaceae; genus Arthrobacter; species Arthrobacter sp. UNCCL28. The sequence continues at coordinate 276,446 of NZ_FMWE01000002.1, forward strand.
CCCGGGTAGGCGTCGCGAAGCTTCTTCACGACGGGGGCCTCGATGGTTGACGAGGCGGAGCGAACGAATTCGCCCAATTCCTGCAGTTTGGTTACTGCATCTTTGGAAGTGATACCGAGCTCTTTGGCGAGCTCATGTACGCGGACCTTGGCCACATTTCTCCTGTCTCGGTCCGCACCGAGCCAGGCACGAACCGTCTACTTCTTACTGCGGGCCTTCGCCGCTTGCGCGATTGAAAGGCCCATTGCAGAGCGCAACAAAGTTGTCATCGTTACGCACTCATCGCTGGGAACTCATCGGGTTTCCATCAGTTTTCTGACCCGCTTTCAGGTTTGGACGGTTTTCCCGTGGTGGCCTGGGCCTCCACAAGTGGCGTGCCGCGCATCAGGTAACGTTCGACGGCGTCCGTTTCGGCAGCGCCCGCAAGGGCCCTTCCGAAAGCACGCCGCTTGATCGCCAATGCCAAGCACTTTTCGCTGGGGTGCAGCCAAGCACCCCTGCCAGCCATCCGGCGTCGTTCATCCACCAGGACAGCGGACGAACCGCTGCCTTGGGCGACGAGCCGGACAAGCTCGGACCGGGAGCCTTGCTTCCGGCATCCGATGCACGTACGAACAGGCCCGTGGCCGTGTTCAAGCAGTTCAGCCACGACGTGTCCAACCTGCCTTACGTTACTGGCGCCCGGCTTGCCCCATTGCTGCACATGCAGCTGGGGCACGCCAAAGCGCGCGGATACCGGAGGTAAGCCCGGTTCCATCTATTCTAGCCCCCAGCCGCCGGTCTCCCGAAACCAAGGGCACCGCAAGCGCGGCGCGGAACCGGCGGCATCAGCCGCCGGCCAGGGCGCTAGTCGACCTTTACCGGAGCGGCGTCGGAGATGATGTCGATGCGCCAGCCGGTCAGCTTTGCCGCGAGCCGGGCGTTCTGGCCTTCCTTGCCGATGGCCAGTGAAAGCTGGTAATCGGGAACCACTACACGGGCCGAGCGGGTTGCCTCGTCAGTGATAGTGACCGAATTCACCCGTGAGGGCGACAACGAGTTGGCAATAAAGGTTGCGGGGTCGTCACTGAAGTCAACGATGTCGATCTTTTCGTCATTCAGTTCAGTCATGACGGCCCGGACCCGCGAACCCATTTCGCCGATGCATGCACCCTTGGCGTTGATGCCGGGCGCATTGGCCTTGACCGCGATCTTTGTACGGTGGCCGGCTTCACGTGCCAGGGCAACGATCTCCACGGAGTGGTCGGCGATTTCCGGAACTTCCATTTCGAACAACTTGCGGACCAGCCCGGGGTGCGAGCGGGAAAGCGTGATGGAAGGACCCTTGGCACCGCGGTGGACATCCACCACGAAGGCACGCAGGCGGCTTCCGTGGAGGTACTTCTCTCCGGGGACCTGCTCGGGCGGCGGCAGCAGTGCCTCCACCGATCCGAGGTTGACCTGGATCATGTGCGGGTTGTTGCCCTGCTGGATCATGCCGGCCACGAGCTCGCCTTCACGTCCCTTGAACTCGCCTAGCACGTTGTCGTCCTCCACGTCGCGAAGACGCTGGAGGATGATCTGGCGTGCCGTGCTGGCCGCGATGCGGCCAAACCCGGCCGGGGTGTCCTCGAACTCGCCGATGGGCTCGCCGTCGTCGTCGATCTCAGTGGCCCAGATGGTCACGTGGCCGCTCTTGCGGTCCAACTCCGCGCGCGCCTTCTCGAAGGCGCCGGGCGTCTTGTGGTACGCCACCAGCAAAGCTTGCTCGATGGTGGGAATCAGGAGATCCAGCGGGATTTCACGCTCACGCTCCAGGAGTCTCAGTGCGCTCATGTCAATATCCATTAGGCCTCCTCAGAAGGTCCGTTGTGCTCGTCTTCCAGCGCAGCCTCGTGGAGGTGGCTGAATTCAATCTCGACTTTTCCTTGGCGGATCCTGTCGAAAGGAATAGTGATGGGGTCGCCCTGCTTGGGCTTCATGCCCTTCTTGACTTCATGCTCAGGGATCAGCGTCACGCCGTCGTCCTCCACGGAGGCGATGCGTCCCAGCAGGTTCTCCCCCTGGATCACGTTGACCCGGACCATGCGTCCGCGGGCCCGGTGCCAGTGCCGCGGTTCGGTCAGCGGGCGGCTGACGCCCGGAGAAGAAACCTCGAGGTCATACGGGCGTCCGTCATCGTGGGGATCGTTGTCCAGGATGTCGGACAGTCCGCGCGAGACCTCTGCAATGGCGTCAAGGCTGACACCGCCGGTTTGTTCCTGCGGCAAGTCCACGACGACGTGGACAGTGCGGTGGGAACCGGCAACGTGGATGGAAACATCCTCGAGGTAGAGCCTGCTGGCAAGGACAGCCGGTTCAAGCAGGGCTTTGAGCCTGCTTTCTTCCGGGTTGTGGATGGTGGCCGTTGAGTTCGATTCAGAACGGTGTGTTGAAGTCGTGGCTTCCGAGTCACTCACGTTGCCCGCCGCCTCCCGATAGATGTTGTTGTGACTACTAGCCTAACGATTTTCCCGGGAACATGGTGCACGGACTTCGCCGCCCACGTGACACCATGGTCTGTTGTGAATGGGGAGACAAGCGAAAAACGACGAACACCGCCCTGGGGCCGGGTGCTGCTTATTGCCCTGGTGGCGTTGCTCGTGGCAGGGACCGGAATCGTGCTTATTCCGCGTGATTCCGGCACTCCCCCGGTGGTTCCCATCTCTGAAACGGCCCGAGCCAGAGCTTTGGAGGACACCCTGCGGCTTCGTGAAACCGCGGCCGCGTTGCCTCCACAAGGCGCTCCGGATGCGTCGCGGGCGGCCCTCGCGGACGCTGTGACATTGCTGACAACCCAGGCTCAGGCCCTCCTGGTGGTCCCGGAAGCCACTCCCACCGGACCTCCTGTTTCACCGCAGGCCACAGCCGGTTCCAGCACCCGTGCCGCCTTCATTGCCGAGCTGGGCGCCAGCGGCACGCAGCGCCTGGCCGATGCCCGCGAGTCCGACGGCGGCATCGCGCGGCTTCTCGCCGCCGTCGGATCCGCACAAGTGCTGGAAGCTGAAAAGCTGGCCGGCGCTTGGGAATTGCCGGTCCCCACGCCACCGGCATCGCAAACCCCTGCAGCAACACCGCCTGCAGCAACACCGCCCCCAGCCACACCGCCCGCCGCGTCCTGCCCCTCGGCAAGCCCAACACCGGAGCCGGAGTCCGCTACTACAGATACAGCCCTGGCAGCCACAGTCCGCATGCACCAGGAAGCCGTCTACGCCTACCAGGTGGCCCTGAAACGGCTGGACGCCGCAGCCGCCCGCACCGCCGTCAAAGCCCTTGCAGACCACGAAGTGTTGCTCCAGCAAGTGGAGGCGCTGACCCGCGCCAACTGCGGGGACGTACCAGCCACCGAAGCCGGCTACAGGCTTCCGGGACAGTTCACCAAGGACCCCGCCAGCGCGTTGGCAGCGTTGGAAACCTCGGCGCTTCCGGTGCTTGGCGACCTCGTTGCACTCTCCACGGCTGAAACCCGTACATGGGCCGTGGACGGGCTCCTGGCCGCTGCCCGCAGGAGCCTGGGATGGGGCGCGGATGTTCCGGCCTTGCCCGGGCTGGCGCTCGACGCCGGGGACTTGCCGCCGCTGCCCGCGCCCGGTCCGGCGTCGGGTCCGGCTTCCAGCACCAGCACGGCTGGCACCACCACCGCCGGCACCAACACGCCCAGCACCAGCACGCCCGCCACCAGCACGCCCAGCACCACCACGCCCGGCACCAACACGCCCGGCACCAGTAAGGACGTTCCCAGCCGGGCCGGATAGGCCAGCCTATCCATGCTGGCCAACGTCCTCCCCCGGTGCTTGGCTTGGAGCATGGCTTCCACCGACACCGCCACCGTGCACGAGAACGAACCCCACCGGGATGACCTGGCGCACCGGTTGAACTGGTTGCGGGCCGGGGTCCTGGGCGCCAATGACGGGATCGTGTCCGTTGCCGCGATCGTGGTAGGCGTGGCCGGCGCCTCCACCAACACCGGCAACATCCTTGCCGCCGGCGCTGCCGGCCTGGTGGGCGGTGCCATTTCCATGGCTTTGGGTGAATACGTCTCAGTCAGCAGCCAGAGTGATACCCAGAAGGCCCTGATCGAGAAGGAACGCAGGGAACTGGCCGAGCAGCCCGAGGACGAACTCAACGAGCTGGCCGCCATCTACGAATCCAAGGGGCTCAGTGCGAAGACAGCACGGACGGTAGCCGAAGAACTGACTGAACACGACGCCCTGGCCGCCCACCTTTCGGCGGAATTGAACATCCACCAGGACGACATCGTGAGTCCATGGAACGCGGCTTTGGCTTCTGCGGTGGCGTTCACGTTGGGAGCCATACTGCCACTGCTGGCCATCCTCCTGCCCCCGCCGGAGTTGCGGGTGCCGCTGACATTTGCGGCCGTACTGCTGGCGTTGGCGATCACAGGAGTAGTCGGCGCATGGATTGGTGGCGCTCCCCGGTTCCGTGCGGCCTTCCGGGTGGTGCTTGGCGGCGCCCTTGCCCTGGCTGCCACGTTCTCCATTGGAACCCTCTTGGGCGCCAGCGGCGTTTTCTAGGGTCCGCGGCCAGCCCGCAGAGTTAGGCTGATCGCGTGACCCTTCACGCGATCATTCCGATTCCGGGCGACCTCCACGCCCGGTACAACCGCGACTCCGCGGGGCGTGACTGGCTGGCCAGCCTTCCGGGGCTCGTCGCCGGCGCCTTGGACCGGTGGAATCTCTCAGTAGACCTCGCACCCGGCTCCGAACCCTGGAACGGCCATGGGGCCTTGGTGGTTCCTGTCCTTCGGGACGGCGTGCCGCTGGCCCTGAAGATCGCGTTCCCGCATGACGAGGCACAGGTGGAACGCCACGCCCTGGCGCTCTGGGATGGCCACGGCGCAGTGGACCTGGTGGCAGCAGATGCGTCCAGTTGCTCCCTGCTCCTTGAACGGCTGGACGCCTCCGGCTGGCTCCAGGACGCTCCCATGGACCACGCGCGGGACGCCTGGAGCGCGGTCATGAGACAACTCTCCATCCAACCCGACGAACGCCTTGAATGGCGGGCGTTTGACCATGTGGCCGCAACAGCCGAGCGGTGGACCGATGAGCTGCCGGCGGAATGGGAACGCCTGGACCGTCCCTTCCCACGATGGCTCCTTGAAGCTGCCTTGGAAGTGTGCCAGACCCGCGGCGCCGTGGGTCGTCGTTCCGGCACGGATGTGCTGGTCCACACTGATCTTCACTTCATGAACATCCTTGCTGTCCCCGCGGAAAACCGGGCATCGCGTGGCGATTACCTGGCCATAGATCCGCAGCCACAGATCGGCGAGGCCGAGTTCGCCGTCGCACCGGTTCTGTGGAACCGGATCCAGGACCTCTCCCGCACCGCTCCGCAAGAGGCTTTGAGGGAGCGCTGCCACGACTTCAGCGTCGCTGCCGGGCTGGATCCGGAGGCCGCCCGGCAGTGGAGTGTTGCCCGGGAGGTGGAGAACGCCCTCGGATATGCGTCCAGCCCGCGCCACTTCGGAGACCTTGCCCGTTCCCTGTGGGTCGCAAGTACTCTCACCGGCAAAACCCTCGGCGACCTCCCCAAGCCCCATGATCTCCCTGATCCCGGCGCCTCCGCGGACTAGGCCATGGCACTTGGAGTTGCACTGATCGGATCCGGGGCCATCGGCTCGCGCATCGCCGAACTGCTAGACGCCGGGACCGCCCCTGGCGTCAGCCTCACCGGAGTGGTTCCCCACGGCGATGCAGGTACCGGCTTCAGTTTCGCCGACGCTCTGGAGTCCGCTGATGTGGTGGTCGAATGCGCAGGCGTCGCCGCAGTTGCCGAGTTCGGACCACGCGCCATCAGGGCCGGCAAAGACCTGCTGGTAACTTCGATCGGTGCATTATGCGAACCCGTGCTGCGTACCACCCTGCTGGAGGGAGGTCCCGGCCGGACTTTCCTCACCACCGGCGCCCTGGGCGGACTGGACGCCATCACGGCCGCCCGCGCAGGAGGAACCATCCACCGCATCACCTTGGAATCGCGGAAACTTCCCGCAGCCTTGGTGCAGCCCTGGATGGACGGCGGGACCAAGGAACGGCTCCTTGGAACTACCGGCCCATTGGAGCTTCTGCGGGGCGGACCGGCCGAACTGATCAAGGCCTTCCCCAAATCCACCAATGTGGTCTCCGCGCTCGCCCTGGCAGCAGGCAGCTGGGACGTGGTGGAGGCGGTCCTCATTGCGGATCCTGCCGCACACCGGACCGCCCACCATGTGGTTGCCGAAACCAGCCTGGGTACGTTCGATATCTGCGTCACCAACGAGGCATCCCCCGGCAACCCGGCGTCGAGCGCCTTGGTTCCCCACGCCGTCGTCCGCGGTTTGAAGTCGCTGGCCAACGCCAGCGGAACATTTATCTGACGCGGGAATCAGGCGGCGAAGTTCTCATTCCAGACGTCCATGCCGAGCTTGATGATCAACGCCGCCACGACGATCAGGAACACAACGCGCACAAAACCGCTGCCCCGGGCTACGGCGGTGCGGGCGCCAAGATAGCCACCTGCCATGTTGGCAAGGCCCAGGACAAGCCCCACGCCCCATAGCAAAGAGCCGTGGGGAAGAAAGAAGATCAGCGCGCCGGCGTTGGTGGCCATATTGACGATCTTGGCCTTGGCACTGGCTTCGAGGAAGGCGTAGCCCATGGCCGAAACCAGGGCGATCACCAGGAAAGAGCCGGTGCCGGGGCCAATGAGGCCGTCGTAGAAGCCAATTACGGCACCGATGAGGCAGGCTACGACGTAGTGCTTATGGCCGTCGTGCCTGAGGGCAGTCAGCTCACCGGCACTGGGTCGCAATGCTGTGAAAACGGCGACGGCGATCAATGCCACCACGATGATGGGCTTGAACACGCTGGCCGGCAGCGATGCAGCCAGGATGGCTCCGCCGAAGCTTCCCGCCAACGCGATGACCGCCATGGGCACAGCCGTCTTGAGGTCCGGTCCCACACGCCGGTAGTACGTCGCGGCGCTGGTAGTGGTGCCGAAAATCGACCCCATCTTATTGGTGGCCAAAGCCTGAACCGGCGTGATGCCTGGAACCAGCAGCAGGGCGGGGAGCTGAATCAGTCCCCCGCCCCCTACCACGGCATCCACCCAGCCGGCGGCGAATCCAGCCACCACAATCAGGATGAGAGTGGTGAGCTGGATTGATTCGAAGCCGGAAATCACCGGTTTCGTACGGCGTTGACCACGTAATCCACGGCCTTGTCCACCGCGATGTTCTCCGCTTCGCCGCTGCGGCGGTCCTTGACTTCCACAACACCGTCCACCAGTCCCCGGCCAACGGCCAGGATGGTGGGCACGCCAACGAGTTCGGCGTCGCCGAACTTCACGCCGGGAGAGACCTTGGGACGGTCATCGAAAATGACATCCAGGCCGGCAGCTTCGAGCTCGGCGGAGAGCTTTTCAGCGGCGTCGAAGATCTCATCCCCACGGCCGACGGCCACCACATGGACGTCTGCCGGAGCCACGGAGCGCGGCCACACCAGACCCCGGTCGTCGTGGTTGGCTTCAGCCAAGGCGGCCACGGCACGGGTGACACCGACGCCGTAGGAACCCATGGTGACTACCTGCTGCTTGCCGTTCTGGTCCAACACCTTCAAGTCCAGCGCGGCGGCATACTTGCGGCCAAGCTGGAAGATGTGGCCCATTTCGATGCCGCGGGCGGTCTCCAGCGGACCGGATCCGTCCGGGGCGGGGTCACCGGCACGGACTTCGGTACTCTCGATGACGCCGTCCCAGGTGAAGTCGCGTCCGGCGACAAGCCCGAAGACGTGCTTGCCATCAGCGTTGGCACCGGTGATCCAGCTGGTACCGGAAACCACGCGGGGGTCCACCAGGAACAACACCTTCGAGGTACCTTCCAGGCCAAGGACGGGCTCGTCCAGGGACAGTCCGGGGCCGATGTAGCCCTTGACCAGCCACGGCAGCCTCTTGAGGTCCTCTTCGTTGGCAGCTTCAAGGCCGATTTCACCGGCAACGGGCAGGTGGGAGCCAATGTTGGCTTCCACGCGTTTGAGGTCCACCCCGCGGTCACCGGGAACGCCGATCACTACGATCTGGCGCTCACCCGTGGGAAGCGTCACGGCAAGGACAACGTTCTTAAGCGTGTCGGCGGCAGTCCAGGCGCCGGCGTCGGACCCGCTGCGGGGAGCCAACTGGTTGGCAGCCTCCACCAAGGTATCGATGGTCGGCGTGTTCGGAGTGTCCAGTACTTCGGCGGCCGGAGCGTTGCTGAAGTCGATCTCCTGGGGAACCACGGTGGTCACGGCCTCGACGTTGGCGTAGTAACCCCCGGCAGAGCGCACGAACGTGTCCTCGCCGATCTCGGTGGGGAACAGGAACTCTTCGCTCTTGGATCCACCCATGGCGCCTGCGGTGGCGGCTACGGGGATGACTTCCAGGCCGAGGCGGGCGAAGATCTTCAGGTACGCGCCGCGGTGGGCGGCGTAGCTTGCATCCAGGCCGGCGTCGTCGATGTCGAACGAGTAGGAGTCCTTCATGATGAACTCGCGGCCGCGGAGGAGCCCTGCCCGCGGGCGGGCTTCATCGCGGTACTTGTTCTGGATCTGGTAAAGGCTCAGCGGCAGATCCTTGTACGAGGAGTACAGGTCCTTCACCAGGAGCGTGAACATTTCCTCGTGCGTCGGCGCCAGGAGGTAATCAGCGCCCTTGCGGTCCTGGAGACGGAAAAGGCCTTCGCCGTACTCGGTCCAGCGGTTGGTGGCTTCGTAGGGCTCACGGGGCAGCAGCGCCGGGAAGTGGACCTCCTGGGCACCAATGGCGGCCATTTCCTGGCGGATGATCTCTTCGACCTTCCGCAGGACGCTCAGTCCCAGCGGCAGCCACGTGTAAATGCCGGGAGCGGCGCGGCGGATGTAGCCGGCACGGACCAGGAGCTTGTGGCTGGCGACCTCGGCGTCAACGGGATCTTCACGCAGGGTGCGCAGGAATAACTGGGAAAGGCGAAGGACCACGGGTACGTATCCGTTTCTATGGCAGATGTGGCAAAAACAACTGTCTACTAATCTACCGGCTGCCCACACACAGAAGAGCCACGCCCTCGCATGTGGAAGCCCCTGGCCGCGACGGGCTGGTCATCCTGCGATGGCGTGGCTCAACGGCCGGCCGGCCGCAGACTCTGTCCTGGGACTAGATCGCCGTTCCCTCCAGCGGAACGGGATCAACTGCGGCTGGGAAGCATGGGTCACTGCCGAGCTCACGGGCGGCTTGGGCGCCAAGGACGCCCGTCAAGGTCATGTTCATGAGTCCCCCTCTGCCACCCGCACCCCAACGACACGGCTTGGGTAGAACCTATGTGATCGCGGACACATTTTCAAGGATGCGGCCATCCGGTCGAGCCACCATTGACTGGCCCCGGGCAGCGGATTTACCGTTAATTCATCAGTTGGTGAATTTCTGGAGCCTACGGGAGGCCCGCATGCCGCCGCTTACGACAGCCATCACTGCCAGTGGCCTCCACGTCTCGCGTGGGCGGACCCCCATTCTCCACGGCCTCGACTTCTCGGTCGGATCCGGACGGATCACGGGCCTGCTCGGCCCCTCCGGCAGCGGCAAAACCACCCTGATGCGGGCCATCGTCGGTGTGCAAAAGACGACGCGCGGTACCCTGTCGGTCCTCGGGCTGCCTGCCGGCAGTCCCGCGCTCAGGCACGACGTCGGATACGTCACCCAGGGTGCCAGCGTCTATGCGGACCTGAGCGTCGAAGCCAATGTCCGGTACTTCGGCGCCATGCACAACGCAACAGCGGCGGATGCTGCCGGGGCGATTGCCGCCGTCGGGCTCACATCCCTGGCGCGGCGCAAGGCCGCGGACCTCTCGGGCGGGCAGTTCAGCCGCGTATCCCTCGCCTGCGCACTGGTGGCACATCCCCGGCTGTTGATCCTGGACGAGCCCACGGTGGGCCTTGATCCCGTATTGCGGGCCGAACTTTGGGAGCGCTTCGCGGCAATGGCGGCCTCCGGTACAACGTTGGTCGTCTCCAGCCATGTCATGGAAGAAGCCTCACATTGCTCCTCACTGCTCCTGCTGCGCGAGGGCTTGCTCCTGGCCCAACTCACTCCCGCTGAACTGGCTGAACGCGGCCACAACAGCGATCTGGAACGGGCATTCCTGACCATCATCAAAGCCGCTGACCGCGGCCAGGAAGAAAGTCCGGTGGCCTCATGAACCCCCGCATAACCTTTGCCACGGCCGCCCGCGTCCTTGGACAGCTGCGGCACGATCACCGCAGCGTCGCCCTCATCCTCGTGGTCCCCGCGCTGTTGCTCGCAGCCGTCTACTTCCTCTTCGAAAACGAAAACCTGCCACCGGGGTTTCCACGCACCTTCGACCGCGTGGGGCTGATGATGCTCGCCATCTTTCCGTTCGTGGTGATGTTCCTGGTCACCTCCATCACCATGCTCCGCGAACGGACCTCCGGAACGTTGGAGAGGCTGCTGACCACTCCCATCCACAAGGCCGACCTCCTCTTCGGCTATGCAGTTGCCTTCTCCATCATGGCCGCGCTGCAGTCCGTCGTGGCAACGGCTGTGGCTTACTGGATCTTCAACCTCGACATCAAGGGGAGTCCGGGATTCGTGGTGTTGATCGCCGTCATCAACGCCGTGCTCGGCGTAGCCCTGGGCCTGCTGTGTTCGGCCTTTGCCCGCACCGAGTTCCAAGCAGTGCAGTTCATGCCCGTAGTAGTGGTCCCGCAGATCCTGCTCTGCGGCTTGTTCGTAGCCCGTGAGGACATGAACCAGGTCCTGGAACGGATCTCAGGGGTCCTGCCGCTGACGTTTTCCGTAGACGCGCTAAAGGAAATTGCCGGTAACACCGAAGCGACTGCGGCGATGTGGCAAGACGCCGCGGTGATGGGCGGGATCGTGGTGGGTGTCCTCGTCCTGGCCTCGTTGACGTTGCGCAGGCAGACCCGATGAACCTGCCCCACGCACGGCGGGGGCGCCGAAGCGCCGGTGACCACTCAAGGGAGGGCATCCTTGCTGCGGCGCGGAAGTTGTTCGCCGAGCAAGGATTCGATGGGACCAGCCTCCGTCAGGTGGCCCGTGAAGCATCGGTTGACCCGGCCATGGTGCACCACTTTTTCGGCGGTAAAGACGAGCTTTTTGCCGCCTGCGTAGAATTGCCCGCCGACCCGGCCGAGGTGCTGGCCGACGTCGAAACCATGGACCCTGCGGCGAGGGCCGAGGCAATTGCCAGGGCGGTGCTCCGGCTGTGGGAAAGCCCCGCACAGCACGGATTGGTCGCTTTCGTCCGTGGAACCATCGGCTCGACGTCGAAGACCGCATTGCTGCGCGGAATGGTGGAGCGGACAATATTGTCGCGCATCATGGCCGGCATGCCGGGACCGTCCGCGGAATTGCGGCTGCGGGGGAATCTGGTGGCCACGCAGGTTGTGGGGCTCATGCTGGTCCGTTACGTAATACGGCTCGAACCCTTGGCCTCCGCCGATCCCGAGGACGTGGTGCGCTTGGTGGCACCCACCCTCCAGCGCTACCTCACCGGTCCCTTGGACTCCTCCACAAGGCTATGCAGAGGTGGGGACGGCTGATGTGAGTGGGCAGAGGGCGGACGCCTCAGAAAAGGACAGTGGCGAAAGTGCCCACTTGCTCGAAGCCCACCCGCTCATAGGTGGCGCGGGCCTTGGCGTTGTAGTCGTTGACGTACAGGCTCGTCACGGGGGCAAAAGTCTTGGAAAGATTCACGACGGCGGCCATGTAACCGGAGCTCTGGCCGTGTCCACGTAATTCGGGATTCATCCACACACCCTGTACCTGCGTGACATCGGCTGTGACGGCGCCGAGTTCAGCTTTGAAGACCACAGTTCCGTGAGCATCAATGTGCACCAGGGAATGCCCTTGGCGGATCAATCCGGCAACCCGCCTGCTGTAGAACTCCTGGCCACCGAGGAAGGGAGAATAGCCAACTTCTTCCTCGAACATCGCGGCGCACGCCGGCAGGATACGGTCGAAGTCCTCCATGGTGCCAAATGCCAGGTCCGGATTGGCACCGATCGCCGGCCGTCCCGACATGGTCAGGAGCGGCTGGCATGCACGGATCTCGTGGGCAGAGTGGCCCAATTGTTCGAAACGTGAATAAAGCGCGAGCACGGTGTCTGCGGGGCCGAAAATGGAAGCGTACCGGCGACCGGTTTGGTGGGCAGCGGTCGCTGCATAACCTGCCAGGGCGGGATCCAACTGGACGGGAACCAGGTTGGCTCCGGCCCAGCAGGCGCCCAAGAGCGTTTGGTCGTCAAACACACCAAAAATACTGGCACCGCCACTGGTGGGCGCAGCCGTTCCCGTGCTGTCCAAATGGGCAAGGATGAACACGTTGGCTACTACGTCTTCGCTTGCCAGCGCGCGAAGAGCCAGGGTGTCGGCATTGCCGAGCACCCTGACTCCCAAGCCGTTCTCGTTACGAGACGCTAACCACGGGGCTACCCTTGACAGCATCTTCGCCATCGGCCTCCCCCATCTCTTCGGCGATGCGCATGGCCTCTTCGATCAGTGTCTCAACAATTTCGCTCTCAGGCACAGTCTTAATGACTTCACCCTTCACGAAAATCTGGCCCTTGCCGTTTCCGGAGGCCACACCGAGGTCTGCTTCACGGGCCTCACCGGGCCCATTGACGACGCAGCCCATGACGGCCACGCGGAGCGGAATCTCCATGCCTTCCAGTCCGGCCGTCACCTGTTCCGCCAGCGTGTACACATCAACCTGCGCACGGCCACAGGACGGGCAGGAGACAATTTCCAGCTTGCGGGGGCGGAGGTTGAGCGACTGCAGGATCTGGTTGCCCACCTTGATCTCCTCCACCGGCGGCGCCGACAGGGAAACACGAATAGTGTCACCGATCCCCCGGGACAGGAGGGCACCGAAAGCCGTTGCGGACTTAATGGTTCCCTGGAACGCCGGCCCGGCCTCGGTCACGCCGAGGTGCAAGGGCCAGTCGCCCTTCTCAGCCAGCATTTCGTAGGCAGCCACCATGATGACGGGGTCATTGTGCTTGACGGAGATCTTGAAGTCGTGGAAACCGTGCTCTTCGAACAAGGAAGCTTCCCAGACAGCGGACTCCACCAGCGCTTCCGGCGTTGCCTTGCCGTACTTCTTCATGATGCCCGGCTCCAGGGAGCCGGCGTTGACGCCAATACGGATGGAGGTGCCGTGGTCCCGGGCTGCTGCCGCAATTTCCTTGACCTGGTCATCGAACTTGCGGATGTTGCCCGGGTTCACCCGAACAGCAGCGCATCCGGCCTCAATGGCGGCAAAGACGTACTTCGGCTGGAAGTGGATGTCCGCGATCACGGGGATCTGGGACTTCCGGGCGATGATGGGCAGCGCCTCAGCATCATCCGCCGAAGGGCACGCCACGCGCACAATATCGCACCCTGATGCCGTCAGTTCGGCAATCTGCTGAAGGGTGGCATTGATGTCCGTGGTGGGCGTGGTGGTCATGGACTGAACACTGATGGGTGAGTCAGAACCAACTCCGACGGACCCAACCTTGATCTGCCGTGTCTTACGACGTGGGGCAAGGACGGGGGGTGGGGCTGCTGGCATTCCCAGGCTGACCGAGGTCACGTGGACTCCTTGGGTTGGGGTGGATCGTAATGGTGGTAGCGGCCTGTCAGGACGCGTGGGCAGCCAGGACGCCGATGATGGGGGACCACTCGGTGCTGCGGATGCCGGCAATCACGCCTGCTTCGGCAAACGGATCCTGCTTGAGGAGATCGTTGAGGCCGGCCTCGTCCACTGACTTGAAGATCAGGAGGGCGCCGGCGCCGTCACCGTAGGGGCCACTGGCCAGCAACGTGCCTTCCTCGGCCAGTTCAGCGAGCCAGGCGCGGTGCGCGGGGCGGGCTTCGTCGCGCAGTGCGCCTGAATCGGCAACATATACGTACTCAACAGCGAAAACAGTCATGGTGCTAGCCTATCCCGCCTGCTCTGCAGGAATTGTTCACAGCCCTGCCGATAATGTTCACAGCCCCCTCGAAAATGCTCACAGCTTAGCCAAAGATATTCACGGGCTTCACGATGTCCGCATAGATTAGCAGCGCGCCCATGGCCATCAGCAGCGCGGCTACGACGTAGGTCAACGGCAACAGTTTCGCGATGTCGAATGAGCCTGGATCCGGCTTGCCCCTCAGCCTGGCGACCTGGCGCCGTGCACCTTCATACAACGCCCCGGCTACATGGCCGCCGTCAAGGGGAAGCAACGGGATGAGGTTGAAGATGGCCAACGCGAAGTTGAGCCCAGCAAGCAAGCCGACCAAGGTACCAATGCGTGCCTGCATCGGAACTTGCTCCATGGCCGCAACTTCTCCTGCCACGCGGCCAACGCCTACCACGCTGATGGGTCCGTTGGGGTCCCTGGGCTCCTCACTGAAGGCAGCCTTTGCTACCCCGACAACCCGGGCCGGCAGGTTGAAGATCACACCGGAGATTTGTTTGATGTTCTCCCCCGCCATGGGAAGAACGGCCGACCCCGGTTGCGGCACCAGGGCGCTTTGGGCTCCGATGCCGAGGAAGCCGACTTCCTGGTACTGCAAAACTCCATTGGCGTCCTGCGCCTGGCGACCGTCAGGGCCAACGACCGGACGGGAGGAAAGCACCGGGGTCACGGTGGTCTGGACGGGTGAGCCGTTGCGTTGGACGGTGATGGCCACCTCCCTGCCCGCCGAGGCACGGATCCAGCCGGTCAGTTCATCCCAACTGGTGACGGTTTTTCCGTCAAAGGAAGTGATGGTGTCGTTCGGTTGAAGTCCCGCAGCTGCGGCCGGTGTGGGTTTGCAGTCCGCAGAGTCCGGGTCAACGGTCTCGCCGGCCGCAACCTGGCATTTGGAAACATCGGCAATGGTGGTGGTTGCTTGGGCTGTCCCGAAGCCCATGAGCAGCACGGCCAGCAGGATCAAGCCGATGATCATGTTCATGGCGGGCCCACCAAGCATGACGATGACTTTTTTCCACACCGGCAGCTTGTAGAAGACCCGGTGTTCGTCCGCCGGACCAACTTCCTCGTGCGCCATGGAACGCGCTTCGGTGGCCAGTGTCTGGAACATTCCCGTGCTTGAAGGACGGACGGCGCCGTCCACCTTGTTTGGCGGGTACATGCCGATCATGGAGACGTATCCGCCCAGCGGAAGCGCTTTGAAGCCGTATTCCGTCTCCCCTTTTTTCCTGGACCACAGGGTGGGGCCGAAGCCGATCATGTACTTGGTGACGCGCACTTTGAAGAGCTTCGCCGGCACGAGGTGGCCTACCTCGTGGAGCGCAATGGAAACGGCGACGCCTATGGCGACGAAGACGACTCCGAGAATGAAGAGAAGAACGGGACTCATGCCGGTGGGACTGCTTCCATAAGGGTTGGGCTACTGGGCGCTGTTGGCTAAACGATCAAGGGTACGGGCGCGTGCCCAGTCCTCAGCATCCAGCACGGACTGAACCGTCAGCTCGGAGGAGCCTGAATGTTCACTGAGAACCGACTCCACGGTATCCACGATGTCCGTGAAACGGATGCGGCCGGCATGGAAAGCCTGGACTGCTTCCTCATTGGCTGCATTGAACACTGCGGGGAACGTGCTCCCCTGTTTGGCTGCATCCTTGGCCAGGTCCACTGCAGGGAAAGCCACGGTGTCCAGTGGCTCGAAAGTCCAGCTGGTGGCCTTGGTCCAGTCGCAGGCTTGTGCAGCCCGCGGGACGCGGTCCGGCCATCCGAGCCCCAAGGCGATGGGCAGGCGCATGTCCGGTGGTGAGGCCTGGGCGATGATGGAACCATCGACAAACTGGACCATGGAGTGGACCACCGACTGGGGATGGACCACGACGTCGATCCTGTCCAGGGGAACATCGAACAACAGGTGTGCCTCGATGACTTCCAGCCCTTTGTTCACCAGGCTGGCCGAGTTCGTTGTGACCATAAGGCCCATGTCCCAGGTGGGGTGGGCCAGCGCTTCCTGGGGCGTGACGTGATGCAGCTGATCGCGCGTTCGGCCACGGAAGGGACCGCCCGAGGCCGTCAGGATCAGCTTCTCGACTTCCTGGGCAGTCCCGGACCGAAGGCACTGGGCGATGGCGGAATGCTCCGAGTCAACCGGAACGATTTGGCCGGGGCCTGCAGCAGCTTTGACCAGGGCGCCGCCCACGATCAGTGACTCCTTGTTGGCGAGCGCCAAGGTGGCGCCGGTTCCCAACGCGGCCAACGTAGGTGCCAGGCCAATGGACCCCGTAATGCCGTTGAGCACAACATCGCAGTCGATGGCTGCAATCTGTGTGGAGGCGTCCGGGCCGACGAAGACCTCCGGCTCAAAGTTCCTTATCCCGGCCACGGAGGCCGCCTCTTCAATCAGCCGGCGCAGCACCTGTGGATCACCGTGGGCAATGCCTACAGCCTGTGCCCGGGTATGGACAGCCTGCCGGGCAATGAGTTCCGGGTTTCCCCCACCTGCGCTCAGGGCCACCACTTCAAAGCGGTGCGGGGCAGCATCGACGACATCGATCGCCTGCGTGCCGATGGAACCTGTGGACCCGAGGATGACGATCTTGCGCGGCTGCATTGTTCAAGTATCCCAGCCCACCACGGAGCCCGCGACCGCGGGCTGGCCCCTGTGGGAAGCCGGGCCTATGTGGAGAAACGGTACTTCTTGACCATCATCCTTCCGCGCGTACCGTGGAACCGTGGAGTGGTTGTCCTGGTTGGATGCTTGGGACTACGAATTTGCCCGGCAGGTATTGCAGCGCGGCACCGCTGCGCTGTACCTGGTTGCCTTCCTCTCCACGGTGAACCAGTTCCCGGCCCTCCTCGGCGAGCGCGGCCTGTTGCCCGTTCCGGCTTTCCTGGAACTGGCACGCAAGCTGGGCAGGCCCACGCTCTTCCGCTGGCGCTATTCGGATGCGCTTTTGAGAACAGTCTGTTGGACAGGGATAGGGGTGGCAGCCCTGCTGGTTGCAGGGCTGCCGCAAACCGGCCCTCCGTGGCTGCCGATGCTGGCTTTCCTGACGTTGTGGTTCCTGTACATGTCAATCGTCAACGTCGGCCAGACGTTCTACGGCTTTGGCTGGGAGATTCTGCTGCTTGAAGCCGGCTTCACCGTGGCTTTCCTCGGTTCGGACCGTACGCCCCCACCAACCACCATCCTGGTCCTCATCGTGTGGCTGGTCTTCCGGCTTGAGTTCGGGGCCGGGATGATCAAGATCCGCGGGGGCAGGGAGTGGCGGGACATGACCGCCATGTTCTATCACCACGAGACCCAGCCGATGCCGGGTCCGCTCAGCAGGCAGGCGCACCTGCTCCCGCGGCCGCTGCACAAAGTGGAAGTGGTGGGCAACCATTTCGCGCAGCTGGTGGTGCCATTCTTCCTCTTCGCGCCACAGCCACTGGCAAGCATTGCCGCAGGAATTGTCGTCGTGACGCAACTGTGGTTGGTGGGCACCGGAAACTTCGCGTGGCTGAACTGGGTGGCGATTGTCCTGGCTTTCGCTGCCGTCAGCGACCCCGTGGTCCACGCCGTCTTTCCGTTCATCCCACTTGACTGGCACCAGGGCGCCGATACGCCCCTGTGGTGGTTCGCCGTCGTCGTGTCTGTGACTGTCCTGTTGTTGGTATGCAGCTACCGTCCGCTCCTGAATCTGTTCTCCAGCCGGCAGATGATGAATGCCAGTTTCAACCGCTGGCGCCTGGTCAATGCCTACGGCGCTTTCGGGACAGTGACGAAACAGCGCATTGAGATCGTGGTTGAGGGCACCATGGATGACGATCCCCTGGCCCCGGATGAGCGGTGGTCCGAGTATGGCTTCAAGGGCAAGCCCGGCGATGTCCGCCGACTCCCCCGGCAATGGGCGCCGTACCATCTGCGCCTGGATTGGCTCATGTGGTTCCTGCCATTGCGGACCGTTCACGAGGACTGGTTTTACGCCTTCCTGGACAGGCTCCTGGAGGCGGACAAGCCGACGCTTGGGCTGCTTCGCCAGGACCCGTTCGACGGCGAACGCCCCCGTTGGGTGCGGGCGCGCAGCTACCTCTACCGTTTTGCCAGCCGGGCGGAGTTCCGCGCGACGGGCGAGCGTTGGGTAAGGGTGCTGCTGTACGACGCTGTTCCGCCGGTGCAGTCAGGCCCGGGACGCCGGCTTCGGCGCTGAGACTGATTCCCGTGCCGGCACTGAGGCTGATTACCGTGCCGGCGCTGAGCCTGCCTCCCGTGCCGGGGCTGAGGCTGAATCCCTTGGCGGGGCCGTGGACTCACGAACCACCAAGTGTGTTGCAAGTTCGACGCGCCGTGAGTCGATGTCTTCACCTTGCATTTGGCGAAGGATGAAGTTCAGCGCCGATCGCCCTATTTCCTGGAGGGGCTGGCTCACCGAGGTCAGCGGCGGCGTGGACTCCTCGGCTTGGTAGGTTCCATCGAACCCGACCAGGCTCATGTCCTCGGGGATCCGGATCCCTTGCCTGCGTGCCTCGGCCAGGACACCCATGGCAATGCTGTCGCTGCCGGCAAACACGGCCGTGGGCGGATCTTCCAGTGCCACCAGTGCTTTGAAGGCTGCCGCTCCATTCTCGGGCCGGAACTGGCCTGCAGAAACATATTCATGCTCCACGGTGATGCCCTCTGCCATGAGTGCGGCCATATAGCCGTGGAGCCGGGCCTGGCTGCATTCGGCCGTGGCAGGACCGCCGATGTAGGCGATGCGTCGATGCCCCAGCTCCAGGAGGTGGGTGGCGGCGACCTTTCCACCTGCCCAGTTGCTGGCGCCCACGCTGAACAGGTCTGCGGGAGGGGGGTTCAGCGGGTCGATGACCACAATGGGGATTTGGCGCCTCTGGAAAGCTTCCAGGTGGGCTGTTCCGAATGCCGAGGTGACCACGATCATGCCGCTGCGGCCTTCGTCGACCATCCGCTGCGCCCGTTCTTCCGGACCCAGCGGCGGTGCTGCCTGCAGCCCGGTCACCGAAAGGATCACTTCCATGTCCGAAACGTTGGCCTGCTCCATGATCCCTTTGAGGACTTCCATGTTGTAGGCCGAGTTCAGGGAGTCAAACACCGCTTCGACGGTCCTCTGGACGGGATTGGCTTTGCGCTGGAGCGGGGATTTATATCCGGTCCGTTGCAGGGCGGCCAAGACCCGGGCACGGGTCCCCTGTGCCACGTCTTCACGCCCATTGACCACTTTGGACACGGTGGGCACGGAGACGCCCACCTCTTGCGCCACGGCGGAAAGGGTCAGTTTGGAGGGTCGTTCGTTGAGACTCACGGCTACCGCTTTCGAAAAGTTTCGGTTGATGACAGTCTGCATTGATGGCAGGGTTTTCGTCAACAGGACAGTAACCAGAACGAATTTGTTCCATAGAAGGCCTTGACGGTGATGCGGGTCACGGCTAAGTTTGGTGGGCACTTCCGAAAGGACTTACGAAACATTTCGAAAAGTTGCTGGAACCAGGGATCGAAGTCGATCTCCTAAACCGCGGAGTGTGGCTTTTTACACGCACAACCGGGCAATCAGCGTCGAGCCCGAAGGACGAATGGAAACTGCACATGAATAATCTAAAGTTGCGCACCGCCGGACTGGCCGTTTCTGCAGCGGCATTGTCGATCTCACTCGTAGCCTGCGGATCCTCCGGCCCGGCCGGATCGGGCGCCTCCGCGGACTCGGCTACCATGTGGGGACTTACCGGTGGTGACCAGCCCGTGTTCCAAGCGTCAGTGGATTCGTGGAACAAGTCCCACCCGGATTCCGCCATCAAGCTCGACTTCTTCGCCAACGATGCCTACAAGACCAAGGTCCGCACCGCCGTCGGCGCAGGCCAGGGACCCACGCTGGTCTACGGCTGGGGCGGCGGGGTCCTGAAGTCCTACGTCGACGCCGGACAGGTGGATGACCTGACGGGATTCCTCAAGGAGAACCCCGACGTCCAGAGCCGATACCTCCCCTCCATCCTTGAGAGCGGCGTGATCGACGGCAAGACCTACGCACTCCCGAACAACAAAGTGCAGCCCGTAGTCCTCTACTACAACAAGGAAGTCTTCGACAAGGTCGGAGCACAACCGCCCAAGACCTGGGATGAGCTGATGGCCTTGGTCCCTAAGTTCAAGGAAGCCGGCGTGGCGCCCTTTTCCCTGGGTGGCCAGTCCAAGTGGCCGGACCTGATGTGGCTTGAATACCTGGTGGACCGGATCGGCGGACCCGAGGTATTTGCCAACATCGCAGCGAACAAGCCCGGCGCGTGGTCCGACCCCGCTGTGCTGGAAGCACTGAAGAAGATCCAGGAACTGGCCGATGCCGGAGGATTCATCAACGGATTCTCCTCCATTGCCGCTGACAGCAACGCCGACCAGGCCCTCCTGTACACCGGCAAGGCCGCCATGATCCTGCAGGGCAGCTGGATCTACCAAGGCATGAAGAAGGACGCGGCCGACTTCGTCTCAAGCGGCAAGCTCGGCTACATCCCCTTCCCCACCGTTGAAGGCGGCAAGGGTGATCCGGCCAACGTTGTGGGAAACCCCTCCAACTTCTGGTCCGTCTCTTCCAAGGCCACCGAAGAGCAGAAGAAAACCGCCCTCGAATACGTCAAGGACGGAATGTTCAACGACGAGAACGTCCAAAGCCTGATCAACTCAGGAGCAGTGCCCGTGGTAACAGGTATTGAGGACAAGCTCGCGGCTTCCCCTGACAAGGACTTCCTGACCTACGTGTACGGCATGGCCAAGGACGCCCCGGACTTCACGCTTTCCTGGGACCAGGCCCTGAGCCCTGCCCAGGGAGATGCCATGCTGGCCAACCTGGACCAGATCTTCCTGAAGAAGATCACTCCTGAGCAGTTCGCTTCCACTATGAACGCGACAATCGGGAAGTAATCCAGTGTCGGCAACCAGCACCACTCCGCGCAAGGAGCTGGGCGTCGGACACACTGCAGGCACCCGTCGGACCCTGGAAAAGGGTCCGTCGGGGTGGCTGGCAGTCCCCGCCCTGGCCTTCTTCATGCTTTTCGCCATCCTCCCGCTCCTGGGAGTCCTGTTCCTGAGCTTCACCCGCTGGGACGGACTGGGAGCGATCAAACTGGACGGGCTGTCCAGCTGGAACACGGTCCTGGCCGATCCCGTCACCGGAAACGCTTTGTTGGTGACGGCCAAGATCATGTTCTTCTCCTTCATTGTCCAGGCCCCCATCAGCCTCTTGCTCGGGGTCTTCACAGCCGCCAGCCAGAAGTACCGCGCTGCACTGGCCGTCCTCTACTTCGTGCCGCTGCTCCTCTCCTCGGCAGCAGTGGCCATCGCCTTCAAAGCGTTGCTCGATCCGAACTTCGGACTCGGTCCCGGATTGGGCCTGCCCTTCCTCGCCCAGGATTGGCTGGGCAACTCGGACCTGGTGCTGTTCGTAGTGGTCTTCGTGATCGCCTGGCAGTTCGTGCCCTTCCACACCCTGATCTACCAAGGCGGCGTTCGACAGATTCCCGCTTCCCTGTACGAAGCTGCCCAGATTGACGGTGCCGGCCGTGTCCAGCAGTTCTTCAATATCACCTTGCCGCAGCTCAAATACACCATGATTACTTCCTCCACCCTCATGGTGGTGGGTTCCCTGGCGTACTTCGACCTGATCTTCGTGCTGACCGCCGGCGGCCCCGGCTACTCCACCAGGCTCCTGCCGCTGCACATGTACCTGACCGGCTTCAAGGCCAACGACATGGGAGCGGCGAGCGCCCTGGGCGTCATCCTCGTTGTCATCGGACTGGCCTTGGCTTTGTTCCTGCAACGACTCGGCGGCAAGAACCGCAACGCGAGCCAATTGGAAGGTGCGTAATGGCTGCCACAACACAATTGCCCACACCCCCGGCGACAATGCCACAACAAGGGACCAACCGGCGTCGGGCCCCAAAGCTTGGCCGCGCGCGGCCAAACTTCCTGGGCGGGCTGGGTGGCTGGCTGTGGCTGGCGGTCATCATCGTACCGGTGTACTACGTAGTGATCACCAGCCTGAAAAACCAGGCAGGGTTCTTCACTTCCAATCCGATGCTGCCTCCTGCCGAGCCCACCTTGGAGAACTACAAGCTGGTCCTGGAGAACGATTTCGCCAAGTACTTCACCAACAGCCTCATCGTCACCGTGGGCAGCGTGGTCCCGGCACTGTTCGTCGCCTTCATGGCCGCCTACGCGATCGTCCGCGGCAAAGGACGGTTCCTCGGCTGGACCAACAACGTTTTCCTGCTGGGTCTTGCGATCCCGTTGCACGCAACCATCATTCCCATCTATTGGATGATCACCAAGGCGCACATGTACGACACGCTGCTGGCGCTGATCCTGCCCTCCATTGCCTTTGCGATCCCGGTCTCCGTGCTCATCCTGTCCAACTTCATGCGCGATGTTCCCAACGAGCTCTTTGAATCGATGCGGCTGGACGGTTGTTCCGATTGGGCCATGATGTGGCGGCTCGCACTGCCCATGACCAAGCCCGCCGTCATCACGGTTGGCATCTACAACGCACTGCACGTGTGGAACGGATTCCTGTTCCCGCTGATCCTCACCCAAAGCCCCGACACCAGGGTCCTGCCGTTGTCGCTGTGGACCTTCCAAGGTGAGTTCAGCGTCAACATCCCCGCAGTGCTCGCCTCCGTGGTGCTGGCCACGCTTCCCTTGCTGGTGATCTACGTCGTGGCGCGCCGGCAGTTGCTCAGCGGCCTGACTGCTGGTTTCAGCAAGTAAACGGGCTTCCACCAACCAGAAAGGATTCAGATGACGGACCTCCAACCACTGCGCGTGGGCATGGTGGGCTATGCCTTCATGGGCGCCGCCCATTCCCATGCCTGGCGCACCGCACCGCGCTTCTTTGATCTTCCCCTCGCTCCGGAACTGACAGCCGTTGCCGGCCGGAACGGTGACGCTGTCCGGGCCGCGGCAGCCAAATACGGCTGGGCATCAACTGAGACCGATTGGCGCCGCCTGATCGACCGCGATGACATCGACCTCATCGACATCTGCACCCCCGGGAACACCCACGCCGAAATAGCGATCGCCGCCCTTGAAGCCGGTAAGCACGTCCTGTGCGAAAAGCCCTTGGCAAATTCGGTGGAAGAAGCCGAAAAAATGACGCTCGTCGCCCAGGCTGCGGCCGAGCGTGGTGTGTTCTCCATGTGCGGCTTCAGCTACCGGCGCACCCCTGCTTTGGCGTTGGCCAAGCGGATGGTGGAGGACGGCCGGCTGGGCGATATCCGGCACGTCCGGGCCCAATACCTCCAGGACTGGCTCAGCGACGCCGATGCCCCACTGACCTGGCGGCTGGATAAGTCCAAATCCGGGTCCGGGTCACTCGGTGACATCGGCGCGCACAGCATCGACGCCGCCCAGTGGATCACCGGGCTGAACATCACTGGCGTTTCGGCACTGTTGGAAACCTTCGTGAAGGAGCGCCCGGTGGGCGGTGACCTCGTGGGCCTGGGTGGCCATGGTGGTGCCGATGGTCCACGCGGTCCGGTCACGGTGGATGACGCAGCGCTCTTTACCGCCCGTTTCGAGGCCACGCCCGACGCCGGTGCTGCCGCCGGCTCACCGGGCAGCACCACCACCGGGCCCATTGGCATCTTCGAAGCAACCCGTTTTGCCCTGGGACGCAAGAACGCCATGCGCCTGGAACTGAACGGCACCAAGGGATCGATCGCGTTCGACTTCGAGGACATGAACTCCTTGCAGTTTTACGATTCCGCGCTGGAACCGGATGCAGGCTTCCGGAAGATCATGGTCACCGAACCATCCCACCCCTACACCGCCAATTGGTGGCCCACCGGCCACGGCCTGGGCTATGAGCACGGCTTCACGCATCAGGTGGTGGACCTCGTCACGGCCATCGGCGCAGGCGAGCAGCCCACGCCGTCGTTCGCTGACGCATTGCAGGTGCAAAAGGTGCTGGCCGCGGTAGAGGCGAGCGCAGAGAACGCCAGCCACTGGCAGAACGTGTGAGAGGAAAAACCATGAACCGACCCATCACCCTGTTCACTGGCCAGTGGGCCGATCTTCCGTTTGAGGAAGTAGCCCGGCTCGCCGGCGAGTGGGGCTTCGACGGCTTGGAGATCGCGTGCTGGGGAGACCACTTGGACCCGCAGCGTGTGGTGGAGGATGAGGGCTACCTGCAGGAAAAGCTGGACATCCTGGACAAGCACCAACTGAGCGTCCACGCGATCGCCAACCACCTCACCGGCCAAGCGGTGTGTGATGACCCCATTGATGAACGCCACCAGGACATCCTCAGCCCTTCAGTCTGGGGCGATGGGGATCCGGAGGGGGTCCGGCAACGGGCCGCCGAAGTCATGAAGACCACAGCCCGTGCTGCGGCAAAGCTTGGGGTGAAGACGGTGACGGGCTTTACCGGCTCATCCATATGGAAGTGCGTGGCCATGTTCCCGCCCGCATCCGAGGCCATGATCGAGCGCGGCTACCAGGACTTCGCGGATCGTTGGAACCCCATCATGGATGTGTTTGACGAAGAAGGCGTCCGATTCGCCCTGGAAGTCCATCCCTCTGAAATCGCCTATGACTACTGGACCACCAAGCGTGCCTTGGAAGCGATGGGCCACCGGCCAAACTTTGGCCTCAACTTCGATCCCTCCCATTTCATCTGGCAGGACCTTGACCCCACGATGTTCCTCCAGGACTTCGCGGACAAGATCTTCCACGTCCACGTGAAGGAATCCGTCCGGCAACTCAATGGACGCAACGGCAGGCTGGGGTCGCATTTGCCCTGGGCTGATCCCCGCCGGGGGTGGGACTTCGTCACCGCCGGCCACGGCGATGTGAACTGGGAGCCGATCTTCCGCACCCTCAACGCCATTGGTTATGAAGGCCCAACCAGCATCGAGTGGGAGGACGCCGGCATGGACCGGCTGCTCGGCGCTCCCCAGGCGCTGCGCATGGTCCGGGAGTTGGCCGGCATACGCCCTCCGGCTGCCGCCTTCGATGCCGCTTTTGCAACGCGCTGACCGCACCAAAGCACTGACTCACTGACTCACTGACATACGCCCAAACGAAGGAAACCATGACAAGCAACAACAAGACAGCGCTGGTGGTTCGCGGCGGCTGGGACGGACACCAGCCGGTGGAAGCCACGGAGCTGTTCATCCCTTACTTGAAGGCCAACGGCTACGAGGTCCGGGTGGAGGAATCCCCCAAGATCTACGCCGACCCTGACTACATGGCCACCGTTGACCTGATCGTGCAATGCATGACCATGACCACCATCGAGAAGGACGAGTTCGAGGGACTGCGTACTGCCGTCGAAAACGGTACCGGCCTGGCCGGCTGGCATGGCGGAATCGCTGATTCCTATCGCAACAACTCGGACTACCTTCACCTGATTGGTGGCCAGTTCGCCTGCCACCCGGGCAAGCATGCGGACGAGCGGATCGGTGAGCAGTCGGACAACTATGTCCCGTACACCGTTTCCATGCTTCCCGCCGCCTCCGAACACCCCATCACGCAGGGCATTGGAGACTTCGATCTGGTCACCGAACAGTACTGGGTCCTCTCCGATGACTACATCGACGTTCTGGCCACCACCACGCAGAAAGTACGCGACTGGGACCCCTGGAACCGCGAAGTCACCTCGCCGGCCATCTGGACCCGGCAGTGGGGCAAGGGCAGGATCTTCGTCTGCACCCCCGGGCACCGTGTGGAAATCCTTCAGGACAACAACGTCCGCACCATCATTGAAAGGGGCATGCTGTGGGCAAGCCGCTGAACATAGGCGTCATCGGCTGTGGTGCCATCATCGCCCAGTACCTGACAAACTTCCGCCGCCTGGATTCGATCAACCTGGTAGCGGTAGCGGATCTCGACTTCGCCCGGGCGCAGGCCGTAGCGGAATCCTATGACGGCGTCCGTGCGCTGTCCGTAGACCAGCTCCTGGCTGCTGAAGATGTGGAACTCGTCCTGAACCTCACTATCCCGGCCGCCCACGCCGACATCGCACTGAGGGCCATCGCAGCGGGAAAGTCCGTCTACGGGGAAAAACCGCTGGCTGCCACCACGGCCGAAGCCCAACAGGTGCTGGATGCGGCCGCCGATGCAGGACTCGCGGTAGGTTGCGCCCCGGACACAGTGCTGGGAACCGGAATCCAGACAGCCCGAAAGGCCATTGACGATGGACTGATTGGGGCACCAATTTCGGCCACCGCCACCATGGCAACCCCAGGCCACGAACGGTGGCACCCGAACCCCGATTTCTACTACCAGCCCGGCGGTGGTCCCCTGCTGGACATGGGCCCCTATTACGTCTCTGCGCTGGTCACGCTGCTCGGACCCGTGGTTTCAGTCCTGGGTGCTGCCAGCCATACCCGCAAGGAACGCACCATCGGTTCCGGCCCGCGCCAGGGACAAGTGGTTCCCGTTGACATCGACTCGCACGTCACAGGCATCCTGGTCCATGCCTCCGGCGCCATATCAACGCTGTTCATGAGTTTCGATGCCGTCAAGACCAAGAGCCCCAACATCGAGATCCATGGTGAAACAGGCTCGCTGATCGTCCCTGACCCGAATCATTTCGACGGCGATGTGCAGCTGTTCGCTTTGGGCGCGGAGGAATGGGAGAGTCTCCCGGCCTCTGCCGGTTATGTGGACTCGGGCCGCGGCTTTGGCATCGCCGACCTCGCCATGACCCCGGCCGGGCAGGAACCACGCGCCGGTGGCCAGCTGGCCTTCCACGCACTGGAAGTCATGGAATCTGTGCTCGAATCCGCCAAGAGCGGGCAGGCGGTACCGATCAAGAGCACTGCCTCCCGGCCCCCCGTGGTTGAACTGACGGACATCGCGACGCCGGTCCGCGCCTAGCGCTCAGACCACCCCCGCCGGGGTGGCAGTTGATGCCCATGTTTTGCCGCCGAAACATGGGCATCAACTGTCACCTCGCGGGGTGCCCGGCCCGGCGAAGGGTCGCTTGGGCGTGCTTGAGGATGGGCCCATCGATCATCTTGCCCCGGAATTGGAACACTCCCGTGCCTGCGGCGGCCGCAGCTTCCAGGAGCTCATTGGCCTGGCCAATGGCTTCGAGTGTTGGCGCATACGCCTCCCGTACCACCGCTACCTGGTTGGGATGGATGCAGGCTTTCGCTCCGAACCCGCTGGCAACGGCATCGTGGGATTCGGCCAACAGGCCCTCAAGATCCGGGATGTTCACATACACGGAGTCGATGGCTTCCTTGCCTGCGGCCTTGGCGGCGAGCAGTACAGCGGACCGGGAGTGAAGGGCAACAGCCCGGTACACGCCGTCGTCGTTCCTGCTGGAGAGGCCACCGAGGGAAGCCAGCAAGTCCTCTGCGCCCCACATCAGGCCCACGACGTTCGGCTCGGCAGCGATGGCCGGGGCGTGGACGATGCCCGCGGCGGTTTCGCACAAGGCGATGACGTCGAAACCAGCCAGCTCCCGCAATTGCTCCGCGCTCTCTGCTTTGGCGAGCATGATGGTGCGGTACGGCGTTTCAGCCAGGGCTTCGAGATCCAAGCCGAACTCGGGCGTCCCCACGGGATTCACCCGGACGATGGTTCGGCGCGGATCCAGACCGGCGCCCCCGGACCGTTCCAGAATCGCTTGGCGGGCCGCAGGCTTGTCCGCCGGCGCTACTGCATCTTCAAGGTCGAGGATGACGGCATCGGATCGATCAGCGGCCTTGCCGAAACGCTCCGGCCGGTCTGCAGGGCAGAAAAGAAGGGCCGGCCCCATGGTGAACACTGAAGTGGAGGGAGAATCGGGAGAAGGCATGGGGCTCCTGGCTGGTGGGTTCTGGCAAGGCAGGGAACGGATTCAAGGCTGGGCTGCGTGCGCTTCCTTGGTCCACATGAGGCAGGTCCGTGTTGCCAGCGCAACTACGGTCCCATCCTGGTTTCGACCGGTGTGCCGCATGGTCACCACACCTTGGCCCGGGCGGGATGACGACAACCGTTTTCCCGTGATTTCCGTTTCCGTGTACAGGGTATCGCCGTGATGGAGCGGGTGCGGAAAAGTGACATCCGTCAGGCCCAACTGCGCAATGATGGTGCCCTGCGTCAACTGGGTCACGGACTGGCCCACCATGGTGGACAGGGTGAACATCGAGTTCATCAGCCGCTGCCCGAAAGGTTGCCCCGCACTCCACGCCGCGTCCAAATGCAGCGCCTGGGTGTTCATGGTCATGGTGGTGAAGAGGACGTTGTCTGCCTCGGTGACCGTGCGTCCGGGCTTATGCGCGTAGATCACACCTTCTTCGAGCTCGTCGAAGTACAGCCCGCGCTGCTCGATGACCCGCGTCATACAGTGAGCTCCTGGTCTTCTTCGAACAAGTCCGCTCCGGTTGCCGCGAGGACGTCCTCAAGAGTGACGTTGGGAGCCAGTTCGCGCAGGACCAGGCGGGGGCCACCTTGGTCCTTGACGACGTCGATGACGGCCAGGTCCGTGATGATCCGGTCCACGCACCCTTTGCCTGTCAGGGGCAGCGTGCACTCCTGGACAATTTTCGGCCGGCCGCTGCGGTCTGCGTGTTCCATCATGACAATGACCTTCTTGGCACCGAACACCAGGTCCATCGCGCCGCCCATGCCCTTGACCATTTTGCCCGGGATCATCCAGTTGGCGAGGTCTCCGTTTGCGGCAACCTCCATGGCACCGAGTACTGCGACGTCAACGTGGCCGCCACGGATCATGCCGAACGAGGCCGACGAGTCGAAGAACGCAGCGCCGGGATTCGTGGTGACCGTTTCCTTGCCGGCGTTGATGAGGTCCGGATCGACCCTGTCCTCCGCTGGGTAGGGGCCAACTCCCAGGATCCCGTTCTCGGAGTGGAGAATGACTTCCACACCATCAGGGATGTAGTTGGGAATCAGCGTGGGCATCCCGATACCCAGGTTCACGTATTGCCCGTTGGCCAGCTCCCTGGCCACACGGGCGGCAAGTTCGTTGCGGGTCCAGCCTTTGGCTTCGTGGTGCTCGACGTCGGCGCGACGGTACTCGTGCCGGACGGCTTCGGGGCGGGGCGGAATATCGTGGAAAGTGTTCTCGGTCATCGTTCCGCTCCTGCCTGGGCTGTGGCGGATTGGCCTGCGCCGGCACTGGAGGCCAGCGCCACGGTCCGCTTCTCTATCCGCTTCTCACTCGAATTCGCCACCACTACCCGCTGGACGAAGATGCCCGGCGTGTGGATGTGTTCCGGGTCAAGCTCGCCGGGTTCCACCAACTCCTCAACCTCGGCAATGGTGGTCTTTGCCGCCATGGCACAGAGGGGGTTGAAGTTCATTGCAGTTGCGTGGAACACCAGGTTGCCGTGCCGGTCGCCCTTCCAGGCATGGACCAAACCGAAGTCAGGTGTCAGGGACTCTTCCAGCACATAGTCGGCGTCATTGAAGGTCCGCACTTCCTTGGGCGATGAGGCCAGCGCAACGTTGCCTTCGGCGTCGTACTTTTGTGGAAGTCCGCCCTCCGACACCTGGGTGCCCACACCGGCCTTGGTGTAGAAGGCCGGGATGCCGGCACCACCGGCACGCAGCTTCTCCGCCAGGGTGCCCTGCGGGGTGAGGACAACTTCCAACTCCCCCGCCAGATACTGCCGGGCAAATTCCTTGTTCTCGCCAACATACGAGCTGATGGTCCGGCGGATGCGGCCGTCTTTGAGGAGAATGCCAAGGCCCCAGTCGTCCACGCCGCAGTTGTTGCTGACCGTCTCAAGATCGGTGGTGCCTTGCCGGTGGAGGGCGTCAATCAGGGAAACGGGAATACCGCAGAGGCCGAACCCTCCCACAGCCAACGAGGCGCCGTCCGGGATGTCCTTCACCGCTTCCGCGGCGCTGGCAACAACCTTGTCAATCATCCTTGATCCTTCCCGTACGGTTACAGACCCAGCTCGCGGGCGATCAGCATCAACTGGACCTCTGTGGTGCCTTCCCCGATTTCAAGGATCTTGGAGTCGCGGTAATGGCGTGCCACCGTGAATTCGTTGATGAAGCCATAGCCGCCGAACACCTGGGTGGCGTCCCGTGCGTTGTCCATGGCTGCCTCGCCTGCGACCATCTTAGCGATGGCGGCTTCTGTCTTGAACGGCTTGCCTGCCAGCATCCGGGAGGCGGCGTCGTAGTAGGCAAGACGGGCAGTGTGGGCCCTGGCCTGCATCCTGGCGATCTTGAACTGGATGGCCTGGTACTTCCCGATGTTCTGCCCGAACGCGCTGCGTTCCTTGGCGTACTTCACGGACAGATCCACGCAACCCTGGGCTGCACCGGTGGCCAGCGCAGCTATGGCAATACGGCCCTCGTCAAGGATGGAGAGGAAGTTGGCATAGCCACGGCCGCGCTCGCCCAAAAGGTTCGCCTCGGGAACGCGGACGTTGTCCAAGGTGAGCGGGTGCGTGTCGGAGGCGTTCCAGCCCACCTTGTTGTACGGCTTCTCCGCCCTGAAACCGGGCGTGTCCGTCGGCACCAGGATGGTGGAGATTTCCTTCTTGGTGCTGCCGTCAGGGTTCTCCTTGTGTCCCGTCACTGCGGTCACCGTCACCAGCGAGGTGATGTCCGTGCCGGAGTTGGTGATGAACTCCTTGTTGCCGTTGATCACCCAGTCACCGTTGTCCAGGTGCGCGTTGGTCTTTGTCCCGCCGGCATCGGAGCCCGCTTCCCGTTCGGTCAGGCCAAACCCGGCCAGGGAACGTCCCGACGCCAGCTGCGGCAGCCATTCCTCCCTCTGGGCGTCCGTCCCGAAACGGTACACGGGCATGGCACCAAGTGAAACTCCGGCTTCAAGCGTGATCGCCACCGACTGGTCAACCCGGCCCAGTTGCTCCAGTGCCAGGGCAAGGGCAAAGTAGTCGCCGCCCATCCCGCCGAACTCCTCGGGGAAGGGCAGGCCGAACAAGCCCATCTCCCCCATCTGCTTCACAACCTCGTAGGGGAAACTGTGCTCTTCGTCGTGCTTGGCCGAAACGGGCGCAACAACCTCGTCGGCGAACTCGCGGACGGAGTCGCTCAGGTCCTGGTATTCCTCATTGAGTTCAAACGTGCTCATGCCTGGTCTTCCTTGTCTGTGGTGTTGCCCGGGTTCCTGCCGGCGGCCTCGTGATCTCCAGTGGCGTCGGCTGCGTGGATGGTGGCGAGCACCTGGTCGGCCTTGACCAGGTCGCCGGGTTTGCTGGTGAGGTGAACGGTTCCCGCGACCGAGGCCACCAACTGGTGTTCCATCTTCATCGCTTCCACGGCAAGGAGCGCCTGGCCTTCCTCAACTCTCTGGCCGTCTGCCACCGACACGGACACCACCGTTCCGGGCATTGGCGAGCGTACTTCCGGATCCGCGGCCCCTTCTTCGCGCTGGATGCCTGCAAGCATCCGGCGCAGGCGTTCTGCCCGGTCCAGGACCTCGAGCCTGCACGACCAACCGTTACTGCCGACGTGGATTTCGCGGGGATTACTTCCAACGGTCCCCACCGCGAAGGTGACTGGACCGTCGTCGAACTCCAACGCAATCGCATTGTCAGTTCGGTCCGACACCTTTACACTCACGGGGGCCCCGCCGTCGATCCTTGCCGTGAGGGTTCCGTCCCCTTCAGTGATGGAGACAGTGGAGACGGTACCGCCGGGCACCCCGAACGTCACCGTCCATGCGGCCCGGGCACCAAGACGCCACGAATCCGGAGTTGCCCACGCGTCGCCCGCCAGCGTCGCTCCGGTCCGTTCCAACCACAAGGTGAGAGCGGCGGCGATCAGCTCTACGGGACCTGCGTGCCGGAACTCCATGAACGGAAGACGGCGCTCGATCAAACCCGTATCCAGTTGCCCGGCGCGGACCTGGGGATCATTGATCAGCAGCCGCAGGTATTCAACATTCGTATCAACACCCAGCAAGGTGTACCGGCCAAGGGCAGCGTCCAGGGTATCCAGGGCCGCTTCCCGTTCCCCGCCCCAGGCGATGACCTTGGCAAGCATGGGATCGTAGTCCCCCGTGATCTCCAGGTTCTCCCGCATGGCCGAATCAATCCGCACATCCGCGTGCACCCTTTGCTGCCCTGACACGGACGGATCCCCGGCGCCCTGCTCTGCGAGCGCCACGATCCGGCCCATCGACGGCATGAAGTTCCGCTCGGGCACTTCCGCGTAAACGCGTGCCTCCACGGCGTGGCCATGAAGTACGACGTCGGACTGCGCCACGGTGAGCACCTCACCTGCGGCGATCCTCACCTGCCATTCCACGAGGTCGATGCCGGTGACCATTTCAGTAACCGGATGCTCCACCTGGAGCCGGGTGTTCATCTCCATGAAGAAGAACTCGTCAGGGTGTTGGTCCGAGACCAGGAACTCGACGGTTCCGGCGCCGCTGTAGTTGACGGACCTCGCCGCGTTGCAGGCTGCCTCACCGATGCGGGCCCGCTGCTCCGCGCCGTTCGGCAGCGATTCGAACAGGGCGGACGGGGCTTCTTCGATCACTTTCTGGTGGCGTCGCTGGAGGGAGCACTCGCGCTCGCCGAGGTGGATGACGTTGCCGTGGTTGTCGGCCAGGATTTGTACTTCGATGTGCCGGGGCGTGCTGATGAGCCGCTCCAGGAAAAGAGTGTCATCCCCGAACGCGGATGCCGCCACGCGCCTGGCCGTCACGAGGGTTGAGGCCATGTCTTCGGGCCGTTCCACCACATGCATGCCTTTGCCGCCACCACCGGCGGAGGGCTTAATCAGCAGGGGGAAACCCACCTCCGCTGCCGCCTCGATCAGTTCCTGGTCGGTCAGGCCGGGCTGGGCTATTCCCGGAACGCACGGCACGCCGTAGGCCATGACGTGGTTCTTGGACCGGATTTTGTCGCCCATGACGTCGATTGCACCAATTCCCGGCCCGATGAACGCGATGCCCGCGGACTCCAGCGCTTTGGCGAACTCCACATTCTCTGACAGGAAGCCGTAACCGGGGTGGACCGCTTCGGCGCCGCTTCGACGGCACGCCTCGATGATGGCATCGATTCTCAGGTAGCTTTCCGCAGGTGCGGTCCCACCGATTGCCACGGCGGTGTCGGCCAAGGCGACGTGCTTGGCGTCTTTGTCGGCGTCCGAGTACACAGCGACGGATCGAATGCCCATCGCCTTCAGGGTGCGGATGACACGACACGCGATCTCACCTCGGTTGGCAACGAGGACGGCGCTGAAACTGCGGGGTTCGACTTCCGGGCCCGATGGCGCGGGGGCTGTAGTTGTTGTTGGCAGGGTCATGGTCACATCCTGAAGAGGCCGAAGGCGGTCTCGGGCAGTTGCTGGCGGGAGAGGACATCCAAGGCCATTCCCAGAATCCGCCGGGTGTCAGCGGGATCGATGATGCCGTCGTCCCACAACCGGGCGGTGGAGTAATACGGACTTCCTTGGTCCTCGTACTGTTGCTTGATGGGCGCTTTGAAGGCTTCCTCATCCTCGGCAGACCATTCCTGGCCGGCCGCCTCGTACTGATCCCGTTTGACGGTTGCGAGGACACTGGAGGCCTGGTTTCCGCCCATTACGGAGATCCTTGCGGCCGGCCACATCCAGAGGAACCGCGGCGAATACGCGCGTCCGCACATGGAGTAGTTGCCCGCGCCGAAGGAACCGCCGATGACCACTGTCAGTTTGGGTACCCGGGCTGTTGCCACCGCGGTGACCATCTTGGCCCCGTTCTTGGCGATGCCGCCCTGTTCGTAGTCTTTGCCGACCATGAAGCCGGAGAGGTTCTGCAGGAAGACCAGGGGAATGCCACGCTGGTCGCAGAGCTCGATGAAGTGGGCTCCCTTCAAGGAAGACTCGCTGAAGAGGACCCCGTTGTTGGCAACGATCCCCACCGGATGGCCGTGCAGGTGCGCGAATCCGGTGACCAGGGTGGTGCCGTAGTTCTTCTTGAACTCATGGAACTCCGAGCCATCCACGAGCCTGGCAATGACTTCGCGGACGTCGTACTGTGCGTTCACGTCCACGGGAACCACCCCGTAGATTCCTGAAGGATCGACGACGGGCGGCAGGACGACGTCGGACACGTCCCAGGCCGGCTGCGCCGGCTTCGGCAAGGTTGCAACAATGTCCCGAACGATCTCCAGAGCGTGTTGGTCGTTCTCGGCCAAGTGGTCGGTAACCCCGGAAATCCTTGAATGGACGTCCCCGCCGCCCAGTTCCTCCGCGGTGACGATCTCGCCAATGGCCGCTTTCACCAGGGGAGGTCCGCCGAGGAAGATGGTGCCCTGGTTCCGAACGATGATGGTCTCATCGCTCATGGCAGGTACGTAGGCGCCACCTGCCGTGCACGATCCCATGACAGAGGCGATCTGCGGGATTTTGGCCGCTGACATTTTGGCCTGGTTGTAGAAGATCCGGCCAAAGTGCTCTTTGTCCGGGAAAACCTCGTCCTGCTTGGGAAGGAATGCTCCACCGGAATCTACGAGGTAGATGCAGGGCAGCTTGTTTTCCAAGGCGATCTCCTGGGCCCGGAGATGCTTTTTCACCGTCATGGGATAGTAGGTGCCGCCCTTGACGGTGGCGTCATTGGAGATCACCAGGACATGCCTGCCATGAACCAGCCCGATACCCGCGATCACCCCGGCACCTGGTGAATCGTCGTTGTACATTCCATTCGCAGCCAAGGGTGCGATCTCCAGGAATGGGCTGCCGTCATCGAGCAGATAGTCGATGCGTTCACGCGGCAGCAGTTTGCCGCGGGCGATGTGCCGCTCACGTGAGGCGGCCGGGCCGCCGAGGGCCGTGGTCGCCAAGCGTTCCTTGAGTTCTGCCACCAAGGCACGTTGTGCCGCTTGATTGGCTTCAAAGGTGCCACCGGCCGTTCCCGCCAGCTTGGAAATTGTCTCCATCGACCCCTGTTCCATTCCCGGCCGCAGGCCATTTCGGTTAGTGCCACGTAACTGAAATTTAGGTTAGTCTTTATTAACTGTGATGTCCAGCACAGCCGAACCAGCAGGGGTTGGGTCCGGCACTGGCACCTAGGAGGAAAAGTGACCGGAGGTCCGGAAGCAAGCAACAACGGCACCCGTGCCGCTGCAACGCAGCGGGGGCAGGCCAAGGAGCTCCGGCGACTGGCCCTGTTGTCCGCGGCCGCCGGACTCTTTGCGGAGAACGGTTTTACCCGCGTGTCCCTTGAAGATCTTGGCGCAGCAGCGGGAGTCAGCGGACCCGCCGTCTACCGGCACTTTCCAGGCAAGCAGGCGGTCCTCGGAGAGCTGCTGCTCAGCGTCAGCCGGGACTTGTTGGACGGCGGGTCAAAGGTGGTATCCGAAGCGGAGGACCCCCTGTCCGCGCTGAAGGGATTGATCCAATTCCAGGTCGACTTCGCGCTCAGCAACCCTGACGTCATCCGCGTTCAGGACCGGGACTTCGGAAGCCTCAGTGACACCGACCAGGCCGAAGTCAGGTCGCTCCAGCGCAGTTACGTCGAAACGTGGGTAGACGTCCTTGCCCGCCTCCACACCGACGCCGATGTCCCCGGCCTTCGGGTCCGGGCTCATGCAGCCTTCGGCCTTATCAACTCCACGCCCCACTCGGTGCGCCACCACGGCAGGAAAATTGCCGTGAAGTCAGCCAGGCCCATCCTCGAACAGATGGCCCTGGCTGCCCTCGTGCCGGCGTAATCACCAGCTCGTCCAACCGCCGAGTGAACCGCTGAGCCACCTCATGACGCAGCCGGACCGGCCGCCTTGGCGGTGCGATGGAACCCCTGATGCGAGTGGACCCCAAACGTGGGTGCACCCTGGAGGAGGGCGATGAGATCCCCGCCATGGGTCAGTTGCGGATGGTGCCCTGCACCCGGTACCCGGATCAGCTGGACCTGCGGAAGTGATTCAAGGCGCTCAACCATCTCCGGGGCGATGGGGTCATCGCTTCCCGTGATGATGCGGACACTGCCGCTGAATCGCCACAGCGCGTCCTGGAGTTCGGCGCGCCAATGCTTGGACCCGGCAAGGGCGAGGTGCTCAGCCACCCTCCTGCCGCGGCTTCGTTTGAGGTCGCTGACGCTGGACTCAAGGGCCGTGGCGTACCCTCCCGATCCTGTCAGCTGATGCGAGAGTCGGGTGGAGCCGGTGCGCCGGAAGTAGGTGCGCGCGAGAGGTTGCACCCTGGCCAATGCGCCCATTCGGGGCTGGAGGAAGAATGGTGCGATCAGCGTGAGGGACTTGACCTGCCCGGGGAACCGATCAGCAGCCACCACTGCCGCAGCCGCTCCGATGGAGTGGCCGATGAGGTCGGCGGGTTCGCCACCCAGGACAGCGGGCAGCCACTGCTCCCAGTCCTGAATGCCCGATCCACCGCTGAGGCCGAGTCCGGGCAGGTCGAGAACGCGTGCGCCGATCCCGGATGCGACGTCGGCCCATGTGTCTGCATTGACCGGCAAGCCGGGAAAGACAACCCTGCTGGAGTTGGCCGCGCCCAGCTCGAAGGTCCTCAGGCCACCAACGTTGACGAAACGACGGCCAGCACCTGAGACGGTGCCAAACCGATGCGCAGCCAGGTAGTCGGCCCAGCGCTCCAAGGCGACCAGCACGTCCGGCATGCGGATTCCATGCTTGCCTGCCAGTTCGATGGCGGATCCGGTGCGATAGCGGTCCTCTGACATGAACGTGAGCGTCTCGGGATCGGCCTTGGTGATCCGCTGCGGGAGCCGCTTGATCACACTGACCGGCATCCTGACCCGCGGGACCTTCGCGCCAAGATGTTCGCCCACATGGGTGAGCAGGTCTGCCAGTGGTGGGGTGGCGTCGTCGAGAATCCAATATGACTCGCCGGCAGCGGTGGGATCTACAGCTGCGGCCGTCATGAAAGCCGCCAGGTAGTCGACAGTGACCACCGGAAGGAATGTCCGTTGGTTTCCCGGCAATGCGGCAACGGTGCCGTTGTGGATTTGCTCAATGGTGGATGCCAGCCCGATGAGCTGATCGGACTCACCGGTCACGCTGTCACCGATCACGCTGGATGGATTGACCAGGGTCCAGGGCACTCCGCGTTCAAGGGCCCTGGCCTGGAAAATGGCGTCGGATTCGACCTTTGATGCCTCGTACGCGCCAAGTTCCTTGTATAACGCCTCGCGATGGTCATCGGACCATGGCACAGTCGCCGGGTCCTGTCCGCCAACCCGGTAGCCCGACACATGGACCACGCGCCGAAGATTGGGCAGCTCCGCGGCGAAGTCGATCAGCTTCTCGACGATGCCAACGTTCGCTTGGCGCGCCTCCCCGGCAGTCATCCCAAACCGGTACGATCCGGCGCAGTTGTGGATCTCGGTGACGAATTCGAATGCCGCTGGGCCACCGGCGATGATCCCGGCGGCATCGAAGTCGACGATCGCCGTGCTGATGCCCTGCGCAAGGCCATGCTCCCTTGCCCAGCGCTGGACACGGGCTCCGGAGGCGGCGGTTCGCACTGCTGCCGTGACGTGCGCGCCGGCTTCGGCAAGGGTAAGGACAAGGTGCCGGCCGACCATACCCGAGGCGCCGAAGACCAAGGCGTGGCGGGGCTTTTCATTCGAGGTCATCGCGCTCCCCCGGTGGCTTTGCAGCGCTGATCAATGAGTTCTGCGACGACGTCTGCGGCCGAAAGCAAGGGCTGGGTGCTCTGCATGGCACGGGAGAGGATCACCGCCCCTTCGATCATCGACACAACAACGGTTGCCAGGGACCGGGCTTCGGCGGCGTCAATACCATTGGCCTCCAGGAGCGCGGACGTGGGAGCAATCCAGGATTCGAAGGCAGCCGCGCAAGCCCCCCTCAGCCGCTCGTTCTCCGCACCCATCTCCAAAGTCACTACAGAGACCGGGCAACCCAGCCGGAAGTTGCTTCCGCTGACAAGGGAAGCCAGCGCCTCGATGGCAGCCCGGGCGGCCCCGGCGGCACTGCCTGCCGACACTGCCGCTTCAGCTATCAGCGTCTCGAACTGCTTTGCGGCGAGTTCGACCGCCGCGACGCCAAGTCCCTCCTTCCCGTCGGGGAAGTGGAAATAGATCGATCCCTTCGGGGCCGCGGCATGTTCGATCACGGCATTAAGCCCCGTTCCGCTGTAGCCGTTGGTCTGGATGAGTTCGAGCATTGACTCCGCGAGCCGCGCTTTGGTGAGGTTTCCTTTTGATGCCATGGAAAAATAATAGACCGGTCTATATATTTTTCCTAATGGCGCCCTTCACCGGATGTTTTGGCCCCGTGGGTGGCTTCGGCATGCCTAGGACTGCCAGGGCCAGCTTGGGAGGATGTTTTCTGCCGCGGCTCCCCTAGGCTGAAATTCGAAGCCCTGGCGAATCGACGCAGAGAAGCAACCGACCGAATTCGAAGCAGCAGGGCCCATGGACCATCGATGCAAAGGAGAAACCCATGAGGATTGCCGTCACCGGCGGAAGCGGAAAACTGGGCAGGAGCGTGGTCCGCCGGCTCACGCAGGATGGCCACCAGGTACTGAACTTGGACCGCACCGGAACCCGCGGCAAGGGATACGTCGCAGTGGATCTCCGCAATTATGGGCAGGTCCTTGATGTGGTCCTGGGCTTGGACGATCAACACGACGGCCTGGATGCCATTGTTCACCTGGCCGCCATCCCCGCACCGGGACTGGCCCCCGACGCCGCGATCTTCGAGAACAACATGGTCTCTACCTACAACGTGTTCCAGGCTGCACGGCGGGCGGGCATCAAGAAGGTGGTGTATGCCTCCAGCGAAACAGTGCTTGGACTCCCCTTCGACATCGCCCCTCCGTACATTCCCGTGGATGAAGAGTATGCGGCACGGCCGGAGAGCACTTACTCGCTGGTGAAGCATCTTGAGGAGCAGATGGCCATCCAGCTCACTAGGTGGGATCCGGAACTAAGCATCACGGCGCTGCGGTTCTCCAACGTCATGGACCCCGAGGACTACGATGCCTTCCCGTCCTTCGACTCCGAGGCAACACTGCGTAAATGGAATCTGTGGGGCTACATCGACGCCCGGGATGGCGCACTGGCAGTGGTCAGGACCCTGGAACATGCCGAACCGGGGTTCGAGGCTTTCATCATCGCCGCAGCCGACACCGTCATGAGTCGCAGCAGCGCGGAGTTGGCGGCGGAAGTCTTCCCCGGCGTCGAGATCCTCAAGGAACTGGGCGAGCACGAAACCATGTTGTCGATCGACAAAGCCCGCAGGCTCCTGGGCTTCGAACCCGAGCACAGCTGGCGGGCAGTCCATTCCAACCGCACTACTCCCACCGAGGACTGACGCGCGACGACCCATCCCTTAACTGCAGTTTCCTGCAAGCACTCGTAAAGGGATGGGCCGGCGCAGCTTCGGTACCGCTAGATCATGGTCATGACCATCGCGGGGTCGGCCAGAATGGCGCCAAGGTCCGCAAGGAACCGTGATCCCTGTTCACCGTCCACCAAGCGGTGGTCGAAGGACAGGCTGAGGGACATGACCTGGCGGACGGCGAGTTCGTCATTGACCACCCAGGGCGCCTTCCTTACCGCGCCCAGGGCAACAATGGCAGCCTCCCCGGGGTTCAGGATGGGAGTCCCGGCGTCGATGCCAAACACGCCGATGTTGGTGATCGAGATGGTCCCCCCGGACAGGTCGCCCGGGGAGGTCTTGCCCGCACGGGCGGTATCAGTCAGTTCCGTCAGCGCGGTGGAAAGCTCCCGCAACGACATCCTGTCCGCATCCTTGATGTTCGGTACCGTCAGGCCTCGCGGCGTTGCTGCGGCGATGCCCAGGTTGACGTAGTTGAACTGGACGATCTCCTGGCTGGCCTCGTCCCAGCGCGAATTCAGCGAGGGGTTGTTCCGCAACGCCACGAGGACAGCTTTGGCGGCGATGGTCAGCGGAGTCAACTTGAAGCCTTCGAAAGACCTGTTGCCCTTGAGCTTGGCCAACAACTCCATGGTTGCGGTGACGTCAACGGTCAGGAACTCTGTCACGTGGGGCGCAGTGAAAGCGCTTTGGACCATGGCCGCGGCCGTGAACTTCCGGACCCCCTTGATCGGTGTCCGGGTTTCCCGCCCGCCTTCGGCAGGGGGAACCTGAGCTTGCGCAGCAGCCGACGAAGCTCCGGAGAAATCCAGGACGTCATCGCGGGTGATGAGCCCACCCGGTCCGGTACCGGAGATGCGTTCAAGTTCGATTCCGAGATCGCGGGCAAGCTTTCGGACCGGCGGGGTGGATCGGGGACGCTCGGAGACTGCGGCTTCTGCCTGGGGCGAGGCTGCCGGCCCCGAAATCGCCGGGGCAGCAGGCGATTGCGGCTTGATTTCCTGGACCTGGCCGCGGGCACGCCGAGCGGGCCGGCCTGAATGTTCGACGACGGCGCCGTAACCCACCAGGTTCGGCTCACGTTTTGCCGGACTCCCCACAGCTTCGGCAGCGGCAGTGGCCGGTGCACCTTTCACAGAGGCCCCGCCGGCTGACCCACCGGCAGCGTCGGCCGCGCCTCCCCCGCTGGAGGACCCGGCGTCGTCCACCTCGAAGGAGACGATCGGCTTGCCGACTTCCACCACCGTGCCGGGCTGCTCATGGAGTTGGGCCACCACTCCGGCGAAGGGTGAGGGCAGCTCCACAACAGCCTTGGCTGTTTCCACCTCGGCAATGACCTGGTTCAGTGTGACGGTATCCCCCACCGCAACCTTCCAGCTGAGGATTTCCGATTCCGTCAGGCCTTCACCAAGATCCGGCAGCTTGAATTCCTTGATCATGGTGAGGTTCATCCTTCCAGTCCACTCAGCGAGTTGGGGCGGCCCATGGCGCGATCGACGCCGTCGAGGATCCGGTCCAGATCCGGCAGGTGGTGCATCTCGAGCTTGGAGTAGGGGTAGGGCACATCGAAGCCTGTGATGCGGACGGGAGCAGACTCCAGGTAATGGAAGCAACGCTCAGTGATGCTCGCGGCTATTTCCGCGCCGAGGCCACCGGACTGGCCCGCCTCGTGGGTAATGACCAAGCGGCCTGTCTTCCGGACGGAGGCTTCCACCACGGGGTAGTCGACGGGGGCCAGCGAACGGAGGTCGATAACCTCCACGGAGACGCCCTCATCCGCTGCTGCCATCGCGGCATCCTTGGCGGTTTTCACCAAGGGGCCGTACGCCACCAGCGTCACATCGGAACCGGCGCTGACCACGGCAGCCTTGTCCATCGGAAGGGCCGTGGAGAGGTCGATGGTTTCATCGACGTCGCCTTTGTCGTGATAGCGCCGTTTGGGTTCGAAGTAGAGGACAGGATCATCCGAAGCTATGGCCTGCTGGATCATGGTGTAGGCATCCTGGGGATTGGATACAGCGACCACCCGGAGGCCGGAGGTGTGGGTGAAGTAGGCCTCCGGTGATTCGGAGTGGTGCTCCGGGGATCCAATGCCGCCACCAAAGGGCACGCGGATGGTGATGGGCATCTTGACCCGCCCCTGGGTGCGGTAATGCATCTTGGCTACCTGGCTGACGATTTGGTCGAAGGCAGGGTAGATGAATCCATCGAACTGGATCTCGCACACGGGACGGTAGCCCCGGTAGGCAAGGCCAACGGCAGTGCCGATGATGCCGGACTCCGCCAAAGGGGAATCAATGACCCGGTGTTTCCCGAAGTCTTTCTGGAGGCCATCGGTGACACGGAAGACGCCGCCGAGGGAGCCGATGTCCTCACCCATGAGGACAACTTTGGGATCGTTCTCGAGCGACTTGCGGAGGCCGGCGTTGATGGCACGGGCAAACGTGAGCTTGGACATCAGAGCGCACCTTCCTCGACTGGCTGGTTGAACCCGCTTGGCTGGCTGAAACTGTTCAGATAGCGCGAGTAATGGTCCTTCTGGCGTTCGATCCAGGAATTGGGCGTGCTGTAGACGTGATTGAAGACCTCCAACGGCTGCGGGTCGGGCATCCCGATGCAGCTGGAACGGAGCTCGGCTGCAACCGCATCAGCCTTGGCCTTGACGCGGGCTTCGACGTCCTCGGTGAGCAGGCCTTTGGTTTCAAGGAGCTTGCGCAGCCGGAGGATGGGATCCTTCGCGGCCCAATCTTCCAGTTCAATGGGGTCACGGTACCTGGTGGGGTCATCGGCTGTGGTGTGCGGGCCCATGCGGTAAGTGACAGCCTCAATAAAGGTCGGTCCCCCGCCGTTGCGTGCACGGTCAAGTGCCACACGCGTGGCAGCCATGACAGCAAGGACGTCGTTGCCGTCCACCCGGATGCTCGGAATGCCGAATCCAGTGGGCCTGTCAGCCAGTTGCACGTGTGACTGTATGCGGACAGGTTCGGAGATGGCCCAATGGTTGTTCTGGCAAAAGAACACCACGGGGGCTTGGTAGCTGGCGGCGAACACCATGGCCTCGTTCACGTCGCCTTCGCTGGTGGCGCCATCACCGAAGTAGGCCAGTACGGCCGTGTTGGCGCCATCGAGTTGAACTCCCATGGCGTATCCCGTGGCGTGCAGGCTTTGGGACCCGATGATGATCTGGGGCGTGGCAAGCTTGATGCGCTGCGGGTCCCACCCGTAGGAGGCATTGCCCCGCCAAACGCGGGCGATCTCGGACAGGTGCGCACCCCGGACGTAGGCCACACCGCTTTCGCGGTAGCTCGG
The DNA here is from genome assembly GCF_900102805.1 of Arthrobacter sp. UNCCL28. Taxonomy (NCBI): domain Bacteria; kingdom Bacillati; phylum Actinomycetota; class Actinomycetes; order Micrococcales; family Micrococcaceae; genus Arthrobacter; species Arthrobacter sp. UNCCL28. The sequence continues at coordinate 318,997 of NZ_FMWE01000002.1, forward strand.
GAAGACAAAGTCGTCATCTCGGAGTGAACGGCTCGAGCCGATCTGGGCCGCCTCCTGGCCAAGGAGCGGCGGCCAGAGCGCCAACTCGCCCTGACGTTGGAGCGCCGTCGCCTCGGCGTCAATGCGGCGGATAACTGTCATGTCCTCAAACAAGGAGCACAGTTGCTCGTCTCCGACGTCCTTGACCCAAACATCGAACTCCGGGTGGCTGATCCGTTCCCCGTCCGGGGACACCAACTGGAGCAGATTGCCACCAGTCCTCAAGGGATTTTGTGCACTATGTCCTGGGCCCGGAGTGTCATGGTGCACTCCCTTGCCCGCCTGATCCGTCAACACAGGTGATCGCAACCTTCCGGCTCGTTTTCGTCGGCGCTGGCGGAACTTGTGATCCTGCCGCAGACCGGCCCTCCGGCACCTTCGCCGGAGTTAATTGTGACCCTACTCACAAGGCGCATCGGGTACAACCACCCTCCGGGAAATTGAGCATCCTGCCCTGTTTGGACCCTTGGGACCGTGCTAATCTTGCGCATTATGCAACCCTTGGATGGCACTGACACCCGGCTCCTTTCCGCCATGGCAAAGGACCCCCGCGGGACAGTTGTGGCCTTGGCCCAAAAGCTGGGCCTCTCCCGCAACACCGTGCAGGCCCGCATGGCCTTGTTGGAGAAGAAGCACGCGTTTCTGTCCTTTGAGCGCAGGATCAACCCGGCTGCCCTCGGCTACCCGTTGACTGCATTCATCACAGTCCACGTACAACAGCAAAAGCTCGCCTCGCTGGCGCAGGATCTTGCGGACATTCCGGAGATCCTCGAAGGCTTTGGCCTGACGGGTTCGGCGGATCTGCTCCTGCGCGTTGTCGCGTTGGACGCAGAGGACCTGTACCGGATAAACGGAAAAATCCTTGGCTGCGACGGTGTGGAAAGGACCGATACAGCGCTGGCGATGCGGGAGATGATTCCCTACCGCGTCCAACCGTTGCTGGGACGGCGCTCCGGGGACTGAAAAGCCCCACTCACCTGCGGTTTTCTGCGAGGCGGTACTTGCCCGGGGAACCCGCATGCGATTGGATGCAAGAGGACGTATCGGGGGCCGGCCAGAGGACCCCGGCCATGTGGTGGCCCTGCCGAAGGCTGCTGAAAGGGGCACTACCGTGAGCAACCCGCAAGAACCCGGGCAACCCAACCCCCACTACCCGGGCAACAACCCGCCGCCGGTTCCGCCGGGCCCCGGTTACCAGGCACAGCCCGGCGCCGCGCCGCAGTGGCAGCAGCCGCCGTCGTCCACGCCTGCTGGACCTGGCGGTCCCGGGTCCGGAAACCCGCCGTATGGCGGCCCCACCTACGGCGCCCCACAGCCCGGAGCACCCGGCCAGGACGCCAACAACCCCTACCCGCAGGGACAAAACGCCTACGCCCCCGGCCAGAACCCTTACCCGGAGAACCCTTACCCGCAGGGCCAATTCCAGCCCGGGCAGTACCCTCCGGGCCAATTCGGGCAACCGCCGGCCAAGAAGAGCAGGAAGGTTTTATGGATCGTCCTTAGCATCGTTGGCGGTGTGATCGTCCTGGCCGTGGTTGGCATTGTGCTGCTGGTCAACCTCGTGGGCAATGCGACGTCCAAAGCCAGGTCGCTGGCTGACGAATTCACCAACCTGGTGGTCTCCGGCCATACAGAGCAGGCCTACGATAACTACCTGAGCCAGCCGCTGAAGGACGAGCTGGACAAGGATTCGTTCATGGACGGCATTGCCAGCCTGAACCTGGATGCCTCATGCAAACCGAACTACAACTCGGTGAACGTGAACAACAACAACGGCAACAACAAGGCCGATCTTTCCGGGACTTTGCAGTGCGACGGCAAGACCATAAATCTCCAGTACGTCTTCGAGGGCACCAACGACCTCAAAATGAGCAGCATCCGTCTTCGCCCGTAATTGCAGCAAAGAAATTTCCGCAGTACCACCCATCCACCTGCGCATATGGTCCGAATCCCTGCTTGAGAGCCCCAGCCGGGGCTCAGCAGGACGGCCGGAACAACCGGCCATCATCGGAAGGCCCGGACCATGCGTACTTCGCCCAATCGCCTGATCGCCACCATCTTCGGAGCTGTCTACCTCCTGGTAGGCGTGCTCGGATTCTTTGTTACCTCGGGAATCGGCTTCTTCGCCACCGAGGGCGCCAACCTGATCATCTTCGCCGTGAACCCCCTCCACAACATCATCCACCTGGCCATTGGCGCCGCCCTTCTGTACTCCGGCATGAACAGCGTCACGCTGTCCAAGTCGGTCAACACCGCTGTCGGTGGCGTCTACCTCCTGGTAGGCATCCTGGGCCTGTTCCTGGTGGGTTCCTCACTGAACATCATCGCCCTCAACGGCGCGGACAACGTCCTGCACCTCGCCAGCGCCGTGGTCCTGCTCGGTGTTGCCCTGTCCCAGGACAAGGCCGCAGTAGCTTCCGCCCACGCCTGATCCGCCTGAACAGCGCCTGAACAGACTCATCAAGCAGCGATAGGACGGCAAGGACCATGGAACGCAGAAACCACCCCACACTGAACGCAGCCACCCTCCTGTTCGTGTACTTCGCAGCGATGGCCGCCGGGATGGTCGAGCTTTCACTTGCCGCCGGATATCTGACGGGAAACACCTCAGCGACACCGGGAACCGTGATCAGCGGCGTCGCAACCCTCACCGCGGGCCTGGCCTTCCTGGGTTGGTCCCTGTGGGGATTGCACCGCAACGCCCTGGTTTTCGCCCGATGGGCGTTTCCTGTTCTCTCGGTTGCTGCGGCGGCGCACCTTGCAGTCACGGTTGCCGAAGTCAGTGCCCTCCGCTCGCTTGATGTGAGCCACGTTGCCGCCCTCGGCCTGACGCTCATGGCACTTGCCGGGGCGGGCTGGCTGAGGCGGCAGCATAAGACCAACGACGGCGGCGCCCACGGCCAGCCAAGGACCGGGCGGCTTCTGGCAGCCGCGTTCGGAGCCGCCGTCGTTGTTGCCTCAGTGGCAACACCCGGGCTGGCTGCCTCAATGGCAGGACAACACGCCGTCCCGCATGGCGAGCACGGCCAGTCCCCACATGAAGAAAGCGGCCAGGGCTCCAATCCCGCCCTGGTCCCGGGTCGCCACCACTAGTTGACGGCGACCAAACCGGCGCACCATCGACAATGCCCACTGTTGATGGTGCGCCCGGTTCGTGGATCATGGAGCCATGGATCCTATCGAGGCGCTCGACGAAATCTCCTTTTGGCTCGAACGCAGCCAAGCCCCCACCTTCAAGGTCCAGGCCTTCCGAAAGGCGGCCGACGCCGTGCGGCAGCTATCGCCCGAACAACTGGCGAAGCTTACAGGCAGCGGGCGGATCACCAGCCTCAAAGGCGTCGGCAACCGGAGCGCTGAAGTCATCACGCAGGCCCTCGAAGACCGGGTACCGGACTATCTTGCGGACCTGCGCGAGCGCGGAACGGAATCGTTGGCATCCGGTGGGGACACGCTGCGGGCGGCTCTTCGTGGCGACCTCCACAGTCACAGCAACTGGTCCGACGGCGGCTCCCCCATCGAAGCAATGGTGGCAGCGGCCCGGACGCTCGGCCGTGAGTATCTTGCCCTCACGGACCACTCCCCCAATCTGACCATCGCCAATGGCCTGAGCGTGGAACGGCTTGAAAAGCAGCTCGGCGTGGTGGATGGGATCAACGCAAGCTCTGATGGTTTCCGCCTCCTGAAAGGAATTGAAGTAGATATCCTCGAGGACGGAACCCTGGACCAGACTCCCCCCATGCTGGCCCAGTTGGATGTGGTGGTCGCCAGCGTCCACTCCAAGCTCCGCTCGGACAAAAAAACCATGACAACGCGGATGCTGGGCGGCATCAGCGATCCCCATACCAACGTGCTGGGGCATTGCACCGGGCGCCTGGTCCAGGGATCGCGGGGAACACGGCCCGAATCCGAATTCGATGCCGCAAGAGTTTTCAAGGAGTGCGCGGAGTGGGGTGTCGCGGTCGAAATCAATTCCCGTCCCGAACGGCAGGACCCGCCGGACAACCTCATTGCCATGGCCTTGGACGCAGGCTGCCTCTTCAGCATCGACAGTGACGCCCACGCTCCCGGCCAACTGGATTTCCTGCAGTACGGGGCAGAACGCGCTGAGAGACTGGGGGTGCCCAAGGAACGGATCGTCACCACCTGGCCACTGGAACAACTGAGGGAATGGCTCGGCTTGAAGAAGTAGAGAGGTACCCGGCCGGGCGAAAGCCCAGCACACAAAAGGCTCCGCCTGCGCGTTCGCAGGCGGAGCCTTTTATGGTGGCGGGTCTATCTCTGCGCGGCCTTAGTGGTCTACGGCTTTCTCGGCACCGACACCTGTCAGCGAGCGCACTTCCATCTCCGCCTGCTTGGCCGGATCTTCACGGCGCTTGTCCAGGACGGTTCCGAGCCACCCCAGGAAGAATGCCAATGGAATGGACACGATTCCCGGGTTGCTCAGCGGGAACAGGGCGAAGTTCGCTCCGGGGATCATGGAGGTCTTGGCACCGGAAACCACGGGCGAGAACGTGATGAGCAGGATGGCCGCAGCCAAGCCGCCGTACATGCTCCAAACAGCGCCCTGGGTGGTGAACTTCTTCCAGAACAGGGAGTAGACGATCGTGGGCAGGTTTGCCGAGGCTGCGACGGCGAAAGCCAGCGCCACCAGGAACGCCACGTTCTGGCCATTGGCAAAGATGCCCCCCAGAATCGCGAGGACGCCGATCACCACAACGGTGCGGCGCGCCACCTTCACTTCGGTGGTTGCATCGGCCTTGCCCTTGGCGATGACGTTTGCGTAGATATCGTGGGCAAACGAAGCAGCGGCCGTGATGGTCAAGCCGGCCACTACGGCAAGGATGGTGGCGAAAGCGACCGCCGAAATGAATCCCAGGAGCAGCGGCCCACCCAGGTGGAAGGCCAGCAGGGGTGCGGCAGAATTGACTCCACCGGGCGCGGACTTGATGGTTTCCGCGCCAACCAAGGCAGCTGCGCCGTAGCCAAGCACCAGGGTAAAGAGGTAGAAGAGGCCGATCAACCAGATCGCCCAGACAACGGATTTGCGTGCTTCCTTGGCCGTGGGAACGGTGTAGAAGCGCATCAGGACGTGCGGCAGGGCGGCTGTACCGAGGACGAGCGCCAGTCCGAGGGACATGAAGTCCAGTTTGGACGTTTCGGTCTTGCCGTACTGCAGTCCCGGGTTGAGGATGTTCGGGTTGTTGGCAGCCTCAGCGGCCGAACCCAACAGGCTGGAGAGGTTGAAACCGTAAATGGCCAGCACCATGGCGGTCATCACGGCTGCACCGGCGATCAGCAGGATGGCTTTGATGATCTGCACCCAGGTGGTGCCTTTCATGCCACCGATCAGTACATACATGATCATGAGTGCGCCGACGACGATGATCACCAAGGCTTGCCCGCCCCAGTCGCTGATGCCCAGCAGGAGCGAAATCAAGCTGCCTGCACCCGCCATCTGGGCGAGGAGGTAGAAGAAGCAGACGGCCAGGGTGGAGAGGGCCGCGGCAATCCGAACGGGGCGTTGGCGCAACCGGAAGGACAGGACGTCGGCCATGGTGAACTTGCCGGTGTTGCGGAGCAGTTCCGCCACCAGGAGCAAGGCCACCAGCCAGGCGACCAGGAAGCCGATGGAGTAGAGGAAACCGTCATATCCATTGATGGCGATGGCACCGGTGATGCCGAGGAACGAAGCCGCGGACAGGTAGTCGCCTGCGATGGCCGTGCCGTTCTGGGAGCCAGTGAATGACCGCCCCGCTGCGTAGTAGTCCGCTGCGGTCTTGTTGTTCCGGCTGGCCCGGAAGACGATCACCATGGTGACCGCCACGAAGAGGGCAAATATGCCCATGTTGAGCAGGGTGGTGTCCTTCAACGCTGCTACGTTCACTGCTGCCGGGACCATGGTGTTCATTTGGCTGCCCCGTTGATCACATTGCCGTCCTTATCAAATTCGTGGCCCTCGATCTCGTTGCGGATTTCTGCAGCGATGGGGTCAAGCTTCCGGTTGGAGTAGCTCACGTACCAGGCCGTGATGCCGAAGGTGGTGACGAATTGCAGCAGCCCGAGAAGCAGGCCGACGTTGATATTGCCCCAAACCTTGATGGACATGAAGCCCACCGCGTAGTCAGCCAAAAGGACATACGCGAAATACCACAGCAGGAATACCACTGCCATGGGAAAGACGAAACTGCGGTGTCGTTTGCGCAGTGTCTTGAACCGTTCCGTCTGTTGGACTTCCTGGAAGTCCACGGACGCCGTTGCGTCCTGGGGTTGGGCCTCATTACCCATGGTTCCTCCTGATTGTGATGTGTCCACATCGGCTCCACACGCCTCGCCAATGTGACTGCAATCACTATCGAACGCGTCGGGGTACGTGTTCCAGAGCCTCGCCCGCAGCCGTCGCCCAGCGGTTGCGGTGCTGCGCCAAACGGTGGCCTGAGGTTCGACGGCCGGTATTTCCGGTGCTTGGAAAAGATGCGGGAGCGGTCCGGCTACGCTGGCCTTATGCCCGATTCACCGCTTCTCACCGCAGCCGCGATCGCTGTGATCGTGCTGGCTGTCGCCGTCGTGGTTGGCGTTGGCTACAAGGTGATGCGTTCCTTCCGGGACCTTGGCACCGACGCCGAGCGCGCCACCTACAACACGTTGCATGCAGCCTCCCGTGCCGGCCAGCACCTGAGGGGTGGCCTGCAACCTGCCGGGGCGGCCAAAGCCAGCAGGCAGCTTCGGGTCCTTCTGGGCTGCGACGCCTTGGCCATCACGGACACAGATTCGGTGCTGGCCTGGGATGGCACCGCAGAAGAACTCAGGTCGTCGCTGATGCGTCTTGCTACCGAAGTACTCACCACCGGACGAACCGTGGTGGTGCCCCACGGCGGGCGCCGGTCTACCGGAAAGCCGGAGCACGGGACCCATGATTTCAGCGTGGTGATTGCTCCCATCCGTTCCGGTTCCAAGGTGGTCGGTTCGGTGGCGGCCCTGGCGCCGGCAGCAGGGGCCGGGCTGGTGAGGGCCACCAGCGAGGTTGCGGACTGGATTGCCGCCCAGCTGGAACTCACGGAGCTTGAAGCCTCACGGACGTTGCTGATGGAGGCTGAGGTCAGGGCGTTGCGTGCTCAAATCAGCCCTCATTTCATCTACAACTCCCTCAACGCCATTGCTTCCTTCATCAACACCGATCCTGCCAGGGCCAGGGAGCTGGTGGTGGAGTTTGCAGACTTCACCCGGTACTCCTTCCGGCGCCACGGCGACTTCACCACAGTGGCCGAGGAACTTCGCTGCATTGACCGCTATCTTTTGCTGGAACGGGCACGCTTTGGTGAGCGCGTCCAAGTGAGCCTCCGGATCGCCCCGGAGGTCCTCAGCACAGTGATCCCCTTCCTCAGCCTGCAACCACTGGTGGAAAACGCGGTCCGCCATGGCCTGGAAGCCAGGGATGGCCCGGGCCACATCACCATCTGCGCCAACGATGCCGGCGCGTTCGCCGAAGTGACCATCGAGGACGACGGCGTGGGCATGGACCCGGAGCACCTGCGCTCGGTGCTGGCCGGGCACACCGATGGCATCCACGTGGGACTGCGCAACGTGGACGCGCGCTTGCGCCAGGTCTACGGCGATGAACACGGACTGGTCATCGACACCGCCCCAGGTGAAGGGACCCTGATCACCATGCGGGTGCCCAAATCCCAGCCCGGGCATGACGCTTGAGGTGAAGGTTAGTCTTTAAGGATGATCAACGTGCTCGTCGCTGATGACGAACTGCCCGCCGTGGAGGAGCTGGCCTTCCTGCTGGGACGGGATGAAAGGATTGGCGCCATCCACCGGGCGTCCTCGGGTGCAGAAGCGCTGCGGACCCTGGAAACGGAGGCCGTGGACGCGGTGTTCCTCGACATCCATATGCCGGCCCTCTCAGGCTTGGACATCGCCCGGGCGATTTCGCGCAGCAACAATCCACCCGCCGTCGTTTTTGTCACTGCTGACGAAGACTGTGCCCTGGAAGCCTTCGACCTCGCTGCGATCGACTACCTCCTCAAACCCCTTCGCGCCGAACGCCTTTCGCGCTCCGTGGACCGGATCAGCGACCTCATCAAGGATGGAACCCCCGCGCCGGAGATGATCACGGTGGATCTGGGCAGCACCACCCGCATGATCCGCCGCGATGATGTCACCTACGTTCAGGCCCAGGGAGACTACGCCAGGTTGCACACGGCCGAGGCCAGTTACCTCATCCGGGTCCCCTTGAGCGACCTCGAACAGAAATGGGCTGAGGCCGGATTCATCCGGATCCACCGCTCGTACCTGATTGCCCTGAAGCATGTGGAGCACCTTAGGTTGTCGGCCACCGGACCCAGCGTGGCGGTGGCGGGAGCTGAGTTGCCCATCAGCCGGCGCCATCTGCCTTCCGTCAGGGACAAACTGCACTCCACACGCATCCGGCCGCAAGGATGACGCGGGTCCGTGTCACAGCACCCCACCGGTCGGCCACTGCGGCTCCCGGCCGGCTGCCGTACCCCCGCGAGGTCGCAGAAGACTCCGACGCCGGCAGGATCTTCATCCGTTCCCTGATCCGCTCCCAACTGCGCCTGGCACTGGTAGTGGCCTGTGGCTTTCTGATCATCCTCGTGGTGGTCGCTCTTTTCCTCGTGTACGGGCCCGGCGTAGCTGAAACAAGGGTCCTGGGGATTCCACTGGACTGGCTGGTACTGGGCCTTGGCATCTACCCGGTAATTGGCCTCAGTGCCTGGCTCTACAACCGTGCGGCAGCGCGGAATGAAGCGCGGTACCGGGACCTTGTGGAGGACAAGTGAATCCGGCTGTTGCCCTGATCGCCTTCCTCGCCGTCTCACTCTCCACAGCCGTCATCGGCTTTTACGGCCTGCGGATTTCACGGACAACCGGAGACTTCTATGTGGCCTCGAGGACGGTCCCACCCTGGTGGAATGCCTCGGCAATCGGCGGCGAGTACCTCTCTGCCGCCAGCTTCCTGGGCGTCGCCGGGCTGATCCTGCTCTCGGGAACAGACGCCCTATGGTTCCCCGTGGGGTACACCGCAGGCTACTTGATGCTGCTGCTCTTCGTCGCCGCTCCCCTGCGTCGCTCAGGCGCCTACACCATCCCTGATTTCACCGAAGCCCGTTTGGATTCCAGGTTGGTCCGCCGCGTCACCAGCCTGGTGGTGGTCGCCGTCGGCTGGCTTTACATCGTCCCGCAACTCCACGGGGCGGCGCTCACCATCCGCATCACCACCGGCCTGCCGTCGTGGGTAGGTTCGACGGCGGTTGTGCTGGTGGTGTGCCTGACGGTGGTGGCAGGTGGCATGCGCTCCATTACCTTTGTCCAGGCATTCCAATACTGGCTCAAACTGACCGCCCTGGCAGTGCCGGTGGTTTTTCTGCTGCTGGTGCTGGCCGGGAACGGCACAACTCCCCAGGCTCCCCTCCCGGTCAATCCCACCGGCCAGGCCTCCGCCGGCGTGTACCAACACATTTCCCTGTTGGTGGCCTTGCTCTTTGGAACCCTGGGCCTGCCCCACGTCCTGGTGCGGTTCTACACCAACCCGGACGGGCAATCGGCCCGCCGCACAACCCTCATTGTGCTGGGCCTGCTCTCCGTCTTTTACCTGTTTCCCTCGGTATCCGGTGCCCTCGGACGGATGTTCGCACCCGAACTTGCCCAGTCCGGGCAGGCGGATGCCTTGGTCCTGCTGCTCCCGGGGAAGCTCATAGGCGGCGTTGCAGGAGACCTGCTCTCCGCCCTCGTAGTCGCTGGAGCCTTCGCCGCCTTCCTCTCCACCACGTCCGGGCTGGTGGTTTCGCTGTCCGGAGTCATCAGCCAGGACCTGTTCGGTGGGAGCGTCAAGGGCTTCCGCCTCGCCGCGGTGCTCGCCGCCGTCGTACCTTTGGGTTTTGCCTTCATGACCGACTCCCTGGCCCTTGCCGGGAGCGTGGGCCTGGTCTTTGCCTTCACGGCCTCCACCATCTGCCCGGTATTGCTGCTGGGAATCTGGTGGCGCGGGCTCACAGATGCCGGCGCCATCTCCGGAATGCTCACCGGCGCGCTGCTGTGCGGCGGGGCCATGGTGGCGGGCACACTCATGGGGCCAGGAACGGCACCGGCTTGGCTTGCCCAGCCGGCGGCATGGAGCGTTCCCGCAGCCTTCGCTGTGACAGTGGCCGTTTCCCTGACAACCAGAAACCGTGTGCCGGCGTCAGTAAACCGTGTCATGTCACGGCTGCACGTACCGGAACGGCCTGTGGTTACGGAGAGGTAGCTGCGGCAAGGCGTTGTCCGGCGCCCCCTCAGGGTGGACAATGACGCCATGTCCGAGGAACCAGGTGCCGCCGGTCCGGAACCGCCGGCACCAACACCGGAACCATCCCCCAGCGTCCGGGCACAATTGCTGGCCACCGAACACTGGAGCCTGCTCGCCTCGCGCAGCACCACCCAAGGCGAGGTCCTCACCCGGATCAGCATGTTCCTGACCTTCACGTCCGCAAGCCTTTTGAGCGTGGCGCTGGTGGGTAACGCCACCCAGTTTTCCGATGCGTTCAGGGCGTTCGCACTGACAGTGCTCAGTATCGACCTGGTGGTGGGCCTGCTGACGCACGTGCGCGTCATGAGCGTAGGCATGGAGGACTTGATGTATGTCCTGGCGATGAACCGCCTGCGGGCCGCCTACGTCGATATGGATCCCGGCATAGGGCCTTACCTCATGGCCGGGGCGCACGATGACGAGGCCGGCGCCAAAAAGACGTACTACTTCCTGGGCAACAGGAAGGACTTCAGCCAAGTGGCCGGCAGCAGCATGGTCTTCATGGGGTTCGTGAATTCGGCCTTGATCGCGCTGCTGCTGGGATCGGCACTCCTGGCAGCCGGGCTCCCCACAGCCGCGGCAGTGCCCGTGGCCGTTGTGGTCGCGCTGGCGTTCTTCGCCACGTCCCTGGTCCGGGGCCATCGACGCTACCTGGAAGTCTGGCAAAACAACCCACCCGTTTCGCCCACGCGCTAGCCCTGCGCCCGGGGGTGCGGACTAGTCGATGGCCGCCATGAGCTCGACGGCACGTGCGAGGAATGCGTCCACCTGGGCTTCTTCGTAACCTTCATTGCCCTTGGCAGCCCGGAAAACGGCGCGGCGCACCGTGTCAACGCTCAGGACTTGGTCGTGCTCAAGGTAACCCACCAGTTCCGCACACAGGGCATCGACGTCCTGGATGTTGTAACTGCGTGCCCGCTTGCTGGAAGGACGGCGGAACCGCTCGCCGTCGGGCCGGTGAAGGCGTCCACGCAGGATGCCGGAGAGCTTGCCGATCTGGCGCAGCCAGGCTTCCTCGCCCTCGCGGCTGATCAAGTCATCGCGCTCACGGCGGGCAAATGCATCCTCGAGCCGGTCCAGGGCGGCGTCCACGCTGTGTGCGTCGTACCCACCCTTCACGGGATCGAAAGCCACGTCCCGCACGTCAACGCTGGCCACCTGGTCAGCGGCACCTACCGGGTTTTCGAACGATGTCCTTGCACGCTGGAGGAATTCGTCCACTTGCTTGGCGTTATAGCCGTACTTGCTGCGCTCCACGCGGTCGAACGTTGCGGGAATCTGGCGTCGAATATCCACGGACACTAATTTTCCTTCGTTGATTCTCAGACGCCGCTGAGCAGCGCGAACAGAACATAGGCTACAGGGGCCGCGAACACAATGGAGTCCAAGCGGTCCATCACACCACCATGGCCGGGGAGGATGCTGCTCATGTCCTTGACACCCAGTTCCCGTTTGACCATGGACTCGGCGAGATCACCGGCGGTAGCTGCCGCCACCATGCCAATAGCCAGCACCAAGCCCACCCACCAAGGCTTATCGAGGATGAAAATGCATGCCAGGACCCCAATCAGCATGGCACCGCCCACTGATCCGGCGAAACCCTCCCAGGACTTCTTGGGGCTGATCTTTGGAGCCATCGGGTGCTTCCCGAACGAGGCCCCCACGATGTACCCGAACGTGTCATTGGAAACCACCAACAACAGCATGGAAGCGATCTGCCAGGCGCCGTCGGGAATCCCGTCCGGCCAAAAGCCGACGGGAGTCGGACCGCTGCTGGTGTGCAGGGACAGGGACGCGAAGCTGATGAGGAAAGGAATCCACGCCAAAGTGAACACCCCGGCGAAGACACTCCTCGGAGCTCCGGCGGCACTCTCGATGGACCGCCACAGCAGGACGGCAACGGAACTGGCCGTCATGGTGAACAACAGGCCTTCAAGGCCACCAAAATAGGCCGATACCGGCATAACCAGGCTGCCGACCATCACGGGGATGATCGGCATCCTGGTGCCTTGGGCTTCGAGGGCCCGGAAAACTTCCCATACCCCCAACACCGCAAATGCTGTGGTGAGCAGGACGAATCCCAACGGGAGGAAAAGCAATCCGCCCAAAACCGCCAAAAGCATGGAAAGCCCGACGCCGATGGCCGCAGGAAGATTACGCCCAGCCTTGGGCGTGGGGTTCGTCCGGACGCGCCTGGTGCGGTGCGGGGTATCGCGTGTCGGGACCCGTCCAGCGGGCGCCGGCTCAGCCTGGTTCATCAGACCTCGAGCAGCTCGGCTTCCTTGCGCTTAAGCAGCTCGTCGATGCTGTCAACGTGCTGCTTGGTCAGGGCGTCGAGCTCCTTCTCAGCGCGGGCACCCTCATCTTCGCCGGCTTCGCCGTCCTTGACCAGCTTGTCCAGCGTGTCCTTTGCCTTGCGGCGGATGCTGCGGATGGAGACCTTGGCGTCTTCACCCTTGCCCTTGACGATCTTGACGTACTCCTTGCGGCGCTCTTTGGTGAGCTCCGGGATGGTCACGCGGATGACGTTGCCGTCGTTCGAGGGGTTGGCGCCGACCTCGGAATCGCTCAAGGCCTTCTCGATGTCGCGCAGGGCGGTCTTGTCGTAGGGCGTGATGAGGATGGTCCGGGCGTCGGGGACACCGAAGGACGCCAGCTGCTGGAGCGGCGTGGGCGTGCCGTAGTACTCGACGATCACCTTGTTGTAGAGACCGGGGTTCGCCCGACCCGTACGGATCGTGGCGAAATCGTCCTTGGCTACCTCAACCGCCTTGTCCATCTTCTCGCCGGCTTCGAGCAAGGTCTCTTCGATCACGGGTTTCTCCTCAGAAAATAGTTGCTGCCCAAAAGCAGGCCGCAGTACACAGTAAAGATCCGCCGTGAGAGGCGGACGGTCCTAGAAATATCCTAGCCCTTGCTAGGGAGTAACCAGGGTTCCGAGCGTTTCGCCCAGGATGGCACGGGTAACGTTGCCCTCGCCTTCCATGCCGAAGACCACCATGGAAAGATTGTTGTCCTTGCACATGGTCATGGCCGTTTGGTCCATGACGCGGATGTCCCGGCGCAGGGCGTCGTCGTAGCTCAGGACATCGAGCTTCTCAGCTTCCGGATCCTTCTTGGGATCGGCGGTGTACACGCCATCCACGCCGCTCTTGGCCATGAGGACAACATCCGCGTGGACTTCCAGGGCACGCTGGGCTGCCACGGTGTCAGTGGAGAAGTAGGGCAGTCCGGCGCCTGCACCGAAGATGACCACGCGGCCCTTCTCCATGTGGCGGATAGCGCGGCGGGGAATGTAGGCCTCGGCAACCTGGCCCATGGTGATGGCGCTCTGGACACGGGTTTCAACGCCGGCCTGCTCCAGGAAGTCCTGCAGGGCCAGGCAGTTCATGACCGTGCCGAGCATTCCCATGTAGTCGGCGCGGGAGCGGTCCATGCCGCTCTGGGACAGTTCTGCGCCGCGGAAGAAGTTGCCGCCGCCCACGACGATCGCAACCTCGACGTCGGAGACAGCTGCCGCGATCTGCTTGGCGATGGCCCTGACGGTTTCAGGATCGACGCCGAGCTTGCCTCCGCCGATGACCTCACCGGAAAGTTTCAGAAGTACACGTCGGCGGGTCTTCTCGGGCTGGATTGCAGTGTTGACGGTTTCCATGGTGCCTCCCGTTGGTGGACTCTGGCTAGATTATCGTGCTGTGGGTCCGCTCAGGTACTACCCGGACGGGTGCATGAAAAAGGGGCGGCCACCGAAGTGACCACCCCTTTTCATGAATTACTAGTTTCCTACGCGGAAACGGGTTACTGCAGTTGCCTTGACGCCGGCCTCTTCGAGGACCTGTGCAACAGTCTTCTTGGAGTCCTTGGCGAATGCCTGGTCAACCAGAACTTCACCCTTGTAGAAGCCCGTCACGCGGCCTTCCACGATCTTCGAAAGAGCAGCTTCGGGCTTGCCTTCAGCCTTGGCGGTCTCTTCGGCGATGCGTCGCTCGGACTCGACCAGTTCGGCCGGAACGTCGTCGCGGGTCAGGTAGTTCGGAGCCATGGCTGCAACGTGGACAGCGATGTCGTGCGCGGCGGTGGCAGCGGCTTCGCCTTCGCCGTCAACAGCGAACAGGACGCCGACCTGGGCCGGAAGGTCCTTGGACGTCTTGTGCAGGTAAGCGTCAACCGTGGTGCCCTCAACGCGGGAGATACGGCGGACAACAACCTTTTCGCCGAGGACAGCGCCCTCTTCGACAACAACCTCGGACAACGGCTTGCCGTCAACCTCGGTAGCCAGCAGGGTCTCGAGGTCGGCTGCGCCGGACTCGACTGCAACGTTGAGGACCTTGTCGGCCAGCTGGATGAACTTGTCAGCCTTGGCAACGAAGTCGGTTTCGCAGTTGACCTCGATCATTACGCCAACGCCGCCGTTGACCTTGGCAGCAACCAGGCCCTCGGCAGTGGAACGGCCTTCGCGCTTGGTAGCACCCTTGAGGCCCTTGATGCGGATGATCTCGATGGCCTTCTCGGCGTCACCGTTGGCTTCGTCAAGAGCCTTCTTGACGTCCATCATGCCGGCGCCGGTGCGCTCGCGCAGGGCCTTGATGTCAGCAGCAGTGTAGTTCGCCATGTGAACCCCTCTGTCTAGAAATTTGTGTGTTTACGGACTGACAGGACGGCCGCCCACCGTGTGAGCTGCCATCCTGTCAGTTGCCCCCGATGCTGTTTCCGGCATCAGGGAAGGTCCAGATTTACTTGGCTGCTTCGGCTTCGCCGGCTGCAGCCTCAGCTGCCGGAGCCTCAGCTGCGGGAGCTTCTGCTGCCGGAGCTTCGGTTGCTGCTGCTTCTTCAGCCTTGCTGCCTTCGAGGAGCTCGCGCTCCCACTCAGCCAGCGGCTCTTCAGGAGCTTCGGTGGTGCCCGTTGCGCGCTGGTTACGGGCGATGAGGCCCTCAGCTACGGCGTCGGCAACAACGCGGGTCAGCAGGTTGACGGAGCGGATGGCGTCGTCGTTACCCGGGATCGGGAAGTCAACTTCGTCAGGATCGCAGTTGGTGTCAAGGATGGCTACAACGGGGATGTTGAGCTTCTTGGCTTCGTCAACAGCAAGGTGTTCCTTCTTGGTGTCAACAACCCACAGAACCGAGGGAGCCTTGGTCAGGTTGCGGATACCACCGAGGTTGGACTCAAGCTTGGTGAGTTCGCGCTTGAGGAGCAGGAGCTCCTTCTTGGTGTAAGCCGAGCCTGCGACGTCGTCGAAGTTGATCTCTTCGAGTTCCTTCATGCGCTGGATGCGCTTGGCGACGGTCTGGAAGTTGGTGAGCATACCGCCCAACCAACGCTGGTTGACGTACGGCTGGCCAACGCGGGTAGCCTGCTCGGCAATTGCTTCCTGAGCCTGCTTCTTGGTGCCAACGAACAGGACGGTGCCGCCGTGGGCGACAGTAGCCTTGACGAACTCGTAGGCGCGGTCGATGTAGGACAGCGACTGCTGGAGGTCAATGATGTAGATGCCGTTGCGCTCCGTGAAGATGAAGCGCTTCATCTTCGGGTTCCAACGACGGGTCTGGTGTCCAAAGTGGACGCCGCTGTCAAGCAGCTGGCGCATAGTTACGACGGGCATGCCGACGCTCCTTCCGGCAGGTCATTCATGAGAGAGCCCAAGGGGCTGCTCTTACCCTGCCAATAGTTGACGGTTGTTTAGCCTTTGCCCGGATGGGCGTGGCTCCTGGCATCCATTGCGCTTCTCATCCGGCACAGAGCCTAAGCTCAGCCGGACCGCAAGAGGCACAATCCTCCGCAGCCTGAAGCCAAGGGGCTTCGCTGGTGGAGGGTTGGATACGCGTAGTCAGCCTGGGGCCCTCGCATATCTGAATGAGACATGCTCCTGAACCAGCTTGAGGGCACAGCAAACTGCTCCACCAAGTGTACTACAGCCACCCCACAGGTTTGACCGCAGCCGCGGTTGGTTGTCCACATAGGGCAAGTGCGGTATCGATCGCCGGCGGGCACCGCGGGAGGCTCTATCCATGACGATTGCGAAGTCCTTGATGGCCCTGCTGGCGGCGCTGGCGATGGCGGCAGGCACACTTGGCGCTGCTGCTCCGGCCGAGCCAGTTCCAGGCACGCCCGATCCGACCGGCGCCCGGTGGAGTTGGCCGCTCTCCCCCAAGCCTGCCGTGCTGCGGATCTTCGACCCGCCGGACAAACCATGGCTGAGTGGTCACCGCGGCGTGGATTTAGGACCATCGGCCGACGGCGGAAAGGTCACCGCGCCTTCGGATGGAGTGGTGACCTTTGCCGGCGTCGTGGTTGATCGACCGGTACTGACCATCGATCACGGCAACGGTCTCAAGAGCAGCTTCGAACCCGTGGCCAGTGACCTCAAACCCGGAGACGCCGTCCGCAAAGGCCAGGTCATTGGCACCCTGGAGCCCGGTCATTGCGGTGCCGCGGCCTGCCTGCATTGGGGCGTTCGCCAAGGCGCGGATTACCTCAACCCGCTGGACTTCGTGGAGGACATGCGCCCGTCGGTCCTGCTGCCGTTGTACTGATTACCTACTGTGCCTAGACGATGGCCGAGACGCCCGTGATGGCACGGCCGGTGACCAGGGTGTTGATCTCGTGCGTGCCTTCATATGAGTAGATGGCCTCCGCGTCGGAGAAGATCTTGGCCATGCCGTAGTCCGTAACGATCCCGTTGCCGCCCAGGATGCTGCGACCCAGGGCAACACTTTCCCGCATGCGCGCCGTAGCAAAGGCCTTCGCCAACGCCGACTGCTCGTCCTTGGCCACTCCCGCATCTTCAAGCTGGGCCAGGCGCACCATCATGCCCATGGATGCCACGGTGTTTCCGAGGATTTGGACCAACTGGTTCTGCACCAGCTGGAAGGCCGCCAACGGCCGCCCGAACTGCTGACGCTCCACCGCGTAGCTGCGGGCGACGTCAAAAGCTGCCATCTGAAGCCCAACCGCCTGCCACGCCACAGCCAGGCGGGTGACTTTGAGCACCTTGTTGGTGTCCCGGAAACTGTTGCCGTTGGCCAGTTTGAAGAAGTCCGGAACCACCACATTGTCCAGGACGATGTCTGCGTTCTGGACTGTACGCAGGGAGATCTTGTTCTCGATCTTGCTG
Source organism: Arthrobacter sp. UNCCL28 (assembly GCF_900102805.1). Lineage (NCBI taxonomy): Bacteria > Bacillati > Actinomycetota > Actinomycetes > Micrococcales > Micrococcaceae > Arthrobacter > Arthrobacter sp. UNCCL28. The sequence goes on from NZ_FMWE01000002.1 coordinate 336,460, forward strand.
GCAGAGTAGCCGGGCAGGGTGGTGTCCACCAGGAAGGCCTTGACCTGGTTGTCCGCAACGTCCTTGGCGTAAATGACTACCCAGTCGGAGAAGGTGGCGTTGCCGATCCAGCGCTTGGCTCCATTGAGGATCCAGTTGTCACCATCGCGCCTGGCAGTGGTGCGGGTGCCGCCGGCAACATCGGAGCCACCCAGGGGCTCCGTCAGGCCAAAGGCGCCGATTTTCTTCAGCGAGTAGATCTCCGGAAGCCAGGCATCCTTCTGCTCCTGGGAGGCAAGGGCCTCGATGGACCCTGTGAAGAGGCCGTCGTGCACGCCCATGAAAGTGGCAATGGATGCGTCCGCCCGGGTCACTTCAGCGTGGAGCATGCCGGCGAACAGGTTGGAGTACCCCTGCCGGCGGACAGGACTGACCAGGTCCAGTTCACCGAGCTTGGGAATGAGGTCCATGGGGAACTCGCCACGGTTCCAGCAGTCCACGGCGATGGGCTTGACCTCGCGGGCAAGAAACTCCCGGACTTCAGCCAACCGGTCCTGCTCTTTTCCTGTCAGCATCTGCTCAAAGGCGTAGAAGTCGCCGTCGGCATACGGAAGATTGGCGGCGTCGAATGCAGCGTTGGACATGTTCGCTCCTTCAAGGGTGGTCACCTGCGACCAAAACTAAGTTACTGATGAGTAACTTACCTCAACTGAGGGGGAACGCAAAAGAGCCGTGGCCGACAATCCAGGATTGTCGGCCACGGCTCATACGTGAAGGTGTAGGGCTACTCGGACTTGAACCGAGGACCTTAGGATTATGAGTCCCGCGCTCTAACCAGCTGAGCTATAGCCCCATGATGCCCGGTCCGGCCGCTGCGTAAACAGCAGTACCGGGCAAAGCACTCCAGCAATTCTAATAGCTGCCGGGGAGTGCTTTTGTCACACGACCTTGTCCTCGTAGGAGGCCCCGCGGTAGAGGTCCTCGAAGGTCTGGAGGGTGCCGTTGATGCTGTGCGGTTCCACCATCTCCCGGCTCAGCTTGCCCATGGCTTCCAGCTCGTGCTTGGGAAGCTCCACCAGCTTGGTGATCTTGGCTGCCAGTTCATCGCTGTTGTTGGGCGTGAAAAGGTAGCCGTTTTCACCGTCACGAACCAGGTGCGGCAGGGCCATGGCATCGGCCAGCAGCACGGGAGTGGAAGCAGACATCGCCTCCAAGGTCACCAGGGACTGGAGCTCAGCAGTACCGGGCATGCAGAAGATGTCGGCCTTGATGTATGCCTCGCGCAGGTCTTCGTCGCTTGCCAGACCGAGGAACCTCACCCGGTCCCCCAGCCCCAGCTTGGCCACCTGTGCCTCAAGGGCGGGACGGACTTCGCCGCCGCCCACAATTTCCAGGTGGACGTTCAGTTCGCGCGGAGTCTTGGCCACGGCGTCAATCAGGACGTTGACGTGCTTTTCTTCTGCCAAACGCCCGGCGAACAGGACCGTGGGATTGGCGTGAGGCTCAATGGTCTCGCCAGGCTGGAGCTCGTAGGCCGAGGAGTCAATGCCGTTGGAGAGCGGCAGGACCTTGCGCAGGAAGGCGTGCTGGTGCATTGCTTTGGCAGCCAGGGGCGTGGGCGTGGTGACCACGTCCGCCTGGCCCATGACCTTGCCCATGTCCTTCCAGGAGATGCGGCCAACAATGTCCTTGAACCACTGCGGGAACGGCAGGAACGGATTCAGGTTCTCCGGCATGAAGTGGTTCGTGGCAACAACGCGGATACCGCGCTTTACGGCCTCGTACAGGACGTGCTCGCCGATCATGTAGTGGCTTTGGATGTGGACGACGTCCGGCTGGACTTTGTCGAACAAAAGGCTGATTTCCTTTTTGATCTCCCACGGAAAACAAATACGGAAGTACTCATGGGTGAAGACGCCGTGCGAACGCAGCCGGTGGACTGTGGCTTCGTCGCGGAACTCTGTGTAGCTTTTGCCCGTGTCCGGACGGCAGGCCAGCACGTGCACGTTGTGTCCACGTGCCGTCATCCCCTTGGCCAAGCGGTAGCCGAACTGAGCGGCGCCGTTGACGTGCGGCGGATATGTATCGGCCGCAATCAGAAGGGTAAGGGGCTTGGTGGTGTCGGGAATGGTCACGTGGAGAACTCCTGATGGTCACGGTGCGGACAGCATTGCTTGTGGCAATACTGCGGTGTCGCCGGGTTGCCGGTCCGCGTGCAGCGGCGGCGCAAGGTGCAGCTCTGCCCTAAGCCTTCTTGTTGGCAGCCGCCTTCGCGTCCTTCTTGCGTTTGGTGACTTCCGGGTGGTGCCGGCTCAGGGCAATAACCCCCACGATAGCAAGCGTTGCGGCCACAGCCATGGCGATAGCCATGACGGCGTGGACATCGGGACGAAGCTCACCAAGGATCACAATGCCGATGGCAATGCCTACCATCGGGTCGATCACTGTCAGTCCTGCAATGACCAGATCCGGCGGACCACCTGAGTAGGCGCTCTGCACGAACCAGGAGCCAAGTCCCCCGGCGGCCGCGATGGCGATCAGGGTGTACCACTGGACGTTGAGCAGGAACAGGCCGTTGGGGTCGAGCAGGTGCTTGCCGATGATCCGCGTCAGCACGGCAACAAATCCGAAGAGGACCCCGGCTCCCAGAATGTACACAAAGGCGCTCATGCGGTGTTTGAAAAGTACGGCCAGGGTCCCGAAGATGCCCACTGCCAGAGCCAGCAGCAGGACAATGGTCAGTTCGTCCTCACTGTTGACGTGATGGTTCTCCTGGGTGACGAAGACGGCCAGCAGCACGAACAATGCCGAACCCGTGACGCACGCGCTGATGGCCACTACAGTTGCCCGGTTGATGCTCAGGCCCTGGTCCTTGGCGTTGACCACCGTGGTGATCACCAGGGCAATGGCACCAATGGGCTGAACCACGGTGAGCGGGGCGGAGACCAAGGCGATCGCGTTCATCACCATTCCAAGGGCAAGGAACAACAGCCCGAGCATCCAGCGGGGATTGCGCAGGAGCCTCAGGAAACCGTTTGAACTCAGGGCCAGGCCGCCGGTATCGGCTTTGACCGCGCTGCCCTGCCGTTGGGCGCCTATAGCCAGAAAAAAGGCACCAAGCACCGCAAGGAAAACCGCCAGCCAGACCATCAGCCGTGTCCGCCGTCGTCGTTTTTCAGTTCTTTACCCTTACGCAAGATGGCCCAGAAATAGTTGTAAGCCGCAATCCAGTGTCCCAGAAGCCCGAGCCCCAGGAAGGTCCAGGCGGCTACGAAGTAGACCTCGGTGAACGGAATGGGCAATTTGGAGAGGACCAGCAGGGGCGTGCCGAGCAGCAGCAGCGCCGTACGGATTTTTCCGATGATGCTCACCGGAAGGTCCGGGTGGCTGCGGAAGTAGATCAGGGAAGCAATGGCCAGGATGGCATCGGGCACCAGCAGGGCCGCCAAATACCACCACTGCACGACGCCGGCCACGGCCAACGTGAATGCTACGGCCAGGAGCGCGGCGCGGTCAGCCATGGGATCAAGGATGCGTCCCAGCTTGGAGGTCTGGTCGAAACGCCTTGCGATGTAGCCGTCCACCCAATCGGTGCTGCCCATGATGACGAGCACCAGGACAGCGAATCCATACTCCTGCTCCGATAAAACGAGCCAGACGAACAAGGGGACCCCCATGAAACGGAGGACCGTGAGGATGTTGGGGACAGTGAAGATGAGCTCGTGGTCGACTTGCGGCCGATCAGGATTTGAACCAGCACCGATCAATCTCACCTATGTCCCCCTTCCCATTCCCAGTGTGTGTTTTGACCCGGAAGGCTGCCTACTTTTTCAGCAGCTTCCGCAGGGCTACAACGAAGACCACGGCGGCAGTGGCAAACGCGGCGAGGTCCTTCCACCGGGCGGCGAGCCGTTCGGTCAGGCTTTCGGGGACGGATTCTCCCAAGGCAGCAAACTTTGCCGCAGCGAAGTCCTTGCCCTCGGTGAACTTTTCGTTGGCCCCCGCCAGCAGGGCCTGGCCCTGCTTCTTGACGTCCAACTGCTCACCGAGTTCGTCGCGGACCCCGGTGAGGTGCTCGCGACGCTTCTTCAGGCGCGAGCGAAGTTCCGCTTCCGTGGGTGCCTTGACTGCGTCCGCTTCCTTGGCAGCTTCCTTCGCAGCTTTCTCTGCCTTGGCCTTCTCGGCAGCTGCTTCCTTTTGGGCCTTCGCTGCCTTGGCGGCGGGCGAACTGGGATCCAGGATGGATTCGTCGAAGTCCGAGCCTTCCTTGGCAATTCCAAGATCGTGCTTGATGCCCCGGATGGTGTCTTCGGGGACCAGCGGCATGGCCTTCTTGAACTTGGCAATTCCGATCAGGGACGCAATGGCCACAATGATCAGGAAGAATGCTGCAACGATCAGCGCCGCGAGCCAGCCCGGCATGATGGTTGCCAGGCCCAGGATGGCGGCAACAACAAGGGCGATGACCAAAAGGGCAAGGAACACAAGGGCCACGCCAAAGAAGGCACCGGCTATGCCAACCTGGGTTGCCTTGCGCTTGAGCTCGACCTTGGCCAACGCAATTTCGTCGTTGATTTGGCGTGGTGCCAACCGCGCAACGAGCTTGAGGGTCTTCGGCAAAGTACGAATGGCTGGTCCTTGACTGGTCCGGCCGGTGTGACGTCCACTCATGGGTTCCGCCTAACTGCTTTCCTCTGGGCATCGTATGGGGCGAACGCGGACGGAATTCTTCCACCGCGGACACCTGTCCTCAAAGCTATCATTCAGGTTCCTGCTGAACTTTCGGGACCACAGTGCGGCGCGCCCGTCATACGCCAAATAAATATGACCTGGGCCATAAGATGGATGATCGTGACCTCTCCCATTGCTCCGGGCGACTCCCTGAGCCGACGCGAAAAACTTGTCTACATTCTCCTGCTGGGTGCACTGACTGCGCTGGGTCCCTTCACGATCGACCTTTACCTCCCGGCGTTCCCGGCGCTGGAGGAAAGTTTCGATGTCTCCGCCGCGGCCATCCAGCTCACGTTGACCGGTACCACCGTAGGTTTTGGGCTCGGCCAGCTGGTGGTGGGTCCGTTCAGCGATAAAGTGGGGCGCCGCCTTCCGCTGATCCTCGCCACTGCCGTGCACATCGGCTCGTCCCTCGGAGCAGCGCTGGCAACAGACATTGGGATGCTCTCGCTGTTCCGTGTCCTGATGGGAATCGGCGCGGCCGGCGGTGGCGTGGTGGCCATGGCCATGGTCCGGGACCTCTTCCACGGCTACTCCATGGTCCGCATGTTTTCAAGGATGTCACTGGTCAATGGCCTGGCCCCGATTCTTGCCCCCGTCATCGGATCGCAGCTGCTCCTGGCGTTTCCGTGGCCCGGCATTTTCTACTTCCTGGCCGCCTACGGCCTGATGGTGATCCTTGCCTCCATCTTCTTCATCAGGGAGACACTGCCCGCAGAGCAGCGCGGCAAATCCACCATCACAGTGGGTCAGCGCTACAAATCGGTCCTGACGGACCGGATCTTCGTGGGCATGGTACTGGTGGGAAGCCTGAACTTCGGTGGCTTGTTTGCCTACCTCTCTGCGTCCACCTTCCTGTTCCAGGATGTCTACGGATTCTCGCCCCAGGAATACGGAATCCTGTTCGGTATCAACTCCTTGGGCATTGTTGCCGGTGTCCAGATCAGTTCACGCCTGATCCGCCGCGTGGCCCCGCAGTGGATCGTTGCGGGGGCAACGGTCTTCATGCTGTTCACAGCCCTCGTGATCGTGGTGCTGGACCTTCTGCACGTTGGCCTCTGGGGCATCCTCATTCCGTTGTGGTTCTACATCTGCGCTACCGGCTTCATGTTCCCCTGTGTCCAGGTCTTGTCCCTCGCGAACCACGGCGCCCAGGCAGGCACCGCAGCCTCCCTCCTGGGAGCATCCCAGTTCATGATGGCCGGAATCGTCCCGCCGGTAGTTGGCTGGCTGGGCGTAAGCTCCGCTGTTCCCATGGGTTCAGTCATGGCTGTGTGCATCACCGGCGCGATCGCTGCCCTCTGGCTGGTGGTCCGCCCGCGCACCGTTCCCTCCATCCATTAGGAACGCCCCCGTAGGCTGGGACCATGACCAGGAAACCGCACCGTAACGGCAGGGGACTCTTCCTCGGCGCCCTGCTGGGCGCCATGGCCGGCGCACTCATAGGCCGGGCGGCCGGAAGTGCCCTGTTCGGCGCGATCCTTGGTGCCGTCGTCGGTGCCGCCGTCCTGTACCGGGTGAACCCCGGCCCCTGGAACAGGGGCTAGCGCGCCGGCACACAACGCGCCCCGCAAAAGGCGACCCGCCGACGTCGGGCCGTCGAGCCTCTCCCTTTACACGCTTCCGCAAGGCAGAATGGTGGCCAGCCGGGCTATCCGGCGCCGGACCGGTGAAGGGGACATCACATGAGCGCGGCTGTGGAATTGCGGGGCGGTGTCCGCGGCTTGGCTACGCTGCGACGACTGCCCCTGACACTGGGGTTGGCAGCTTTGCTGTGGGTCCTGGGGGCAATAACGGGGAGTCTGCTGGATGGACCCAGCGAGGCTTTGCTGGACCAGCTGGGCCTGGGATTGGCAGTGGAGCCAGGACCATGGTGGTCCGTTTTCACGTCGGCATTCTTTGCCTCGTCCCTTCTGGACTATCTTGCCTGCACGGCCGCAATCCTGGTGGGCGTCGGAATCGCCGAGCGCGTGATGGGTTCCTGGGCCGCCCTGCTCGCCTTCATTGCAGGCTCAGCCCTCAGCGCCTTGGTACTTGTGGCACTTGTGACGTTCGGAACCGACGCGTCCGACCAATGGCTCAGTTTCCTGGGCGGCGAATATGTTGTAGGCGCCTATGGCGGCGCTGCCGCCGCCCTCGGATTTGCGACGGCGGCACTGGACGCGCTCTGGCGGCGGCGGCTGAGGACGTGGCTGCTGGCCGCTACGCTGATGTTCGCCCTGTTCGTGGGGGTGGCCCAAACACTTCAAGCACTTGCCGGTGCCGTGCTGGGCACCCTGGCCGGCTGGGCCATCCAGTCCTTGGTCTTCCGGCGCCGCGCAGGCTCTCTGCATTCCTCAACCATCCGTGAAACCCGGTTCCTGGTGGGTACGGTAGTTGGCGTTTTCGCCCTGGGACCCCTGCTCACGCAACTGACCGGCACGTGGGAAATCGGCCCCCTGTCCGTGGTCTCGGAGGTCATGCTCCAGGCCAGTCCCGACGCCGATGAAGTCAAGGAAGCCTGCGACAACGACACCAGCTGCGTGACGTTGCAGGGAATCGTGGGCGTGCAAAGCTTCGGCGCAGCAATCCTGACGCTGATACCGGTCCTCCTGCTCCTCGTCTGCGCTGAAGGACTGCGCCGGGGACGCCGGCTCGCCTATCGGCTGACCCTGGTGATCCAGGCGTACCTTGCCGCCGTCACGGTCCTGTCCATCGTCCAATACGCCACCGATCCGGAAGTCACCCTGGGCGATGACGATTTCGGCTATCTCCTGCTGTACGCGGTCCCGGCATTCCTGGCCCCGGTAATCATCGTGGCGTTGCTGCTGGCCAACCGCCACAAGTTCAGGGTGGAGTCCAGCGACGCCGGATACCGGGTCCTGGGAAGGACATCACTGGTCCTCACGGTGGTCGCAATCGTCCTGTATGTCGCGTTTTGGTTCGCGGAAGGCAACCCTGGCCGCTCGACCCTGTGGGACCTCGCCGGCCAACTGACGCACATCCTGGTCCCCTTCCCTGTTCCCTTTGTGGTGGCCCTCCCCCAAGGCCTGCTGAGCACCGTGGTGTATGGGCTGGGCGGGGACATCATCTGGCTATGCATCCTGGTGCTGGTCCTGAACAACTTCCGGCGGTTCAGGCAACTTGCAACGGACCCGGCAGCTGATCTGGGCCACACCCGGGAGTTGCTCCACGACGGCGGCGGCACGCTGTCCTGGATGGCACTGTGGGATAACAACCAGTACTGGTTCGCCCCCGACAGGAAGTCCGGTGTTGCCTTCCAGGTCCATAACGGTGTTGCCCTCACGGTTGCCGGCCCCTTTGGCGCCGAAGAGCATCACGCGGACGCAGCCACTGGATTCGTGAACCACTGCGCCGGCCTGGGACTGACACCGTGCTTCTATTCAGTGACCGCCGAACTGGATGGACCGCTCCTGCCCCGGGGGTTCCGCAAGTTGGAAGTGGCCGAGGAGACGCTCCTCAACGTCCAGGCCATGACCTTCAAGGGCAAGGAATGGCAAAACGTGCGCACCGCCCTGAACCGGGCAGAGAAACTGTCCATCAAGGACCACTGGTATCCGTACCAGGGAATGCCCCCGGGAATCAGGGCCCAACTGGCGGAGATCTCCGAAGAGTGGGTTGCGGACAAGGCCCTGCCGGAGATGGGCTTCACCCTGGGCGGCTTGGATGAACTGAAGGATCCTGAAGTCCTCTGTTGCGTGGCGGTCGATGACGACGGCCTGGTCCATGGGGTCACCAGTTGGCTGCCGGTATTCCGGAACGGTGTCATCTCGGGCTGGACGCTGGACTTCATGCGACGCCGGACCACCGGTTTCAAGGGAGTGATGGAATTCCTGATCGCCTCTGCCGTAACCCACTTCAAGGAAGAGGTCCCCATGATCTCCTTGTCCGGTTCCCCGCTTGCCAACGCCGGTGCCGGTGCCATCGACGGCGACGGCGACCACAGTTCCCTGGACCGTGTCCTGGCGCTGCTCGGCAATGCCCTGGAGCCGATGTACGGGTTCAAGTCCTTGGCCGCCTTCAAATCGAGGTTCCAGCCGGAGCACCGCACCCTGTACATGTACTACCAGGACCCCCTTGCCCTCCCATCGATCGGCATCGCGGTAGGTTCCGCGTACCTGCCCGGGCTCTCCACGGCGCAAAGCGCGGGCCTGCTGCGGCAAATGGTTGCCCGGGAACCTGCAGCATGACGCCGGGAACCCACTAGCCATGGACGACCTCCTGAAACTTGAGATCAGCGGCCCTGTGGTCATGACCGTTGCCGGGGCGATCGGCGTCGTGTTCTTCCTGGTGCTCTTCCTGCGGCCGTCTGCCCGTTGGGCGTTGACCGCGATCGTTGCCATCGTGGCGGCTGCGCTGCTGGGGTGGTTGACGGTGTGGATCGTGGAAGACGTCATGGACGTCTTCCATGTGGGCCTGACCCCCCGCGTCTGGTTCTGGGCCATCTCCTGCTTCGCAGCGCTGGGACTGGCCGTGGTCAGCTTCCGGCACAGCCGCGCGTGGCGGAAGGTGGTGGCTGCGGTGTCCATCCCTGTCTTTGTCCTGGTCGCGGCCCTGGGCATCAATACGGAGTTCGGGCTGAACAACACACTGGGTTCGGCCTTGGGCATTTCCACCGAGGGCGCCATCGAGTTGAACAAGCCGAACCCGGATGCTTCCATACCCGCCGGGCCCCTCTGGGAGAGCTGGAAACCGCCGGCAGGAATGCCCGCCAAAGGCAAGGTGGGCACCCAGGTGATTCCGGCGACTGCCTCCGGATTTGAGGCCAGGCCGGCAGGGATCTACCTGCCTCCGGCAGCGCTGACCGCGAACCCGCCCCGGCTGCCACTCTTCGTCCTCATGATGGGCCAGCCAGGCCTTCCGGATCCCCAGTATGTCTCAGCCGCACTGGACGAATTCGCGGCGAAGAACAACGGCCTGGCCCCTATCGCGATCGTGGCGGACCAGATCGGACCGGATGAGAACGACACCTTGTGCTTGGACACTGCCAAGTACGGCAATGTGGAGAAGTACATCAATGAGGACGTAGTGAACTGGGCGAAAGCCAACCTGAACATCCTCCCGGACCGCGGGCATTGGACCATCGCCGGCTACTCAAACGGCGGCCAGTGCGCGATCTCCTTCGCCCTGAAATACCCCAAAATGTGGGGCAATGTGGTGGACATCTCGGGTGAAGAATTCCCGGGAGCCGAGGACCCTGCAGGGAACCTCGCATCCATCTTCGGCGGCAGCCAGGCGGACTACGACGCCCAAAAGCCCATCAACATCATGAAGGGCAAGCAATTCCCGGACACAACTGCAGTCTTCACCGTCGGCTCCGATGACGTGACCTACGTGGCCGCAGCGAAAGCTGTCTCTGCCGCGGCACGGGAGGCCGGAATGACGGTGACCTATTACGAGGTTCCCAACGGCGGCCACGTGGGACTGGCGCTTAATGCGGGGCTGACCAAAGGGTTCGAGGTCCTCTACCCACGGCTTGGTCTTTCCCGCTAGGTATTCCCCTGTTGCCTGCCCCGTACCGGCGATAAAGTTGAGGTGTGCCCCATTGGCAAGAGCTGCAGCCGCTTCCGGCACCATGGCAGCGCCGGGATGAACGCATCCTGCCGCTGTGGTGGGACCGCTTGTGCTCAGTGACCAGTCCCCAGTCGGCCGCCCTCTATGCCGCGGGCCTCTTTACCGATGACCGCCGCCGGCCCATCGCCCAGTGGTACAACCCCGAAGCGGACGCCGCATTGCTTGTGGCCCCGGAGACGTCCCCCGAGTGGCCGGTCCAGCGGTTTGGCATCTTCTATGCACCACCCGGCGGAGGCTTCACGCGGGTCTACTCGGCCCCGCACGAGTGGCATCCGCGCGAACCCAGGACCCCGCCCACGGAGCAGGATTCGTTTGTGGCGGCCGTGGCCGAGGCTGCACGCTTCCTGCAGGTGGAGATGGATTTCGTCTAGAAAAAGTTGGACCCCGCACCGGCGTGATGCCGATGCGGGGTCCGGATGCTCCTCCGACTGGACTTGAACCAGTAACCCTTCGATTAACAGTCGAATGCTCTGCCAATTGAGCTACGGAGGAATGAAGCGGTTATGACTTTAGCAAAGGTTTTACCGGAATGCGAAATCGGCTCCGGATACCCCCTCCGGGTATAAAAATACCCCCGTTCCGGAACCCGGAACGGGGGTATTGTGCGCTCCTCCGACTGGACTTGAACCAGTAACCCTTCGATTAACAGTCGAATGCTCTGCCAATTGAGCTACGGAGGAATGAAGCGGTTACTAGCTTAACAGGGGCCCGGCGGAAAACGAAATCGAGCTTCTCAGCCGTCCGATCGCAGCGCCCGGCGCTCCATTTCGAGCTGCATCAGTTCGCGGTTCAGGCGCTGGAATTCCTCCGGATTTGCTCCTGCGTCCAGTCGCTGCAACTGGCCCATCTTGTCTGCCTTGATACGGGTGATCTGCAATTCAAACAGGCGGGCCAGGATGTCGCGGCAATACCGCTGCATGGCCTCCGGGGTACTGGCAGGCAGGGGTGTTACTGCCAGCTCGGATACCAAGGGCCGCAGGGGCTCGGGTACTTCCTGGCGGACCTGCTCCACCCAGGCCACGGGATCGCCCGCATGGGCAAGCCCGGCAGCCCGCACTGCCGTGTGGACGGCGGCGTAGGCGGGGGTGGCGAAGTGGGAGGCTTCGAAGCGCTCCCAGGCTCCCCCGCCCAGCACGCCCGGCTCCTGGAGGACAACCTCCAGCGCCTGGCGTTCCATGCCGGCAATGGGATCCCGGGGATCGGGGCGTTGAAAGACAAGGCCGCTCGACGGCGGTGCTCCCGCCGGTTGTTCGGCGGCACCGGCCGGCAGTGGTGCACTGCCACCGGATGCAGCGCGCTTTGCCGCTGCCCCCACGTAGCTGCTGACTTCCTCAATGGGCATACCCAGCCAGCCGGCCAGGTTGCGTGTGTAGCCGGGCCTGGTGGCTGAATCCCTGATCTGCGCCACCACTGGGGCGGCTTCGCGCAGGGCTGCCACACGGCCCTCGACGGTGTCCAGGTTGTGCCTGCGGAGCGTCGCGCGGATGGCGAACTCGAAGAGGGGCTTCCGGGTCCCGATGAGGTCGCGCACCGCCGCGTCGCCCTTAAGCTGGCGAAGGTCGCAGGGATCCGCGCCCGATGGTTCCACGGCAACGTACGTCTGGGCCGTGAAGCGCTGGTCTTCCTCAAACGCCCTCAGTGCCGCCTTCTGGCCGGCGGCATCGCCGTCGAAGGTAAAGATGACCTCTCCCCCGCTGCCGTCGTCCGAAAGCAGCCGCCGGGCAACCTTGATGTGTTCGGTACCGAAGGCAGTACCGCAGGTGGCTACCGCCGTCGTGACTCCTGCAAGGTGGCAAGCCATAACGTCTGTGTACCCTTCCACCACCACCAGCTGCCGCTCCTTGGCGATGTTCCGCTTGGCGATGTCGATCCCGTAGAGGACCTGGGACTTCTTATAGAGGGTGGTTTCCGGGGTGTTGAGGTATTTGGGGCCTTGGTCGTCCTCGTAGAGCTTGCGGGCACCGAAACCGATCGTGTCCCCTGCGATGTCCCTGATGGGCCAGATCAGCCTGCCGCGGAAGCGATCGTAGATGCCCCGGTTTCCCTCCGAGAACATGCCTGTGAGTTTCAACTCAGCATCGGTGAACCCCCTGCCGCGCAGGTGCTTCAGCAGGGCGTCCCAGCCCTGGGGAGCGTATCCCACGCCGAAGTGTTCGGCGGCCGCACGGTCAAAGCCGCGGCCATCCAGGAAGTTCCGGCCCTCGGCGGCACCGGGGGTCAGCAATTGCGCACGGAAGAATTCGTCGGCGATCTTGTGGGCATCCAGCAGGCGCTGCCGCTTGCCCACTTCCTCACGGCTGGGACCGGTTCCGCCGTCTTCGTAGCGCAGTTCATAGCCAATCCGGGCGGCCAATTTCTCAACAGCCTCATGGAAGGAGCTGTGATCCATTTTCTGGACAAAGGAGATGGCGTCTCCGTCTTCGCCGCAGCCGAAGCAGTGGTACCTGCCCACCTGCGGGCGGACCGTGAAGGAGGGGGATCGTTCGTCGTGGAAGGGGCACAGGCCCTTGAAACTGCCCAGCCCGGCGCCCTTGAGCGTGACGTAACCGTCAACGACTTCCTTGATATCCGTGCGCTGGCGTACTTCGTCGATATCTTCACGTTTGATCAGGCCAGCCACGTCACCATCCTAGTCTCTCGCCCCAGGACTCCCGGCCGTTAACGCCGGCTGGCCAGGAGTCACCAGAGCGATGGCAAGCTGCCCACGAGCCGTTCGTACACGGCCAGTGCCGAGACGTCCGTCAGTGATGCCACTTGGTCGATCACCACGCGCAACCGGGCACCGTCGTCGGCAGCGTCGCGCCAGTCCGCGGCGAACATCGGCTCCAGGTGGCGGTCTCCGGTGGCGTTCAAAACACCCACCAGCGCATGCAGCACTTCGCGTTGACGTTCGTACACCGGCTGGCGGTGGTCCGTGGAGATGACAAAGGTGGTGGCCAGGCCCTTGAGGACCGCGATCTCAGTGACGGTGTCCTCAGGAACCATGAGCTCGGCGTCGTAGCGGGTCAGGTTGGCTGGACCAAAGTGGGCACGGGTTGTTTCCATGGCACTTTGGCAGAACCGGCCGATCAGCTGGCTGGTCATGTCCTTCAGGGCGGCCATGGATTTCCGGCTGCCATCGGCCTCCCGGACCCAGACCTTGGTGGCCTCCAGACGCGCCAGCGCAGCATCGATGTCGGCGGGATCGTTATGTGGCAGGTACCACTGCTTGGTATAGCCCACCACGCGCGCCCGGTGGTCGGGGTTGTCCAACCACTTGAGCTGGAAGTGTCCGGCGACTATCGCGTCCTCAACGTCGTGGACCGAGTACGAGATATCGTCCGCCAGGTCCATCACCTGGGCCTCGATGCAGGAGCGGTTTCCGGGGGCGCCTTCGCGGAGCCATTCGAAAACCGGAAGATCGTCCTCGTAGGCGCCGAACTTGCTGGTCCGCTGTCCATGGATCACCGGGGCGTCGACGGCGGACCACGGGTACTTGGAGGCGGCGTCGAGGCTGGCGCGGGTCAGGTTAAGCCCTGCCGGCCGGCCGTCCTCGGCAAGGACCTTGGGCTCGAGGCGGGTCAGCAGGCGAAGCGTTTGGGCGTTGCCTTCGAAACCGCCAATGGTATGGGCGACCTCGTTCAACGCGGACTCGCCGTTGTGGCCGAAAGGCGGGTGGCCAAGATCGTGGCTCAGGCACGCAGTGTCCACAACGTCCGGATCGCAGCCCAGGGAACGGCCCAGCTCACGGCCCACCTGTGCCACTTCCAGGCTGTGTGTCAGACGGGTGCGGACAAAATCGTCAGTATCCGGGGCAACCACTTGCGTTTTGGCACCCAGCCGGCGCAGTGCGGAGGAATGCAGGACCCTGGCCCGGTCACGTTCAAAGTCGGAGCGGTACGTGTTCTTCCGTGGCTCTTCGACCCACCGCGCAGAGTCCGCTTCCGCATAGCCGGGAATGGCCAGGACGTAGTCGTGGGTGCTGCTGTTGTGGCCGAGCACTGCTTCGGTTCCCATTGGTATCTGCCTCCTTCAAGCGCCGGGGTGTGGAGCTTCTTGAGTCAGTCTTACACGTGTGAGGCTAGCCGCCCGAAACGTCCAGCTCGGCAGCGGAGATATCCGCGCTCTGTTCAGCGTTCAGCTGACGGCTCACCAGCCAGTCCTTGGGCAGGGCAGGCTTCTTGGGTGAACCCGCACGGCCCCTCGGGCCTTCGGAATCGACGCCAGGGTAGGGCGAGTCCATGTCCAGTTCATCGAGGTATTCGCGCAGCACCTCAAGGGTGGGCACTGTAGCCAGTTTCGCGCGGAGTTCGCCGCCCACGACGTAACCCTTGAAGTACCAGGCCATGTGCTTGCGGATCTCGCGCAAGGCCTTGTATTCGTCGTTCCCGAAGGTCTCGACCATGAGTTCGGCGTGGCGGTAGACGCCCTCAGCCACTTCGCGGAGCCCGGGACGGTGCCGTTGGTCGCTGCCTTCAAAAGCTGCCTGCAGGTCGCCGAACAACCAAGGACGGCCCTGGCAGCCACGGCCAACCACCACGCCGTCCACGCCGGTTTCCCGGACCATGCGGACAGCGTCCTCGGCCGACCAGATGTCTCCGTTGCCCAGCACGGGGATATCCGGGAGGGCTTCACGAAGCCGGGCGATGGCGGACCAATCGGCCTGGCCGGAATAGAACTGTGCTGCGGTCCGTCCGTGGAGGGCGACGGCGGCCACTCCGGCATCGCGGGCAATCCGGCCGGCGTCGAGGTACGTCAGGTGGTCCTCGTCAATGCCTTTGCGCATCTTGATGGTTAGCGGGATGCCGCCCTTGGAAGCTTCCTTAACCGCAGTGTTGACGATGGAGGTGAAGAGGTCGATCTTCCACGGCAGGGCCGAACCGCCGCCGCGCCGGGTCACTTTGGGCACGGGGCAGCCGAAGTTGAGGTCGATGTGATCCGCCCGGTCCTCCTCGACGAGCATCCGCACCGCTGCGCCTACCGTCACCGGATCCACGCCGTAGAGCTGGACTGACCGGACTTTCTCGTCCTCGTCGTGCGAGATGATGCGCAAGGATTCGGGCGTCCGCTCCACCAGGGCACGGGAGGTCACCATCTCGGCCACATACATGCCGCCACCGTATTCACGGCAGAGCCTGCGGAAGGCCGAGTTGGTGATGCCCGCCATGGGGGCAAGGATTACCGGGGTGTCCACGGTGATCCCACCGAGCTTCAATGGCGGGAGCTCGAGCTTTGGTGCGGGGGGCGTTGCTACAACAGTCACCTATCCATTGTTGCAAAGCGGGGCAAATCCGTGGACACCCTGCCGGAACTCTGCCTTGTTTGTCCATGCGTACGTAGAATTGCGGGGCGAACAGGAACAGGGCTTGGGTTTAGGTGGCGTCGTTCGTGTCTCCGCGCCGCTCCGCTTCGCGCTGTGCCCGTCGGCTGCCAGGCTGCGCCGGCTTGCCGGACGCGTCAAGGCGCTCACCGGCGTCGTGATCTGCCGTCGGAACGGAACCCACGACGGCGGCAGCGGCCGCCAAGGAACCGGTGTCCTTAAGCTCATCTGCAGTTACAGCGGGGCCACCGGCAGCAGCGAGTCGCTTCATGCCAGTGGCCTTGACCACCAGGACCGCGATCAGCGTGGTGACCGGGATGGCCAGGACCAGTCCGATGGAGCCCACGAGTGTCCGGATGACTTCCTCGGACAATTCGGCGCTGGTCAGTGCTTCAGCCAGAGGGCGGTCGTAGAGCATCACGATGATGAGGATCGGGAGGGCAGCCCCGGCATAGGCAAAGGCGATGGTGTAGACCGTCGAAGCAATGTGGTCCCGGCCGATCCTCATGGCCGAGGTAAACAGCTTGCGTGCACTGGTGTTGGGGGCGAGTTCGTAAAGTTCCCACACTGCGGAGGACTGTGTGATGGTCACGTCGTTCAGGACGCCAAGGCCGGAAATGATGAGGCCGCAAAGGATGATCCCGGAAATCGAGATCTGGGGTGACATATTGACCAGCGTCGAGGCATCGTGGTTTCCCACACCGGCCAGGTTGGCGGCATCAGTGGCCCAGGCAGCCAACAATGCGGTGATGCTGAGCCCAAAGATGGTTCCCAGCAGCGCCGTCGATGTCCGCGCCGAGAATCCGTGCGCGAAGTACAGCACCCCGATCATGATCACCGTTGACCCCACCAGTGCCAGAAGCAGCGGCGGCTTGCCCTCCACCAGTCCAGGCAGGATGAAGCTCACCAGGACGAAGTAGGCACCCACCAGTCCGAGCAGCGCACGGAAACCGCGCCAACGGGCCACCGCAATGACCACCGCTGCGTACAACACGGCGAGGATGGCGATGGGGATGGAACGGACGAAATCGACGAAAACGTACGCTGGAGCTCCACTGCCGGCGTTGGCGCCCTGGACTGCGGAGAGGTTCAGGTACCTGATGGAATCCCCCACATCCACGCCGTGGGACATGGCTACGTCAGGGTTGATGACCACCTTGACGACGTCTCCACCCTTGTCCGGCTCAGTGAAAGCGAACGTGCACTGCGACCCGCCTTGGTTTGGATCGGTTTGGCCCGTGCTGCCCTGGCCTGTGCCGGACGGGTCCGTGGCGCCCTGGCCTGTGCCCTGGCCGGCATCGGCCTGGCCGGTTTGTGTGCAGCTTTCCACCACCACGCTCTGGATCCGGCCGGTATCGAAAGTAACGCCCGGCGCGGCCTGGTAGGGGCTGGAGAAGGTAATTCCTTCGCGGCTTCCGGAGGGCCACATGACCATCATGGCCACGAGCGTCAGGACCCCCAGCGGAACCAGTACGGCCGCAAGGATCCAATTGGCCTTTTTCCGCGAGGCAAGGGCCTGCGGGGTTGGCTCTGGACTTTCAGAATGTCCGTGGGAGTGACCGTGGCCCATCAGCAGCAAAACCTCATGGCCTTAAGCCTACGCGGCACCAGGGCCGCTGCAGACACTGCCGGGAAACGCAGAATCCCACGCTGCCCGCAGAAAGCGGGCGGCGTGGGATCCGTAACGGCGAATCAGTGGTCAGTCGCTGACGATCACCGTGTCCGCGCCCCGTACATGGGCTTTCCCGGAGTCCAACAGGGGCTCCAGGACAGTGCGCAGCGCCGTCATTGAATCATCAACTTCCAGCAGGACAGGGTGCTGGTAGGCAATGAGTGCCAAAAGGTCCCGCACCGCGAAAGCTGCTTCCTCGGCCGAGAGCTGTGGATCATGGCCCAGGAAGACATCGGAGGGCTCGTCGGAGTTGCCTTGGGCGTAGCTGATGGCGAAGGCCTGGATCTTGCCCTTCCTGCTGGCTGGAACGCCCTGGCCAAATGCACTGGCTTTGGGCGCGCGCAGGACAATCGCCCCATGGGCACCAGTGAGGTCGTGCAGGAACAAGCGCTGCACCGTGGCAATGCTGAGTTCCCCCGGGTTGTCCCAGTGATGAACGTGTGAGTAGTACTTGCCCACCACGTCGCTCAACTCAACGGATCCCGTGGCCAGGTCTTCCACGCGCTCTGAAGCGGCTTCCTCGGAACCGTCGCCGAAGCGCGGCAAAGACAGAGGTTCCGGCTTCACCACAACCAGCTGGGAACGCTGGATGGGAACCAGTCCCGCGGCAGCAGCAAAAGCCGCACCCGCAGTGCCCGGCTCCACCTTGCTGCGCAGCTTGGAAACGCCCGACGGCGAGTTCGCGGCTTCGCGGCGGAGCATGGTCAGCAGGGTGGCACCGACGCCTTCACGCCGGTGGTCCTTGGCAACCTCGATGTACGCCCAAAGACGTTCGGGGTGCAGGGAAGCCTCGTGGACCACGCCGGCGGCAACGGGAATCCGCACGCCATCGACCACGTCTTCGGCCACGATGCACCGACGCCAGGGCTGGTTGCCGGACGGTGCCAGGGCCGCCCGGAACTGCTCAGCGGGAAGTGTCTCGGGGCCACCCCAGATTTCCAGGAGGGCGAGGTCGTCGCCTTCCTTCCATTCGCGGTACTCCAAAGCCACGGTCAGGCGCCGATCAGTCGAGCTGCCAGGTAGCCCTCAACCTTGTCCAGGGAGACGCGTTCCTGGCTCATGGTGTCGCGCTCACGGATGGTCACGGCCTGGTCTTCGAGGGTGTCGAAGTCCACAGTGATGCAGAACGGGGTACCGATTTCGTCCTGGCGACGGTAGCGGCGGCCGATGGCGCCGGCGTCGTCGAAGTCGATGTTCCAGTTCTTGCGCAGCTGGGCACCCAGGGCCTTGGCCTTCGGGGACAGGTCCTCGTTGCGGCTCAGCGGAAGGACGGCGGCCTTGACCGGCGCCAGGCGGGGATCAAGCTTGAGCACGGTGCGGACGTCGACGCCGCCCTTGGCGTTGGGTGCCTCGTCCTCGGTGTAAGCGTCGATCAGGAACGCCATGAAGGACCGGGTCAGGCCTGCGGCAGGCTCGATCACGAATGGCGTGTAGCGCTCGTTGGTGGCCTGGTTGAAGTAGCTCAGGTCCGTCCCGGAGGCCTTGGCGTGCGTGGACAGGTCAAAGTCCGTGCGGTTGGCGATGCCCTCAAGCTCGCCCCACTCCGAACCCTGGAAACCGAAGCGGTACTCGATGTCCGTGGTGCCCTTGGAGTAGTGGCTGAGCTTTTCCAGCGGGTGTTCGAAGAAGCGGAGGTTGTCCTCACGGATGCCCAGGTCCGTGTACCAGGACATGCGCTCCTTCATCCAGTACTGGTGCCACTCTTCGTCCGTTCCGGGCTCAACGAAGAATTCCATCTCCATCTGCTCGAATTCACGGGTACGGAAGATGAAGTTGCCGGGCGTGATTTCGTTGCGGAACGACTTGCCGATCTGGCCGATACCGAACGGCGGCTTCTTCCGGGACGTGGTCAGGACGTTGTTGAAGTTCACAAAAATGCCCTGGGCGGTTTCCGGGCGCAGGTAGTGCATGCCTTCTTCGCTGGCCACCGGGCCGAGGAATGTCTTGAGGAGGCCGGAGAATTCCTGGGGCTCGGTCCACTGGCCGCGCGTGCCACAGTTGGCGCAGACGATGTCGGCCAGGCCGTTTTCTGCCGGGCGGCCCTTCTTTTCCTCGTACTCTTCCTCGAGGTGATCCGCGCGGTAGCGCTTGTGGCAGGACAGGCATTCAACCAGGGGGTCGGAGAAGACTTCCACGTGGCCGGACGCTTCCCATACCTGGCGGGGAAGGATGACGGAGGAATCCAGGCCTACAACATCCTCGCGGCCGCGGACCATGCTCTGCCACCACTGGCGCTTGATGTTTTCCTTCAGTTCGGCGCCAAGGGGACCGTAGTCCCACGCCGAACGGGAGCCACCATAGATTTCACCGGCCTGGAAGACAAAGCCCCTCCGCTTGGAGAGGGAAATGACCTGGTCAAGGACGGATTTTGCTGCCATGGGTAACTCCATTTGTTCTACAGGGCCGCTGGGTGCGGTCCGCGGTGGTGTGCCCCGGAATCCGGACGAGGTTGTCCGGCGGGGTGTCGGGGGAAAAGTTTGTTGCAAGTACCCGAAGATACCGGAAAGTCATGCGAGTCCTACCCTACCGGCCTTTGGCAGGGCTTCTCCTTGTCAAGGCACCTTTGGGCCAGGGCAACGTCGCTACGATGATCGCGGCCAGCGTCAGGACCGTACCCAGTACCGTGGGCAAGGCGACCACCGCGCCGGGACTGGGGATCACGACGTCGAGCACCAGCGAGCCCACCAGTTGACCGGCGATCATGCCCAAGCCGGTGATCAGCACGCCCAAGCTGCGGACCAGCAGCGCGGCCAGGCCAATAAACAGGCATCCCATGGGGCCGCCGAGGTAGTACCACCATTCCGGGGGAAGCGGATTTCCCGGTCCTGCCACAGCCAGCTTGATGATCCAGGCCACCCAGAGGATGGCCGACCCGGCAATGAAATTGACCAGGGTGGCTGCGATGGGTGTCCCGTAATGCACTGTGGCGGTACCGTTCATGGCCTGCTGGAAACTCATGAAGAATCCGGCTGCAAGCGGCAGCAGCACTGGAAGGACCAGTGAAGCAATGTCCGCATCTCCGCCGAACCGGGGTGATACAGCCCAGGCCACGGCGGCCACTGTCAAAACACTGCCGATGACAGGGACTCCCGTGATGGCACGTTTGCCGCCCGGCCCGATTCCCATCCTGTCCACCAACAGCCCGCTCAAGGTTTGTCCCGTCACAGCCGCCACCGTGAACAAGGCCACACCGAGCAACGCCACCGTGAACGACTGGGCAAAGACGAAGAGAGCGCCGATGGCTCCGGCCATGACGTAGAAACGGGGAAAGCTCCGGTTGCGGACCGCGGGGATGATGCGTTGGAGGCCAGCCCTGCCCCTGGGGGTGGCCAGCGAAATCGCGGTAATCAGCAGCAGGCCTGTGGTGAAGCTCACCACGGCAGCTGCGATGCCGTCGTCAAGCCTGGCGCCGAGGGCCCCATTGATCCTTCCCTGAAGCGGGATGACCAAGCCTGTTGCTACTGCGACGGGGAGGCCAACGGCGAGTGGAAGGGTGGGACGGGGAGAAGGCTGCGGCACTGTCACCACACTACTTCAGGCATCATTGCTGTATGAGCACTCCGGAAATCGAAGAGATCCCCATCCGCGACGACATGATCCGCCTTGGCCAGCTCCTGAAGCTTGCCAACCTCGTGGAGGACGGCGTTGAGGCCACGGAGCTCATCAAGAACGGTCTGGCCAAGGTCAACGGCGAAATCGATGACCGCCGTGGCCGCCAGCTCCACGTCGGCGATACTGTGACGGTCAACGGCCGGACAGTCCGAATCATCGCCGCCTGATACAACTCATCGCCGCTGTTACACCGCGGGGTCACTTGTGGCCCCCTGCCCTGCGTTCAAGGGTGCATAGGTGACCCCGCGTTGGTTTTGGGCCGCGCTGGTTTTGGGCCGCGCTGCTCCTAGGCGGTGAGCACTTTGTGGGTGAGGAATTCGCCCACGTGGCCGATCTCCTGTTGGTTGATCCCGTGCCACATTCCTGTGTAGAGCACCTTGGTGAGGTCAACGTGCCCGCGCACCCAGCCCATGGTGTACTCGATCTTGTCCTGGGTGATGACGGGATCCTGCTGGTCCCGGCCCCAGAACATGGGCAGCGAACCATCCAGTTCGTGGTCCCGGAACGCGGCGTCAGCGCCGGCGTCGATCACAAAACCTGAAAGCCCGACGACGGCGGCAAAGTCTGCGGGACGGTAGCGGAGCATGGTGGTCGCCATGGCCATCCCCATGGAGAAGCCCAGCAGGGTGACCGAAGTGTGGTTCGCCTTGACCGTATCCAGCCATGCCAGCGCGTACTCGGCCGCAAGCTTCACAGCGTCCAGTGAGTAATCGATCGATGCCGTGAGCGGGAACCATGTGAAGCCCGGCCCCATGGGCATGGGTGCACGAAGTGCCGCAACCACGAAGCCTTCCGGCAGCAATCCGGCAAGGCTGAAGAGGTCGTCCTCGTTGGAGCCGTAGCCGTGCAGCAGGACCAGGAGAGGCTTGCCTGCCCGCTCGGCTTCATCATGGGACCACAGGACGACAGGTGCTGGAAAGGGGGTTGCTTCAGTCATGGCTCCATTCTTGCAGTTACCCACAAGTAACAACCTACGGTGGCGTAGGGTCGCGGTCAGGGGGCAGGATATGAGCGTGAGTGAGAACAATCAGTTGTTGAAACCCGGCGATCCTGTACAAAAACACCCCTGGACCCGATACGTGGCACTGGGAGACTCCTTCACCGAAGGCATTGGGGACCCCGAGCCCCGGAATCCCGGCGGCCACCGCGGCTGGGCGGATCGGGTGGCGGAGGAACTGGGCCGCGGCCAGGAAGACTTTGCCTACGCCAACCTTGCCATCCGTGGCAGGCTGCTCCAGCAAATCATCGATGAACAGGTGGCCCACTGCCTGGAACTGCAGCCTGACCTGGTATCCATCTCCGCAGGCGGCAACGACCTCATCCGGCCAGGCGGCGACCCCGATCTTCTGGCCGAAAAACTCGATGCCGCAGTAGGTGAGTTGAGCTCCGGAGGCGCTGCGGTGGTGCTTTTCAACGGTCCGGACACGGCATCCTCCGTCCTCGGACGCATTCGCGGCAAGGTTGCCATCTACAACGAGAACCTCCGGACAGTGGCCGCGCGCCACGACGCCATCATCGCTGACATGTGGTCACTGAGGCAGCTGGCAGACCCGCAAATGTGGGACCCGGACCGCTTGCACTTCTCTCCCCTGGGCCACCACACGATCGCCATGATGGTCCTGGACGCCCTGAACGTCCAGCACACCCTCGAACCGCTGCTGCCCAAGCCCCTGCCGCCCCGCACGTGGCGGGAGGCCCGTTCTTCGGACCTCGTTTGGGCCCGCGAGTACTTTGTCCCCTGGGTTATCCGAAGACTGCGGCACCAGTCCTCCGGTGACGGCATCAGCCCCAAACGTCCGACGCCGGGTCCCGTCTTCGGTTCCAGCGGCACCGTGCTGCCACGACGCTAGGTTGACGTCCTGGTGCTGGTAATCCGGAGTCATGGTGGCTGCAGTTCCCGTAGCTTCAGATTCGTGTGGGCTCGATGACCGACAGCGCGTTGATGTTTGCCGAAAGCGTCCGGCTCCTGCGGCTGCGTCGGCAAGGATTGCGGGCTCCTTCGTCCGCGGATGCCGGGGATGTGGTCCGCAACCTGCTTGCAGTGCAGTCCCAGGAATTTCCGTATGCGCGGTGGACCCTTGCCCAAAGGACCACGGCTTCCACCACCGTCAATGACGTGGAAAGGGCCGTTGCAGAGGGAACCATCCTTAGGACGCACATCCTCCGGCCCACCTGGCATTTTGTGCACCGGGACGACCTCGGCTGGCTCATGGGACTCTCTGCGGACCGGCTCCATCAGGGAAACAAAGGCATGTACCGCCAAACAGGGGCTGACGCGGAATCGACCGCCCTCAGTGGCCGGATCCTGGCTTCGGCGGTTGCCGACGGCGCCCACAAGACCCGGGAAGAGCTGGGCGGGATACTGGAAAAAGCCGGTCTCCCCGGCAAAGGCCTGGGGTTCATTTACCACCTCATGCACGCCGAGATCAGCCGCATCCTGGTGAGCGGCTCCCCCATCCGCTCTGCCGGTGGCGCGCTGAAGCAGACGTATGCCCTCTTCGAGGAACGCGTGCCCGGCTTCGTTCGTGCGCCCCTGACAGGCGAGGACCGCGAAAAGGCCTTGGGCGGGTTGGCGCTTCGGTACTACACCAGCCGTGGACCCGCCACCATCAAGGACTGCGCCGTCTGGTCCGGGCTCACCATGAAAGATGTGAAGCTGGGCATCGAGGTCGCGGATACGTTGTCCCCCGGCGCCCTTGCCACGGTCACCCAGGACGGCCTGGGGTTTTACCTGGCCCGGGAAGATGTCAGTGAGCTCACCGATCCCGCGTGCTCGTCGCCGCCTGACGAAGCAGAACTACCCCGTGTTGACCTCATCCAGTGCTACGACGAATACGTCATGGGCTACTCACAGTCCAGGCACTACCTGGGCGGGACAGCGCCATACTTCCCCGAGGACAATGGACCTATGCACGTAGTCCTGCTGGAGGGCAGGTTGGCTGGATGGTGGCGGCACGGCTTTTCAGGGGGTGCCTGCCAAGTGGAGGCCCGGATGAACCGGGCGACAACCGCGGCGGAGCAGGAGGCCTTAGAGGCCGAAGTGGAAAGGTACGGCCGGTTCCTGGGCATGGAAGCCACGCTCGTGTGAAAGTGCCAGCGCCTCCGGACTGCTCGGTTCCCTTGGGCAAAGTCCATGCTGGATGGCAGGACTAAGCTGGAAGGAGACCTAGGAGGCCTGCACTGTGAACAATCTGATCTTCTGGATCATCGTCTGCTCGTGGCTGATTCCGCTCGGGATCCGCATGTACAACCGCTCCCGAGGCCGCCGGATCCAGCAAGGAACGTTCCGCGACCCCGGCTACCCACCGCAGAACCTGCCCGGTCCGGGCTACCCACCGCAGCAGAACTACCCCGGCCAGCCCTACCCCGCGGAAAGTCACCCGCAGCAGAACTACCCCGGCCAGCCGTACCCACCGGAAAGTTACCCGCAGCGGAACTACCCCGGCCATCCGTCCGAGCCGACCGTCATCCGCCCGGCGGAGACGTCACCGCAGTCCGGGTCGCCGTCGAGCACTTCATCCCCCGCGCCGTTTCCGTCAACCGGCGGATCGGAGCCGCAAGGCTACCGTGCCCGCAAATTGGCTGAGCTGGACGCGAAGTTCAGCAACGGAGAGATCGCCATGGAGGATTACATGAAGCAGCGCGGCGAGATCATGAACGGCTGAGGCTTACGGCCGACCCAGCCCGCGGCAGCCGGCAGCTCAGGCGAAGAAGGCTTCCCGAAGCTGCGGAGCGAGCTGCCCAATCTCCGTGAGGAAACCGTCGTGGCCGATCGGTGCCTCAATAACGTGGACCGGAACCCTACCAGGGAGCGCGGCTGCCAACTCCTGGGATTGAGCGGGAAAATACAGCCTGTCGCTATCGACCGCGGCCACGAAAAACTTCGCCGTGGTCCGCGACAAAGCTGACTCCAGGGATCCCCGGCCGCGTGCGACGTCGTGGGACATCAGGGCTTCTGTGATGGCGATGTAGCTGTTGGCATCAAAGCGGTGGACGAGCTTTGTCCCCTGGTGGTCCAGGTAGCTTTCCACCTGATACCTGCCACGCTCACCGAGCACCGCGGCGGCCAGGGGTGTCTCCTGGTGCTGGGCTTCCCGGCCGAAGCGGAAATCCAGTTCCAGCGCCGAGCGGTAAGTGATGTGGGCGATTCGCCGGGCCAAGGCCAGCCCGTGTTCAGGGGCCTTGCCTGCGTAGTAGTCGCCGTTGTTGAAGTTGGGGTCCTGGCGGATGGCCAGTGTTTGGGCCTGCGCGAAGGCGATCTGCTCGGCCGTGCTGTAGGCGCCTACGGAAATCACGGCGCAGCGTTTGACGCGTTCCGGGTAGGTCACAGCCCATTCCAGGGCGCGGGCACCGCCCATGGATCCACCCAGGACGGCGTGCCAGGAGTCGATTCCCAAGGCATCGGCGAGGCGCCCTTCTGCCACTGTGCTGTCGCGCAAGGTGACCAACGGAAACCGGGAGCCCCAGGGGCGGCCATCGGGTGCCTCCGACGACGGTCCCGTGCTTCCGTAGCAGCCGCCCACGATGTTGATGGAGACCACGAAGAACCTGTTGGTATCGATGGTGGCTCCGGGGCCCACCAATTGCTCCCACCAGCCTTCCTCGTCCGTGGCTCCCCGTGCCACGTGGGTGCTGCCCGTGAGGGCGTGCTGGATCAGGACGGCGTTGGAGGCATCTGCATTCAACTGGCCCCAGGTCTCGTAAGCCAGGACGACGTCGGGAAGGAACCCGCCGGCTTCAAGTTCCAACGGCCCGATGCCGGCGTACTTGACGGTTCCGTCTTCTTCTCCGGATTTTGGAAGGGCTGTAGCAGTAATGGTCATTCCTTTGACACCTTAACCTCGCGCTTGCCCGTCGCCTTGCGTGCGAACAGGCCAGGTCTTCACCCGGGGCACCCCACCGCGGAGGAGGGTTGCCGGCCAGCAAGCCGGGGCTGTGTGCTGGCACTCATGACCTAATACGAAGAGTCTAGGAAATGCAGGGCGGTTCTGGCGAAGAATGTGACAACAGTGTGACGGTTTTGGGCAGCTTCGTTCACCGATCACCGCCGTGGGATGCCGTCCGGCGAATAATCGACGGCCCGGACGGCATCCCCTTGGTTGAGGCGGCTACAGCCGCCTGACAGCCTTCAGCGGAGGGTTCAGGCTCCCTTGGCAGCCCGGAATCCGGCCTCGAGGTCTGCGATGATGTCATCCACGTGCTCGATGCCCACCGACAAACGCACCAACCCCGGGTTCACGCCCGCGGCGACCTGCTGCTCCACGGTCAACTGGCTGTGCGTGGTGGAGGCCGGGTGGATGACCAGGGATCGGACATCGCCGATGTTGGCAACATGCGAGTGCAGTTCCAGCGCGTCCACGAATCGCTTACCGGCTTCAACGCCGCCCTTGATGTTGAACGCCACAATGGCCCCGGTACCCCGGGGACCGTATTTGCGGCCGCGGTCATACCACGGGCTGGACGGCAGGCCCGCATAGGCCACCGATTCGACGTCGTCGTGGGCTTCCAGCCACTCGGCCACCTTGCTGGCGTTGGCTACATGGCGCTCCACCCGCAGGCTCAGCGTCTCAAGGCCTTGGGCAATCAGGAAGGCATTGAACGGTGAAACAGCTGAGCCGAGATCGCGGAGCAACTGGACGCGGGCCTTCAGGACGTAGGAGAGGTTGGCGCCCAATGCTCCGTCCTTGCCCAGGTCCCTCGCGTAGACAAGGCCGTTGTAGCTGGGGTCCGGGGTGTTGAAGCCCGGGTAGCGCTCCGGGTCCTTACCGAAATCGAAGTTGCCGGAATCGACAATCACGCCGGCAATGGCAGAACCGTGGCCGCCGAGATACTTGGTGGCGGAGTGGACCACGACGTCGGCGCCCCATTCAATGGGACGGATGAGGTAGGGCGTGGACAGCGTGTTGTCTACGATCAGTGGCACGCCGGCTTCGTGGGCAGTCCGGGCAACTCCCTCGATGTCCAGGACGTCCTGGCGCGGATTCGACACCACCTCGCCAAAGAAGAGCTTGGTGTTCGGCTGCACGGCATCGCGCCACTGGTCCAGGTTGTCCGGGTCCTGGACGAACGTCACCGAGATGCCGAACTTCTTCAGGGTGTGGGCCAGCAGGTTGTAGGTGCCGCCGTACAAGCTGGGGCTTGCAACGATGTGGTCTCCGGCCTCGGCGATGTTGAGGATGGCGAAGGTCTCCGCAGCCTGGCCCGAGCTCAGCAGGAGCGCACCCAAACCGCCTTCGAGGCTTGCGATCCTCTGTTCCACCGCATCCTGGGTGGGGTTGCCGATCCTGGTGTAGATGGGTGCGAGCTCAGCCAGGGCAAAGCGGTTGGCTGCGCTCTCGGCGCTGGGGAACACGAAGGACGTGGTCTGGTAGATCGGCAGCGCCCTTGCTCCCGTTGCGGAGTCGGGCTCCTGGCCTGCGTGGATCTGGCGGGTTTCGAAAGACCATCCTTGGGACATGGAGTTCTCCTGTTCGTGGCGCATGGGTTCTGTGGAAACGTGCTGCATGTGAGCTGGGCCCCAGTCTAGGAAGTGTCCGGAGCCTAAGACAGCTTTGTGACGCCGGTGGAATCTTTCGGTCTTTCAGCGTCTCTCCATGACGCCGCCCGTTAGCACTTATACACATCCCACCTTAGTTAGGCTTGACTTAGCTGAGACCCCGATCACAAAGTGCCAAGATGAAGCCATGCGCATGGATCACGTCTCTTACGCCTGTGAACGAGATGGCCTTTTGGCCACTACCGAACGAATTTCCGCGGCACTGGGAGTGGACGCTGTCCGGGGCGGAGTGCACCCGCGCTTCGGTACCCGGAACATGATCATTCCCCTTGCGGATAACAAGTACCTGGAAGTGGTGGAGGTCCTGGACCACCCCGCTTCCGACAAAGCACCTTTTGGCCAGGCAGTTCGTGCCCGCTCGGCCGCCGGTGGTGGCTGGATGGGCTGGTGCGTCGCCGTTGACGACCTGGCTCCGTTCGAGGACCGCCTTGGCCGCTCAGCCGTTCCGGGTAACCGCAAGTTCCCTGACGGCCGGGAACTGGTGTGGCAGCAGATCGGCATCCTGGGCTTGATCGCAGATCCCCAGGTCCCGTACTTGCTCAAGTGGGAGGGCGACCCCTCACTGCACCCGTCCAGGATCTACGAGAGCGACGTCAAGATGTCCAGCCTCACCATTGCAGGCTCGGCGGAACGCGTCACGGAATGGCTCGGAGAAGCGGTGGAGAAGCCGCTTGAAGACGTTGCTGTCCAATGGATGGCACCGCATGGCACTCCGGGAATCATGTCCGTAACTTTCGAAACCGCCTCAGGAGCCGTCACCATCTGACAGCCCCCTCCCCCGGGCCAGTCCCGCCGCCGGTCGATCCTGCCCGGAACAAACGTCGGCCTGGAACAAACTTCGGCCGCCATCAGCGGGTGCCAATGACGTCACCCACCGATGGCGGCCGGATACTTTTAACGCGCCCTGCCTACCCCAGCCCGATCGCCTTGCCGAACAAACTGAAGCCGACAAAGGCCACAATGTCCAGCAGGGCATGGGCGATCACCAAGGGCATCACCCGGTTGGTCCTGGTGTAGATCCAGGCGAACACCAGGCCCATCACCACATTGCCGATAAAGGGTCCAAAGCCCTGGTACAGGTGGTAGCTTCCCCGCAGGACGGCGCTGACCACAATGGCCACCGGCGCGCTCCAGCCAAACTTGCCGAAGCGGTCCATGAGGTACCCCACCACGATCACTTCTTCGACGATCCCGTGCCGCACGGCCGAGAGGATGAGTACGGGCACGGTCCACCAGTAGGCGTCCAAGCCGCTGGGGACGATCGCAGTGGTAATGCCCAGGGCCCGGCCGGCAGCATAGAGGCCCAGGGAGGGAATGCCGATCAGCGCAGCAAGTCCCACGCCGTGCAGCAGGTCCTTTCCGGGCCGGGCGAAGTTGAAGCCCAGCCGGGCGAAAGCCCCGCCGGCGCCGCCGTCGCGGTTCCCCTGGCTGTGGGTGGACAGGAAGTAGAACACCAGGGCCACCGGCACGAGGGCGAAGATGATATCCAGTAACTGGTAGGTGAGGTCAAAGTACTCGCGGGTGTTTTGGGACCTGTTCAGGGTGGACGTGGCATCAGCCAAAGGAGCCCGCGTCATCTTGTCCAGGAGTTGCACCACGGAATACACGGCCGACTGGCCCAGTGACAAGCCCAGGACAATCAGCACTTCGGCGCGTAATCGCCGTCGGGAAGCAAGAAGCATGTACCCACCCTATGCTTGGTGGGATGGGCGCCCCAGCGAGAATTTTCATGATCCGGCATGGCCAGTCGGCCGCGAACGCCGACACCACCATCTACAACCGTGTGCCGGACTACCGGATCCCCCTGACGGAGCTCGGCGTGGAGCAGGCACGCGTTGCCGGGGAGGACCTTAGACGCAAGCTCGACGGGCAGCAGGTCTGCGTCTACGTCTCACCGTATTTGAGGGCGTATCAAACCCTGGAGGCGTTGAACCTTGGCCCCTTGATGGAACGGGTCATTGAGGAACCCCGGCTTCGCGAGCAGGACTGGGCCAACTTCCAGATCGCCGGGGACATCGAGGACCAAAAGGAGCTCCGAAACCTCTACGGCCACTTCTTCTACCGGTTCCGCGAGGGTGAGTCCGGCTCGGATGTCTACGACCGCGTGTCGTCCTTCATGGAGACCCTCTACCGTCACTGGCAAAAGCCTGCGTATTCGCCCAACACCCTCCTGGTCACGCATGGGTTGACCATGCGCCTGTTCTGCATGCGCTGGTTCCATTGGACGGTGGAGTACTTCGAGTCGCTCAACAATCCGGACAACGCCGAGTTGCGTACGCTGGTGAGGGACGACGACGGCCAGTACAGCCTCGATCTACCGTTCAGCCAGTGGGTGCCCAGGGAAGTTGACGATTCCGTGCTGCATGCGCCCAGAATGCGGTTCTAGCCGCTGCAAGTTTCCTGCAGGGCTCAGTTCGCTGCAGGGCTCAGCCGGCGGCTGCGACGATGACTTCGGTGCCCTTGGCTTCGAAGGCAGCTTTGTCTTCGGCACTGATCCCGGAATCGGTGATGAGGTGCCTGAAGTCGTATCCGGCCATGGCGGCGAAGGAGCGGCGGCCCACCTTGGAGGAGTCTGCCACGACGTAGGATTCCGTGGCCCGGCGTGCCATCACGGTGTTGACCATGGCTTCGCCTTCATCGGTAATGGTGGGGCCGAGGTCCGGATCAACGCCGTTGACGCCGATGAACGCAATGTCCAGGGCCACTTTTTGCATGATGACGTCCGTGTAGGGACCCACCAGTTCGTAGGAGCGCGGGTTCAGGATGCCGCCGGTGACCATGATCTTGATATTGGGCCGGACCGCCAGTTGCGAGGCGATATTGATGGCATTGGTCACCACCGTCAGGGTGGGCCGGTTGGACGGCGCGTTGAGGTCTTCGCGGGTGGAGAGCAACTGGGCCAGCGCGGTGTTGGTGGTTCCGCCGCTGAGGCCGATCACGGCACCGGGCCGGATCAGGGCTGATGCGGCCAGCGCAATGTCCTGCTTGGCCTGGGCGTG
Source organism: Arthrobacter sp. UNCCL28 (assembly GCF_900102805.1). Classification (NCBI taxonomy): domain Bacteria; kingdom Bacillati; phylum Actinomycetota; class Actinomycetes; order Micrococcales; family Micrococcaceae; genus Arthrobacter; species Arthrobacter sp. UNCCL28. The sequence goes on from NZ_FMWE01000002.1 coordinate 366,882, forward strand.
GTCGTCACGGTTGTAGCGGCCCGGGAGGTCGTAGGCCACCGATCCTGTAGTGGCGCCACCCCTGGTACGGCTGAGGAGGCGCTGCTTGGCGAGGCTGTCCAGATCCCGCCGCGCCGTGGCCGGCGACACGCCAAGGCGCGTCACGATGTCCTCGACTTCCACATGGCCGGACTCGGCCAGGAGATCGAGGATGGCAGTCAGCCGATCGGTGCGGGTCATGACGGGCCTTTCGCGGGTTCGGAGCTATTTCGCTTTGGCGAACAGCGTCAGCATACGTGCGGACTCCAACACAAGGGCATCCCGGCCGGCCTTGATGTACTTCCGGGAATCCACCACTGCAGGGTTGGCATCGAGGTACTCACGGACTGCGCGGGTAAAGAACCCGTTCAAATGTGTGGATACGTTGATTTTAGTCATACCCGCGCCAATAGCTGCCACGAGCATCTCGTCTGTGACGCCTGAGGAGCCATGGAGGACCAGTGGTTTTCCTACAGCAGTCTTCAGCCGGGTGATCAAATGCAGGTCCAGTGCCGCGCTGCGTTCGGTCATGGCATGGGATGAACCTACGGCCACGGCCAAGGCGTCCACGCCCGTGGCTTCGACAAACGCCCGGGCCTCTGCAGGGTCGGTCCGGACACCCGGGGCGTGGGCGCCGTCTTTGCCGCCCACTTTGCCCAGTTCAGCCTCCACGTAGACACCGCGCTGGTGGGCGTAGGCGGCGACGCGCTGGGTGACTTCGACGTTCCATTCATAGGGCAGATGGGCGCCGTCGTACATCACGGAGCCGAAGTCAAGGTCAACGGCGGCAAGCGCGAGGTCCTCGGACTCGGCGTGGTCCAGGTGCAGGGCGACCGGGACAGCGGCCGAGCGTGCGATCGCGAGCGCCGCTGAAGCGATCGGTTCGAGCCCGCCGTGGTATTTGGCGCAGTTCTCGGAGATCTGCAGGATCAGGGGAACCCCGGCAGCCTCGGCTCCGGCCACCAGGCCTTCGGCAGTTTCGATGTGGATGATGTTGAACGCGCCCTGGCCAGTACCGGAGGCCGAGGCCCTGTCCATGAGTTCCCGCGTGTTGACCAGGGTCACCGGGTCTCCTTCCATGTCACGATCAGTTGGTCTTGAAGTTCCTGGTAGCGCGGTGAGATTTCGCCGGCGGCCGGCATGAGCACGGCGGCTGCTGACCAGGCGGTGGCGCGGCGGAGTATTTCGCGCGGTTCGGTAATGCCTTCGGCGAGTGCGACGGCGGCAGCCGCCACGCCGGCGTCGCCCGCCCCTGTGGGGTTGCCGCTCAGAGCCTCAGGCAGGCGTGCGCTCCAGTAGCCACCGGGAGCGGCGTGGTCGAAGGCGAGCATGCCGTCCGCGCCGGCGCTGACCAGCACTGTCCGGGCGCCCATCTCGATCAGGGCAAGGGCTGCCGCTTCCAGGCTGGATTCTCCGGTCGCTTCGGCGAGCTCGTGATGGTTTGGCTTCAGGATGTCGGCCCCGGCCTTGGCTGCGGCGATGATTCCGGGACCTGAGGTGTCAATGATGGCCGGGATGCCGGCGTCGTGGGCCAGGCGCACGAGTTCGGGATAGAAATCCGCTGGAGCCCCCGGCGGCAGGCTGCCGGAACCAACCAGGACGGAGGCCGGCAGGTTCCGGTTGCCGCTGACGGCTTCAACGATGGCAATCCGGAGTGAGCGCCAGTCATCGGGCAGAAGGGCTTGGCCTTCCTCGTTGAAGATGGACGTTTCGCCGGCGACCGTGTCCACGAGGGCGATGCTGCGGCGGGTCTCGGCGGCCACTCCCACCAGCGTGTGGGGAACTCCGCTGGTCCAGAGCTCCGCTGCCAGGGTCTGCCCGGCTGCGCCGCCGGTGGGGGCGATCGCCAGGACAGGGTAGCCAAGCTGGTGCGTCACGCGGGCAACGTTGATGCCCTTGCCACCGGCGCGGCTCAAAGGAGTGGGCACGCGGTGGCTGGCGCCCTCGGTGATTCCCTGAACGGCGTAGGTCATGTCGATGGCCGGATTGGCAGTGACAGTGATGATGCGGTTCACGTTGGCTCTCTTCATTGTGACGCCCCCTGGAGTGCTTTGGCCGTCAAAAGTGCCCTTGCGTTCAACGCCGCACCCAGCAGGCCGGCGTCCTGGCCCAACTGGGCCCTGATGAGCTGCGGCCGCCGCTGGAAGTCAAGGATTCCGTCCACCTTGGCCCGGAGGGGCTCCAACAGTTCGTCGCCCGCCTCAGCCAGGCCGCCTCCTATCACCACAGCTTCGGTTCCCATGATGTTGACGCATTGGCAAATGGTGAAGGCGAGGGCATCGACGGCATCGGACCAGATGCGGGCAGCAAGGTCATCGCCCTCTCCTGCCCTGATCAGGACCCCACGGGCACCGTTGACCCTGTTTCCGGACGCCCGGTAGTAGCGTTTGGCGATGGCACCGGCCGAGCCGACGGCTTCGAGAATGGTCGAACCTGCCGATCCAGGGCCGGCGTCGGGATCCGGTACCTGGGCGTGGCCAAGTTCTCCGGCGAAGCCGCCTGCGGTGACAGCCTTGCCGCCGGAAAAAACGGCTGCGGCGATCCCGGTTCCCACCACCATCACTACAACGTCATTGAATTCCTTGGAGCCGCCGAAGGTGTGCTCCACTGCGGCAGCGGAGCGGACATCGTGATCAAAAGCCACCGGGATTCCCAGCCGCTTTTGGGCTTCGGCCGTGAAAGGGAAATTTCTCCAGCCGAGGTTGGCGGAGTAGACGCCGATGCCGGCAACGGAATCCACGATGCCCGGGACGATGATGCCGGCGGCTTTGGCAGGGGTTTCCGGGAATTCCTCCGCCAACTCGGCCTTAAGCTCGGCCAGCCTGTCCAGGACGGCCTCACCCGGGCGGGCAGGGTCCAAGGGCGTAGGGACCCGGCGCATGCCAAGGACTCTCCCCCGGGCATCCACCAGGCCGGCCTTGATATCAGTGCCGCCAACGTCGAAAGACAGGACCGGTGATTCAGCGGCTCCGAGAACCATGACCGGTGCCTAGGCGGAGGCGTCGAGAATGACGGAGCGCGTCAGGTTGCGGGGCAGATCCGGATTCAGGCCACGGACGCGCGCGCGCTCCAAAGTGACCTTATGGACGCGCGCCAGTTCAGCCAGCGGGTGCTTGTCGGTGTGGAGGTAAAGGGCGCCGGTGACGGCCATGTCACTGTCCAGGCCTTCGGGCTGGGTACCGAACAGCCACGTCACCCGGCCCGGAGCGGCGATGGAGATGGGTCCGTGGCGGTATTCCATGGCGGGATAGGACTCAGTCCAACCCTGCACAGCCTCGCGCATTTTCAGTCCGGCCTCATGGGCCAGCCCGACAGTCCAGCCCGTGCCCAGGAAGGTGAATTGCTCCGCATCCAACAGCTCCTGCGGGACCGGAGCACTCACGGCGTCGCGGGCATCCTCGATGGCCTGCTGCACATCGACATCAAGGCTTGTGAGCAGGTAGACCAATGCGGTGGTGGCGAACCGGGTCTGGACCACGGAACGTTCATCGGCGTACTGCAGTCCGATCACGGCATCTGCAAGCTCAACGATCGGAGATGTGGTATCACCAATAATCGCCACCGTGGGGACAATTCCCTGAAGCTCAGCCAGGATCTCAAGTACCTCAGTGGTGGTGCCTGACCGCGTGATGGCCACAACGGCGTCGTACTGGCGATCGGCACTGTTGCTGTTGAGGAAGGCCTCGGAGGCGGCGAAGGCATCGGTGACGCCCTTGCCTGCGGATTCGCGCGCTGCTGCATAACTCTGGGCCATGAACCAGGAGGTTCCGCAACCGATCACGGCGATGCGCTTTCCGTCGGCGGGAAGCAACTGCTCGGCCCGGGCTTGTTCTACCGCCCGCTGCCAGACCTCGGGCTGGGAAACCAGCTCTTCCTCCATGAAGGCGCCCAGTGTGTTCTCGCTCATCGTGTGTTCCGCTCCCGCTCAGCTTAATGACGTTTTCTGATCTATAGAAACACTAAACGATCATTTTCGATCTCACAAGGATCATCCGCGCGGGAAGACCGCTCATTATCTACGTAGGTGCGGAATGCGCAGGTTGACAGGGAAAGCGTGTGCCGACATGTGCACTTAAGTTAACTGACTGTTAACTCTTGTCAACTTCTGTCCCATGAAGCAGGCTTAGAACCGTCCGCAAGAATCTGATCAATATCAGCTCGGAAAAATCAAGAAGGAGCATAATGCCCCGCTTGTCATCCCCCAGACGCATCGCAGCGCTCAGTTTGGCCTGCGTCGTCGCCTCATCCTCGCTCGGTCTGCTGGCCATAGCACCGGCCACGGCAGCCCCGACCTCCCCGCCCTCCCCGCAAGCCGACCCCGTCAGCACTGCAGAAACAGCCACCATCGCCTCCGGCCAACTCACCGTGGATGTCTCCACCGGCTTTCCGCAGGTCCTCAGCTATACAGACGCAGCCACCAAAGCACGTCTGGAAGGGACCGCGAAGCGGCTCAGCACCATCACCCTCAACGGCGTGGAGTACACGGTGAGCGGGACCTCCACCGCATCCGGGAAGGATGCCCGGGACTACGTGATGACCGTTCCGGAATTTGGCAACACCGTCATCAACGCCCGTCTCTCGGTGAAGAAGAACGTGGTCTCCTTCAATGTCACCGAGATCAAGGACTCCGCTGATCATCAGGTCAAGACCCTGCAACTCCCCCGGCTGAACCTGGTGACGGTCGGATCCGCCCAGCCCGGAGCCCAAGTGTCAACGGCCAACCTGTCCGTGGACCGCAGCGTTAGCGGTGACGAGTTCACACCCATTACCGCCGCCACTGCCCTGGACGCCACCGCCAAGAGCTCGGCCTACGCCCTGGCCAACACAGCGTCCCTGGGCGCCGCCGTCGAATCGAATGCCCTCTACGACACGTCCTCGGGTCCGGGCGCCAAGGATCGCGGCCGCTTCTGGCGCCAGGCAGTAAGTGATGGTGCCGGCGGAGTTTCCATGGGTGTCGCCAGTGGCCAATGGCTGTACCGGGCAGAAGGGTCCCAGGCCACCGAGGAACTTCCGTGGACGCGTGTAGCCATCACCACCGACGCCAACGCCGACGGCGGAGTGGATTGGCAGGATGCCGCCATCGCCATGAGGTCCATCCAGGTCAGCGCAAACAAAGGCGAGCAGACCCCGGACAACGTGATCACCCATATTCCCTTCAACTTTGCCTCCCAGGCAACCCACCCCTTCCTGCGCACCCTCGATGACGTCAAGCGCATCGCCCTGGCCACGGACGGACTCGGGCAGGTGGCCATGCTCAAGGGCTACACCAGTGAAGGACACGACTCGGCCAATACCGATTACGGCAATAACTTCAATACACGCGCGGGCGGTCTGGAAGACCTTAATACCCTGGTCAAGGAGGGCAAAGACTGGAACGCCAGCTTCGGAGTCCACATCAACGCCACTGAAATCTATCCCGAAGCCAAGTCCTTCAGCGAGGACCTGCTGCGGGCGGACAAAGGCCTGGGGTGGAACTGGCTGGACCAGTCCTACTACATGAACCAGCGTGCAGACATCACCTCCGGAAAGCTTGCCCAACGCATCAAGGAACTGCGGGAAGCCACGGACAAGAACCTGGATTTCGTGTACGTGGACGTCTACTACGAGTTCGGCTGGCTGGCCGAACGCCTCCAACAGGAACTGGTGAAGAACGGCTTCCGGGTGGGCTCGGAATGGGCGGACCACCTCTCGCGGAACAACACCTGGTCGCACTGGGCCAATGATGAGAAGTACGGCGGCTCCACCAACAAGGGCGTCAACTCACAAATACTGCGCTTCATCAACAACACCCAGTCCGACGTCTGGAACCCGGACCCCAAGCTGGGCGTGAGCCACATTGTGGAATTTGAAGGGTGGACCGGACAGAACGACTTCAACGCATTCAGCGAAAATGTCTGGACAGCCAACCTGCCCGCAAAGTTCCTGCAGCACCACCCCATCACCAAGTGGACAGCTGACAGGATCGACCTCGCCGATGGCGTGTCGGTCACCGGAAACACAGCAGCCGAACGCAACATCACGGTTGCGGACACCTCGGTTTTGCGCGGCGGAACCTACTTGCTGCCGTGGTCTTCGAAGGAAAACGGCAAGGCCGACAAGCTCTACCACTACAACCCCGCCGGTGGTACCAGCACGTGGACGCTCACCAAGGAGTTCGCCAAGGCCAACACCCTTGAGCTGTTCAAACTGACGGACAACGGCCGCGTCAAGGTTGCCGACGTCCCCGTAGTCAACGGACAAGTCAGTGTCACCGCTGATGCCAGGCAGCCCTACGTCCTTGCCCCCGGGAACAGCAAGCCGGGGCTGCCCGGTACTGCCGGCTTCGGCGAAGGGACCGCGTTCAACGATCCCGGCTTCAACGGCGCCGATCTCTCCGCGTGGAACCCGGCCGGCACCGTCACCCAGGTCCGCGACGACAAAGGCCGCCGCTACGCGGAGATGGGGGCAGCGGCGTCGTCAATCAGCCAGGAGGTCAAGCTCGACGCCGGAACCCAGTCCGTGAGCGCCTGGGTGGAAATCCAGCCCGGCAAAACCCGGCCCACCACGCTGTCCGTGGACATCAACGGCAAAACCGAAAGCGCCACCATCGACTCCTCCAACGCCGAAAACTACGTGGCCGGCGACGAAAAACACGGCACCTCCTTCCAGCGCGTCCGCGTGCTGGTGGACGTCCCGCACAACAACACCAAAGCCAGGGTCACCGTGACAGCGGCCGACGGCGACGCAACAGTTCGCGTTGATGACTTCCGGGCGGTGAAAACCAGCCGGGTACCCACTACGGGCTTGCTCAGCGAAAACTTCGAAAACGTGGACCAAGGCTGGGGACCCTTCGTCAAGGGCGACGCCGGCGGCTCCACCGACCCGCGCACCCACATCACCGAACGCCACGAACCCTTCACCCAAAAGGGCTGGGACACCAACGTGATCGATGAAGTCCTGGACGGTACCTGGTCCCTGATTGCACACGATGAAAACCAGGCTCCCAACGGCGGACCCGGCATGGTGTACCGCACCACGGAGGCAACAATGCCGTTCCAAGCCGGCCACAAATACAAGGTCTCCTTCGACTACCAGAACTCCAAGGCCGGGCAGTACGCCTGGGTTTCCGGCTACGACTCCCAGGCCGGTCCCGCCGTGACCGGAAGCCATGCCCTCGATGCCAAGACCTCCACCACACGGTTCGAGCAGACACTGGACACCGGTTTCTGCGGCGACTACTTTGTGGGCCTGCAACGCACTGGCAGCTCAAACGGTTCGGACTTCACCCTGGACAACTTCCTGGTCGAAGACCTCGGAGCCTCGGAATCCGTCCCGGCGTGTGCGCAGCTCTCGGCCTCCCTTAAAGGGGACGTGGTCCAGCAAGGAAAGGCGCAGGACTTCGTGACCACCTTTGTCTCGGACGAGCCGGCAGCCATCAAGGACCTGGCCATCACCCTGGCACTTCCGGCAGGGTGGACGGCAACGCCCTCCACACCTTCTTCCGCGGACACCCTGCCCGCCGGAGGAACCCTCACCACCACCTGGAAACTCACCGCACCGGTTTCAGCGGATGGCGACTACCCCATCAAGGCGACAGCCACATACAGCACTACGTCCGGGCAGGCGGGCAGCCGGACCATCACCACCACCAGCACCGTCCGGACCCTGCCCAAGCCACCCCAGACCACCGTGTTCGCCAGCGACCACCCGTGGGTCAGTGCTGCCAACGGCTGGGGTCCTGTGGAGAAAGACCAGTCCAACGGCGGAACCGGGGCCGGTGACGGTACTCCCCTCACACTGAACGGCACGGTCTACGCCAAAGGCCTGGGAGCCCACGCCAACGGCAACGTCCGCTACTACCTCGGCGGATACTGCACCGCCTTCACCGCCACTGTGGGCATCGACGATGCCCAGCCGACGCGCGGAAGCGTGAAGTTCTCGGTAGTGGCAGACGGAACCACCAAGGTGACCACGCCGGTCCTCGGCGCTGCGAGCGCTCCTCTCCCACTCACTGTGGATGTCACCGGAGCACAGTATGTGGAACTGGTGGCCGACGATGCCGGGGACTCCAACGGCAACGACCACGCGGACTGGGCCGACGCCAAATTCACCTGTTCCACCACGTCCCAGCAACCGCCGGCACCTGTCCTGACGGGGACAGTGTTCGCCTCCGACCTCCCCTGGATCGGCAGCACCAATGGGTGGGGACCTGCGGAACGGGACCGCGCCAACGGTGAGCAGAACGCCGGCGACGGGCCCGCCTTACGGCTTGACGGCGTCGTGTACCCGAAGGGCATCGGAGTCCACGCCGACTCGAAAATCAGCATCGCCACCGAAGCCAAATGCACCGCATTCAGCGCGGTGGTGGGCGTGGATGACGCGAAGCTGAACAAGGGCCTGCACGGTTCTGTGGTGTTTATCGTCAAGGGCGACGGGCGGGAACTGATGCGGACTCCCGTCCTCAGCGCCGATTCAGCCGCGCTTCCGCTCGCCGTGGACATCAGCGGCGTAAGGAACGTGGAATTGATCGCCGACAAGAACGGAGACGACGCCGGCGACGACTGGGGCGACTGGGCAGACGCAAAGTTCAGCTGCGCCTAAAGAGCAACGCGGGGTCACTTGTGGCCCTTCCGGAACTGCGGAAGGGGCCATAAGTGACCCCGCGTTGTTTAAGTTGCTTTAATCAGACAGCCCGGACGCCCGCGCGCCACACCGAATGCGTCAGCGGGATCCCCGGGCGGTAGGCCAGGTGCGTGGCCGACGGCGCCTTCAGCAGGTGCAAGTCCGCGCGATGCCCGACGGCGAGCGAACCCACCGCCCGTTCGCCGTCGACGTCGTTCCCCGACTCCCGCCCCAACGCCAAGGCGCCACCGTACGTCGCCGCCCGGACGGCTTCGTGGACGCTGAGGTGCATTTGAAGCACGGCAGTGGTGACACAGAAGGCCATGGAACTCGTATACGAGGTACCGGGATTGCAGTTCGCCGCAAGGGCGAGCTGCACGCCGGCGTCGAGCAATTCACGGCCTGGGGCAAGCGGCTGCCGGGTGGAAAGATCGCAGGCAGGAAGGCACGTTGCCACAGTGCCCCTGCTTCCCTGACCCGTGGCCGGATCCCAGCCGGCCCACGTTCCCGCGAGCGCAGCAATGTCCTTGTCCGAGAGGTAGTTGACATGGTCCACGCTGGCAGCGGCGAACTCCACGGCCAAGGCAACACCGGGGCCCTCGCCGAGTTGGTTGCCGTGGACCCTCAAGCCCAGTCCGGCCTTTTTCGCTGCCGTCAGGACACGCCGGGACTGGTCCTCAGTGAACGCCCCCCGTTCGCAAAACACATCTGCCCAGCGGACATACGGCAGGACGGCGTCCAGCATCGGACCGCACACCAGGTCCGTGTATTCCTCGGGATCTGAACCTTTCGGGACAAGGTGCGCCCCGAGGTAAGTGACCTCATCAACTTCCGCTGCGGCGATGCGGGCGCTGCGGGCCTCGTTGTCAACGTCAAGCCCGTACCCGGTCTTGCTCTCCAAGTAGGTGGTTCCTTGCGAGACTGCCTCGACCACGCGGCCCCGGACCAGGCGGGCAAGCTCGTCGTCGCTGACCCTGCGCGTGGCACCCGTGGTGACAGCGATCCCGCCTGCGCTGTAGCTCTGGCCCGCCATGCGGGCCTCGAACTCAGCCGTGCGGTCCCCCGCGAAGACCAGATGGGAATGCGAATCCACCCAGCCGGGCAGGACGGCGCGGCCCTCGGCGTCGATCATTTCGTCAGCGGCCGGAGCGTCTTTGGCCGAACCGATCCAGGAGATGCGCTCGCCTTCGAACACGATTGCGGCGTCCTTCAGGACCCGGTGCTCAAGGTCCTGGGTCATCAGTTCGCCGATGTTGGTGATGACTGTGCTGCCGCTGTTCCCGTTCCTGTTTCCGCTCATGACCCTATTGTTCAGCGCCGGATGGACCAGCGTGTGGCTGCGAGCTGCTCCGCTGTCCGGGATTCCGGACTGTCTGCCCCGACCTCGCCGAGGATCAGGGCAGCGGCCAGTTCCGCAATGGCCGAGGACGTTTGGAAACCGTAGCCGCCCTGTCCGGCCAGCCAGAAGAAGCCGGGCGCTTCGGCGTCGAATCCCACCGCCGGAACTCCGTCTGCAGCTTCGGTGCGCAGGCCCGTCCACGCGCGGTCCACTGAGCGGATCCCCAGCGTCGTCACGGTGTTGAGGTTGCTGATCAAGGCCTCCACATCACCAGCGTATGGCTTGGCATCTTCTGCGCCGCTGGGCACGCTTTCCGAGGGCGAGATCAGCACTTGGTTGCCTTCGGCGCGGAAGTAGAACGAGTCATCTGCTGCGCACACCATGGGCGTTTGGGGCGTCAGGGGGTTCTCGACATTCACAATCGCGGCAGTCCGACGGTATGGCTGCAGGCCCAACTTCTCCACGCCGCTGATAACGGCAAGCTCGTCCGCCCAGGCACCTGCGGCATTAACCACGACGCCGGACTGGAAGCCTTCGGTGCCGGCGCCCACCTGCCAGCCGCTCCCCAACCGCTGGGCGGAGTGGACCCTGGCTCCGGTGATGATGTCCACGCCGGCAGCTTCTGCCGTCCGGCGGTGCTCGTCCAGCAAGAGCGGGGCGTTGCAGCCGAAGGAGCCATTATCCAGCCCGGCCGATGTGAAAGACCCGGGGTCCAGGGCCGGGCAAAGACGCATGGCTTCGTCGTGGGTAATAGCGTGCATGTTCCCGCTGGCCTCGGCCCGTACCGATTCTTCATCGCCCACCAGCATGAAGCCACGCGGGGTGAGGATGGGTTCTGCCGCTACGGCATCCCGGGCTGCCAGCATCTCCAAGGTTCGGATGGTCAGTTCCTGCACCACCGCCGGGCCGTAGCTGGGGATCAACTGCCGGGCTGAACGCGAGGAAGTGTGGAAAGCAAGGGATTGCTCCGCTTCGACAAGCGCCACAGTGCACTTGCCCGCGAGGGCCGCCGCCAAGGACAGTCCGCCGATCCCGCCGCCAACGATTACCACGTCATAATTCGAAGCCATGGGACCATCCTGTCAGACCCGATGCTCTCTCACATCCCAAGCCCTCCAGGGGAAACCATCTCTCACGTCCCACACCCTCCAGGGAAACCTTCTCCCACATCCCACCCGCATCAAGGGAAACCTTCTCCCACATCCCACACCCGTCAGGGGAAACCTTCTCTCACATCCCACACCCTCCAGGGAAACCTTCTCCCACATCCCACACCCTTCAATGCGCGCCGGGTCCCTGGGCTTCAACGTCGGCCAGTACTGCAACAATGACGGCATGCACCGCAACCATCCCATCCGGCGAGTAGCGGAAGATCCCGCCAAAGCACTGGACCGCCGCCAGTGGCCGGCCAGCCTTCCTCCGGTGGCACAGCTTCTGGACCAAGGTCTGGATCTGACGCCTGCAACAATCCTGGTGGGCGAAAACGGTTCTGGTAAGTCGACAGTTGTCGAGGCCATCGCCATGGCCTACGGTCTGTCTCCGGAGGGCGGCTCAACGGGGGCCCGACACACTACAAGGTCCACCGAATCCGAACTGGGCAGCCACCTGCAACTCATCCGAAACGCCGGAAGCAGCAAGCGTGGTTACTTCCTCCGGGCTGAAACCATGCACGGTTTTTTCACCTATCTCGAGCAGAACCCCAGCACGTACGGCGACTTGCCCTTCCACGACATGTCCCACGGCGAATCGTTCCTCGAGCTCGCTGTTGACCGGTTCCGTGGGCCCGGATTATGGGTATTGGATGAGCCGGAATCAGCGTTGTCGTTCAATGGCTGCCTCAGCCTGCTCTCAGTTCTCAAGGAGTTGCTGGTTGATGGCAAGTCCCAGGTCATCATGTCTACGCATTCGCCTTTGCTTGCCGCACTTCCGGGTGCCCAAATACTTGAAGTCGGGCACTGGGGTCTTCGGTCCAGACAATGGTCGGATCTGGACCTGGTCACCAATTGGCGGTCATTTCTGGACGCCCCGGAAAGATTCGTCCGGCACCTTTAGGACGGGAGCCGACGCTCGCTTACTTTCTTGAAGAAAGTGAGCGAGGATCACCCCAAAACCCGGGGGATGTGAGAGAGGATCACCCCAAACCCCAGGGGGACGTGAGAGAGGAACACCCCAAACCCCAGGGGGACATGAGAGAGGATCACCCCAAACCCCCGGGGGACATGAGAGAGGATCCACCCAACCCCCGGGGGACGTGAGAGAGGATCCACCCAAACCCCCGGGGGATGTGAGTGAGGGCTTAGGCGACTGCGGCGCGACTCTTGACGAACGCCTGGACGCAGGCTTCGACGTCGTCCGCGCTGTGGGCGGCAGAGAGCTGCACACGGATCCGGGCCGCACCCCTGGGCACCACGGGGAAGCTGAAGGCCGTCACGAAGACGCCGTTGTTGAGCATTTCGTCCGCGATCCTGGCGGCCATCACGGCGTCGCCAAACATGACGGGGATGATGGCGTGCTCGCCGTCGAGGAGCTCGAAGCCTTCCTCGCTCATGCGGCGGCGGAACAAAGCTGCGTTCTCAAAAAGTCGGGTGCGGAGTTCACCGGACTCCTGTACCAGTTCAATGGCCTTGATGGTGGCCGCGACGATTGCCGGGGCCAGGGAGTTGGAGAACAGGTACGGGCGGGCCTTCTGGCGGAGCATCGCAACGATCTCGCCGCGGCCGGAAACGTAGCCACCCGAGGCGCCGCCAAGTGCCTTGCCGAAGGTGCCGGTGTAGATATCCACACGCTCGGAGACACCGGCGTGTTCGGGGGTGCCGGCGCCGGTGGGGCCCATGAAGCCGACGGCGTGGGAGTCGTCCACCATGACCAGTGCATCGTGCTTCTCGGCGAGGTCGCAGATTGCTTCAAGTGGTGCAAGGAAGCCATCCATGGAGAACACACCGTCCGTGACGATGATCTTGCGACGCGACCCCGAAGCCTCCAGAAGCTTGGCTTCGAGATCGGCCATGTCCTGGTTGGCGTAGCGGAAGCGCTTGGCCTTGCTCAGGCGGATGCCGTCAATGATGGAGGCGTGGTTCAGGGAGTCGGAGATGATGGCATCGTCCGGGCCGAACAAGGACTCGAAAACGCCACCGTTGGCGTCAAAGCAGCTGGAGAAGAGGATGGTGTCCTCAGTACCAAGGAACTTCGAGACGCGGCCCTCGAGTTCCAAGTGCAGGTCCTGGGTTCCACAGATGAAACGCACCGATGCCATCCCGAAGCCGCGCTCGTCCATGGCTGTCTTGGCGGCGGCAATGATCTCCGGGTGGTCTGCCAGGCCGAGGTAGTTGTTGGCGCAGAAATTGAGGACCTTGTTGGCCGGCTGGCCGAGCTGCCCGGCAGCGATGTGGCTGGCCTGAGGGGAATCGATGTGGCGTTCGGTCTTGAAGAGTCCGGCGCCGCGGATCTCCTCAAGTTCGCCTTGCAGCTGGTCTTTGATGGCTGAATACATGGGTACTCCTAAAGTTGGGGGTGTCCGGGGCAAGGATGCGTCGGGGTGCCGTATGGGATTAGAGTTCGGTCCAGTCGAGGACCACTTTGCCGCCGGTACCGTTGCGGGCGATCTCGAAGCCCTTCTCCCAGTCCTTTGCCGACAGTTTGTCGGTGACCACCGCGGAGATGTTTCGATGCAGCGCGGGGTTGGAGGACAGCATGGCGCTCATGGCGTACCAGGTCTCGAACATCTCCCGGCCGTAGATGCCCTTGAGGGTGAGCATGTGCGTGACTACCTTGGCCCAGTCAATATCAATGGACTGGCTGGGGAGCCCGAGCATGGCGATGCGTCCGCCGTGGTTCATGTTGTCGATCATCTCAGGCAGCGCCGTGGGGTGTCCCGACATTTCCAGGCCGATGTCGAATCCTTCGCGCATGCCCAGTTCCTGCTGGGCTTCGCGGACGCGCATCTTGGAGACGTCGACGGCGAGGTCTACACCCATTTGCCGCGCCAGTTCCAGCCGCGGGGCTGAGATGTCAGTGATGGCGATCTTACGTGCACCGGCATGACGGGCGACGGCGATGGCCATCAGCCCGATGGGTCCGGCACCTGTAATGAGCACATCTTCGCCAACCAGCGGGAAGCTCAGTGCCGTGTGGACGGCGTTGCCGAAGGGGTCGAAAATCGCTCCGAGTTCCGGGGTGACGGATTCATCGTGGTGAACCCAGACGTTGGTTTCCGGGATGACGACGTATTCAGCGAAAGCACCATCGCGCTGCACACCGACGGACACGGTGTGGATGCACATCTGGCGGCGTCCGGCGCGGCAGTTGCGGCAGATTCCGCAGACCACATGGCCCTCGCCGGAGACCCTGTCCCCTACTTTGACGTCGCGGACATCCTCGCCGATTTCCACCACTTCGCCGTAGAACTCATGTCCGGCAATGAGCGGGGTTTCGATGATGCCCTGCGCCCATGCGTCCCAGCTTTGAATGTGGAGGTCGGTGCCGCAGATGCCGGTGGTCATCACACGGATCTTGACGTCACTGGGGCCCGCTTCGGGCTCGGGACGTTCGACGAGTTCGAACCCTGCGTGGGGTCCGGATTTGTAGAGAGCCTTCATGGGATTCCTCACTGCTGGGGCTGCTTCGCTGCTGCTGAGTCCATTAGAGCGCCGCCAACGATTTAGCACAACTAGATTCTTCTCAATCAACGATTTAGGATTTGCTAATGGAAATTCACCAGTTGCAGATGCTCCGGGAGCTTGGCGACCTTGGCAGCGTGAAGGCCGTGGCAGAAACCCTGATGGTGACCCCGTCCGCTGTTTCCCAACAACTCGCTTTGCTGCAAAAGTCAGTGGACGTGCCACTGACGCGCAAAGAGGGCCGGGCTCTGGTGCTCACCGACGCAGGCCGCGTCCTCGCAGAGGCGGGTGCCGCCGTCGTCAATGCCATGGCAGATGCGCGGGCCGCCATTGGGGCCTACCACGATGCTCCGGACGCCCCGGTGAGCGTGAGCGCCTTCCATAGCGCCGGGCAGGCGTTGTTCGCCCCGTTGGCGGCGTTGCTGGCATCCGGAACAGCGTCCGACGGCGGGATGTCACCGCGCCTGCGCCTCTCCGATGAGGATGTTGCCCAGGAGGATTTCCCGGGGTTGGCGGCCCGCTATGACTTGGTTTTGGCGCACCGGATGGACAACAGCCCCCAGTGGCCCGAAGACAAGGTGGCCGTGATTCCCCTCGCCGACGAGCCCCTGGACATCGCCCTCCCCGCGGATCACCCCCTGGCGGACCGTGCGGAACTGAAACCATCCGACGTCGTGGGTGAATCCTGGGTGACCAGCCGTGACGGCTACTCCCCCGCGGACGTCCTTGCCGCCGTCGTTGCCGTTAGTGGCAGGCCCGCCGAGGTGCTGCACCGGATCAACGACTATTCCACGGTGGCGGCGCTGGTGTCTGCGGGCGGGGCGATCGGACTGTTGCCCCGGTTCACCGCGCGACGGGTGCTCGATGCCGGGGTGGTGCTGCGTCCATTGTCAGGAGTGAATTCGGTGCGCAAGATCGACATCCTGGCCCGCCCCGAAACGCTCAAGCGGACATCGGTCATGACGGTTTGCGAGTCACTTCAAACCGTCATGACCGAGCTTGTGGAACTGTCCGGCCGGCACTGACCAGGGCTGACCATCGCGGACCGGGCAGCCCGGGTCAGTCGCGGACCAAGGCGGGCTGTCCGGCGTCGAAATACGCCACCAGCTCCGCAGGCAGCTCCGGCACCTCCCGGGCAGAGCCGTCACCACGCAGTGATTCCGCCGCCAGGATGCCGGCCACCACTGCCTGCCGCGCCGCAATGGGGCTTGTTTGGGTCCGGCCGCCTTCGGAAGCGAACTGCAGGAACTCCCCGATCAGGCGCGGGTCCGCACCGCCGTGGCCGCCTTCGCCATCCTCGATGGTGATGACCTCGTCCGGTACGGCATAGCCGGAGGACCGGCTGGTCCATACATTGATGGTCTCCCCCGGCCCGTCGCCAAGGTTCTCAATGCGCCCCTTGGTACCAATGACGGTGTAGTTGCGCCAGTAGTCCGGGGTGAAATGGCATTGCTGGTATGAAGCCAGCACACCGTTGTCCAGGACCATGTTCATCATGGAAATGTCCTCGACGTCGATCACCTCCGCCAGGTCCTTCTGCTCGGTGGGCGGCCAGTTGTCCATGGAGAACCAGTCCCCCATGCGCTTGCCGGCGTTGTCGCTCCGGTTGGCTACATCGCCGTATACGGCCAGATCTCCGACGGCGGAAACCCGCTTGGTGTATCCCCCCGCCAGCCAATGGATCACGTCGATGTCATGGGCACCCTTTTGGAGCAGGAGCGAGGTGACGTTTGCCCGTTGAGCGTGCCAGTCCTTGAAGTAGTAGTCGCCACCGTGGCCCACGAAGTGGCGGCACCAGACCGCTTTGACCTCGCCGATCCTGCCTTCCTCGATGAGTTGGCGCATCTGTACTACAACCGGCATGTGCCGCATGTTGTGGCCGACGTAAAGACGGGTGCCGGTCTCATAGGCGGTCTTGAGGATCAAGTCCGCAGCCTCGATGGTGATGTCCAGGGGCTTCTCGCAGAAGGTTGGGATTCCCGCCTTGAGCGTACGGACTGCGACGGCGGCGTGCTGGTTGTCCGGGGTCAGGACCAGGACAGCGTCGATCCCACTGGCCATGAGTTCCTCGAGATCCCCCGTGACGCGGGCGGTGGGAATCCGTTCTGCAGCGTCTGCCCGGCCGCGTTCACTGAGGTCGCAAACGATGGTGACCTCAGAGCCCTGGCCTGGCTTGTGGGCATGCTTCCACAGCCCCGATCGCAGGCCGAAACCAACGATGCCGACCTTCAAATCCTTTTCCATGGTGTGCAGTTTCCTTCTTCTGTTGCTTAGTAAAGTCTGGTTGCGGCGCTGCGGTGCGGCGCCGATTCACGCACGAACAAGTGCCAGGGGAAGTCCAGGACACCGGGCTCCTCTGCGGTGCCGGCATCGGCCGGTCCTGTCGCACGGCGCAGGAGCAGCCGGGCAAGTTTGTCGAAGAAATCCACTGGACCAACTGTGCTGAGGGAGGGCGACATCCTTTCGCCCTCCACGGTGTTGCCCACGCCGATGATGTCTACGTCGGCGCCTACCGCCAGGCCCAATCTCTGGGCGGCGTTGATGGCGCTGACTGCGGCATAATCCGTGGTGGCGTAGATGGCTGTGGGCCTGTCCGGCAGGCTGAGCACGCGGGTTGCTGCCGCATAGGCCCCGGCGCTGGTGCCATCGAACAACCCCACGTATTCCTCGCGTTGCGGAATCCCCGCGTGCTCCAGTGCCTCTGCGTACGCGCGGTACCTGGTGCCACCGGATGTGCCGGCCGCCGTAGCAGGAGTCAGGCAGGCGACCCTGCGATGGCCGTGGAGCAGGTGCTCCACGGCCATGCGGCAGCCGGGTCCGGCGATGGATCGGATGACGTCGAAGCCTTCCGCATTCACGTTCTCGTCAAAGACCACCAGCGTGGTTCCGTGCCCTGCCAGTTTTCGCAAGGCCTCCCTCTGATCAGGACGGACGGCGTCGACGAACACAGCGTCGGCATTGTGCGTGCCAAGGACCTTGACCCAGTCGGCGTCCCCAAGGATCATCGGGGTGATTCCCAACGGGGCGGCCGCCTTTTGAACGGCCTCGATCACCGACAACGACCACGGATCGGAGAGCATGGTCAGAGAAAGGATCACGGTGTTGGTGCGGCCCGTCCGGATGGCCCGGGCTGCCTGGTTGGGGCGGTAGCCAAGCCGCTCCGCGGCCGCCTTGACCTTCTCCGCCGTCGGGTCCGAAACACCGGGGCCGCCATCACCTCGGCGACCGGACAACACGTAGGAGACCGTGGCGGTGGACACGCCTGCCAGTTCGGCCACCATGCGAATGGTGGGCCGGACTCCGGTGGTGCTTGCTTTTGCCATGGTTCCCCCTGCTGTGTTCGTTGTCCGCCAGTGGTTTCCGGCACTGGCTGGTTGTTTGTTTGAGGCTAGCTCCTGAATACCGGCACATTCGGGTCCAACGCGGCCTGGTATTCCTCGCGCATCTTGTCGCCGCCTTCACTCTTCCAACGCTTCACAGCGTCCTTTAGCTCGTCCACCTTGGCGCGGCCAGTAATGATGTCCACTACCTTGTCCCGCAGTTGCTTCGTGATTTTGGCGCCTACCTTGGCGTTGGTGTCCGAGTAGGAACCGTTGGTGGGGTTGCGCCATGCAAACTCAAGCAGTTTTTCTTCCTGCTGGCTGACGTACCGGGTGTCGTCGTCGAAGCCCGGGTTGAAGATGACGTTCTCCGGGCTGGACATGATGTTCAACGCCGAGACCAGGCCCGGCGCGTTGGTGGTTCCGGTCTCGGTGCGTGCCGGGTTGCCCGAACCGTCGATGGTGTAGTCCTCACCCAGCTCGCCGAAGTTCTTCTGCATGTACTCCACCGTGCCGAACGGGGCGGACAGGTAGTTGATGAGGGAGAGCAGTTCACGGATCTTCCCTTCCTCGGCCTTCTTGAACGGCGTGAAGCCCACCGTGCCGTAACCCATGTCGTAAACCGGCTTGACCTTGCCGTCGGCACTGAACGGAATGAGGACATCGAACCGGGCGGTCTTGTTCAGCGCGCGGTAGCTCCGGATATCGTGCGGGCCAACCACTACCTGGGCTGCCACGCTGCCGTTGGCGACACGTGAGCGGATGTCCGTTGCCTTGGAGTCCGGGTAGAACACGCCTGCTGCGAACATTTTGGCGGTGAACTCCACACCGGCCAGGTACTCGTCTGTCTCGTAGAGGTGGGTAAGGGTACGGTCCTTGTTCACAGCCCAGCTGTTGGGGGCCCCGAACCATTCGGTGACCATGTGAAGGGCATTGATGTAGGCCGGTTCCAACGCATACTGCTGGTCACCGGGACGGGTCAGCTCCTTGGCTTTGTCCAGGAACTCATCGGCGCTTGCCGCTTCAAAGCCGCCCACCTTCGCCCACATGTCGTGGTTGCCAAGGTACACCTGGCCGAACGGGGTGCTCGGGATGGGAGCTCCCCAGATCTTGCCGTTCACGACGGCGGTCTTCCAGGAATCGGGCTTCAGTGCAGCCAGGTTGGGGTACTCAAGGACGGCGTCACCGGAGAGGTACGGCGTCAGGTCCTGGAACTTGGCTTCCAGCATGGGCCCGACGTTGGGGATACCCTGGTTCGGCGGAACCCACATCATGTCCGGCAGATCGTTGCTGGCCAGGACGGTGGCGAACTTTGCCGGGTAGCCGTCTCCGATGTCTTCGGCGATCTGAAGCTCCAGGTCACCACCGAGCTTGGTGTTGAGCCGCTGCCAGAAGGGATTGTCCTTCATGCCGGGGCTCATGGTGTCGAACGTTTCGGTCAGGCCGGTCACTTTGCCCTTGAGCGGCGGTGTCTTCACTGACTGCACGGCGTTGGGCAGCTTGAAGTAGCCGGCTTGGAGGCCCTTGGCGTTGCCCGCAATATCCGGGGTAACGCCGGTGAATTCCCTGTAGGTGGGCAACTTGACCGAAGCGGAGGCAGCGGCGCCTCCACTGCCCGATGCTCCGCCGCCACCGCAGGCGGACAGGCCTGCAGCGGTCACGGCCAGGCCTGCGAGGCCAAGGAAACCGCGTCGGCTGAATCCAGCCTGGGAGGTAGTGCTCGTCATGGCATAACCCTTTCTGGTTACTTGCTTTTCTCTGAGGTTTGAGTGCTTGGGTATTTCTGGAGTTCGGGAGGCTGTCAGCCCTTGACGGCGCCGGTGATGACGCCCTTGGCGAAGTGCTTCTGCAGGAAGGGGTAGACCATCAGGATGGGGACCAGGGCCACCACGACCACGGCCATCTGGATGGACTGCGGCGGCGGCGTAGTGGTGATTCCCAACTGGTCAGCCGCCCCGCTGCCTTGGACCACGAAATTGCGGAGCAGCAACTGGATGGGCCACTTGCTGTGATCGTTGATGTAGAGGAGCGCGTTGAAGAACGAGTTCCAGAAACCGACCGCGTAGAACAGCCCGACCACGGCGATCACGGCTTTGGACAGTGGCATCACGATGCGCCAAAGGATTTGCCAGTCGTTGGCGCCGTCGATCCTGGCACTTTCGATCAGTTCACCGGGGATGTTCATGAAGAATGACCGCATCACCACAAAGTTGAAGGCTCCAAAGATGCCCGGCAGGATCAAGGACCACAGCGAGTCCAACAGGCCCAGTTGCCGGATCATCAGGAACGACGGGATCAGGCCCGGAGCAAACAGGAGGGTGAACAGGACGGCGAGAATCACCGGGCGGCCAAAGAGGACGGTACGGCTGGTGGCGTAGGCCATGGTGATGGTCACGAAGAGCGCCAGGATGGTCCCTACTGCTGTGACCAGCATGCTTACGCCTAGTGATTGCAGCACCATGGGGCCTTTGAAGATGGTGGCGTAGGCCTCCAACGTGGGGCGTTCGGGCCAGAGGACAAAGCCGCCTGCCTTCACCAACTGCTCTGTGTCAGCGAGGGACGTCGAGACCACCAGCAGGATGGGCGTGAGGATGGACAAGCTGAAGACGACCAGCACTACTGCTTTGATCGTTTGGTAAAGGGCGGAAGGCTTTTCCTTCCAGACCGGGCGCTTGGGGTTGTAGGTAAGTTCCCGGGGTTTCCTGGTGAAAAGTGTTGTTGCCATGGGTTTCTCCTTGTGCGGCAGGCGCGAGGGTCAGCGTGGCTTTCAGCGCACTTGTTTTGCGAAGATGCCGTCTTCGCCGAAGCGGTGGGCAAGTTTGTTGGCGCCGTAGATCAAGAGAGCACTGACCACTCCCTTGGCCAGGCCGGCTGCGGCCCCTGAGCTCCAGCCGCCGCCCACCACGCCGGTGTAGTAAGTGAAGGTGTCCAGCACTTCCGCGGCTCCAGCACCGACAGCGTCGCGCTGGAGGATGAACTGTTCAAAGCCGACCGAGAGGATGTCGCCGATGCGCAGGATCAGCAAAAGTACGATCACGGGCCTCAAACCCGGAAGGGTGATGTGCCACATCCGGCGCCATCGACCGGCGCCGTCGGCAGCAGCAGCCTCATAAAGGGACGCATCGATGCTGGCAAGGGCTGCCAGGAAGATGATCATTGCCCACCCGGCGTCCTTCCAGATCATTTGGACAACCACCATTACCGGGAAAGTTTCCGGATTGGTCATGAACGGAATGGGGTCCATTCCCCATTCCCTCAGCAGGTTGTTGACGAAGCCTGCGCCGCCGAGCATCTGCTGGAAGAACGCGATGACCAGAACCCAGGACAGGAAGTGCGGGAGGTAAGCGATGCTCTGGAAAATCCGCCGGACCCGGGTGCTGACCAACGAGTCCACGATCAGCGCCAGTACCAAGGGAACCGGAAACAGGAACACCAGCTGCCAGCCGGCCAGGTACAAGGTGTTCCAGAAGGCGTGAATGAAGTCCGGGTTTCCGAACAGGTCCACGAAGTTCTGCCAGCCGACCCACAGACTGTCACCGATGCCCAGATAGGGCTGGTAGTCCTGGAACGCGATGACGTTGCCCAGGATGGGGATGTAGAAGAAGAGCAGCAGGAACGCCACACCCGGGACCATCATGAGCAGCATCTGCTTGTCGCGCCGCAGACGGGACCGGAAACTCTGCTGCGGGGGCTTGTTCCTCTTCCGCTTCTTCGCAGATCCAGGGGCGCTCCCCCGTGCCGGCGTCGCGACCCCGCGGGCCTCCGGCAGTGCCGGGGCCTGTTCCGTCGTCGAGTTCATGCTGTCTCCTCAAGTGTTGAGCCCGTATCAGCAATGTGATCCAAGCCACGCTCGTTAACCGTTTAACAAACCATAAGTGACAAGGATCTCTTTTTGCAAGAACATGATTGAAAGTGATCGCAAAAATCACTTTTCATCAGTTTGGTTGGGGTTGGCTCACTGTGGCGCGGGCGGCAACGGCGCGGGCGGGGACGGGTGCGTAATTGAGGCGAGGGCAGAGCAGGAGCCTCCGGCAGGCCACCCGGCCCCGCTAAAGTACAAGCAGTTGGATTTTCAGACAGAAGGTGGACATGGCAGATTGCTGCAGCCCGGGCGCCGGTGCCCGGGAACACCCCGCGCCCGGGCCGGCACTGCCCCTGCGCCCGGCGGGCGGACACCGGGACCCGGGCGCCGCCGTCGAGCCTTCCGCGTCGACGGCTGTCCCAGCCGTAAGCGGCGACGGAACCAACGATGTCGACATCCCTGCCGGAACGTTTTCCATGGGCGATCCCTTCAACGAAGGTTACGAAGACGACGGCGAATCACCCGTGCACGAGGTGTCGGTCTCACAGTTCCGGATCAGCGCCACCACCGTGACCAACGAAGAGTTCGCCGCTTTCGTCGATGCCACCGGCCACCGCACGGAGTCGGAGATCTACGGAACATCAGCAGTGTTCCACCTTGCCGTGGAGGCCAACAGCCAGGACGTTTTGAACCGGGTCAACAACGTTCCTTGGTGGCTGAATGTCCGTGGAGCGGATTGGGCCCATCCTGGAGGCAAGCTCTCCCACTGGTCCGACATCCCGGACCACCCCGTTACACATGTGTCCCACAACGACGCCTTGGCTTACTGCCAATGGGCGGGTCGCAGGCTTCCCACGGAGGCCGAGTGGGAATATGCCGCACGCGGCGGGCTGTCGGGGCAGCGCTATCCCTGGGGCAACGATCTGCACTCCACCACAGCAACAACAGAGGGACACAACTGCAACATCTGGCAGGGCGACTTCCCGACCCGCAACACAGTGGAGGACGGCTACCTCACCACCGCGCCCGCCAAAGCGTTCAACCCCAACGGCTACGGGCTATACCAAACCAGCGGGAATGTGTGGGAATGGTGCAGCGACTGGTTCCTGCCCAAGTACTACAAGACCTGCCACGCACAGGGAACCGTCCAGGACCCGCAAGGGCCCAGCATCGGCCGGGGCCGGGTAATGCGCGGCGGCTCATACCTCTGCCACGATTCCTATTGCAACCGCTACCGCCTCGCCGCGCGGAGCTCAAACACGCCGGACTCAGCCAGCGGCAACCTCGGTTTCAGGACGGTGGCCCTCTAGCTGCGGGGCTTTGACCTACTTGTGCCCATGCCCACGCTGGTGCCCATGGCCTTTAATGCCAACCGGCAGATCGCCGGAGACGATCCTGGTGGCTGTCACTGAGCCGCCATCCTTGGTGCCGCTGATGCGCACGGCATCGCCGGCTTTGAGGTCAGCCGCCGTGGCCGACGTCAGTGACGGCCTGCCTCTGCCATTCCCCGGCTCCGAGGTCCCTGCAGAGACTTTGGCGATCCGCGTCTCCGCGTTGATCGCGTAGCGCTGGCTGAAACCGTCCTCGCTCTTCACAGTCACCTCCGAAGCGCTCACGGCATCAATGGTTCCGGCCTGGGTCACCACGGTGCGGTAGCTCCCATCCTGCTGCTTCACCACGTGTTCGCCATGGATTGGCTGCCCGCGGCCTGCGGTGGGGTCGGTTTTAGCGGACGCGGACGGACCGGGTGAGGCAGAAGCGCTCGACGGCGAAGGGCTGGGTTGGGTGCCCGCCCACACGGCGGCGGCCCCGCCGCCGGTCAAGGCAACGGCGATTCCGCCGGCCAGAAGGACCTTCCGGAAGCTGGGTGAAAATGTGGCCATGGATCCATTGTGCGCCCAAAGCAAAGTAGGCCGCAGTAAAAACTGCGGCCTACTTTGAAGGGAAGAACGGGCGCTTAGCCCTGGACGCCCAACTTCTCAAGGATGAGTTCGCGGACGCGTCCAGCGTCTGCCTGGCCACGGGTGGCCTTCATGACGCCGCCAACGATTGCACCGATGGCCTGGACCTTGCCGCCACGGATCTTCTCGGCGACATCCGGCTGTGCTGCCAGTGCTGCGTCGATCGCTTCCAAGAGAGGCCCGTCGTCGGAGACAACCGCAAGGCCACGCTTCTCGACGATCTCCGCCGGAGTTCCTTCGCCGGCGAGCACGCCGTCCAGGACCTGCGTGGCCATCTTGTTGTTGATCTTGCCGTCTTCAACGAGCTTGTTCAGCTCGACAATGACCTGCGGGGTGACACCGAGCTCGGAAGGATCGACGTCGGCCACCTTGGCACGGCCTACGATTTCGCCCATCCACCACTTGCGGGCAACATCGGCGGAGGCACCGGCAGCAATGGTTTCCTCAATGGAATCCATGACACCTGCGTTCACTACGTCACGGAATTCCAGATCCGAGTACCCCCATGCTTCCTTCAGGCGCTTGCGACGCTCGGCCGGCGGCTCGGGAAGGGTGGCGCGGAGTTCCTCCACCCACTCACGGGAGGCGACAACCGGAACCAGGTCCGGCTCCGGGAAGTAGCGGTAATCGTCAGCGTCGGACTTGGGCCGGCCCGACGTCGTCGAACGCGTGTCCTCGTGCCAGTGGCGCGTCTCCTGGATGACCGGCTCGCCGGAGTCAAGGACGGCAGCGTGGCGCTGGATTTCGTAGCGGACGGCGTGCTCGACGGCCCGCAGCGAGTTCACGTTCTTGGTCTCCGAACGAATACCGAAGCGTTCCCGACCATGCGGGCGGAGAGAAACGTTGGCGTCGCAACGGACGTTTCCGCGCTCCATCTTGGCGTCGGAAACGCCAAGGTTCTTCACGATCTCACGGACAGCGGCGACGTAGGCCTTGGCCAGTTCAGGCGCCCGGCTGCCGGCACCCTCAATGGGCTTGGTGACGATTTCCACCAACGGAACACCCGAACGGTTGTAGTCCACCAACGAGTAATCGGCACCCTGGATACGGCCGGCCGCGCCACCCATGTGCGTGAGCTTGCCGGCGTCTTCCTCCATGTGGGCGCGCTCGATCTCCACGCGGAAGACGGTGCCGTCCTCAAGCTCAATGTCCAGATAACCGTCGTAGGCGATCGGCTCGTCATACTGCGAGGTCTGGAAGTTCTTGGGGGTATCCGGATAGAAATAGTTCTTCCGGGCGAAGCGGCAGGACTCGGCAATCTTGCAGTTCAAGGCAAGGCCGATCTTGATGGAGGACTCCACAGCCGTTTTGTTCACCACGGGCAAGACGCCGGGCATGCCCAGGTCAACCTCGTTGACGTTGGTGTTCGGTTCGTCACCGAAAACGTTCGGCGCGGAGGAGAACATCTTGGTCTTGGTGTTGAGCTCCACATGGACCTCAAACCCCAAAACGGGATCGTACTTCTCCATGGCCTCTTCGAAGCTCAGGGTTGCGTCGACGGACATTAGTTGGAACCTCCGGCGGTGTTGGATACTGCACCGAGAGCAGGCGCCTGCGCAAGCATCGGACCGCCCCACTTCTCTTCAAGCATTGATTCGAGGACTGCGCCCACACGGTACAGGCGGGCGTCCTGGCGGGCAGGAGCCAGCAACTGGATGCCAACGGGCAGGCCGTCTTCATCAGCCAGGCCACCCGGCAAGGACAGACCCGGAATACCGGCAAGGTTGGCCGGGATGGTGGCGACGTCGTTCAGGTACATAGCCAAGGGATCATCCAGCTTCTCGCCCAGCTTGAACGCCGTGGTGGGCGCCGTCGGGGAGATCAGGACATCGGCCTTGGCGAAAGCGGCATCGAAGTCACGCTGGATGAGCGTACGGACCTTCTGGGCCGAGCCGTAGTAGGCGTCGTAGTAGCCGGCGCTCAGCGCGTAGGTACCGAGGATGATGCGTCGCTTCACTTCGTCGCCGAAACCAGCGGCACGGGTGGCACCCATGACGCGCTCGATGGTCATGGGTCCGTCCTTGGGGAGGACGCGCATACCGAATCGGACGCCGTCGAACTTGGCCAGGTTGCTGGACACCTCGGAGGGCATGATCAGGTAATAGGCGCCCAAGGCGTACTTCAGGTTGGGGCAGGAAACCTCGACGATTTCAGCGCCTGCATCCTTGAGCAGCTGGAGGGACTCATTGAAACGGTTCTCGACGCCGGCCTGGTAGCCCTCGCCGTGAAGCTCCTTGACGATGCCGATCTTCATGCCGGCCACGTTGCCGACGCGGGCGGCAGCAACAAGATCGTTGAACGGATCGGTCAGCGACGTCGAATCAAAGGGGTCATGCCCGCCGATGACTTCCTGCAGCAGCGCCGAGTCCAGCACCGTACGGGAAACCGGGCCGATCTGGTCCAGGGACGAGGCCATGGCAATGGCGCCGTACCGCGAAACCGCACCGTACGTCGGCTTCACGCCAACGGTGCCCGTGACGGCACCGGGCTGGCGGATGGAGCCACCGGTGTCCGTGCCGAGCGCCAGCGGCGCTTCGAAAGCGGCGACGGCGGCAGCGGAGCCACCGCCGGATCCACCGGGAATCCGGTTCAGGTCCCAAGGGTTGCGGGTGGGGCCGTACGCCGAGTGCTCCGTGGAGGAACCCATGGCGAATTCGTCCAGGTTGGTCTTACCCAGGATCGGCATCTTCGCCGCGCGCAGCTTCTTCACCACTGTGGCGTCGTAAGGGCTGTGCCAGCCCTCAAGGATCTTCGAACCAGCCGTGGTCGGCTGCCCGATCGTGACGATGAGGTCCTTCACGGCGATGGGTACACCGGCGAGGGCGTGCAGCTCTGCGGCCGCGGAACCGCCCGCAGCACGGGCAGCGTCAACCTCGGCCGCAACAGCCAAAGCCTCTTCGGTATTTACGTGCAGGAAGGCGTGGACACCATCGGCTCCGCCATCAACAAGGGCGATACGGTCAAGGTGCGCCTGCGTCACCTCGACGGCGGTGACCTCGCGGGCGGCCAGCTTGGCAGCGAGATCGGCAGCGGAGTGGTGGATGAGTTCGTTCTTCGGTTCAGTCATGTGATTAGCCCTCATCCAGGATCGCGGGGACCTTGAAACGGTTCTCGTAAGCATCCGGTGCGCCGGACAACGCCTGCTCCGCCGTGAACGTGTGGCCCACAACGTCCTCACGGAACACATTGGTCAACGGAATCGGGTGCGACGTCGCCGGGACGTCCTCCCCCGCAGCTTCGCTCACGCTCTTCACCGAATCCACAATGACAGCAAGCTCAACAGCCATCCTGTCCAGTTCTTCGGCACTCATTTCAATGTGAGCCAGACGCGCAAGATGCGCGACGTCGTCACGGTTGATCGCAGCCATGGATCTCCCCTGCAAAGTTCAAATGGTTTTCCGGACCAGTCTACTTGGCTTGGGTGTGCCGGTCAGACGGCGGGGTTGGCTATGTGGAAAGTGCTCGCCTGCGGCGACTGCCCGGACACGATCCTTTGGTCGCTCGCTCGTGCCTCGCTTAGACGCGACCGGCAGGATGTCTCCGGACCGCCGCCTCCCTGCCCATCCCACCTTGCGGCCGGCGCCCTACGCTGCTCCGGGATCTCCAAACCAAAAGACCCTCGGGCGGACCATGTCGGGCTTTGCTTTCCTGTTGGGTTGGGGTCGGGGGGTGGGTGGGCTTGATTCGCGATGTGGTGCGAAGCTTCCTTTGGTGCGCGGGCTGACTGGGTGCTCTCGCAAAAGAACCCAGGCATCCGGAAGCGTGCGTCAAAGCGACGAAGGAGCAGCACGCGGAGGATGTCTGGGTTCTTTTGCGCCGGAAGGCGGCCATTTCAGGCCGCCCTCCGGAGGATTGTCCGGGCCGGATTGCTTTGTCGGCACACCGGCGTTGGGGTTCTATCCGGCAGGTCAGCCGATGCCGATTGCTCCGGTCAGGACACCCACTGCCAGCATGACCACCGAGATCACTGCCGTGCGCCAGAGGACCTTCTTGTGGTGGTCGCCCAGGTCCACCTTGGCCAGGGAGACCAGCAGGAGGATGGCCGGAACCAAGGGGCTCTGCAGGTGGAATGGCTGCCCGGTGATGGAGGCGCGGGCCATATCCACGGCATCGACGCCGTAGTGCGCTGCGGTTTCGGAGAGGACTGGCAGGACTCCGAAGTAGAAGGCGTCGTTGCTCATGAAGAAGGTCATGGGGATGCTGAGGAGGCCGGTGATGATGGCCATGAACGGGCCCATGTCCGCGGGGATGATCTGGACCAGCCACTCGGACATTGCCTTCACCATGCCAGTGCCGTTCAGGACACCGGTGAGTACTGCAGCTGCCATGACCATGCTGACAACGGCGACGATCGAAGGTGCGTGGGCGATCAGCTGCGCGCCCTGGTCCTTGACCTTGGGGAAGTTCACCAGCAGGGCAATGGCGGAGCCCACCATGAAGACGAACGGCAGCGGAACGATGTTGGCCACCAGGACCACCATGACGGCGACCGTCAGGGCCAGGTTGAACCAGAACAGCTTGGGACGCAAGGTGGCGCGGTTGGGGTCCAGCGCGGTGTCCGCCATGGCGGTGTCGTGGTCGTCCACCAGGGTTGCCGGGTCTTCAAGAACCGCGACGCCGGAGCCTCCGCCGGTGCCTGGCTTGCCCGCAGTGGTTGAGCCCTTACGGGCAAAGCCGAACCGGCCGGCGCCTGAACCTGTACCGGAACCGGGGGTGACGGCACCGCCGCGGCCCGTGCCGCCGTCGAACGCTTCTGAAGGATCGGCGACGTCGCCCCAGATCTCAGGAGCGGTGGTGCGGAGGCGGTTGCGTTCCTGCAGGCCGAGCAGCCAGGCGAAGACCAGGACAACGATCAGGCCGACGATGAGGGACGGGACCATGGGGACGAAGACGTCGTTGACATCGAGCTTCAGGGCGGTGGCGGCGCGGGCGGTTGGCCCGCCCCACGGGAGGATGTTCATGGTGCCGTTGGCCAGGCCGGCCACGCAGGTGAGGACCACGGGGCTCATCTTGAGGCGCAGGTATACGGGCAGCATGGCGGCGGTGGTGAGGATGAAGGTGGTGGAGCCGTCACCGTCCAGGGAAACCGCTGCGGCAAGGATTGCCGTGCCGAGGACCACCTTGGCGGGGTCGTTGCCCAGCTTGCGGAGGATGAACTTCACCAAGGGATCGAAGAGGCCGACGTCGATCATCAGGCCGAAGTAAATGATCGCGAACATCAGGAGTGCGGCCGTGGACGTCATGGACTTCATGGAGTCCATGACCATGGGTCCGATACCGAGGCCCGCCCCGGCGAAAAGGCCGAAGACGGTAGGGACGATGATCAGCGCCAACACTGGCGTCAACTTTTTGGTCATGATCAGGACCATGAATACCGCAATCATTGCGAATCCAAGCAAAACCAGCACGGCCGGCTCCTTACTACTGTGAATGGCGCCACGTCGGTGTGATGCGCACTACAGACGATATGGTGGCGCCCGTCACTGGGAGGGGTTTGTGGGAATTGTTGGGAATACTGCTCGTTACGAAGGTTGTGCGCATTGTGCTCAGTGCTTCAATGGAGCATGCGTTTCTCCACCCAAACCCTCCTCCTCCAGCTTGGGGTGGTGCTGCTGGTGGTCCTGCTCAGCGGTGCCGTCCATGGGTGGCTGGTGTACGAACGGATCGGCGACGAAGCCGAGAACCAGGCACTCACCCTTGCCAGGACGGTTGCTGCAGATCCGGATATCAGGTCCAGCGTCCAGTCCATCAGCAAAGAAGAAGGAACGCCTCCCCCGGATATCCTTGCGGCCGGACCCCTCCAAGCTGCCGCCGAAGCCGTGCGAAACCGGACGGGCGCATTGTTCGTGGTCATCACGGACGAAACCGGGCTCCGGCTGGCCCACCCCGAGATCGCCCGGCTGGGCGAGCGGGTCAGCACGGATCCTTCCGTGGCACTTGCCGGAGAGGAAATCACCACGCGCAACACCGGAACCCTGGGACCATCCGCCGGGGCTAAAGTACCCGTCTACGCCCCGGGGGCTTCCGGTGCCATTGTGGGCGAAGTCAGTGTGGGCTATTCCGTGGAGTCGCTCAGCAACAGCCTTGCCCGGGACATTGCGCCCATTGCCCTCACTGCCGGGGGTTCTTTGGTGGCCGGCGTGTTGGCATCGTTCCTGCTCCGGCGCAGGCTGCAGCGGCTCACCCTCGGCTTGGAGCCCGAGGAAATCAGCACCCTGGTCCATGATCAAGTGGCAGTCCTTCAAGGCGTGGACGACGGCGTGATCGGCATCGCCGCGGATGGTCGCATCTCCGTTTTCAACGCCGCAGCCGCCAGGCTCCTGGACATGCCCGATGCCACCGGCCAGGACTGGGTCTCCGCCGCCGTTCCCGAACACCTCAAGCAGCTCACCCAGCCGGCATCCCGGGATGCCGAAGCCGTCGAAATCGTGGCGGGCGGGCGCGTACTTGTTGCCAGTGCGCGGAAGGCCTGGCACCGCAAGGAGGACCTGGGCTGGGTGGTCATGTTGCGGGACCGCACCGAACTGCAGCAGCTGACCCGTCAACTCGACGCCGTGGGGACCATGTCCACCGCACTGCGCGCCCAGCGCCACGAGTTCGCCAACCAACTCCACACCATCGCCGGTTTCATGAGCATCGGCCAGTACCAATCTGCCAAAGAGTACCTGGCCAGGATCTCGGCAACAGGGCCGTTGAAGTTTCCGCTGGAGCAGGCCGAATTGCTTCAGGACCCCTACTTGCAGGCGTTCGTAGGAGCGAAGAGCGTAGAGGCCTCGGAGCGTGGCGTGGCCCTGCGCATCGGACCCGAAACACTGGTCCGTGGACACGTTGCCGATCCACAGGACGTGACCACAGTGCTGGGCAACCTGATCGACAATGCGGTGAGCGCCGCCGTCGCAGGCTCCTCGGACGAGCGCTGGGTGGAGGTCGAACTGCTCGATGACGCCACCACAACCGGCGGGACTTTGCATCTGGTGGTGGGCGACTCCGGCGACGGTTTGGGGGGCCTGGAACCTGAAGAAATCTTCGCGGAAGGATTTACGACGTCGGCACAACCGGTACGCTCGGGGGCTGGACAAGGTTTGGGGCTGGCATTGGTGCGGCAGCTTGCTCGGCGGCGCGGCGGTGATGTCCGCGTCCTGGAGCCCGGGAGCCACGGCGGCCCCGGCGCGGTATTCATGGCAACGATCCCCGGCGTCATGGATGCGGCCGGGCGCGGTGCTGCCGAACAGGGTGCTGCCGGAACCGACCCGACGTTGAGGGAGGACAGCAATGGCTGAGGATTTACGCGTGCTGATTGTGGATGACGACTTCCACGTTGCCAGGCTCCACGCCGCCTATGTGGATTCGGTGGCCGGCTTCATGGCCTTGGCACCGGCGGGGTCGGTGTCCCAGGCTTTGCAGGCCATCCATAGCCTGCGCCCCGATCTGGTGCTGCTGGACGTATACCTACCGGACGGCTCCGGCCTGGACCTTCTGGGCCAATTGGACGTGGATGCCATCATGCTCACGGCGGCCTCTGACGCCCAATCCATCAGGGTGGCTTTCAGGCGCGGCGCCCTGGGGTACATGCTCAAGCCGTTCACCGCAGAGTCCTTGTCCCAACAGCTCCGCTCCTACGCCAGATACCGGCGGATTTTGGCCCAGCAAACCGCTGTGGACCAAACCACCATTGAGCGGGCCAAGCGGTCCCTGATCCCGGGTGATGTTACGCCGGCCGCCAAACCCCGTTCGGCAACCGAAGCTGCCGTCCTCGAATCCCTGCTGCCCGGTGAACAGTACTCAGCTGCCGAGGTGGCTGAACGCGTTGGCGTTTCCCGGGCCACGGCGCAACGGTACCTTTCCTCGCTGGCGGACGATGGCGCCGTCGAGATCCAACTGCGCTACGGGACCACGGGCCGGCCGGAACACCGGTACGGCGTCCCGGCCTGACCTTAGGCGGACTTTTGCGCCACGAGCTCGATCTCCACCAGCATGTCCGGATCAAGGAACGGCAGGACGTGCACCAGGGACAAGGTGGGACGGATCTCCCCGAAGACTTCGCCATGCGCACGGCCGGCATCTTCCCACTTGCTGATGTCCGTCAGGTACAGCTTGGACTGCACCACGTCCTCATAGGAGAACCCTGCTTCTTCCAGGACAGTCCCGAGCTTCTCGAGGATGTACTTGGTCTGGGTGTAGAAATTATCCCCAACAATGCCCTGTTTGCCATCGACAAGCCCGGACGCAGCCGTCGCCGAAATGAAAAGTGTGTTGTCCACCTGGACTGCGCGGGAGTATCCAAGGGTCTGCTCCCAGACCGAGCCCGTGCCGAATGTCTTGCGCATGCCGCGCCTTCCTGTCGCTTCGCACGGTCCGGTGACCGGCGTTTACGAAGGAAACTTTATGAGTTTGGAAGGTCCAGCCGGTAAACGAACAGCTTTATGTCGGTGCCGGGAACAAACCAATCGCGGTGCGGAGCACGGTCAAAGCCGGTACGCGCATAGAGGGCATTGGCACTTTCCCACGTTGCACCCGTGGTCAGGGACACTGCCTTGATACCGTCCATGGCCTTGGCCTGATCCACCACGGCCTTCACCAGGGCCCGGCCGGCTCCGGAGCGTTGGACTGCCGGATCCACCACCAGAGTACGGAGTTCCAACTCGTCCTCGAGGCCGATGTCCGAGAAACCGCCGCCTGCAGGGGCCGCCGTGACGGAGCCGATGATTTGCCCGTTGCGCTCTGCCACGAGGATTTCTGCGTGCTCCGCGCGTCCGGCCACGTCCTGGAGCTTCTGCAGGTACGGGTGATCGGCGTCGCCGTAGTACCCAGCGGTGACGTAGGAATCCTGCGTAATGCGGGCAACGGCGTCGTAGTCTTCGGGCAGGGCGGGACGGACGGTAATCGGCGAAAGCACCTACCAATGGTAGTTGGATTGGAGGCGCGAACAGCGCCGGAATGGCCTTTCCGTGATGGAGCTATCAGTCTCATACGGAACGCACGACGCCGGATGGCTGGCTCTGCGCCCTCCACTCACGGCTGCGGGGGCCGCTTTTGTGTTGCCCCACGTGGCGCCGGATGGAGCACCATTGCGTGCGGTGAACCCCGGTTTCGTGCTGTTGCGGGGACATGTCGGGGCGCTGGCGGACCCCTTGGAACCCGTGCTTGAGTTGCCACACACCAGCCCCAGCTGTTCCGAGTATGAGGAGAAACCATGACCCCGCCACGCCGCCAACTTCACCTGAACGCCTTCCTGATGAGCACCGGGCACCACGAAGCATCCTGGCGTTTGGCGGAGAGCGACCCCCTTGCCTCTACCAAGGTGGAGCACTACCAGCATCTGGCCCGCACAGCCGAAAGGGGAAAGCTGGACTCCATCTTCTTCGCCGACTCCCCCGTCCTTTTCGGGGAAGTGGGCAGGCGACCGGCCGGGAAGTTGGAGCCCACCGTCCTACTGACGGCACTGGCAGCAGCCACCCGGAAGATTGGCCTGATTGCTACTGCCTCCACCACCTACAACGATCCCTTCAACCTGGCCCGCCGCTTTGCCTCCGTTGACTGGGTCAGTGGAGGCCGCGCAGGGTGGAACGTTGTCACCACAGCGGGGCCGGACGCGGCCCGCAACTTCGGCGTGGATGATCAACCTGCGCATGCGGTCCGGTATGAACGGGCCGCCGAATTCATCGAAGTTGCCCGGAAACTCTGGGACAGCTGGGAAGACGACGCCATCCTGGCGGACAAGGCCGACGGCGTCTGGGGGGACGACACCAAGATCCGCACCATCGACCACGAAGGAAAGCACTTCCGCGTCCGTGGCCCCCTGAACGTGCCCCGGTCCCCGCAAGGCCACCCGCTGATCGTGCAGGCAGGGTCATCGGAGAACGGTAAGAATTTGGCGGCACACTATGCGGAAGCCGTCTTCACTGCCCACCAAACGCTGGCCGATGCCCAAGCCTTCTATACGGATCTGAAGGCACGCACTGCGGCGGCCGGGCGGGATCCCGAAGGCATCAAGATCCTGCCCGGAATCGTCCCCGTGATCGGCTCCACCGAGGCTGAAGCACTCAAACTCGAGCAGGAGCTGGACCAGCTCATCAAGCCCGAGTACGCCCGCGAACAACTGGCCAAAACCCTCCGCCTATCTCCTGAGGACCTGCCATTGGACCGCCAATTGCCCGCCGATCTGCCCTCGGAGGATGAGATCGAGGGTGCCAAGAGCCGCTACACGCTCATTGTGGAGCTGGCCCGGCGCGAACAGCTCACCGTCCGGCAGCTGATCGGGCGCCTCGGCGGCGGGCGCGGTCACCGGACCTTCTCCGGCACACCCGAACAGGTGGCCGATGCCATCCAGGACTGGTTCTTTGCCGGCGCCGCTGACGGTTTCAACATCATGCCGCCCGTGCTTCCCTCCGGCTTGGAGATCTTCGTGGACCAGGTGGTACCGATCCTCCAGCAGCGCGGACTGTTCCGCACCGAGTACACGGCGTCCACCCTTCGCGGGCACTACGGGCTCGAGCGCCCGAAGAACCTGTACACCGGGAGCGTCCCGCAGGAGCTTAGCTCCATTGGCTCTGCCTTCTGACGGATTTCAGCCTGAGCCCGATTTCAGCGCTTGGGCCAACTCCATAGCGGCCCTTCCAACGGACCCATGCCCTTGATCCTGGTCTCGCCCATGTCCTTATACAACTCGTGTTCATGGGCGGCGCCGCTGCTCCGCAGAGCACTCAGCAAGGCTTCCGAGTGGGTCACCACGATCATCTGGCTGTTGGCACTGGCCTGGACAATAAGTTCGGCCAGTGCCGGCATCAGGTCAACGTGGAGGCTGGTCTCCGGTTCGTTCAGGACCATGAGCTCAGGCGGACGCGGGGTCAGCAAGGCGGCGGTCAGCAAGAGGAACCGCAGGGTCCCGTCCGAGAGTTCGGCTGCTTTCATGGGACGGAGCATGCCCGGCTGCCGAAGCTCCACGCTGAACCGGCCATCATGGACGGCAATTTCCAATCGGCTTCCAGGAAAGGCATGGCCGACGGCGGCATCCAGCTGCCGTTC
Source organism: Arthrobacter sp. UNCCL28 (assembly GCF_900102805.1). NCBI lineage: Bacteria > Bacillati > Actinomycetota > Actinomycetes > Micrococcales > Micrococcaceae > Arthrobacter > Arthrobacter sp. UNCCL28. The sequence continues at coordinate 401,564 of NZ_FMWE01000002.1, forward strand.
GAAACCCACCTCGCGCAGCGTCTGCAGCGCGGCAGCAAGATCCTTCCCGCTGTGGTGCAGGACCGGAGTACGGGTACCCAGTTGCGCCTGGCGAGCCGGTGCCTCGGCATCAGTGCGGAAGTGATCGTAGAACCGCCAGGACCGCACTGAGTCCCGAACCCTCAGTACTTCCGGAGCCCGGTCCTGGTCCGAAACCTCGGTCAGCATGCTCTGGAAGGTGTCCAGCCGCCGCGACAACTCGGCCCACTCGCCTTTGGCCCCCCGTAATCTGGCCAGGCTTCCCTTCCGGTCCACCAGCAAAGACCCCGGCCTGGCTACGGAGCCGGAAAAGATCTGCTCCCGTTTGATTTCCGGGTCGAGGCTGAAGGCCGAGGGGCGGGTCCGGCCGGTTTCCGGGTCAAACCCCGAACCGCTGCCGGCAGGCATTCCCAGGTCCACCAAGTATCCAAAGTCGTCGCCGGAGTAACCGAGCTTGAGGTTGACGGACTCCCGACGGACTGTTCCCTGAACGGGCACCTCACCCCGCCGCATTGCCTCGCTGATGGATTCCGGGCCGGCCCACAGCGTCGAAGCCAGGCCGCCATCACGCGCCAGGGATCCCACCACATTTCCCGAGTCTCCCCCGGCGCACTCGGCCAGCAGGCGCAGGGCGCGGTAAAGCGAGGACTTTCCGCTGCCGTTGGCCCCGGTCACGATGTCCAGTCCATGCAGCTCCAAGGCAAGATTCCGGATTGACCGGTAGTTGGCGATGGCGAGGGTGGTGATCACTGGCTGGGGGTTACAGCGGGAACTTGCCGGACAGTTCCAAGGTCCCTGCGCACATCCAGGCCGCCAAGCGGTCCTCTGTGCTGGGCCCACCGGTCAGCGGGCTTTCCAGCCGGGGCCTGCGCACCCAACAACCGGCTTCCTCCGCCACCAGCGCGCCGGCGGAGAAGTCGTGCTCGTTCAATCCACGCTCGCCGTACGCGTCAAAGGTTCCGTCGGCCACCAGGCACAGATCCAACGCTGCGGAACCCAGTCGCCGAACATCAGCAAATCCTTCCATGAGTTCGGCCAGCCCGGCGGATTGGCTTGCACGGGTTGCGGGATCGTAGCTGAACCCCGTGGCCAGGATGAGACCTGTGCGCCCTGGAACCGGACCCGCCAACCGGATGGATTCTCCCCCGGTTTCCAGCCAGGCTCCCAGCCCGCGGCCGGCCGAGTAGACCCGTCCCAAGGCAGGTGCGTGGACCACGCCGGCCAGCCATACGCCGTCGGAATCGGCTACGGCAACAGAGGTGGCGTAGTAGGCGATGTTGCGGATGAAGTTGGTGGTCCCGTCCAGGGGATCAATGGACCAGCGGTACCCCGACGGCCTCTCCGGCCTGGTGGTGCCGTGTTCTTCCCCGGTGATGGTGTCATCCGGACGCTCCGCAAGGATCGCTGCACGGACAGCGTTCTCCGCGGCGACGTCGAAGGCTGTCACCCAGTCTCCTGCCTCGCCTTTGTTGCTGGTTTCCAAACCATCGCCGCCGGTGCCGATGACGGACCGGCGGGCCAGCACGGCGGCCCCCGCTGCCGCAGCCCGTTTGGCTACAGCCAGCAACCCGTTCACGTCAGTCATTCGGAATCCGTCCCGGCAGTACCTTCTTGGGTTGCTGCTTCAGGTGCTTCTTCAGTCGCATCTTCAGGTGCCGCTTCAGCGGCGGCGGGTCCGTTGGCAAGGAGCTCCCGGAATCCGTCCTCGTCCAGCACAGGAACGCCGAGCTGTTCTGCCTTATCCAGCTTGGTCCCGGCACTTTCTCCGGCCACGAGGTAGCTGGTCTTCTTGGACACTGAACCGGATGCCTTCCCGCCACGGATGATGATGGCTTCCTTGGCTTCGTCGCGGCTGAAGTTGGGCAAGGTACCGGTCACCACGATGGTCAGGCCTTCGAGCGTTCTCGGCATGGAGGTGTCCCTCTCGTCCTCCATGCGCACACCGGCGGCAGCCCAGCTGTCCACGATCTCGTTGTGCCAGTCCACGGAGAACCACTCCTTGAGGGCCACCGCGATGGTGGGGCCAACACCATCCACGTGTGCCATCTGCTCTTCGGTGGCGTTGCGGATAGCGTCCATGCTGCCGAAGGCCGTAGCCAGTGCCCGTGATGCTGTGGGGCCCACATGCCTGATGGAGAGTGCCACCAGCACCCGCCAGAGCGGTTGCTTCTTGGCCTTCTCCAGCTCCACGAACAGTTTCTCCGTGGTGGCCGTTGGCTTGGACGGGGACTTGGCCGTGCCCTTGGTGTAGAAATACGGAACGAGCTCGTACTCGCCCGTGCCTACGCCTTTGGAACGCTTCTCCCTGCGGATCAGGACATCGGCCAGGTCCTCGGGCTTCAAGCTGAACAAACCCGCTTCACTTGTCAGGGGCGGTGTTTCAGGCTCCGCCGGCTGGGTGAGGGCGATGGCCGCTTCCCACCCCAGGGCTTCAATGTCGAACGCGCCCCTGCCCGCAAGGTGGAAGACACGCTCACGCAGTTGGGACGGGCACGACTTCGCGTTGGGACACCGGATGTCCACGTCGCTTTCCTTGGCCGGCGCCAGCGGGGTGCCGCAGGACGGGCACTCCGTGGGCATCACGAACTCCCGGACCGGAGGGTCTTGTTTGTCCCTCAAGGCAAGGACCGGCCCCACGATCTCCGGGATGACGTCGCCTGCTTTTCGCAGGATCACGATGTCACCGATCATGACGCCCTTGGCCTTGACCACGTCCTGGTTGTGCAAGGTTGCCATACCCACCGTGGAACCGGCCACTTTCACCGGTTCCATCAATCCGAAGGGAGTCACCCGTCCAGTGCGGCCAACGTTGACTGCTATGTCCAGGAGCTTGGTGTGGACTTCTTCCGGCGGGTACTTGTAGGCAGCTGCCCACCTCGGAACGCGGGAGGTGTATCCGAGGGCGCGTTGGGTCGCGAAGTCGTCGATCTTGACCACAATGCCGTCGATCTCATGTGCGAGGTCGTGACGGTGCTCGCCGTAGTGGCTTATGAACTGCAGGACCTCGTCAAAGGAGTCCAGGACTTTGAGGTACGGGCTGGTAGGCAGTCCCCAGGTCTCCAGGAGCTTGTACGTTTCGGACTGGCTCTTGGCGTCCAGGCCTTCGCGGGCACCGATCCCGTGGACGTACATGCTCAGCGGCCGCTTGGCTGTTTCTGCAGGGTCCTTCTGGCGAAGCGACCCGGCGGCTGCGTTGCGGGGGTTGGCCAGCGGGGCTTTGCCTGCTGCCACGAGGGTCTCGTTGAACTCCGTGAAAGCCTTGGAGGGGATGAACACCTCACCACGGATCTCGACTTCGGACGGATATCCGGAACCGCTGAGCTCCCGCGGGATTTCCTTGATGGTGAGGACGTTGTGCGTGATGTCTTCGCCGGTTGTGCCATCCCCGCGTGTGGCTGCACGCACCAGCTTGCCGTCGCGGTAGAGCAGGTTCACGGCGAGGCCGTCAATCTTCAACTCGGTCAGCCAGGCGATGGGCGGAACGGAGTCTCCGAGCTTGGCCACGGACGCTTCTGCCTTCCGCACCCAGGCCTCGAGCTCGTCCAGCGAGAAGACGTCGTCCAGGCTGTACATGCGCTGCAGGTGTTCAACGGCAGCAAAGGCCGAGGAAACTTCGCCGCCTACTTCCTGCGTAGGGGAATCGTTGGAGACCAGTTCCGGGTGGAGTGCCTCCAACTCCTCCAGCCGCCGGTACAGCTCATCAAACTCGGCGTCCGATACCGTGGGCGAGTCCTCCTGGTAATAGGCATACCTGTATTTACGGACGAGGTCGGCCAGGTGCTCGTACTCGTCCCGCAAGGACTCCGAGGGCGGGGTGCCCTCTCGTTCCACAACGGCTGCAGCCGTGTCCTCACCTGTGGTTTCTACCGGATTCGCAGTTTCTGGTGTGCTCACACGTCTATCTTGCCGCACGGTGCGGACATTATGCGGTGGGCTAGTGCGAGGAGAGCCTGTTCTTGCTCCACAGTGCGAACGCCAGGCCGCCCAGGCCCACCAGGAGGACTCCACCCAGGATGCCGAAGAGGCCCAGCATGTTGGGGCCGGAGAATGAGGTGCCGACCATCGCCGCCGCCTGCGTCTCCTTGCCCTTGTCCACAGGAGTGTTCCAGTTGGACGACTTTGAGGGGCTGGGGCTGGCGGAGGCGGAACCAGCAGAAGGCGAGGCCGTCGGCGTTGCCGACGCTGAGATCGGCTCGGCCGTGGGCGTGGGTTCGGATGACTCCGACGCCGGACTGGTCACCCGGGGTGCCACGGTGACGAACTGGGTGACCGCGGGCTGCGGTGCCTGGACGGGCGGCTGGGGAGGCGCCGGTGCCGGTGCCGGCGCCTTCGGGGTTTCCCTTACCCTGGTTGGTTCCGGTTGCGGCGCGGGCTTCTTATCCGGCTCCGGGGCCAGGCCAGGCTGCGTGGGTGTGGGCTCCGTAGGAACCTGTACGGGAGCACACGTGGCTTTGCCCTCCGTGCATGGAGCGGCGTGAACTGCGCCGGCGGGGGCAAGCACCCCGCCGACGGCAAGGAAAGCGGTAAGGAGAACGGCAGGGACAACGGAGTGTCTCATGAAGATAACCTCAGCTGGGGCGTTGGGGTGCCGCCAGTTTTCAAGGAGTTCGGGTGTTTTGTGAAATCCTCCTATATCCACTGCGCTGCGGCAAATCCTAGCTTCTGTTCTCCGGTGGCATGGCAATCTGGAGTTTGCGTACCTTGCCCCGTCCAACAATGTATCCACGGCCCGGAATGAAGTCGGTACTGATCCGGCCCAGGGAGGTGTTGAGGAGGCTGTCGCCCTCCACATCTCCCGGGTTGAGCAAGAGTCCGCGGCGGCCGGACTTGAACGGCTGGGCCAAGGACCAGGCCTGGGACCAGGTGGAGGTTTCGGACTCCCCCACCACCCATTGATCGGCCTTGATGGCTGCCGTGACCAGGCGGCCGACACCCGATTCTGCAAGCGTGTCTGTGAACTCGGTCAGGCCCTCGATGAAGATGGCCATGCTGCCCGGGTTGTCCGAGGCTTTGTCGATCAGGTCGTCCACCACATCGGACACTTCATCCGGGCCCACCAGCGAGCGGCTCCAGATGTTCAAGGAGGCAACAGCGGAACGGCGTGAACCGATGTAGATCAGGTCCGTCCGCGGGTTGGAGCGACGCAAAGCGTACGCCAAGGTAACCAGTGCAACCGTCCGTCCGGCACCCGGAGGGCCGGCGAGGAGCAGCGAACCCTTGGCGGCGATGGCCGCCGAACCCAGCGTTTCGTCGTCGACGCCTATCACGGGGTTGTCCGGAGCGCCGGTAGGCAGGATGTCCAGGTCCACCAATTCCGGCAGGCGCTGGATCTGCGGTGCCTGCTCCAGTCCCTGGCGGACCATGGCTTGGCTCAGCTTGGCCACTTCGCGTGCTTGCAGGGCCAGGTTCGGGTTGCCACCGAGCACGGCGAGCTGGACTTCCAGCCCATCAAGCAGGCCTCGACCGGGAGGGGACGCAGCGTTGAGGACGTCTTTGGGGACGTCCAAGGTCATGTAGTCGTCTTCGGAGCTGAGCCGCAGGACCAACCGCTTCTGGATGGAGGCAAGGAGCGACGCCGGAACGGAGTTGGTGCGGTCACCGCTGACGACGAGGTGGATGCCCAAGGGACGCCCGTCGGTAGCCAGGGTCAGGAAGATGTCCCAGAGCGCGGACAGCTTGCTGTACTCGTATCCTTCCCGGAAGGAGGACATACCGTCGACCAGGATGAAGATGCGCTTCTCCTCCGGCCGGTTGGCCAGCTGCCGGTACTCGACAATCGTCGATGCCCGGACCTCGGCGAACCGGGCAGCGCGGTCATCGGCCACTTCCTTGAGCCAGCGCAGCAGGCGGCCAACCCGTTCTACGTCGTCGCCGTTGATGATTTCACCAACGTGCGGGAGTCCGTCCAGCATCTTGAGGCCCGAAGAACCGCAGTCGATGCCGTAAATGTGCACCGGACCACCCCGGGGGGTGACAGCGGCAGCGATGGCGATACTGCGCAGCGCAGCCGACTTTCCGGATCCACCGGTGCCGTAGACAGCCATGTTGCCGTCTTTGTCCGGTTCGTAGAACACAGTTGGCTGGTCCTGGTGGGCGGGATCATCCGCCACGCCCAGCAGGAGCCGCTCATCCGTCCGGGGGTTGGGCAGCTTGGAGAAGTCGTAGGTGGTGGCAAGCTCGTTCAGCCACGGCTTCCGGGGAGGCTCGATGGACAGGACGTCGGCAGCGCGGATGATGTTTCCGGTCATCCGGGCAATGTCGTTCGGGCCGGCCGGTTCTTCCTCCACCTGGGAGACCAAAGGCGGCTCCCAGGTGGGGCCGGAACCGAAGGCCATCTCGACGATGTCGATCCTGGGACGCTGCGGCTTGTCGGTGGTCCAGCCTCCGGCGTAGCCGGTCTGGAAGCCCTGGATGCGGCCCGGACCGGTCTTCGCAGCGCCACGACCCGGAATCGAGGGATCAAAGTAGGCAGCAGTGGGAACACCCAGGATGTCCACGGCATCCACTTCATCGGCCATGCGCAAAGCAACCCGGAGGTTGGTGTTGGCCCGCAGGTTGTCCTTGATGACGCCGGCGGGACGCTGGGTGGCCAGGATCAGGTGCAGACCCAGCGAACGGCCTCGGGCTGCGACGTCCACCACGCCGTCCACGAACTCGGGAACTTCGGTCGCCAAAGCCGCGAACTCGTCCACGATGATGATCAGGTAGGGCGGGGCCTCGGGATCGGCCTCGCGCTGGAGCGCCAGCAGGTCCTTGGCCTTCTTGCGGTTCAGGAGGCGTTCACGGTAGTGCAGCTCGGCACGCAGGGAAGTCAGGGCACGGCGGACCAAGTGCGGGGACAGGTCAGTTACCAGGCCCACGGTGTGGGGCAGGTGGAGGCAGTCAGCGAAAGCCGCGCCGCCCTTGTAGTCCACGAACAGGAAGCTCACACGGTCCGGGCTGTATGCCGCGGCCATGCCCATCACCCAGGACTGGAGGAACTCGGACTTACCGGCACCGGTGGTGCCACCCACCAACGCGTGCGGTCCCTCGTTCTTCAGGTCAAGGTAGAACGGCTCCACGCCCTTGGACCCCACCAAGGCCCGGAGGCTGCCATTGTCCTTGCGGTTGGGCACTGCCGTGGCGTGGACCGAGTTGTTTTCCTGCCACCGCTCGGCCACAGCCTGCGGGTTGTCCATCAGCTCCTTGCCGATCAATGTGGCATAGGAGACCGCGCGCGGGAGGTCGGAGTCGTCGTCGAGCGGGTTGCCGACGTCCACCAGCGGAGACATCATGCGCGCCAGCTGCGTGGCAAGATCCGCGTCGAGGCTTTCACAGCTCACCGGGTAAGTGTGGCGGCCCAATCGAACCTGGCCGGTGGTGGTGCCATGATCGCCGTCGACTGACAGGAAATCGCGGCACGCTGCGGGGAGCGACTGGACATTGGCGGCCACCCACATGATGTGGACCCCGTAATCGGGGCCCCGCTCCACCAGGCGGGTCAGGCGTCCGCGATCCACGGGGGCGTCGTCCTCAACGATCACCAGGACCGCCGGAACCACGGGGGCGGGGATCTCTTCGTGTTCGTCCTTAAGACCTGGCCGGGGCTGGGGGCCCGGTTCCTTGGCCATGGACTCGCGTTCTTCGACGAGGCTTTCCAGCCGGGACAACAAGGCAGCACCGGCGGCAGGGCCGGCGGCGAGGTGGTCGCCGGAGAGCGGGCTGTGGCCCGAACCCACGTGCGGGAGCCATTGCAGCCAGTCCCAGCGTTCGCGGGAGCGTGCGGAGGTCAGTGAGGTCAGGACCACTTCCGCCGGTGAGTGGAGGCCCACCAGTTGGAGCACCATCCCGCGGGCAACATCGTCCACCACGCTGCGGTCCCCCGCGACGCCGAACGAGCCGGAGGTACGCAGTTGGGAAACGATCGGCACGCCTTCAATCACACGGACCTGTTGAAGGCATTCCTGGATTTCGCGCATGTACTGCGGTTCGGTCTCGTTGGCGCCGGGCTCGTCGAACGGGATCCGCGACGGCGCGGAGCCCAGCCCAAAACGGACGCCAAGGAAGTGCTGGTGCTCGGGACGGTTGGTCCACAGCAGCGGGCCAAGCTTGTAGATCGCGTCCACGGTATCGCTGACCGACGGCGCTTCCTGGAGCCTGACTGCGCGCTCGATGTTCTGCTGCCGGTCAATGTCCTCGCGAAATGCCAGCATTGCGGCTTTGAACTGCTTGTGGCCCTCCTTGGCCTGTCGCTTGCTCTGCATCTTGTGGTCCACATAGTGCCCCACGATGAACAGCGGCATCATGGCCATGAAGAGCACGGAGAGCAGGTTCTGGGTGACGGCGAAGAGCACCCCACCCATCAGCAGCGGCGCCACCAGCATGATGTAGGGGAAGGGCTGGTGCTCGGGGCGCTTGGGCCCCGCCGGCGGCACGCGCTTGGGAGAGTCGAACCTGGGCAGCACCCGGGGCGAGCGGTTGAAGTCCACCAACGGCGACGACGGTCCCCCGCCGTGGTTGCGCGACAACGCCACCACTCCCACCGTGGTGTCGCCCAGAGTTACCGTGTCCGAGGACTGCAAGGTTGCCCGGGTGACCGGCAGCCCATCCATCAGGAGGCCGTTGGCGGAGTTCGTGTCCACGATCTCCACGGTTTCGCCCACCGTGATGCGGGCATGGCGCTTGGAGGTCAAGGGGTCCGTGAGCCGGATGTCGGCGTCCCTGTCCCTGCCGATGTAGCTGGTGCCGAAGGGCAGCGAAAATTCGCGTCCGACGTCGGGCCCTGACATAACCCGCAGCGTCGCCGCTGCCGGTCCCCTGTTGGTGCCGTTTGCGTGGCCGTTCGAGGCGAACTGTTCACTGACCTGGGCGAGCGAAACCTTTGAACCAGGCCGCAGCCCGGACTCCAGCAAGTTGTCCGTGGGCCGCAGGACGTGACCGGACAGGCCTCCTCCAACGAACGCTTCGTCCACGCTGATGGACAGGTTCGACGGCGGTTCGGTCCCCTTGCGTACGGGGTCGGCGGCCCAGAGTTCCGTGGCGATGTCAGCAACCGTGGCACGGCCATCCACCGTGACGGCGAGGTCCTTTGCTTCGGCAGGATCGCGCCGCAAGGTCAGGCGAAACTTCATCCTTCGTCGACTCCAGTCATTTTTTCAAGAAGGTGCAAATCCGCCGGGGTGACCAAATGCGAGGTCACAGCGTGCTCCACCAGGCGGGCGCGGCGATTGGTGGCAAGTTTTCCGGCACCCCCGCGCAGGCCCACTACGCCCACGCGGTCCAGTTTGTCGCACACGTTGTCCAGCTTGCGGTTGAAGCGGGTCAGCGCCCATCCCAGGCGCTTGGCAGCCTCTGCCGAGGAAGGAATGGCGCTGAAGCCGGTGCCTTCGCGCCGCAGCATGGGTTCAGCCAAGGCCACGATCAAGGCCTTCTGCGAGTCGGTAAAGACCACGGGCCCAATGGTGGTGTCCCCGGCCTGGTCTTCTTCACGTGCCTCATGCCGGAACGATGGCGTCTTCAGGTGGACGGCGAACTCATAGGTGGTGGGACCGGCCGTGAAGATCACGTTGGTGTGGCTGAAGACCAAGGGAATCCTGGCGCCGGGCGCAAGCCAGGCCTGCATCCCGCCGGAACCATCGGCGATCGTGGCAGACAACATGCTGCCCACGTTGCTGAGCCACCACATGCCGTCGTAACGGGCAATCTGCAGGAAACGCCGGTGCAGGTACGGGTTGTCGTCGACCTCCAGATCACCTTCCCGACCAATGTCAAAGACGTCTTCGTCGGACGGTTCGTACCACTCCCCACAGAAATCTATTGCTAGATCCCCCATGATCTGTGCCTCCTATGTCGGTGATAAGTAAGTGTCATGCGCCGGTCAGCCTTCCAGGCAAGCAATGGATTCCGGGCCCTCCGGTGAGGCGCTGCCATCAGAGCGGACAATGATGACCTGGACACAAATGGGCGTTTCACCGAATCCGGAAACAAACGCCTTCTCGGTCTGGGTTGTCTCATAGGCGCCGTCGGCTTTAGCCGATTTGGTGCGCCACTTATAGGTGTCGCCCTCTTTTGGCTGCGGGTTCTTCCAGGAGAAAACAATGATGTTCGGGTCCTTGGTGTCCCGCGCTGCGGACAGTGCTTCGACGTCCGGGACGCTTCCACTGTCCAAGGGATCGGCCGGGGGCTTGCTCGCCGTTTCTGTCGGTGCAACCTTTGGTTGCGCCGAGGAGCCCAGGACCACGCCAACAACGACGGCGACCACAAGTACTGCTGCTCCGGTGGCGGCGAGCCACAGGTTGCGTTTGCTGTGGTCGGCTGCCGGGGCGTCGTCGTCAACAGCCGTTGGCACCCCTGCGGAGGCAGAGGAGCGGCTGATGGTGGCATCATCCACAGGCTCAGGCGAGGACTGCCACCCCCGCAGCACTGTGGACTCTGCGACGTCCGGTTCTTGCACAGGGCTGTTGTCCCGGGCAGGCGCGTGAAATTGGGGCGGGGTTTGCTGGGCGGCTGCTTGCGTTGATTGGGCAGCGCTGGCTTGTTGGGCAGCGCTGGCTTGTTGGGCAGGGCTGGCTTGCTGGGCAGCGTTTGGTTGCTGAACAGGGGTTGCTGGCTGGGCAGCGCTTCCTGGCGTTTGCTGTGCGGGCCTGAACTGGGCCGGCTGTACCGTTTGGGGCGGACCAGCCGACTGCGCAGGAGGCCGGGTGGCTCCTGGAACAGTGGAGGGAAAAGTCCGCGCCGGGAACGTGGGAGCCGAGCCCGTGGTGGCCGTTCCGGAGGCGTCCGGATCGATGGATGCAATGCTCCGGACCCGGGTTTCCTCGAAGTTGTCATCCGGATGCTGCTCGTCACCGTGCCCGGGCTCTTCGAGTACCTCGAACGGCGTCACGGACAGGTTCAGTTCTGTCTGGATCCGCTGGAGCGCCAAGGCAAAAGCGTGGGCCGACGAGTAGCGGGACCCTGGCGATTTCGCCATGGCCGTAGCCAGGACCAATTCCAGCGACTCCGGAACATCCGCCCGCCCCAGCCTGGGCAGGGGCGAATTGGTGATGCGTGAAATCAGCTCCCGCTGGGAGTTGTCCTGTCCGGGCAAAACGAACGGCGAACGGCCGGCCAAAAGCGTGTAAAGGGTTGCCCCCAGGGCCCAGATGTCCACGGGAACCCCGTCCACTGCGCCGCCCCGGAACTGCTCAGGCGGCGACCACGGAATGGACATGCCGGCGTCGTCCTCGGTGTCCGCGCCAATGGTGCCGGAAATCCCAAAGTCCGTCAGGGCAGGCCGGTTGTAGTCAGTGACCAGGATGTTCGCCGGCTTGATGTCCCGGTGGACAATGCCGGCCCGGTGGGCAGTCTCGACGGCGGATGCCACCTGGATGCCGACGGCCAGGACCTCGTCCACGCTGAACCGCTGGCGACGGTAGCGGACATCAAGGCTTGGCCTGGAGCAATACTCCATGGCGAGGTAGGAATGGCCGTTCTCGGTGATCTCTGCTTCAAAGATCGTGACAATGTACGGGTGCGAGGACAACTGGGCCATCAGGTTGGCCTCGGACTCGAAGCGACGGCGTGCGCCCTCGGTCTTCAGGTCCGACAGCAGCACCTTGACGGCTACTTTCCGGCGCGGCCTGTCTTGCTCGTACAGGTAAACATCCGAGAATCCACCGGAGCCTAGCAGGCTGACGTACTGGAATCCCGGGATGGGTGGAGGCGGCGCGGGGGGCCTCTTGGAACTCAAAGAATCTCCTCGAAACGCAATGAAATATCGTCACCCAACTCTGCGATATCGCCATCGAGCAGGATGGCCATCTCGTTTTGGGCAAGCCTGCGGGGTGCCTGGCCTTCCCTGATCAACACGGTTCCGTTGGTTGCTTTCAGGTCGCACAGCATGACGTGCCAACCTTCCAACCTGACCTCGACGTGGGAGCGGGAGATGTCCCCACCGGGGCTCTCCACCTGCACCAGCTTGGGCATGGTGCCGCCTTGGACACGGGAAACGGAAGGTTGCCGTCCAATGATGAGCGACTGGTCAAGATCAATCAGCTCACCTGTTGAAAGGCGCATCCGGCCAAGCCGTGGTCGTGGGACCTGCTGCGCATCGCCGGACAAGACGGTACCGCACACGGAACACTGCGGGTAGGTAGGCGGATTCGCGTGCCCTTGGGAGCACACCCTCGCCAGGACGCTTGGTCCGTTGGCAACCGCTGTCTCCGACGCGTCTTTCGCCGCGTCCGACGCTGGTTTGGCCGCATCCGCGGGATCAGCAGCAAGGCTGCTCTTCATGATGGTTTGGCCGTCATGATCTGAATCTTCGTCAACCGCGGGAGAAGGCGCCACTGGCCAGCCGCCTGGAAGCTGCGGGGCAGCGTCCACTCCACGCGCTGAGGGAGCCTGCCCGGGAGCTGGAACCGACCCAATGGCCGGCACCGCGGGCATATTCGAAAGCGGTGGCGGAACGCTGCCCGTGTCCGGTGCAGTGGGATTGTTGCGGAGCCAAGGGACGGAATCGATCAGCCCGGAGCCTCCGGTGGCTGCCGGGGGTTGCTCGACGGATTCCACGGCGGGTTCCACGGCGGGGGGCAGCTCAATGGGTTGCCCATGGCGTTCCGGAGCGGAGGGTTGCTGAACCGGGGACCCGGGGGCATCCGGTGTCTTGGACGCCGGGGCACCAGATATTTGGGACGCCGGGGCGTCATGGTCATCGGAGTCGTCTTCCACGCGGACAGCCGCGTCTTCAATATTCCGCATCACCGTCTTGTCCCATAGGTGATCGTAATTGGTGGTGTTTTCCAACGTGGGCAACAACGGATCGGTGGTGCTGGTGTGGACAGGGACTTCCGACGCCTCCTGAACGTCCTCAACCGCAGGGCCATCTGCGGGTCCGTCCGCGGGTGGTGCCCCAACCGCCGCTTCCTTCGCGTCGTCGTTCGTTTCCGGACTCTGGAGGCCAGGGGAATCCGGGAGAGCGCCCGCTTGCGAAGACCCAGCCGCCGCGGTGGTCTCCCCTGCCGGGGCAACTGTCAGTGAAGCCGCTCGGGTACCGTCAGCCGCAACCCCTTCAGGAGATTGCTCGGCTTCGTGGGATTCCTGGTCCCCTGGCCGGCCAGCGGCCGGCAGGACATCAGCGTGCTGGTCTTCAGCGTGCCGGTCATCAGTGGGTTGGCTGGCGGAAAGCTGGCCCGGGGCGATGGTCAGGCCCAGGTCTGCCTCGGTGTAACCGATCATGGTCTCGTCCGAAACGCTGTCCCGCACGGCAGACCCGGCGTCGCGCTCCTTGGCCGGCACCTCCACAGGAACGGCTGCAGCGGATATCACCGGCACGGCAGGCCCGGCGTTGCCGTCCTTTGCCGGCACCTCCACAGGAACGGCTGCAGCGGGTATTGCGGGCACGTCAACGCTGACGGGTTCGCCGGGGGCAGCTTCCAGTGCTGACAAGAGCACCACTCCCTCCGCCACGGGAAGGCTGTTCAAGGGCATGTCCGAGGCGGAACCGCCACCAATCCGGAGGCTGTAGGAAGTTGCTCCAGGGAGCCGGCGTTCGGTCCATGTAGTGACATCACGTCCGGTGAGCTGTTCGGCACCCGACTCGAACTGGACCAGCAGTTCAAGATCGCCACGAAGGAACACACGGAGCGCATCCTTGGCGTCAATGATCCCGAACGGAGGGATGCGGCTCAGGGATACACCAAAGGCGTCCGTTACCTCGTGGAGGACTTCGTGGGCCTCGGGAGCTGATTCCAGCAACCCCCAAACGGTATCAATCAGGGCGTGCGGCGTATCCGGGCCAAGGAGCACCACCGTTCCGTTCCGCACCACGCCGAACCAGTCACCCTGCTGGTAGCGGGTCTCCGACAGGTTACTGCTTGCCATCGACGCCTTCCTCCTGGTCCGCCGCGGGAAGCTCGTCTGTTCCATTCACCCAGGCCCTGGGCAGCGTGTCCTCTTCAACCTCGGCGGCAACCTCGGGGCGGGGCGCAGTGGTGGCGATGCCGGCGTCGTTCAGGACGTTCTTGGCGTCCACCACTATGACGGTGACGTTGTCACGGCCGCCGCTTCTGAGTGCCGCCTGGATCAGCGCGTCCACGGCGTCCTGTGGATGGGCCACGGTGCTGAGGATACGGAACATGTGGTCATCGCCCAGTTCACCGTTGAGGCCGTCGGAGCAAACCATGATCCGGTCGCCTTCCTGGATGGGAAGCAACCAGAAATCCGCTTCGGTCTCATCTCCCGTGCCCAGGGCGCGGGTCACTACGTGCCGCCGGGGATGGACCGTTGCCTGCTCTGCGGTGATGTCCCCGGAATCCACCAGTTCCTGCACCTCGGAGTGGTCAACGCTCACCTGGGTGAACTCCCCCTGGCTGAGGCGGTATGTCCTGGAATCGCCGATGTTCATCACCAGCCAATAGGGCAGGCCCATCTGTTCCACCACCACGACGCCGGACAGCGTGGTTCCGGCCCGGGCTCCGGTGGCGTTTCGAATAGCCGCGTCAGCCCTCAAGAGGCAGGCCTGCAGATCCGCCGCGGATGCTGTGCGGACACCGGCAGCAAGTTCGGGGGCGCTGCCCAGGGCCCGGACGCACATGCCGCTGGCAATTTCTCCGGCTTCGTGCCCGCCCATGCCATCGGCCACCGCGAAGACGGGGTCGGCAGCGATGAACGAATCCTCGTTCAATTCACGGCGGAGGCCGCGGTCCGTACCGTACCCGTAGCTCAGGCCAAAGGATGGCCCGCCCGGGACACCTGCTTCGGCGTTGGCAGGGGTGGCCGGCTGTGAATTCATGCTTGTCCTAGGTGGAAGGAACGGTCGCCAAAGTGAACGGTGGAACCGGGTCGGACCAGGACAGCCTGGCCCGGATGGAGTCGAGTCTGGAGGCCGTCGGGCGTGGTAACGGCACTGCCGTTGGTGGAGTTTCTGTCTGTGACCCAGACGCCATCGCCATCCACGCGCAGATGCAGGTGGGTTTTGGAGATGGACCGGCCGGGGTCCGCTACTGGCATCAGTTGTTCCACCGCTTCCCCTGGCTGTGGGGCAGGGTTGCGTCCCAGAAGAACCGAGCCACCAAGCTGAACGTCCTGGCCGTCGTCGATCCGGATCCGCAGGACCGCTTGCGCACGCTCGGCCCCGGGACGCATCTGGGTTCGCTCGACGTCGTCGTCGGGGTGCCCGGCAAAGCTGTGAACCGGTGCAGGAGGCTGTTGAATGACCTGGGGTTCAGGGGCGACCGGCGGCTGAATGACATGCGGCTGCTGCGCCACAGGGGCCGGGCGTTGTGCTGCCGCAGGGGGCCACGGAGCCGACGGCGGACGCCACTGGTTGGGGTCGTGGGAGGGTTGCTGCGCGGCCGGCACCGCAGGGGTCGCATGCACTTGAGGCCCCTGCGATTGAATCCCCTGAGCTGGGGAAGCAGTCCTCGGGGCGGAGTGCCCTGAGCCGGACGGCACCGGCGAAGCCACTGGCTGCACCGGCGGCAGGTCCATCGGCGCGAAGCTATAAGGCCCCTGAATTCCGCCGGTAGCCACGGGGTTGCGTCCCGCGTGGACATCGAACATCAAGGATTTCGCTGCCTTGTCCTGCCAGCCGCGCAGTTTGCCGTCTTTATCCCAGGCGTTGGAGACCACCACCAGGATGGCCCACACAACACCAAGGAATATCAAAGGAAGCCCGATCCACAGGACCAGGGAAATCAGGCCAAGCGCGGAAAGGACTGCCGAGGTGATCCCGCCGAGGAGCAGGACACTGCCGGTGACGATGCCACGAACAAAAACGGCGCCTGCGCCGGGAGCGTACCCCTCGGCATCGGAGCTGCGGATTCCCATGAGCTGGTTGCCAATGGTGTTGCCGGATTTCGCCTCAAGGGCAAGCAGAACAAAGATGTAGACAACGGTGACGCCCAGGCCGATGCTGCCCAAGAGGACCAGCAGGCCGGTGTCATAAACAATGAAGCCGTTCCGGCGGGTTTGGGTGATGCCCGCGATGCCTATGGCGAAGGTGGTGGCCAGGACTGCGAGTGGTCCAAGCCAGTCCAGCACAGCCGCGCCCAGCCTTTTGCCTGCAGATGCGGGCACCAAGTCGAGCTTGGTGGTCATGGTGGTCCCTCCCCCTGGCCCAGTGATACGGTCCGGCGCGTTGCTGGTTCCCGGTGGCACCGGGTGTGCCGGCGACGCCGGCGCCGACACTACCGAGATACTACCGGGATCGGGCACGCCCTGCCGGGTGGCGAACTCCAAAGCCGCTTTTTGGGCGTGGTTGATGTTCCCTTCCTTGCGGGCTCCACGGTTGCTCAGCGGGGAACCGCACTGGGTGCAGAACGCAGCCCCGGGACGGACTGCGTGCTTGCAGGCCGGGCAGAGTTCGGCCTCATTACTCATTGGTTGTGTCCTTCTTGAACGGCCAAGTGAAGCGACGACGTGTCGCCGGATCAGTGGTTCCCAGTTCCCGGCGCCTCAAGGCGGCCCGCCCATCGGACAACAGGGACCTCGGCGAGAACCTGGCCTGCTGCCGTTTCCAGAAACCGACGCTTCCAGTGATGTCGGTCAAGGACGAGTCAACGATCTCCCAGTAGTCCTTGACCTCGTCCTCGCTTGGTTGACCGGCGCCAAAGACGGCAGCGTCGGCGCGGTGGGCCAGCATCGTGGTGGTGCCGCCCGCGTTCGGGAACGCCTCCGCGATGACCGTGGCCGACTCGCGGCGCGTGGACTTGGTATCGATCGAGGCACCCATGTCGGTGGCAAGGCTGATCACTTCGTTCCATCCGCCGCCGACCCGCTGCGCAGGGTGGCCGTCACGGAAACGGGCCTTCCGGCGTCGTGCCTTCAACAGGAGGATGAGCAACAGCGGCAAGGCCAGGATCCCCAACGGAATCAGCGCAACACCGATGGCTGCCAACAACGGACCCCAGAACAGCCAAGGGTTGTTCTTCTTCTCATCAGCGTCCAAGGCATCCGGGGTGGAGTCCGGCGGGAGGTCTGCCGGTTCCTGCGGCGGGGGCGGCGGCTGCAGCACCTGCGGCTTGGGCTTGGACTTGTTCTCCGGGTCCGGCGGGATGGGCACGTTGTCTTTGGGCGGGGTGGGATCGAAGGCAACCCAACCCACACGGTCGAAAGCAACCTCAACCCAGGCATGGACGTCCTTGCCGGTGATTTTGATATCCCCGGCGCCATTTTCGGGGCTCTTCGGATCGGGGTAGAAGCCCATCACCACGCGCGAGGGGATGCCCAGGTGCCGGAGCATGAGGGACATGGAGACGGCGTACTGCTCGTCATCGCCGAGCATCTGCTTGGCGGAGAGCATGTTCCGGATACGTGCGGCGCTGTGGCCGGGCAGGCTCGGAAGCTGTCCCTCCGTCACCAAGCCGTTGCTGAACGCACCGCTCTTCTGGAAGTGAGCTTCAATCTGCCGCACGCGGTCAATGGCCGTCGGCGCATCCGCGGACAATTCGTTGGCCTGGGAGGCGACGATCGGCGGCACTTCCTGCGCCTCAGGCAGGGTGAGCTTTGCGAAGTCGTACTGCGTCAACTGCCCGTGCTCCAAGGTACCGGGGTCCGAGACCTGCACGGTGTAGTTCTCACCCTTGGACAAACCCTTGGTGCTTACAGCGGTGTCCGTACCGGCATTGAAGTAAAGCCCTGAGGCCGCGCCGGACGTGTCGGAGAAACTCATGCCGGTGGTGTGCCGGCCGCCCGGGACAAAGTACCCCTGGTAGTCCTCCACAGTGATGTCCAAGGTGTAGTTGGTGCCCTTCACCGGGCTCCCGGTATCGGCCAGCGTATTGAGCGAGCGGGCGTCGCCCACCTTGCTGAAGTTGCCGGAACTGTTGGGATCCATGGTGTAGTTCAGACCGTTGAAGGCGTCCAGCGCAGCCAGGCGCACACGGGCATCCTTGGGCAAGCCCTTGACGGTAAAAAGCGTGCTGTCCTTCTCGTCCTTGACGAAGTTCCGGAAGCTCGCCAGAGGAGTGATGTAGTCACGCGGATCGAACGGCGGGACAATCGTGTTCCGCAGGACCTTCCGGTCATCGCTGGCCGTCACAATCGGCGAGGCGATGGCGGTGACACCGACGGCGACCGCGATCACGGCAGCAGCAGTCCCCAGCCTGCGAAGCTGGCCGCGGCGGGCCGCACCGGCGTCGGAATCCGGCCTGTTGGCCGAGACGGTCTTGGTGCTCCGCTGCCGAAGGACATCGCGGCGGAACGTCGCCCATACGATCGAAACGATGGTGAGGGAAACACCGCGCTCCACGTTGAGGAAGCTTGCACTGGTGCTGAAGGCGATACCTGTCACGAACAACACCAGGACGGGCAGCAACGGCCAGTACGGGCTCTTCAGGCGCCATGTCAGCAGGCCCGCGGCCAGCGCCGTGAGCAGCGAGCTGAGGAATGGCACAATGAGCATCCCGTTGGCTGTGCCCACGGGAACGCCCACTGTGAGCATGTCCTTCCAGGAAAACACGACGCCCAGCAGCAGGGTCCGCAACGAATCGAGGCTCGGCAGGACGCCAAAGACCGCTGAATCCGGGACAGCCAGGGCGGAACCGAACAGCATGTAGGCGCCGAAGGTCACTGCTGCGGTGATCAGCAGGCCCAAACGAAGATGGGCGTTCAGGACCGCTATGCCCAGCCCGAGCAGCACACCGCCCAGACCGGCAACCAGATAGTGCGCATCTCCGCCGAAGCTCAGGCTGAATCCGAGGACTCCAAGGAAAAGCAGCACCGCCAGGGCGCCGCAATCCACCGCGAAGTGCCACAACGGGCGGCCGTCGGCAAAAATCGACCCGCCGGCGGCGCCACTGGCGCGGCCTGCGGACCTGGCTCCCTTGGCGGCGCGGGGACGCACGCGAAGATTGGGCGCGGTGCTCATGCTGCCGCCTTTCGAAGGACAATGGCGAGGTCGTCCAGGTCGCCCACCGTGAGGACCGTCAGGTCCGCGATGTTGGCCCTCGACGGCGCCGCGCCGGGTTGGACGCGCACCGCCAGGCTTCGGACTCCCGGAGGTACGGACGCGGCGCAGGTGCGCAGCTGGGTCGCGCTGACGTGGCTGCCCACGACGAAGAACACCACCGAAGCGTTCGGAACGGCGTCGGACAGGTTGCGTGCGAGGTCGACGGCGGTCTTCCTCATGGGTGCCCCGACAATGCGGGTGGCGTCGTCCAGCAGGTTGCGGCCGGTTTCGCAGCGGAGCGGTCCTCTTTGGGTCAGGACGTCGAGATCGCGCTGCTCACTGATGGCCTGGCGTCCGATGGATGCCGCCACTGAGATGGCCATTTCAAACTCAGGCTCGGAATCGTATTCCTCAGTGTTGATGGACAGGGCGATGGCAAGGTGGGCGCGGCGGGTTTCTTCGAACTGGCGGACCATGAGTTTGTTGGTGCGCGCCGTGGTCTTCCAGTGGATATGGCGGCGGTCATCGCCCGGAACATAATCCCGAAGTGCATGGAAGGAGACATCCGCGCTGGACAGCTCCGTGGTGGGCATGCCTTCGAGGTCACGGATGAAGCCGGCGGCAGAGCTGCCCAGCGACACCGTGCGGGGGTGGACGAAGAGGTCCACCGGTTCCGTCCACATCACCCTACGGCGCAGGAGGTGGAGGGGGTCGGCGCGTACCGAGCGAACCGGGCCCACCACGATCACAGCACGCCGGGCCGTGGGGATGGTGAAGAGGTCCTCGTGCACCTGCGCCGGCTTCATGCGGGGCAGATGGAACACAGCAGTATTGGCGCCGACCGGAAGTTCCAACGCGGCCGGCAACAACGGCCTGGTGGAGACGTTGGACACCGCAATACTGCCCACAGCGTCATCTCCCACAGCCACGCGCGTGCGGGCAAGGTCCAGGACCACACCGTAGGCCGAGCGGCCCACGATGAAGGCAATCGCCAGGACGAACAGCAGGAACGCGACCATCGCCGCGGACTTGGCTTCCTGCCAGCCCCAAGCCTGTCCGGCCCACCACAGTCCGATCGCAGCAGCCAGGACCACCCAGCCCAGCAGGCTCACTACGGACAGGACCGGCCACACGAACTTCAGCCATACTCCGCGCACGTTGTTCCAAGCCGGAGAGAGGAACTGGCCGGCTGTTCCCGCGGCTTCGGCCCAGACGGCGGCCGGGTGAAGTGAGCTGGACTTGCCCGGTTTCCCGGTTCGGCCAGGGCGGTTGCCTGGTTCGTTCCGGGGAGTGCGGGCGCCGCGGATCTTGCCGTTCACTGCCGCCGTAGCGCGCTTGAACGAGTCAGCAGCCCGGGTCAGGGGTGTGCTGGAGGACATGTGGAGGCCTTTGTTTGAGCTGGGGTGCAGGTGGGGGTGCTGTGCGCCGTGTTTGTTTGACCCGACGCCGGTGCCGCGGACTAAGCGGTGGCGCGTTGCTGCGGGGCGGCGACGTCGGCGAGAACGCGGGTGAGGACAACGTCAGGCGTTGCACCGGAGAACTCAGCCTCGGGATCCATCACCAAGCGGTGGGTCCAGACCACAGGGGCGAGTTCCTTGATGTCATCCGGAAGCACGAAGTTGCGGCCCTGGCCCGCAGCCCACACCTTGGCGGCACGAACCATGGCAAGTGCACCACGCACAGACACACCAAGGCGGGTCTCGGAGGCGTTGCGGGTCTCCTCGCACAGGCGGGAAATGTACTCCAGCACAGCCGTGTCCACGTGGGTGGTGGCCGCGAGGTCTGCCATGTCGGCCACGGCCTGGGTGGTGATGAGCGGAGTCAGCTCCTTGGACCGGTCCTTGAGGTTGGCCCCGCCCAGCAACCGCACCGTGGAGGCGTGGTCCGGGTAGCCGATGGACGTCTTAATCAGGAAGCGGTCCAACTGTGCTTCGGGCAGGCGGTAGGTGCCTGCTTGCTCGATCGGGTTCTGGGTTGCCAGCACCATAAACGGCCGGCCTGCCTCATAGGTGGTTCCATCCACGGTCACTCTGGATTCTTCCATGACTTCCAGCAGTGCAGACTGGGTCTTCGGCGACGCACGGTTGATTTCATCAGCAAGGACGATGTTGTTGAACACCGGACCCTTGTGGAACTCAAACTTCTGGGTCTTCTGGTCATAGATGGTCACGCCCGTCACGTCGGACGGCAGGAGGTCAGGCGTGAACTGGATTCGGTTATGCGAACCCTGAACCGTCGCGGCCAGAGCGCGGGCCAGCGAGGTCTTGCCCGTTCCCGGCGCATCTTCAAACAAGACGTGGCCCTCGGCCAGCATCGCCGTGAAGGTCAGCCGGATGACGTGCTCCTTGCCAAGCACCGCCTTGCCCACATTGGCCACGAGCTTCTCGAACGTTTCTGCAAACCAGGCGGCCTGCTCGTTTGTCATGGTCATCGGTTGATCCTGTTCCTTATGTATCGGTGGGGGTTTGACGTTGTTGTTGGCTGCCGCCCGGACAGGCTAGCAACCGCCGGGACGGCTGCCGTAGATGTCCACAGTGGTGGACTTCACGAACCAGCCCGGGTGGCTGCCCTCGGTGACGCGGTACCAAGGAGTACTGCTGCCGGGGGCGTATATAGCCTTGGTGCAATCGATCTTCAGGCGTCCCTCGGACCGTGAAACCCAGCCAACACCACAGGACGGGCCGCTCGGGTTGAAGGTATCGGGCTGCCCGGGCTTACCGGGACAGGTGTTGTTGTGCG
Source organism: Arthrobacter sp. UNCCL28 (assembly GCF_900102805.1). NCBI lineage: Bacteria > Bacillati > Actinomycetota > Actinomycetes > Micrococcales > Micrococcaceae > Arthrobacter > Arthrobacter sp. UNCCL28. The sequence continues at coordinate 423,171 of NZ_FMWE01000002.1, forward strand.
CCTGGATTGTGGTGGACGGCGGTGGTGGCGGGGGTGGCGGCGTGGGGTCAGCGCCGCTGGTGGCGTTGACATTCCCGCTCCCTGGACCAGCCACGACAGTGACTGCCCTGACCTTCAATTGCCGGGTCTTATCCCAGCCGCCGCCGGGGGCGTCATAGCTGTTTGCCTTACCTACGCTCGTCCATCCGCCGTTGTCGAGGCTGACCTCGTAGTGGTCCAGGGGTCGGCCGTTCATGGCCGGGTTGTTCCAGGTCCAGTGAACCTGGCCGTCACCCTTGGCAGACTTTCCACCACTGACATTCGGGGCGTTGGGCGGACCGTACGGGTTGCCAGTGCCGATGGCCTTGGCATCGCCTGCCATACCGTTCTTGACCGAGGTGGCAATGATGTTCACCACCACATTGGTGCCGTTGGGTTGGCCGCCGATACTTCCACCTCCACGGCCGATCGGGCCTGAGCCATAAGCCGTTTGCCAGCGATAGGTGATCTCGTTGTCCTGGGACCCGTTGCGTTCGGCGGCAGTCAGCGGTGTGAACGCAACAGTGAGTTGGCCACTGGTTCCGGTGGCTGTGACGGAGCCACTGCCCACCGTGCCGGGCTTGCCGGCAGCGCGGATTGCCGCAGACTGCTGGCTGACCCCGCTGACGCCTGCCTTGTTGGTAGCCGACACCGTGAACGTGTAATCAGCTTCAGCGTTGGCAACGGTGACGTTCTGCGAGGTCGCCCCCACCGACTGCGTTGCCACCACGGCACCGCCCCGGTAAGTGGTCAACGTGTAGGCGGACACGGCGTCGCCGTTGTTGTTCGGCGCAGCCCAGGTGACCTGGAGCTGACTCTGGTTGCCAAGGGGTTTGGCGCCGGCTACTGAAGGCGCGGCAGGGGTTGCCGGTACGCCGGCCGGCGTTTCCGCCGCCGAGTAGGGGCTCCACTCGGAGGGTTCCTTGGCGTCGTTCCGGGCCAGGACACGGACCTTGTAGGCCACACCGTTGGTCAGCCCGGTCCAGACGTGGCTGTTGCCCGTGAGGTTCTGGATCTGGGGGTTCTGACCGGCCGGAGCCGGTGAGATTTCGAGATCGTAGGACTTGATGGGCGAGCCCTTGCTGCCAGGGGCAATCCAGGCCACCGAGAGTTGCTTGTCACCAAACTTCAGCGTGGGAGCAACCGGAGTGTCAGGCTTGACGTCCGGACGGACTTCGGCGGAAACCGGAGAGCGCTCGGATTCATTGATCGCATTGGTGGCGGTGACGGCAAAGTGGTACTTCACGTTGTTGGTCAGCCCGGTCAACGTACACGTATTCGCGGGACAGTCCTGCTTGAAGCCGTTCTCCCCGTACACCGTGTACTTGGTGATAGGTGAGCCGCGATCAGCAGGCGCGTTCCACGTCAGCAACGCCGTCTGGTCGCCCACGCTTTGGGCCAGCGGCGTGGTGGGTGCCGCCGGCTTGTCCTTGACCGTGAGTCGGATGCGGCCGGTCGCATACCGCGAGAGCTCACCTGTCTTGTCCTGCACTGTGTACGCCACAACCATGGTGCCGGTGAAGCCGCCTGCGGGAGTTACCGTGACGTTGCCGCCCCCGGCTTCGGCCGTTCCTTGTCCCGTTTCCGTCACAGCCGAAACGATCTTCAACGGCGTGTCCGGGAACGGATTGGAGTCGTTCGCCAAGGCATTGACGGTGACGGGCTTTCCGGATTGCGCCTCCGGTTCAACATCGTCATTGGCTACCGGCTTGGGCCGGTTGGACGCCGTCAACCGCAGTTTGTACGTCGCAATCGCTTCGAGGCCGCGAGGGTCCTTGGCCTTCACCTGGACCGTGCCGCCTTGCCCGATTTGCACGGAGTCTTCGGCCGAGACCTTCAAAGTCTTGCCATCGACGTTCACCCTGAATCCACCCGGGGCTGCACCGGCCAACTCATACTTCATGTTCTGAACGTCGTCGGAGTCAGGATCGGACGCCAGCTTCTCCAGGTCCAGGCTGGCTGAGTCACCCTTGGGAACGTCCACGTCACTGCCAAGCAGCACCGGCGGGTTGTTCTTGTTCGGATCAGGCAGCACCTTGGTACGGATACTCAACGTGGACTTCAGTCCGTTGGGGTCATCAGGGCCTGAACCATCAGTGACTTCGAAGCTGATGGACCCGGGGCCGACGTATTCGGCACCGGCGGTGTACTTGATGGCCGTTCCGTTGCCCGCAACGGGGTCGCTGCCGTCCGCACCAATGAGCTTGATGCGGTCCGCCTGGGTCAACCGGGGCGACTTTCCATCGCGCACCTTGACCCATTCGGCCAGGTTAACGGTGACGGACTGGCCCGAAACCAGTTCCACCACTTCGTCCTTGGCAAGAGTCGGAACCTGCTGGCCGATGCCCGGAACCCAGATGATGGCTGTGGACTTCTGGCCGTCCACGTCTTCCACGGTGTACGGCACCAGTTGCGGCTGCTCGGTGAGGTCCACCACCACGTTTCCTTCGGAACCGGGGCGGGCCGTTTCCAAGCCTGTGGTGACCTTGAGGTTCTCCCCCACGCCGTCAGGATCCTCGTCGTTCTTCAGGACCGGAACGTCCACTGCGGTCTTACCCAGCGTTTGGGCGGACGTGACGCGGTCATCGCGTGCGATGGGTGCCTGCAGCGGAATGTCGTTCTTCACGATCACCCGGATGCTGGCCTGGCCCACGGCGTCCCGGTCATCGGCCACCGAATAGCGGACGTTGACAGTGCCCTCGGCTGCCGGCGCTGTGACCAGGACCCGGCCGCTGGTCTTGCTGACCTGTGCTTCAAGCCCTGCGTCGGCCTCGATGCTGTCCGTCAGGATACGGATGATGTCGCCGTCGGGATCGGTGTCGTTGGCAGTGGCATCCACGGCGATCTGCCGTCCGGGCCGAACCCGCACTTCGTCATCCACCGGGGCAGGCTTTTGGTTGTCTTCACCGCGGGGCGCGACGCCGACCGTCACCGTTCCGGTATTGACCGCACCTTGGCGGTCAATCACCTTGTATCGGAAGGTGTCGGTTCCCGCGCCATCACCTGCGGCGACGAAATCGATGAAGCTGCTGCCCGCCGTCGCGGTTCCCATGGTGGGGGTGCTGTCGATGCCCGTGAGCTGGACCGAGTCGCCGTCGGGGTCGATGCCGTCCAGCGGCACCGGAATTCGGACGCTTCCGCCTGCCACCACGCGTGCGGTGAGGTTCTGCGGCTGCGGACGTGAGTTCTGCGCGCCCTCCAGCGGCAGGATGTGGATGGTCACAGCCGCGGCGCTCTTCTGGCCCTGCGGGTCCACGGCGTTGTAGATGGCACGCACTGTCTTGGGGGTGGGGCCGGCAATGAAACGCAAGGTCTTTTCGGAAATGAACGCCTTGCCATCCTCTTCCGGAATGGTCTGCGCCAGTACGGGATCAACGGACAGTTCTTCGCCCTGCGGGTGTGTGTCGTTGTCCAGGACCGGAATGGTCACGACGTCGTTAACGCGGACGTTGACTTCGTCCGGTTTCGGTTGGGGAGCTTCGACGACGGCGGGGGCCGGCACCGGGACGACGCCCACGGTGCCTGTGGCCGAGGCGCGGCCGTTGGACATGGTGTAGCTGAAAACGAACGGCTCTTTCGCGCCGAGGACGTCGGTAACGCGCAAGACGCTGTGGTCGATCACGCTGACCGAGGCAGAGGAGCCATCCGGGACGGTAACTGACTGGAGGACCAGCACGCCGCCGGAAGGATCCGAGTCGTTGGCCAGCGGATCAACCAGGACGCTGCCACCTACAGGGAGCAGGGCGACGTCGTGGACCGCCACCGGCGCACCGGAGTCCTTGCCGGATTCGACGTCCACGCGGATCAGGCCTTGGCTGCTTTGGGGGCCGTTGCTGGCGATATACGTCAAGTAGACCGGACCCGGTGTGGTGCTCCGGAAAGTGAACGTACCGCCGTCGGTCACTGGACCCAGTTCCGCAGGTCCAGCGGCCTCTACGTGGGCAACGCGCAAGGCGCCGCCGTTGGGGTCGACGTCGTTCTTGAGGGGTGCGATGACAAGGTCCTGGCCCACCACTGCCGTGACGTGGTCGGCGTTGACCACCGGCGCCAAAGCGCCCGGCGGCTGAACGTTGACAACGATCCTGCCCGTGGTGGTGGCCCGGCCGTCCCATACCGTGATGGTGACGTTCTTCTTGCCCGGTGCTGCACCCGAGTCCTGGTACGTGAGCAGGCCGTCGCGGCGGACCTTCACCTGGTCCTGGTCGTTGTCCGTCTTGGCGTCCAGAAGCACGAGGTCGTCGCCGTCAGGGTCCATCCAGTCTGTCAGGATGTTCTGGCTGACGGACTTGCCCTGCTCCACCAGCATGGTGGTGGGCTCGCCGCGTTTGAAGAAGGGAGGCTTGTTGTCCTCCGGAGCGACCACGCGCAGCGTCACCTGGCCACCGGCGGACAAGCCACGTCCGTCCGAAGCGTTGTAGTCGAAGGTTTCCGTACCGGGCTTGGCGTCAGCGGGAACCTTGAGCTGGAACGCTGAGCCACCATAGATGTTCTCCAGCGCCCCCGATTTGGGTCCGTTCGCGCCCACCGCTGCGGTGAGGACGTCGCCGTCGGGGTCTGAATCATTGTCCAGGACGCTGAGGATAGTGGTTCGGCCAGGCCTGACACCGAACTCGTCCGGCTTGGTTTCCGGAGCTCGGTTGGGTTTGGTGCGGTCCGGCAGGACGTTGATGGTGTTGTTGTCCGCGGACTCCTGGTCCTGGTCATCGGACTGGTTCTTGGGAGGGACAACATCGTCCCAGTTGTTGACGAGCTGCATGTTCTGGTTGACCAGCCACACGCTGCCCGAGTTCACGTCATTGAGGACTACGAGGTCGCGGTTGACGCGGAAAACGTAGCTGGGCGAAGCACTTGCCTTGGGGACGTCGTTCTTCTTGTCATCGGCATCGTTCTCGCAGTCGCGGACATACTTGTTGGCCCCGGACCAAGCTGCGTGAACACACTTGCTGACCTGCACTGGTGCTGCCGGGACACCTTCGCCGTCGGCGTTGACTGTTGCCGCTGTGGACCCGTCCAAGGGCTGCTTCAGCAGGGCTTTCCGCGTGGCGATGGCAACGAAGCTGCTGTCCTCGCCGCTCTGCTGCAGCTTGGCTTCCCTTGCGTCCTGCAACTGGAGTTTGCGGCCACCGGGCAGGAACAGGTTTCCGGAACCGGCGTCGAGGACTACCGGCTTGTCCCCCACGACGGCGATCTGGAGGTCTCCGGCGCCTTTGAGTTCGTCAATTTTGGTGACCTGTGAGTCTGTCCGCTCGCCATTGGCATCAACCGCGGTAACGGTGATTTCGCCCTTGCCCGGATCCGCAGTGTAGATGCGGTTATCGGCACCTACAGCAGAAACCATTCCCTGTTCGCCGGTCAGGACCGGCTCGGTGCCTGCTTCATCGAAACCGTTGACGGTGGAGGGCGACAACGCCCAAACCTTGCCCCGTGCGGGATCGGTCACGGAGAGGACGGTGGAACCGTAGCTCACCTGCGAGGACGACGGCAGCTGCTTGTCGCCGCCAAGCTTGAGGTTCGCGGCAGAGACCTGGTTGATGGTGGAACCGGACTCGTCGTCGACAAAGACGTTGCCGTCATGCTGCAGGACGTCAAAGGTGGTGGTTGCCGGAGTCACGGCACCATCGAGAACACGCGACGGGTAGTTCAACCGGCCCACGGCGTTCTTGGTCTTGCTCACAACCCACACGCCGCCGTCGTTCAAGTCCACCTCAGTGGTCTTGAAGCCCGGGTACAGCACAGCCCCGGTGATCAACAACGCGCCCGCTGCCGTGGCAGCAGTTCCCGCTATGAACTTCTTGTTTTGACGCCTCGTCAGCCTCAACTTGCCGAAGAAATTTCTCACAGCCCCAAAATTCCCTTGATATACAGCCGCTCCCCAGCGGCGTCCGGGCCAACCGACACGTGCCGGCAGCCGTGCATTCCGCAGTACCCCCATACGGCGGCGGAATTTTCAGTCCCTAAGACTATCCCACGCACCCCACGTCCAATCGAGGAAACCCGAGACCGGGCTATCCATTGGCTTTGACAGACTACGGCCTTAACCACTGGGCGCGCGATGGGGAGATGTGCCCCGTCCCGTGGTTTCTTCATGTTCAGCATGCAGGTGCTCCGACTGCTCCTGGCTCACCCATAGTCGTGTGACCTGCGATGATGTAGCGGCCCACGTTCCGGGCGGACCCATCCTCAAGGCGCCACCAAGTAAAGGTGAGGTTGTCCACATCCTGCTGGACGATGTAACACTTCACAACCATCTTCTGGCCCGGGTACTCCCAGGGCGGCTGGTCTCCACCCTTGCCATCGCAGGTGAAGGCCGGTTTTGGCTGGTAGTTCTTGCCACCAAGGGTGTAGGTGCAGGATCGCCCAACAACACCGGTATTAAGAACGCCCTCCCAAACGCCCTGCCGCCCGGACTGGACGCTGGCACTTGCCACGGGACCGCCGGTTCCGAGTGAGTTGAACGTCTGCACGTCGATGGTGCGGGTCTGCTCCCACCCTCCGGTGTTGATAGTCCGGCTACCCGAGGCAGCCACGGTTTCCCATGCTCCCCCGCTGATCCTGATTTTGGTGGTCTTGACGTCATTGGTGGAGGCAGACGGCGAGGACCAGTTCAGGGTGACCGATTGGTTGTTCAGGCCACCGCCCGTACCCGACGCCGACGGCGTCCCCGGCGCACCAAATGGCGTGACGGGTGGCGCGGCAGCGGCATCGGAACTGGGCGCCACGGTTGAATGTGCTGTCACTGTCACGGTGGTGGCCTGGCCATTGGCGAAGCCTCCTACGGTCTGCCCGGGCTGGATGGCGCCGGAGCGTCCGCCTGCGGAGTAGGTGTAGCTGACTTCGTTGGCCTTGGAACCGTTGCGCTGGGTGTCGCCGAGCGCACTGAAGTTGATGGTGAGCTGGCCACCAGCGGCGCCGGTGTTGGCCGGCGTCGCGCTGACGTTTTGAACGGTACCCAGCTTTCCGGTGGCCCTGCGCGGTGGCGAGGCTGCGCTGACCAGGCTCTTGCCTGCTTTGTTCTCGGCCTGGACAGTAAACGTGTACGCCGATTGGTCTGTGGCAACCTCGAAGGTGGCTGTTCGGACGTTCCCAGGAACGGTTTGCGTCTGGGTGGTTCCGCTGCCGCCACTCATGGTGACGTAATAGCTCTTGATGGGGTCACCATTGATGCCCGGCTCGGCCCAGTCGACGCGGAGCTGGTTCCTGGATCCGAGGGCGGAGACCACGGTGGTGCTCGGCGGCGCCGGTGTTCCCGGGATGCCCGCTGGGTGGTCCTCGGCGGAATACAGCCCCCAGTCGGACGGGCCAAGATCGTTGACGGCCTGAGCACGGACCTTGTACTTCACGCCGTTGGTCAGGCCCGGCCAGGTGTAGCTGAGGCCGGTGACCTCGTTCTTGACGGCGATTCCGTTGGCGGGCGGCGGTGAGATCTCCAGGTTGTAGTGCTTCACCGGTGAGCCCTCGGTTTTGGCGGGGGTCCAGGTGATGGCGAGGTCCTTGTCTCCTGCTTTGACCGTGGGTACGTCAGGGGGCGACGGCTTCTCATCCGGGGTGATCTCGTTGGAGGGCACGGATGGCTGGGACTCGCCCACTTCATTGGTGGCAACCACGGTGAAGACGTACTTGACGTTGTTGGTCAGGCCAGTCAACGTACACGTCGTGGTTTGGCACTCCTGCTGGAACCCCGCAGCCTTAACCGTGTACTTGGTGATGGCTGCGCCGTTATCCGACGGCGGCGCCCACTTGAGGACGGCGGTTTTGCTGCGGACGTCCGTAGCCACCGGCGCCGAAGGAGCGTCGGGCTTGTCCCGCACGGTGATCCGGACACGGCCCACGGCTTGCCGGCTGGGATCATCGGTCTTGTCCTTGATGGTGTACCTGACTACCAGGACCCCCTTGAAGCCATCGGCGGGTGTCACCGTGATGGAGTCGCCTCCAATGGCAGGCTCGCCTGATGCGGATCCGGTCTCCACCACGGCAGAAAGCACCGTCAAGGGTTCGCTGAAGGGGTTGAAGTCGTTGCCCAGCACATTGATGGTTTCGGACTTGCCGGCGTTAGCCTTATCGAGGACATCATCGTTCGCTGCCGGTTTTGGCCGGTTTGATGACACCACGGAGACGGTAACGGCTGCCTTCGCAGGCTCCGAGCGGCCATCGGTCACCTTGAGCGGCACGGTTCCGCGGGCACCGGGGTTGAGCGAACCCCCGGGGGTGATTTTCAGGACCGTACCCTCCACCCGCGCGTCGAATCCGCCGGGCAGGTCACCGTCCACGCTGAACGTGAGCTTGCCTTGGTCCTGCTCATCAACGTCCGCGGCAAGGTTGGCCAGGTCCAGCTCAGTGGTGTCCCCCTTCGGCGCTTCAATGGCAGCTCCACTGAAGGTGGGGGCGTGATTGGCGTTGGGGTTCGGGAGCACCTTGGTTTGGATGGTCAGGGTGGACTTCAAGCCCTCGGCATCGTCCGGACCACTGCCGTCGGTCACTTCGAAGGTGATGGACCCGGGGCCAACGTACTCAGGCTTGGCAGCATACCTCAGCGCAGTACCGTCACCAGCAATGACGTTGGTGGAGTCACCGCCCAAGACACGGATCTTGTCAGCCACCGTGATGCGGGGTTGGCGGCCGTCCCTGACCTTGACGTGGTCCTGGAGGGCCAAAGTGACTTCCTCCCCCGCTGTGACCTCCACGATCTCTGTGGTGGAAAGCGTGGGGTACTGGAGGCCTTGGCCTGGAATCCACATGATGGCGGTAGCTGATTGTCCGTCAATGTCCGTGACGGTGTAGGGAATCAACTGGTCCTCGGGCAGGAGTGTCACCACCACGTTTCCGGCGGTTCCGACGCGCGCATTCGGGTTTCCGTCCGGCAGGGAAATGGTGAGGTCCTCCGCCACGCCGTCGGGATCGGAATCGTTCTTCACCACCGGAACGTCAACCGCAGTCTTACCCAGGGTCTCGGCCAGCGTGATCCTGTCGTCCACTGCCACGGGGGCATGGAGCGGCGCGGTCGGGCTTGTCTGGACACGGATGACCGCCGCGGCTTCTGCCTTCTTATCGTCCTGTATCCGGTAACTGATGCTGTCCGTGCCGGCGGCACCCGGAGCTGTGAGGACTACCTTTCCTGCCGCAGCTTCTACCTGGAGCTCCGGCTTGGCCTCGAACGTCGGCACCAAAGCGATGGGATCGCCGTCGGGGTCTGAGTCGTTCTTCAGCGCATTCACCGCCACCCGCCGGCCGGGTCGGACATCAATGACATCGTCCACCGCGATGGGCTTCTGGTTATCGGCTTCCGCAGGCGCGATGCCCACGATCACCGTGCCGGTGTTCTCCGCACCAATACGGTCACGTACGCGGTAGCTGAAGGTGTCAGTGCCGGCAGACGTGCCTCCGGCGGTGAACTCGAGGTACCCGTCCCGCAGGATCGCCGTCCCCAGCTCGGGAGCTTTATCGATGCCCATCAGCTGCACCGAGTCGCCGTCGGCATCGATGCCGTCCAAGGGAACAGGGATCCTGACCGTCATCCCCGCAACCACGCGGGCCGTCAGATTCCTCGGCTCCGGCCTGGTGTTGGTGGCGTCGTCGCGGGCGCGGATGCGGATGGTAACTTGCTGCGAGTCAGTTTGGCCCGAGGCATTGCTGACCTTGTAGATCGCATAAACGGTGGTGGGTTCCGGGCCCGCGATGTAGCGCAACGTGTTGCCGGCAAGGAAGATCCGCCCGGCTTTCTCGTCCGGCTGCTGGGCCAGGACCGGGTCCAGCGTCAGTTCTCCACCATTGGGGTCCGTGTCGTTCTCCAGGACCGGGATGGTGACGACGTCGCCGGCACGGACGGAGACTTCGTCCGGTTTCGCCTGCGGTGCCTGGAGTTTGGTCGGCGCCGGGACAACCTGGACCGAGATGTCCCCGCTTGCGGAGGCTTTGCCGTTGGAGATCGTGTATTTCAACGACAACTGTCCTTGGGCACGGATGTCGGTGATCTTGATGACCGAATGGTCAAGGACCGCGACCGATACCGGGAGCCCGTCGGCTGCAGTGACTGACTGGACTACCAGGACACCCCCGCTGGGATCCGAGTCGTTGCCCAACACGTCAACCACGGTGCTGCCGCCGCTGGGCAGGAGCGCAATATCTCGAACAGCAACAGGCGCACCGTCGCTGTTTCCGGAAACCACATCCACACGCACCAACTGCTGCGCGCTTGCCGGCCCGTTGGTCACCATGTAAGTCACGTAATGGGCGCCGACGGTGCTGGAGTTGAAACTGAAAGTCTGCTGGTCCGGCCCCACCACCGCTGTTGACTGCGGATCCGGTTGTGCCTGCGCAAGCCGCAACGTGCCACCCTGTGGGTCGGTGTCGTTCTTGAGCGGCGCAATCACCGTATCCTGGCCCGCCACCGCGACCACATGGTCAGCGTTCGCGATGGGCGGCAGTGCACCGGAAGCACGAACGTCGACGCTGATCTGCCCTTGGGTGGTCAGCGACCCGTCCGAAACACTGACGGTCAGCGTCTTACGGCCCGCTCCCGCCCCTGAATCCTGAAAGGTGAGCAAGCCGTCGGGCCGGATCCGGACCTGGTCCGCGGGATCACTGCTGGAGACGGCGACGGCGAAGACGTCATCGCCGTCGGGGTCCAACCAATCGGTGAGGACAAACTGGCTGGCGATCTTCCCGGACTGGACCACCAACGTGTTGTTCCGGTTCGGCTTGGGCTGGGGTGCGTTGTTTTCCTCCGCTGGCACAACCCGCAGGTCAACATCGGCGCCGCCCGTACCGCCACGGCCATCATCCACCGAATACTTGAAAGTTTCCGAGCCCGTGGTTCCTGCGGGAACCGCAATCTGGAAGCCGGTGCCACCATACACGGCGGACAAAGCGCCTGACTTCAATGGCTCGCTGGTACTGACCGTGAGGACGTCGCCGTCGGCATCTGCGTCGTTGTCCAAGACGGGCAGGACGGTGGTCTTACCGGCCCTGACCCCAAACGCATCAGATTTGGCCACTGGTGCGGTGTTGGGTTTGCTCCTGTCCGGAAGGACTGTCTGCTGGACTTCGTCCGCAGAGTCCTTCTCGGCGTCGTCCGAGGTCTGTTGGGGCGGAATGACGTCATCCCAGTTGTTGACCAACTGCATGTTCTGGTTGACCATCCAGACGTTGCCGGAGTTGACGTCATTGAGCACCACGAGATCGCGGTTAACCCGGAAAACGTACGACGGCGATGCACTCGCCTTGGGAACGTCGGAGCGTTTGTTATCTGCCTCGTTGGTGCACTCCCGAACGTATTTGTTGGCGCCGGACCAGGCGGCGTACGTGCAAGACCCCAGATGGACAGGGGCGGCCGGAATCCCCTGGCCATCTGCCGAAACAGTCTTGGCGGTCCCGCCGTCGAGGGGCTGCAGAAGCAGCGCTTTCGGAGTGGCGATGGCCACACTGTTGGAGTCCGGGCTGCTCTGCTGCAGCTTTGCTTCCCGGGCATCGTCCAGATGGACCCTCTTGCCCCCGGGCAGCACGATCTCGCCCGTGGCAGCGTTGAGTACCACTGCTTTGTCGCCGACAGTGGCCAACTGGACTTCGCCGTCGGCCTTCAAAGCGTCATCGCTCCTGACCTGCGAGTCCACGGCCTTGCCGTCAACGTCCACCTTTGTGGCCGTCAGCGTCCCCGCTTTAGGGTCCAGCGTGTGGATGGTGTCATCCACGCCCACCACTGAGGCCACGCCCGGCGACTGCTCGAACAAAGGTTCAGCTTCGTCACTGAAACCGCCAATGGACGTGGGCGAAACGGCCCAGACCTTGCCCTTGGACGGGTCTGTGACAGCCAGGACCTTGTTGCCGAAACTCACCTCTGCGGAGCCGGGAAGTTTTTGGTCCCCTCCGAGGCGCATGTTGGCTGCGCTGACAGGGTTGATGGTGCCGCCGTCGGCGTCATCAATGAAAATATCGCCGGCCTGCTGGAGGATGTCGAAGTTGGTACTTGCCGGAGTTACTGCTCCATCCAGCGATTTGGAGGGGTAATTGAGGCGGCCGGCCGCGTTCTTGGTCTTGCTGACCACCCATACACCGCCGTCGTTCAGGTCCACCTCGGTGGTCTTGAAACCCGGATAGAGGATGGCACCTGTTACCAGGACAGCTGCGGCGGCAGTGAAGGCAGTGCCTGCAATGACCTTCCGCCGGCGAGTATTGGCACGGCGTTTTCCGGACCCATCAGACAGAGCCATCCCAGATTCCCCCACAGTTCAGGCAGCACGGAGCCGCCATCGCCGACCCCCACAGCGCAACACGACACAATCACCCCACAGCCTACCGGGTTACTCCATCGATTAGCTAAGTCGTGACCTAAATCGCACCCACACGCTCGCTCACATAACACCCCTTAAAGCCGCACGCTCGCTCACATAACACCCCTTAAGGCCGAACGCTCTCTCCCTTTCTTGAAGAAAGTGAGAGAGCGAACGGTTCAAACCGGGGGGACGTGATAGAGCGTCCGGTTTAAACCCGGGGGACGTGAGAGAGCGAACGGCTTGGAGGTGGCCCAGCCGGAGGCGTCTAGTCGAGTACCAAACCCTTGCCGCGGCCACGGGCCAGCATGACGGGATGGATCTCGCCGAAACCGCGGACATTTTCAGATTTCTGCGGAACCAGGACGAACCGGTCATCCTGGCCCAACGCAGCGGCGGTCATGGCATCCACCAGGACAGTCCCGGGTTGGGCCAACGTGGTAAGGCGGGCAGCGAGGTTGACCGTTGGTCCATAAATGTCACCCAGCCTGGACAGGATGCGACCCCAAACCATGGAGACACGGCATTGCGGCAGGATCTCGTCCTCAGTAAAGGCCTGCGCCAATGCAAGGGAAATCTCGGCCCCTGCAGCTGGTGTCTCGGCAATGTAGAGGACTTCATCGCCCACAGTCTTGACCAGACGGCCGCCACCCACGGAGATAATTTCTGCGCACTTGTTCTCAAAGCGCTGCACCAACTGGGCAAGCGTCTTCTCGTTCATGCGGCGCGAAAGGCTGGTGTAGGAGACGAGGTCGGCGAAGCCCACAGCCCGCGCCAGGGGCAATGGCGAATCGTCCTCATCGCCCTCACGGCCTTCCTCGCTGGCCTGAAGTCCGGCCTCGGCGCGAACCGCGAGGCGCTGCACACCGGCGTTGAGTTGACGGCGGTAGGAGTACACAAGGATCTCTTCAAGCGAATCCACCAGCGCCGGCAACTGACCTACCAATTGCTTGCGCGCCACTGCATCCGGAATCCCCTGCTCGGAGACCATGTCTTCCACCAGCGCTTCGATCTGCCAGACCACCATCCGGTCTGTCATCTGCCCGATTGAACGGGTGACGGAGATGGCGGCTTCCTCGGTCAGTATCCCGGCCCGGACGAGGTCCAGGATGGTGGACAGGGCGGCCTGGTCCCGTTCGGTGAAAGCCACGTCCTCGTCGCCGAAGTTCGGGAATCCCAGGGCACGCCAGATTTTGCGGGCCGACAGGATGGAAACGCCCGCCCCCGCGGCAACTTCACGACGACGGAGCTTGCGTTCACCGCCCAGCAGCTTCGATTCCAGAGCTTTGATGGCAAGGCGCTCGGCGGACATGACACCAGTGGGCGGACCACTCTGCACCGCAACCGGAGCAGGGCCGGCGTCGGTGTCCTCATCCACGGAAGGCTCGGGGACGGCGTCGAACTCCTGGTCCAAGTCCCCGCCGGACTGCTGATCCTCAACGCTCATCTCTTCCACCTTCTCTCAGCTCCCATGGCAACTGGTCATAGTCCGTCAATACTTGGCCTTCAAAAACCTCACCTTGCGGGAGTTCATCCATGGCGTCAAGAATGAACCCCCGGAATTTTGCGACCTCGGGAACATCCGCCAGAACGGCCGTTCCGGAGTGCCCGGTATCCAAGGATATATTCCCGGAGTGCAATGCCCGTTGGAACATGCTCTGATGGATCCCCACATTGCGGATTGCCACGAGCGATACTTGCCAGTCCCGGCGTCGAAACATTCCGTATTTGGCAAGTATCCGCCTGCTCGTCAGGATGTAACGGACGGAATTCCAGCGCATCACCCGGCGCAGGCTGTAGCCAAATACCAGCCAAGCTGCCAGCAACAGGCACAGCCCGATCAGCCATGGCGTCCATTCAACTGTAATGAAAGAAGCCAGGCGCTGGGGATTGCCTTTGACAATCCAGGCGCAGGCATAGCCTGTGAGGGCCGGAGCAGCAAGGAAGGCAAGCACGGGAAAGAAGAGGGAGCGGGCCTGCTGGCGCGTGATGGTGATGACCTGCTCTCCCGGAAGCAACTCCTTACGCATAACCGCTTTCTGTGGCGCGCAGGTGCACCACATCCCCAGCAGTCACAACATGCTCCCTGCCGCCGTGGTCTACCACCAGCAGGGATCCGTGCTCGTCCAGCCTTGAAGCATGGCCCACGAGTTCGAGATCTCCGGGCAAGTGGGCCCGTACTTCCCGGCCAAGGGTGACCATGGCCGACTCCACCCGCTTGTGCAGGGAAGCTCCGCCGGCCAAACCTGCGGCGGGGTCTCCTTCTGAATTGCAGAAACTGCGGTAAAGCCGTGCGAAGCGGGACAGGTAGCTTTTCAGCAACGCGGTACGGTCCGTCGTCGTGGCCCCTTCCAAGGCCAGCGACGTAGCTGTCTTGACCGGCAATTCCTCCTCAGCCAGCGTCACGTTGAGCCCCACGCCGAGGATCACTGCTGGAACCGAGCCATCGCCGATGTTGGTCATCTGCGCCAGGATGCCGGCGATCTTGCGGCCGTTCACCAGGACGTCGTTGGGCCACTTGATATCGGCAGTGACCCCAGCCGTTTCCTGCAAAGCTTCACGCAGGGCAACCGCAGCCAGGAGGGACAGCCACGAGTAGCTCTGGGTGGGTACCGGCATGCCTTCGGCTGTGACAGGACGAAGCACCATGGATACAGACACCGCTGAACGCTCGGGCGATTCCCACTGCCGGTCCAGCCGTCCACGCGCCGCCGTCTGGTGTTCGGCGGTCAGCACGGAAAGGTCAGTCCACTTCTTGGGCTCAACGGTGACCGCCCGCACCAGGTCCTGGTTGGTGGAGCCCGTGGATTGGACGATGTTCAGTTGCGAAATGCCCGCTGCCGACAGGAACTCCGGCTGCAGCAATGCTTCACGGTCCAACGCGGGTCGCTCGGGACCGGCGCCCTGGACGTGGGGTTCGCTGCTGTCTGGCTGTTGGGCATCCATAGCTGAATCCTATCCATTCGCGGCGCACACGGATGGCCCTTGCCCTGAAAAGGGTCTGGGAATACACCCCGAGAACGCCGAGTGGAAATCAGAGGAAGATGTCCGGAACCAGGCGGTCTTCGGGTGCACCGAGGCTGTAGGTCGAAAAATCCGACACACCGGCTGCTGTCAGGACCTCTTCGTCCGTGAAGAATTTGCCTGTTGCCCCGGAACCGGTCAGGACAGCATGTGCGGCATCGGCCATGATTTCGGGGCCTCGTGCTGCTTGCACGATTTGCTGCCCGCCGGGCATGTTCCGGATCGCGGCTGTATCAATCAGCGTGCAGGGCCAGAGGGAGTTGACCGACACGCCGTCGTTCTTGAGCTCTTCGGCCAATCCCAGGGTGGTCAGGCTCATTCCGTACTTGGCCATGGTGTAGGCAAGATGCATGCCGGCCCATTTCGGGTCAAGGTTCAGGGGCGGGGAAAGGGTGAGAATGTGGCCGTGGCTGGATTCCCTGAGCGCCGGCAGCGCGAGCTTGGAGAGCAGGAAGGTGCCACGGACATTAATGTCCTGCATGAGGTCGTAACGCTTCATGTCAACGGCGTCGGTGCGGGACAGATCGATTGCCGAGGCGTTGTTAACCACGACGTCGATCCCCCCGAAACGCTCGACGGCGGCGGCTACTGCTGCGGCGACGTCGTCATCGTTGCGGACGTCCCCGACGAGCGGCAAGGCCTGGCCACCTGCCGCCACCAATTGATCCGCGGCGGTGAAGACTGTGCCTTCGAGTTTGGGATGGGGATCCCCCGTCTTGGCCATGAGCACGATGTTGGCACCGTCCCGGGCCGCACGCGTGGCGATAGCCAGGCCGATGCCCCGGCTGCCGCCGGACATCAGGATGGTCCTGCCCTTGAGCGAACCAGTAGCTACGTAGGGAGTCTGCGTCGGCGCAAGTGCGCCGGAAGCGTCGTTGCTTGAAGTCATGGGGACACTCTAACCCAACTATGTTACTGACGGGTAACATAGCGACGGCTTTGGCTTGGACGCGGAAAATTGTAGGGTTTCTACAGCAGTTCGCGGCTAAGGCGTCACTAGACTGGCCTGCGGGCCCTGTTCTTTGTACGGAAGCTACTTAAGCTTTGGGACCAACACCGAACTGCGCCAGCGAAAATCAGCTACAGAGCCGGAGACACTTGATGAGCCACGATCTGACAACGACAGCGGGAAAGATTGCCGACTTCCGCGACCGCCAGGCCCGTGCAGAGCAACCTTCCGGCCCGGAAGCGATTGAGAAGCAGCACGCACGGGGCAAGAACACGGCCCGCGAACGCATCGACCTCTTGGTTGATCCGGGCTCCTTTGTCGAGTTCGACGCCTTGGCGGTGCACCGCTCCACAGCTTTTGGCATGGAGAAAAAGAAGCCTCTGGGCGACGGCGTGGTTTCCGGTTACGGAACCGTCGATGGCCGCCTCATCGCGATCTACAGCCAGGACTTCAGCGTCTACGGTGGCTCGTTGAGCCAGGTCAACGGCGAGAAGATCGTCAAGGTCCAGGAATTCGCCCTCCGCAACGGGTGCCCTGTTGTGGGTATCAACGACGGCGGCGGCGCGCGCATCCAGGAAGGCGTGGCTTCGCTGGCCATGTTCGCTGACATCTTCCGCAACAACGTCCACGCTTCCGGCGTGGTCCCCCAGATTTCCCTCATCATGGGCCCGTGCGCCGGCGGCGCCGCCTACTCCCCTGCCCTGACCGACTATGTGGTCATGGTGGACAAGACCTCGCACATGTTCATCACCGGCCCGGACGTCATCAAGACGGTCACCGGCGAAGACGTGGACATGGAAACCCTTGGTGGCGCCCGCCAGCACAACGCCACCACCGGAACCTCCACCTACCTTGCCTCCGACGAAGCAGACGCGATCGAATTCGTCCGCGAACTCCTGGACTTCCTGCCCTCGAATAACCTCTCGGAAGCACCCGTGGTGGAGCACGACCAGGAACTGGAACTCAACGACGACGACCAAGCACTGGACGCGCTGATCCCCGACTCCGCCAACCAGCCGTACGACATGCGCAAGGTCATTGAGCAGATCGTGGACGACGCACACTTCCTCGAAATGCAGTCCCTGTACGCCCCTAACGTGATGATCGGCTACGGCCGCGTTGAGGGACACACCGTGGGCATCGTGGCCAACCAGCCCATGCAGTTCGCCGGAACCCTGGACATCTCCGCCTCGGAAAAGGCTGCCCGCTTTGTCCGGCACTGCGACGCCTTCAACATCCCCATCATCACCCTGGTGGACGTCCCCGGCTTCCTGCCCGGCAAGGACCAGGAGTTCCAAGGCATCATCCGCCGCGGGGCCAAGCTCCTCTACGCCTACGCCGAAGCAACGGTCCCCAAGCTCACGGTCATCACCCGCAAGGCTTACGGTGGAGCGTACATCGTGATGGGCTCCAAGAAGCTCGGCGCGGACCTCAACCTCGCATGGCCCACCGCCCAGATCGGCGTCATGGGCGCCCAGGGTGCCGTGAATATCCTTTACCGCCGCGACCTTGCTGCCGTTGCCGAAGCCGGCGGCGACGTGGAAGCCAAGCGCGCCGAGATCATCCAGGGCTACGAGGAAGAACTCCTCAACCCTTACCAGGCAGCTCAGCTGGGCTACGTAGACGCCGTCATCGCTCCGTCCGACACGCGCCTCCAGATCATCCGCGGCCTCCGCGCCCTCCGCGACAAGCGCGCCAGCCTGCCCACCAAGAAGCACGGAAACATCCCGCTGTGACCACGCCCAAGCATCGCGCCGATTCGGCGCCGGACGCCGCTCCCGCAGAACCCGCCGTCCCGCTGTTCTCGGTGGTCAAAGGCGAACCGACAGCCGAAGAGCTCGCGGCACTTGCCGCCGTCGTGGTTTCACTCGGTACGCAGCAGGAGGCTGCCGCAGCCAAGCCGAACGTCCGGCATTGGGTGCGACGCCAGCAGCTGCGGCTGGACCCGTCACCAGGCCCTGGCGCATGGAAGCGCAGTCGCGGCTAGTTTTCCCGCACGTAGAAAAGTTCAACAACCCTTTCACGTAAGCGGTGTCGCGGCTAGGCTCTGTGGGTGACTACTGCAAACACTCCAGTACGCCCGAAGTCCGCCATCGATGCCGTAGCTGACGCGTACACAGAAAAGTTGATCGAACTCAATCCCGGCTTTGCCACCACGCTGGGCCTGCCGGGACACGAAACCGAATACCAGGACTACTCCCCTGCCGGTGCCGAGGCTCACGCGGAGGCCACAAGGTTGGCCCTGGATGCCCTGGCAGGTCTTGAGCCCTCGGACGACGTGGATGCCGTCACCCTGGACGCCATGCGCGAGCGGCTCGGCCTGGAATTGGAGATCCACGAGTCGGGTTGGGACCTCGCCGACCTGAACAACATTGCCTCTCCTGCCCAGGACATCCGCGCCATTTTCGATCTCATGCCTACCGAGACCGTTGAACAGTGGGAACACCTTGCCGGCCGTGCAGCCAACGTTCCTGGCGCCATTGAGGGCTACATTGAGTCGCTTCGCTCCGCTGCCGATGACGGGAAAGTAGCCGCCGCCCGCCAAGTCCGGATCGTGATCGAGCAGACCGGCCGCTACGCCTCAGAGGATGGCTTCTTCGCCAAAATGGCCACCAACGCTGCTATTGGTGGCTCCCCGCTGCCCGCCGAGGTTCAGTCAAAGCTCGACGCCGGGACTGCGGCCGCGCGTTCTGCGTACAGCGCCTTGGGTGAATTCCTTCGGGACGAACTGTTGCCCGCGGCACCCGAAAAGGACGCCGTTGGCCGCGAGCGTTATTCACTGGCCTCGCGTTCATTCGTTGGCGCCGAAGTAGACCTGGAAGAGACCTACGCTTGGGGCGTTCAGGAGCTCGAGAGGCTTATCGGCGAGCAGGAAAAGGTCGCGGCGCAGATCAAGCCCGGCGCCTCCATTGAAGAAGCCAAGGCCGTCCTCAATAGCGACCCTGCCCGCCAGATCAAGGGCACCGACGCCTTGAAAGCCTGGATGCAGGAACTCTCCGACCGCGCTGTCTCCGAGCTGGCCGATGTCCACTTCGACATCCCTGATGTCATGAAAACTCTTGAGTGCATGATCGCCCCCACCGACGAGGGCGGCATCTACTACACCGGCCCTTCCGACGACTTCTCCCGGCCCGGACGCATGTGGTGGTCAGTGCCGGCGGGCGAAGACACCTTCACCACCTGGTCCGAAACCACCACCGTTTTCCACGAAGGGGTGCCCGGCCACCACCTCCAAGTCGCCACGGCAACATACCGCCGGGAGCTGCTGAACAACTGGCGGCGGAACGTCTGCTGGGTCTCCGGCCATGGTGAAGGCTGGGCGCTCTACGCCGAGCAGCTCATGCTGGAACTGGGCTACCTCAAAGACCCAGGTGACCACATGGGCATGCTCGATGGCCAGCGGATGCGGGCAGCCCGCGTAGTGTTCGATATCGGTGTGCACCTGGAACTGCCCGTCCCCGAACGCTGGGGCACCGGCACCTGGACGCCGGAGAAGGGCTTCGACTTCCTCAAGGCCAACCTCGACATCAGCGAAGGCCAGCTTCAGTTCGAATTCACCCGCTACCTGGGCTGGCCGGGACAAGCTCCGTCCTACAAGGTAGGGCAGCGTCTGTGGGAGCAGATCCGTACCGAGCTGGAGTCCCGTGAAGACTTCGACCTCAAGTCCTTCCACAGCAAGGCGTTGAACATCGGCTCGGTCGGTTTAGACGTGCTGCGCCGGGCGTTGCTGGGCTGACCCGGCTCGAGTGCCTCCGGCCAGAAGCTGGGGGCACTCGATGTGCTGCGACGCTGGTTCAGTCAAACTCCATGAAATCCCGTACTGCCGCAATCAGCCACTCATCCATCGAGTGGTATTCCGCTGCCTGGTGGCGTACGGCCGCCCCAGTTGCGTCCCGCATCACGTCGTAGTCATCGACGACCACGACGTTCTTTCCGGTCCAGCAGGCCACATCATCGTTATCGGACCTGCAGGCAAAAGGAATCAGGTTCCAGCCAGGGAAAACCTCGTCTGTGTGTTTCATTCGCTGCGCCTGCTGTGCTCCTCGTAGGAGTTCCCAAGGTTCCAGATCCACTATGCCTCGCTCGATCATGCGGTCATAAAGAACTGGCAATGCAAGATTCTGCGTCAATGGTTTTCCTCCCAGTGGCCGTCAAGCACATCTGAATTCTCGAACAGACTCTACAGTTCATTTCACATCGTGAAGGAGCTCCCTCAACCGAGTTTCCGTAGCGTCGACGTGCGAGACGAGATCCTCATTATCAATGGTCCGCAACACTGCCGATATGGCCGTTCGTAAGACATGAGTTTCTCCGTCGTCGATGGCTACCGGAAACCAGCCTTCCTGCTTGGTCAACTGCTCATCTACGCTCCGAAGTCGTTAAATGTCCGATTCCCCAGCCGGCTTCCAGGTCAGCGAAAGAGTGCCCTATTGGGGCAAGTTGCCTGTCGAGCTGGCACGCGCCCCGGGCTGAACCGCAGGATAACGGCTGCAATTAGAGTCTCGCATGTCCACATCAGCCCAAAGGCGTCGGCGGCTATTGCTCAAACTCAATCAAATCTTCGATAGCTTTGCGAAACCAATCAGTGATATCGCCGTATTTTTCCCTCTGCTCCCATCCAGGATCCGCAAAATCATGCACGACGGAGATCGCACCAAAACCCGCGTCAATGTCCCAGCAAGCAACGTCGTCGGAGTCTACCCGCCGCGCGAACGGAACGAGTACACGAGAGGGATACCGCGCTTTTAATCCCACGGCTCGTTGTGCCAGCAACTGATCATGAAGTATTCGCCAAGGCTCAAGATTAGTGAGATTTAGCTCAACAAGCCTTCTATAGAAGCTTGGGTATTCAAACTTAGGCGGTAAATGCTGATTGGAAAGAAAAGCGTTCACTGGTTCCCAATCCATCCTGTCAATGGTGATCCATTTGGATAAGTATTCCTGAAACGACTATTTTGTGAACTTATTCTGTTCTCGACAGCATCACCCCATGTCACCGGCATCTCATCATTTCGCCCCGGGAATCGAACCGCATGGCTCCCCGGGATGGCGGCATCGTGTGGAACGCCTAAGCCAAACCAGCCCAGGCAACCAGACGCCCCCAAACTACCAACACCAACCGATAAATCCGACAAACAGAGAAATGAATGTGGATAACCGGTTGGCACACCAGGAGGACCCCCGTGAGACCAACGTCACAAAGCTGCGGGAATAACTTTTGCGCACGTAACATTTCTCAACGTCCGTTCGCTATGTTATTGGCCATGCACCTAACGTGTTCCGGTGAGCACCTCAATCAACACTTCCCCAGCAGCTGGCAAGAGCGGCTTCCGGCTCCCCAAGTGGGCCGGTTCCTTCGGCGTCCAGATCATCGCAGCCCTCATAGTGGGCCTCATCCTCGGCCTCATCGCCAAGTACACGGGCAGCACCAAGACCACCCCCAACGGTCTGGGGGCTACCCTCCAAACGATCGGCTCCAGCTACGTCTCCTTGCTGCAGACCGCCGTCGTTCCTTTGATTTTCACCGCCGTGGTGAGCTCCATTGCCAACCTGCGCCAGGTCTCCAACGCTGCGCGACTGGCTTGGAACACCCTGCTGTGGTTCGCGATCACCTCGCTGGTATCGGTGCTGATCGGCATCGGCCTGGGCGTGCTCCTGCAGCCGGGCGCCGCAACCGGCATCACCGAAGAAGCCAAGTACGCCGGCAAAACCGGTGACTGGTGGGCCTTCCTGATCGGTCTCTTCCCCAAGAACTTCCTGGGTCTTGGCGCCAGCTCCACAGTGACCGAGAGCGCCGACGCTGCCACCACGGTCAGCACCGCGGTCAACTTCAACGTGCTGCAGATTCTGGTCATTGCGATCGCGATCGGCGTGGCTGCACTCAAGGTGGGCAAGCAGGCCGAAGCCTTCCTCACCTTCAACGCTTCCGCGCTGGCTGTTATCCAGAAAGTGCTGTGGTGGATCATCCGCCTTGCTCCGCTGGGCACCATCGGCCTGATCGGTAACGCTGTAGCCATCTACGGCTGGGACACCATCGGTTCCCTGGGCAAGTTCACCGCCGCCATCTACATCGGGCTGGCTCTGGTGCTGTTCGTCCTCTATCCCATCCTGGTGCGCATTCACGGGCTCTCCATCAAGCAGTACTTCTCCGGCGTATGGCCGGCCGTGCAGCTGGCGTTCGTCTCCCGTTCCTCGATCGGCACGCTGCCGCTCACACAGCGCGTCACTGAACGGAACCTCGGCGTCCCCTCCGGCTACGCTTCCTTCGCCGTGCCGCTGGGTGCCACCACCAAGATGGACGGTTGCGCAGCAATCTACCCGGCCATTGCAGCCATCTTCGTGGCACAGTTCTTCGGCATCAACCTGGACTTCAGCCAGTACCTGCTGATCGTTCTGGTCTCGGTCCTGGGTTCGGCCGCTACGGCAGGTACCACCGGCGCCGTCGTCATGCTCACGTTGACCCTGTCCACGCTGGGTCTGCCGCTGGCCGGCGTCGGCCTCCTGCTGGCTATCGACCCCATCCTGGACATGGGCCGCACCGCGGTCAACGTCGCGGGTCAAGCGCTGGTCCCGGCCATCGTGGCCAAGCGTCAGGGCATCCTGGATGAGTCGCTGTACAACGCGCCCCGCAACGGTGCCGCCTTTGCCGACGAGTACGCCGCCGACAAGGCAGCAGCCGAAAGCAACGAGCGCGAACTGGCCGATACCAAGGCGTAGTCTCAACCTCTTTGGAAGTGCGCAAATCCCCCGGGGAGTTCTCCCCGGGGGATTTCCCCGTTAAAGGGGCCATCTCTGGATAGGCTCTGACCATGTTGATCGTCACTTCAAATGAAATCCCGGGCCACCGGATCGATGCCGTCTTCGGCGAAGTCATGGGCCTCACCGTCCGCTCACGGGACATCGGCTCGCAAATGCTGGCCGGCTTCCGTTCCCTCGGCGGCGGCGAGCTGCCCGAAATGACCAAGGCACTCTACGAAAGCCGCCAGGAAGTCATGGCACGCATGGTCAATGAGGCGCAACAGCGTGGGGCCAACGCCATCGTCGCCATGCGGTTCGACACCTCGGAAATGGGCACCAACTGGACCGAAGTGTGCGCCTACGGCACCGCCGTCTACGTACTGCCGCTCGGAGAGGGCGAGCCCGGGGCAACGGGACAGTCGATCTACCTGACCAAGTCGGCCGCGCAGCAGCAGAGCCAGCCGACTCCTCCCGCGCCGCCGGTGCCCCCGACCCAGTTCTAGTCCACGCTTCCGAGTCCCGCCCTGGTTCGCCCTCCTCCCTGCACAGGGCTGACCGCGACGAACAAGGGCGGGACTTTTGGCATGCCCACGATCCTCAAATTGCGCAGAGTGCAAACTTGCACTTAGTGTAAGTATGTGACACAAACCAGTAGCCAGGAAGCCGCTGCAGAGTCGCCCAGTACTTCTGAGTCAACGGCGCCCACCAGGCGCGAACTCAACAAGGCGGCCACCCGCAGCTCCATCGCATCCGCAGCCCTGGACCTCTTGCGCAGCAACGGGTCCGGCAATTTCACCGTAGAAGACATCGCGGCCGCCGCCGGTGTCTCGCGGCGAACCTTCTTCAACTATTTCCCAAGCCTTGAGGCGGCCCTGGCCTCCGTGGCCGACGGCTTCATGGACCACGCTTTGGAGCAGTTTCGGCTGCGTCCGGCAGATGAGTCGATCCTCGAATCCGCTCAAGCGGCCCTCATGGCGCTGGCCGATCCCATGTCCGTCGCCCCCATGGCCGAGCTGTTCAGCCTGACGCAGGACAACCGCCAGTTGGCCCGCTCCGAGCTTGAAGCCTGGGAACACTGCACCGGGCAGATCATCGACGCCGCCCGCAGCAGGCTCGGCGCCGGCATCAGTGAGCTCTATCTCCACGCCCTGGCAGGCTCCGTGATTTCGTGCGGCAAAGCAGCCATGAACGTCTGGTTCGCCGACCGCGGGCCCGACCTCTCGGCGGAGTCCCTCGCGGTCCTTCGCCAGCACCTCATCGATGCGATGGGCCTCCTCGGAGCCGGCTTCGCGCCGCCGTCGGACGCGCCCGTCCCCACCTCCCCCTCCGCTCCAACCACCACAGATCGGTTCTGACATGGCCTCGTTCCTCTACCGTCTCGGCAAGTTTTCGTATCGGCGCCGCTGGCTGGTCATCTCCATCTGGCTGGCCGTCATGGTGGCAGTTGGCGGCTCGGCCGCAGCCTTCCACGGCACCATGTCCAACAACTTCACCATCCCCGGGACCGAAACCCAGCAGATGGCGGACAAGCTCAAGGAAGCGCTCCCTGATTCTTCGGGAGGCTCCGCCAGCGTGGTCTTCGATGCCGGGGACGGCGGATTCGACCAAGCCAAGAAGGACGCAGTGGCCGCTGCGCTGACCAAGCTTGAAGCCATGCCTGACATTCAGGGAACGGTGAACCCGTTCACGACGCAGGAACAGTTGGACAAGTCCGCCAGCGAAATCGCGGCCGGTGAAGCCAAGGCCGCCGCGGGCAAGGCACAGCTTGACGCAACCCGCGCGCAGCTGGAGGCAAGCGAGGCCCAGCTGGCAGGGGCGGAACAGCAGCTGGCCGCCTCAGGCCTGACGCCTGCGGAGATTGAAGCACAAATGGCTCCACAGCGCGCCGAACTTGCGGCAGGCAAGGAAAAGCTCGACGCCGGAGCCAAGGAAGCTGCCGACGGCGCCACCGAACTCGCGCTGGGAAAGCGACAACTCGAAGCCTCCGAAGGCCTCCGTTTTGTCTCAAGCGACAACAAAGCGGCAGTAGCCCAGGTCCAGTTCAAGACCTCCATCAACGCCGTTGACCCCGCCGTCCGCGAACAGGTCCAGGAGATCGTCCACGGTGTCTCATCTGCTGGCGTCACGGCCTACGCCAGCAAGGAAATCACCGAGGACGTCTCGGAGATCTTCGGGATTGCTGAAATCGTGGGCGTCGCAGTCGCGGCCATGGTCCTGATCCTGATGCTCGGAACACTCATCGCGGCCGGGCTTCCCCTCCTGATGGCCCTGATCGGCGTAGCTGTAGGTGTCGGCGGAACGTTCGCACTGACCAGCGTCATCGACATGAGCTCCATCTCTCCAATGCTTGCCCTGATGCTTGGCCTCGCGGTTGGTATTGATTACTCCCTCTTTATCGTCAACCGTCACCGCACCCAGCTTCTGGCCGGCATGGACGCGGAGGAATCCGCTGCCTTGGCGACGGGCACTTCGGGTAATGCCGTGCTGTTCGCCGGTCTCACCGTCATCATCGCCTTGGCTGCACTGGTGGTTCCGGGACTTCCCTTCCTCGCCGTGATGGGTGTTGCGGCCGCAGCGACAGTGGCCGTCGCCGTCGTCGTAGCTTTGACCTTGACCCCCGCCGTTCTGGCCCTGATCGGCCGGAGACTCATTTCAAAGCGCGCCTGGGCCAAAGCTGCAAAGCACAACGCTGAGCCGGGCCACGAAGCGGCCGACCGTGAACGCGAAGAGAAGCGCAGCAGCGGGGGCTGGGGCGGTATGGTCACTCGTCATCCGTGGGTTGCCCTGGTTGCCAGCGTCGTATTGTTGGGCGCTTTGGCGCTGCCGGCATCGCAACTGCGGTTGGCACTTCCCGACGGCGGTTCCGAGCCTGTCGATTCGCAGGCGTTCAAGGCCTATGACCTCACCCGCAGCAGGTTCGGTGAAGGCGTCACCGGACCGATCGTCGTCGTCGGCGAATTCCCTGAAGGCCTCAGCGAAAACGACGCCAAGAACAAGCAGTTCGATGTCGCGGATCAGCTTCGGAGCGTTGAGAATGTCATTGCTGCGGTACCGATCGCACTGAGCGACGATCGTCGCACCGCAGTGTTCCAGGTGATTCCCAAGGAAGGCCCGGCCAGCGCGGGCACCGTGCAGGTGGTATCCGATCTCCGCGCAAAGGGTGCTGTGATCAGCGATGACCTTGACGTGAAAATTGGCCTGACCGGACAAACCGCGGGCAACATTGACGTTTCCAACAAGCTCGGCGCTGCATTGCCGCCGTACTTGGCGATCGTCGTGGGACTCTCCCTGCTGCTCTTGCTGCTGGTATTCCGCTCGATTGTGGTGCCCCTGCTGGCAACCGGCGGTTTCCTTCTGTCCCTCGCTGCTGCCTTCGGCGCCGTAGTTGCCGTCTACCAGTGGGGCTGGCTCGGAGGGATCTTCGACGTCGCCAATCCGGGCGCTGTCCTGAGCTTCCTGCCCATCATCCTTATCGGTGTGCTGTTCGGTCTCGCCATGGACTACCAGGTGTTCATCACCTCGGGCATGCGGGAATCGTTTATGCACGGTGAGACTGCCAAGCACGCGGTACGCTCCGGTTTCAGCCACGCTGCAGCCGTAGTCACAGCGGCTGCGATCATCATGGTCAGCGTGTTCTCCGGCTTCATCTTCAGCCACCTCACCATGGTCCGGCCGCTAGGCTTCGCTATGGCGTTCGGTGTACTGATCGATGCCTTCGTGGTCCGCATGACCATAGTTCCAGCCGTCATGTACCTCTTGGGTGAGAAGGCCTGGTGGCTGCCCAAGTGGCTGGAACGGATCCTGCCGGACGTCGATGTTGAGGGCGCCAAGCTGGAGCGGACCGATCGCCGCAAGACCGACACGGGGGAACTGGTCCACTAACGCTCGATCACATAACAGCCGATATTCACGATCGCTCTCTCACTTGCTTGAGGCAAGTGAGAGAGCGATCGGTTTAAGCAAGGGGGAAGTGAACGAGCGTCCGGCTCAAGCACGGGGGACGTGAGCGAGGGTTCGTATTAGGCTGGGGACCGTGACCCGATTGATTCTTGCCTCCCAGTCCCCCGCCCGCACCAAGCTGCTCACGGAGGCCGGAATCAGGCATGACGTCCTGGTCTCGGACGTTGACGAGGACGCTGTCCAGGCGAAGTATGGGGTCACCGACGCGCACGACACCGCACTCTTGCTGGCCCGTGCCAAGGCCGAGGCGGTCGCTTCTCTCCCAGAGGCTGAGGGTGCCTTGGTAATCGGCTGCGATTCGGTATTCGAGTTCGACGGCGAGTCCCATGGCAAGCCCTACACTGCGGAGGTTGCCCGGGAACGGATGCTGCGGATGAGCGGCTCGCAGGGCGTGCTCCACACCGGCCACTGGCTGATTGACTGCCGGGACACCGCAGCCGACGTGGACGAGGACGCGGACGCTGAAGTTGAGCCTGCCGAAGGCTCGGGTGCCACGGTCGGAGCCGTTTCCAGCGCGGAGGTGCACTTCGCTGAGATGAGCACCTACGACATCGACGCCTACATCGCCACCGGGGAGCCCCTGCATTGCGCCGGATCCTTCACGATCGACGGCCTGGGTGGGGCCTTCATCCGCAAGGTCGACGGCGACCCGCACGCCGTCGTCGGGCTTTCCATCTCCACGCTGCGCGACTTGCTGGTCCATGCGGACGTGCGGATCACCGAGCTCTGGGACAACGACGAGCAGTAGAAGCCGTTTGTAGCAACCCTACAAAGGAACATCGCCTCACACACGGAATCCCCCATCAATATGGGCGGAACCCTCACAATCGCGCTAGGCTCCTCAAGGACAGAAGGAGTCAACAACTTGTCAGCTAACCCGGCGCAGCCCATTTCCAGCCCTCTTACCAAGGTCTTGATTGCCAACCGCGGCGAAATCGCGGTCCGCATCATCCGAGCCGCCCGGGACGAAGGCATTGCCTCCGTAGCGGTGTACGCCGACCCTGACCGCGACGCACTCCATGTCCGCCTTGCCGACGAAGCCTACGCTTTGGGGGGCAACACCGCCGCCGAGTCGTATCTGGTGATGGACAAGATCATCGACGTCGCCAAGCAGTCCGGCGCTGACGGTATCCACCCCGGCTACGGCTTCCTGGCCGAAAACGCCGAGTTTGCGACCAAAGTCATCGAGGCCGGTATCACCTGGATCGGCCCCTCCCCCGAAGCGATTTCGGCCCTTGGCGACAAGGTCCAGGCCCGCCACATCGCCGAAAAAGTGGGCGCTCCCCTGGTCCCCGGTACGGCCGACCCCGTAGAGTCCGCCGACGAAATCTTGAAGTTCGCCGAGGAATTCGGCCTTCCCATCGCCATCAAGGCTGCCTTCGGCGGCGGCGGGCGCGGCATCAAGGTTGCCCGCACCATGGAGGAAATCCCGGAGCTCTACGAATCCGCGGTCCGCGAAGCCATCGCCGCTTTTGGTCGCGGCGAGTGCTTCATCGAGCGTTTCCTTGATGCCCCGCGCCACGTCGAAACCCAGTGCCTGGCCGATGCTTTCGGCAACGTTGTGGTGGTTTCCACCCGCGACTGCTCGCTCCAGCGCCGCAACCAGAAACTTGTTGAAGAAGCCCCGGCTCCTTACCTGAGCGAAGAGCAGAACAAGCGCCTTTACGAGTCCTCCAAAGCCATCCTCAAGGAAGCCAATTACCTCGGCGCCGGAACGTGTGAATTCCTGGTGGGCCAGGACGGCACCATCTCCTTCCTCGAGGTCAACACCCGGCTCCAGGTGGAGCACTGCGTCTCTGAGGAAGTCACCGGAATCGACCTCGTCCGGGAACAGTTCCGCATTGCCCGCGGCGAAGCACTGGGCTACGACGACCCCGAGGTCCGCGGCCACTCCTTCGAGTTCCGTATCACCGGCGAGGACCCGGGCCGCAACTTCATGCCCGCGCCCGGCACCATCACCACGCTGAAGAACCCCACCGGCCCGGGCGTCCGGATCGACTCAGGAGTTGAGCAGGGCGATGTCATCAGCGGCAACTTCGACTCCATGCTCTCCAAACTGATCATCACCGGCGCCACCCGCGAGCAAGCCCTCCAGCGTTCACGCCGCGCCCTCGAGGAGATGGTGGTTGAGGGTATCACCACCGTCATCCCGTTCGACCTCGCGGTAGTCACCGACCCCGCATTCGCACCGGCCGAAGGCCCGTTCAAGGTGCACACCCGCTGGATCGAGACCGAGTTCGTCAACAGCATCCCGGCATGGTCCGCCAACGCAGCAGGCGCTGAAACACCCGACGCCGGTGAGCGCCAGCGCGTCGTCGTCGAGGTTGGCGGCAAGAGGCTCGAAGTGGTTCTGCCCTCCGGACTGGGTGGTGGCACCGCAGCAATTTCCAGCGGTTCAGGCACCAAATCCGGCAAGTCCAAGAAGCGCTCCCGCTCGGCCGGCGCCACCGCTGCTGCTGCGGGCGGCAATGCACTCACCTCCCCCATGCAGGGCACCATCGTCAAGGTAGCGGCTTCAGAGGGTGACGTCGTGGCAGAGGGTGACCTGATCGTGGTCCTGGAAGCCATGAAGATGGAACAGCCGCTGACCGCCCACAAGGCAGGCACCGTGCGCGGCCTCGCTGCCACCGCTGGCGAGACGGTCGCAGCTGGTGCGGTCATCGCCACCATCGAGGACTAGAGCAAAGCACCCGAACACGACGGCGGCTCCGCACCCTTGGTGCGGAGCCGCCGTCGTTATTGGGGTGCTTAGGCTACGTTGTTTTCGTAGTCCGTGTTTTTGGTTTCCCGACTCAGCCAGAGGGCAATGAACGTCAAGACCGCGGCGAGGGCCATGTAGGCACCCACCCAGGCGGTGGACCCTTCGCCGAGCTGCCAGAGGGCAATCGCGATGAATGACGCCGGAGCTGCGCCCAACACCGATGAGAGGTTGTACGCCACAGCCGAACCCGTGTAGCGGACGTTCGCCGGGAACAGTTCCGGAAGAATTGCCGCCATGGGACCGAAAGTGAGGCCCATCAGCGTGAAGCCAACGATCAGGCCAACCATCGCCGCTGCCTGGCCAGGCCCAAACATGGCGAACCAAAGTGCGCCGAACACGAAGATGCCGGCGGTGACTGCCAGCAGGAACTTGCGTCGGCCCCACTTCTCCGCGAGCGGCCCGGAAACCACCGTGAAGATGCCGAAGAAGACAACGCCGACGATCAGCATCCAAAGGAACTGGTTCTCCGGAATGCCCAAGCCGGGAACGAAGGAGTCTACCTGGGCCGGGGTCATAGGCTTGCCTGCCTTTTCAGCAGCAGCCTTGGCTGCTTCCAGTGAGGCCGGAGCCTTGCCGAAAGTCAGCGTGAAGGAAGTCATGATGTAGAACAGCACATACGTTGCCAACATGATGAACGTTCCCGCCAGGACGGGGCGCCAGTGATTCTTCAGCGTGGCGCCCAGTGGCAGCTTCTGGACTTTGTCCTGTTCGATGACCTTGCTGAAGGAGGCACTCTCCACCAGCTTGAGCCTGACATAGAGACCAACGATCACCAGTACTGCGCTGAGCAGGAACGGCACACGCCAGCCCCAGTCCATGAATTGCTGATCCGTAAGAGTGCCGCGCATCCAGATGAAGATCAGGTTGGCGATGATGAAACCGATGGGAGCGCCCAACTGGGGGAAGGTGCCGTAGATGGCGCGCTTTCCTTCGGGCGCGTTCTCGGTAGCCAGCAGCGCGGCTCCCGACCATTCGCCGCCCAACGCCAGGCCTTGGCAGAAGCGGAGAACCACCAGCAGGAGAGGAGCGAGGAGGGCCCAGCCGGCAACACTCGCAGTGGGCAGGCAGCCGATCAGGAACGTAGCGACACCCATGGTCAGCAGCGATGCGACCAGCGTTCCCTTTCGTCCGAACTTGTCGCCGAAGTGCCCGAAGACGACAGCGCCCACAGGGCGCGCCACGAAGGCTACGCCGAAGATGGCAAAGGCGCTAAGCAGCGCGTTGATGTCCGTCGCGTTGGGAAAGAAGAGCTTGGGGAAGACCAGCACCGAGGCAGTTGCATAGACATAGAAGTCGTAGAACTCGATGGTGGTGCCAATCATGCTGGCGAAGATCACCCGTCCGCGCGAGTTCACTGGCTTAGTGGACTCGCCTTCCTTGGATGGTGCAGTGGAAGACATGTATTTGCAGCTTTCTTTCACGCCGGCAGATGCCTCTGGAGCCTACCCGGCGATGGATTATTCGAGAGTTCAATAATAGTTCCCGTTGTCCATTGACTGGACAACCAAGTCCAGCATGCGGACATTCGGAAAAATCCCACACTGTGGTCCGCGCCACATTACCTCACCAGCGTCTCACTCGCCGGTGACCCCGCCGATAGGGAAATGTCACAGGCCGTTTACAAACAGCGACAGTGCGCGAAATGCGCCAAACCTACCTTGGAAGAACAACGTCCCCCACCAAGGAGGCACTTCCGTGACTGTTGACCGCACCGCAGATGCACTGGCCCCCGTCCAGTCCACTGCCACCGCCGCTCCCGCCCTCGAACACCGCCCCGGCCGCTGGATCGCCAACTGGGACGCCGAAAACAAGGGCCAATGGGAATCCGAAGGACGGTCCATCGCCAAGCGCAATCTCTACTGGTCCATCTTCGCCGAATTCCTCGGCTTCGTCGTCTGGCAGCTGTGGTCCATCGTGGTGGTCCAACTCCCCGCGGCCGGCTTCCGGTTCGATACCAACCAGATCTTCTGGCTCATCTCCATCCCCAGCCTCGTGGGCGCCACGCTTCGTATCCCCTACACGTTCATGGTTCCCAAGTTCGGTGGCCGGAACTGGACCATCGTCTCAGCACTGCTCCTGCTCATTCCCACCACCGGGCTTGCCATCTGTGTCTCCAACCCGGAAACGCCCTTTGGCGTCATGCTCCTGGTGGCCGCCCTCGCCGGCTTCGGTGGCGGCAACTTCGCCAGCTCGATGGCCAACATCACCTTCTTCTACCCGGCCCGCGAAAAGGGTTGGGCGCTGGGCCTGAACGCTGCCGGCGGCAACCTCGGTGCCGCCGTCGCGCAGCTTGTTGTCCCCATCGCCATCACGCTGCTGGCCGCCGGAACCGTCAACCTGCCCATGGCAGGCATCATCTGGATTCCGCTGATCATCATCGCCGCCTTCGGTGCCTACAAGTACATGAACAACCTCACCAACGCCAAGGGTGACGTGGCCGGTTCACTGGCCGCACTGAAGGAACCTCACCTGTGGATCATGGCGTTCCTTTACATTGGAACGTTCGGCTCGTTCATCGGCTTCGCCGGCGTCTTCCCCAAGTTGATCAAGGACTACTTCCCGGACTTCTCCTCCATCCACGTCGGAGCAGTGGCACTCTCGCTGGCGTTCCTCGGCCCCCTGGTCGGCTCCCTGGCCCGCCCCTACGGCGGACGCATGGCCGACCGCATGGGTGGCGCCCGGATGACCATTACCTCGTTCGCTTCCATGGCAGTCATCACGCTGACCATGATCTGGACGCTGCCCCTGAAGAACTTCTGGCTCTTCCTCACCCTGTTCCTGTTCCTCTTCCTGGCCAGTGGGTTCGGAAACGGTGCAACATACCGCATGATCCCGGTGATCTTCGCAACGTCCAGCCGGGCAGCACGCTCCGGAGCATCCAGCGCGGCCACTGCACGACTCGCCGCGTCCTCCCTGGGCCTGATCTCCGCGATCGGAGCCTACGGCGGCTTCGTAATCCCACAGGTTCTCAACGCTTCCAACTCGGCCAGCGGCTCCTACACCCCGGCGTTCTACGGATTCGTTGGAGCCTACGTCCTGATGCTCGCCGTCTGCTGGGTTTGCTACATCCGCCCGGCACAGAAGCGCAACACGATCGGACACATCTAGATGCCCAACGGCGCCGATACCCACTGCCCCTACTGCGCGCTCCAGTGCGCCATGACGTTGACCCCGACTGCCCCGGCAGCCCCCGGGACAGCGGCCACGAACGCACCCACCGCAGAAACGGCGAAGCCTGAGCTTCCCTTGGAAGTTTCCGCGCGCGACTTCCCCACCAACCGGGGCGGGCTGTGCCGTAAAGGCTGGACATCGGCGTCGTTGTTGCGTCACAACGGGCGCGTCACAGAGCCCATGCTCAAAGGTTCCGACGGCGTTCACCGGCCCGTCTCCTGGGACCAGGCCCTCATGCTCATCACGGCAGCGGTCAAGGAAACCCAACAGCAGTACGGGAATGACGCCGTGGGAGTTTTCGGCGGCGGCGGCCTCACCAATGAGAAGGCCTACCTGCTGGGCAAATTCGCCCGGCTGGCCCTGCGCACCTCCCGCATCGACTACAACGGCCGGTTCTGCATGTCCTCCGCTGCAGCTGCCGGCAACCGGGCCTTCGGCGTAGACCGCGGCCTCCCTTTCCCCGTCACGGACCTGGACACGGCCTCGGTGATCCTCATGCTCGGTTCCAACGTAGCCGAGACCATGCCACCGTTCGTCCAGCACCTTCAGGGCGCCCGGGACGCCGGCGGGTTGATTGTGGTGGACCCCCGCCGCTCGGCTACTGCAGCGTTCACGTCCGACGGCGGCGGTCTCCACTTGCAGCCGACGCCCGGCACTGATTTGGCGCTGCTTTTGGGCATCAGCCACGTGGTTGTGCACGAAGGGCTGGCAGACGCTGACTACATCGCCGCCAACACCAGCGGGTACAAGGCGGTAGTACGCAGCTTGTCTGCATTCTGGCCGGAGCGGGTGCAGTCCATCACCGGCGTGCCGGCCACCCTCATCCGGGAAACTGCCCGCCGCCTGGCGCAAGGAGCCCGCGGCCACGGCAGCTATATCCTCAGCGGCCGCGGCGTGGAACAACACGTTGATGGCACCGACACCGCAACTGCCGCCATCAACCTGAGCCTCCTCCTGGGCCTGCCCGGCTCTGCCCGCAGCGGTTACGGCACCCTTACGGGCCAGGGCAATGGGCAGGGCGGTCGCGAACACGGGCAGAAAGCCGACCAGCTTCCGGGCTACCGCAAAATCACCGACCCCGCGGCCCGCGCCTACGTTGCCCGCGTGTGGGGCATCGAGGAGTCGCTCATCCCCGGGCCCGGGCTCCCCGCCGTCGAACTCCTCAACTCCCTTGGCAAGCCCGACGGCGTCCGGTGCCTTTTGGTGCACGGCGCCAACGTGGTGGTCTCGGCGCCCGATACCAACGCAGTGATTGAAGGGCTGCGCAGTTTGGATTTCCTGGTGGTCTGCGATTTCTTCATGTCAGAAACCGCTGCCGAAGCGGATCTGGTGTTGCCCGTGACGCAGTGGGCCGAGGAAGAAGGCACGCTCACCAACCTCGAGGGACGCGTGATCCGCCGTCGACGTGCACTGACGCCTCCCCCGGGTGTTCGCAGCGAATTGTGGCTCATGGCCCGGCTGGCGGAGTTGCTTGAAGCTCCTTCGACGTTCAGCGATGATCCCGAGACCGTTTTCGAAGAGCTGCGCCTGGCCTCTGCCGGTGGCTTGGCTGACTATTCAGGCATCGACTACGCCATGCTGGATCGGGGCGAAGCCGCTTACTGGCCCTACCCTGCAGGCAGTTCCGGGACGCCGAGGCTCTTTGCCGGTGGCTTTGCCCATGCTGATGGCCGGGCCGTCATGGTTCCTGTGACCCCGTCCAAGCGGGCTGTCCGTTCGTTCGCGGATGACTCCCTGGCACTGGCAACCGGCAGGCTTCTGGAGCACTACCAATCCGGAGCCCAGACCCGGCGCGTCAGCGAACTCCTGGCGTCCCAGCCGCAGGCCCGGCTCCTCATACACCCGGGCACGGCGGCCACCCGCGGCATTGCCAACGGCGACTACGCCACCGTGACCAACGAACGCGGAGAAGTGCTCTGCCGTGCCGAGCTGAGCACCGCGGTCCGTCCGGATACGGTCTTCCTGCCGTTCCACTTTCCCGGCCAGGAAAACGCCAACCGGCTCACGGAAGCAATCACTGATCCCATCTCCGGCATGCCGGAGTTCAAGACCAGCCGGGTGTGGGTCCGGAGGGCAGTGGCTGCGCAAGCTTCACCGGCCATTCCCACAAGCAGTCCAGCCATGGCCGGTTTGCCGGTAAACGCCAAGGAGGCCTCATGAGTGAGCGCATTGTTGTTGTTGGATTCGGGCCGGTGGCCGCGCGTCTTGTGGACGAACTGCTCCCTGCCGTCCGCGCCGGGCTGGTGCAACTTCTGGTAGTCGGTCAGGAAACTGAAGCGGCGTACAACCGGGTGATGGTTGCTGAGCTCGGCGTGGGACGCACCACTGCGGAGGCCTTGGCCATGGCCGATGTGTCCGAACTGGAAGCCGACGGTGTTGAGGTCCGGCTGGGCACCAAGGTCAAAAGGATCGACCGCGCCCGCCAGCTGGTCATCCTGTCCGACGGTTCCTCTGAACACTATGATCGTCTGGTATTTGCCACCGGGTCCCGTCCAGTGATTCCCAACCTCACCGGCCTCAACCCCGATCCGTCCCGGCCCGTCCTTCCATCCGGGGTTACTGCTCTGCGTGATTTGCGGGATGCTGCCGCGCTGCGTTCCGCCGTGGCTGAAGGTCAACGCGTGGTGGTCCTGGGCGGCGGGGTGCTCGGGCTGGAAACCGCGTTGGCTGCCGCGGAAGAAGGCGCCCAGGCCACGGTGGTCCACAACGGGCCCTTCCCACTCGGCAGGAGCATCGACCGCGGCAGTGGCTCCGTCCTGACCAGCAGCCTGCGTTCCCGCGGCGTCCGGGTGGCCGGCAACGCCCGCTCCACCGGCGTGGAGACGGCCGGACCTGGCGGCGCCTTCTCCGCTTTGCTGTTGGATGACGGTTCAGCGATCGACGGGGACCTGCTCGTGTTGTCCTGCGGTGTGCGCCCCCGGACCGAGTTGGCGGAAGGGTGCGGGCTTCCTACCGCCACGGGGATACTGGTGGACCACCACCTCCGGACCTATCACGAGCCACACATGTTCGCGATCGGTGACTGCGCCGAAGTGCACTGCCCGGATGCGTCGTGTGTGGACTGTCGGACTGCTTCCGGCCCCTCCGGTCTTGTTGGTCCCGGCTGGCGGCAGGCTGAGTGGTTGGCCGAGTACCTTGTGGTCCTTGCCCGTGACGGCCAGGAAGCAGCAGATACCTTGGAAGCCCTGCCCACGGAGAAACCCGGAGTGGTTGTCCTGAAGGCACGCGGCATCAACCTGGCCGTGGCAGGCGATAACCAAGCGGATCCATGGGACGAGGAGTTGCTGGAGGCCGGCGCAACCTCCGGACGCCCCCGCCGCCAGATTTCCCAGTGGGCCGATCCCGAACACGGCCGCTACGTGAAAATGACCACCCGCGGCGGAGTGCTGGAAGGCCTGGTGGCCGTGGGCATGCCCCGGACCGCCGCCGAGTTGGTGGTGCTCTTTGAACGTTCCTCGGAGCTGCCTGCCGACCGGTCCCTGTTGCTCCGCCTGGATGGACCTGACCAGCTTGATGCCGACGCCACCAGCAACGACCCCCAGCGGACTGTATGCCGCTGCGCCGGGGTGAGTGCGGCCAGTATTTCGGAGTCCGTGGTGCACGGTTGCAGCTCCGTGGGCGAGGTCTCCAAGGCCACCCGCGCCGGAACTGGCTGCGGAGGATGCCACGAGGACATCAAGGGGATCATCGAGAAGCACTTCCAGGCAGCCGCCGCGTAGCTGTTGGCGGGGGTGCCCGGCCCCCGATTCGGGGGTTCCCTGCTCAGAGTGCCGCGCGCAGGTTCCCCGCGGGGGTGCCCGGCCCCCGATTCGGGGGTTCCCTGCTCGGAGTGCCGCGCGCAGGTTCCCCGCGGGGGTGCCCGGCCCCCGATTCGGGGCTTCCCTGCTCAGAGTGCCGCGCGCACGGTTCACCGCGGGGGTGCCCGGCCCCCGATTCGGGGGTTCCCTGCTCAGAGTGCCGCGCGCACGGCATACTTTGCAGCGAAGCCCCGAAGCGGCGCCTTAGACTGCTCGGGTGAACGTATCCGAGCAGGCACCAGGGGTATTTTTCGTGGAGGGACCTGCATCCAACTGGCTGATCGTGCGGGATGCTTCGGGATTCATGCTGATCGACGGTGGCTACCCCGCCGACCGTGACCTGGTCTTGGAGTCCGTGCGCGGACTGGGCCTGGAACCCGCCGATGCAAGGGCCATGCTGATCACGCACGGGCACGTGGACCATACAGGATCCGCGGCGTACTTCTCACGGACTTTCGGAACACCCATTCTGTGCTCCCCCGAGGAACTCGCCCACGTCCAGGGCAAGGAGAAGCATCAGGTCACGTTCGGCCAGGTTCTCCTACGTGCTTGGCGTCCCCAGGTTTTCCGTTGGATGCTCCACGTGATCAAGGCCAAGGCGCTTCAGGCAGAACCAGCCACGCGAGCCGAGGCCTGGATGTCTGAAGCACTCCGCCACCTGCCCGGAAAGCCGGAGGCCATCCTGTTGCCAGGGCACACCCCGGGCAACGTTGCTCTCTTGCTGCCGGATGCCGGCGCCATTGCAGTGGGCGACACTTTCGTCAGCGGACACCCCATCAGCCCGAAGTCCGGTCCGCAGATGTTGCACAGTATGTACCACTCGGACGCCCGCCGTGCCCTCACCTCGGCACTCTCGCTGGGCGCGGTCCAAGCCACTGTCCAAGTCACTGCCCAAGCCAACGAGCGCGCCACTGTCCAGGTCACTGCCCAAGCCAACGAGCCCGCCACCGCCCAAGCCACTCCCCAAGCCACTGGGCAAGCCACTGAGCCCGCCACCGCCCAAGCCACTCCCCAAGCCACTGGGCAAGCCACTGAGCCCGCCACCGCCCAAGCCACTAAACACGCCACTCCCCAAGCCAACGAGCCCGCCACCGCCCAAGCCACTGCCCAAGCCACTGAGCGCGCCACTGTCCAGGTCACTGTGATCCTGCCGGGCCACGGTCCTGCACTGCACATGCCGTTGGCTCAGGCAGTGCGCGCGCTGCGTACGTAGGAAGCAGAAACGCCCGTTTCGATGGCTTGCTGCGCAGGGTGCCGTGCGGACGGCATGATGCGCAGCGAAGCCCCGAAACGGGCGTCCACTTTGGCTGGCGGTTACATGTGCACGTGCAGGCGCCGCGCAGCTTCCGAGATGGATCCGGTCAACGACGGGTACACCGTGAAGGCGCTGGCCACGTCATCAACGTGGAGCTTCTGGGTTACCGCGACGGAGATCGGGAAGATGAGCTCGGATGCGTTCGGCCCCACCACTACGCCACCGATCACGGTGCCGGAACCCTTGCGGGCGATGATCTTGACGAACCCGTCCTTGGTGTTGCGCATCTTGGCGCGGGCGTTGCTGAGCAGGGACAACATCACAACATCGCCCTGGTATTTACCCGAGGCCAGATCGGCCTCGGACACACCCACGGAAGCGATCTCAGGGGACGTGAAAATGTTGGAGGCTACCTGGTTGAGCTTCAGCGGCTTCACGCCGTCGCCCATGAAGTGGGCAATAGCGATGCGGCCCTGCATGGCCGCGACCGAGGCCAGGGCGAAGACGCCCGTGCAGTCGCCGGCGGCATAGATGTTGGGAGCTGTGGTGCGGGAAACGCCGTCCACCTTGATGTGGCCGGACTCCGTGAGGGTCACGCCGGCTTCTTCAAGGCCAACACCGGCAGTGTTGGGGATGGAACCAACACACACCAGGCAGTGGGTACCTGTCACGATCGATCCGTCACCCAAGGTGACCTTGACGCCGTCGTCCGTTCGCTCCACCGCGTTGGCGCGGGACTTGGAAAGGACGGTGACGCCGCGGCGTTCAAAGACGCCTTCGAGCAACTTGGCCGCATCCGTGTCCTCGCCGGGGAGGACCTGGTCACGGCTGGAGATCAGGGTGACCTTGGAGCCCAAACCGTTGTAGGCCGAGGCAAACTCGGCACCGGTGACGCCCGAACCCACAACGATCAGTTCTTCGGGAAGCTCATCCAGGTTGTAGATCTGGGCCCAGTTGAGGATGCGTTCGCCGTCGGGCTTGGCGGTGGGAAGTTCACGAGGGTGTGCGCCCACAGCCAGCAGGATGGCATCGGCGTCAATGGTCCGGGTGCCCTCGAGCGTGAGGACCTCGATGGTGTTGTTGTCCAGCAACTTGCCGGAGCCGATCACGATCTCCACGCCCAGGCGCTCCAGGCCGGCACGGATGTCCTCGGACTGTCCATGGGCCAGGTTCAGCACGCGATCGTTGATGTGCTTGAGGTCTGCACGGGGCTTGGAAGCCGAGCCGTCGCCGTCAAACTTCACTCCGAGCTCATCCGCCTCGCCAACGCGGGTCATGAGGTCGGCGGTAGCAATGAGGGTCTTGGAAGGCACGACGTCGGTCAAGACGGCTGAGCCGCCGAGACCTGCACGCTCAACGATGGTGACGTGGGCGCCGAGCGAAGCGGCCACCATGGCAGCTTCATATCCGCCGGGACCACCTCCCAGGATCGCGATACGGGGGGCACTGAAGTCAACTTGGGTGGTCACAATCCTCAATTCTCGCTCATTGCCGCTCCGGCTGCCACTCAGCCCACCCTCACCAGGTCGCGGGTCCCTACCAAAGTCCCGTGGCCGCAAGGTAGCTTGTACCAGTGAGTAACACTGAGCTGATGAACACAGACCCCTTTGAGGCCGCGAAAGCCGCCGCCGACTTCATTGCCGCGGAGACCGGCGTCGAGTCCCACGACGTAGCCCTGGTGCTCGGATCCGGATGGGCGGAGGCTGCGGATTTGATCGGTGAAACCACCGCCACCCTGAACGCCACCGAAGTTCCCGGCTTCCACAAGCCCGCCGTGGTGGGCCACGTTGGCACCATCCGCTCCGTCCTGACCAAAGAAGGCAAGCGGGCCCTGGTCCTTGGCGCCCGGACACACTACTACGAAGGACGCGGCGTGCGCTCCGTAGTCCACGGTGTCCGGACGGCAGCTGCCGCCGGATGCAAGACGCTGGTCCTCACCAACGGGTGCGGCGGGCTCAATGAGGACTGGACCCCGGGCACTCCCGTACTGATCAGCGACCACATCAACCTCACCGCAGCATCTCCGCTTGAGGGCGCGACGTTCGTTGACCTCACCGACCTCTACTCCTCCCGCATCCGCGAGCTCGCCCGTGAAGTAGATCCCTCCCTGCAGGACGGCGTGTACGCACAGTTCACCGGGCCTCACTACGAAACACCGGCAGAAGTCCAGTACGCCAAGCGGATCGGCGCAGACCTGGTGGGGATGTCCACGGCACTGGAAGCGATCGCCGGCCGCCACGCCGGCATGGAAGTTTTCGGCATCTCGCTCGTCACCAACCTCGCCGCCGGCATCAGCCCGGTTCCCTTGAGCCACGCGGAAGTCCTTGAAGCCGGACACGCAGCCGGAAAGCGGATCTCCAAGTTGCTGGCAGAGATCATCGCCAAACTCTAGCTTTGCCCGGGCAACTCCGCCGGGAGTGGGATCCCACCCCTTTAAGACCACTTTTAGGGGCGGGATCACACCGCCCGTTGCCCCTGAAGCGCTCAATGAGGATAGTTTTGACCCTATGACATCCAGCGATGCCGCATTTGACCAGCTGCTCACCGACGCCCGCCAATGGGCCTCACAAGACCCGGACCCGGCGACGTCGGCTGCCTTGGAGGAGCTGACGGAGCTCGCCGAGGGTGGAGATGCGGCAGCAGTGCAGGAACTGGGCGACAGCTTCAGCGGCACCCTGCAATTCGGCACGGCCGGTCTCCGCGCAGCCCTCGGCCCCGGCCCAAACCGCATGAACCGCGTCGTGGTCCGGCGCGCAGCAGCAGGCCTGGCAGCTTTCCTCACGGAGACGGTAGCCGCAGCGGCCCCCGGGACCCGGCCGCGCGCCGTCGTCGGCTTCGACGCCCGCTACAACTCGGACATCTTCGCGCAGGAAACTGCCGCGATCTTCACCGCCGCGGGCATAGAGACGTTCCTGATGCCTGCAGCACTTCCGACGCCGTTGCTCGCCTACGCGGTCAGGAACCTGGACTGCGACGGCGGCGTGATGGTCACAGCCAGCCACAACCCGCCGCAGGACAACGGCTACAAGGTCTACCTCGGGCGGCATGCTGTTTCCGGGAGCGGACGCGGCTCCCAGATCGTGGCTCCCTACGATGCGCAGATCGCGGAAAAAATCGACGCTGTGGGTGCGCTGGACTCCATAGAGCTGGCCGATAGCGGTTGGACCGTACTGCCCGTGGCCATCGCCGCGGACTATCAAGCCACCATGGCCGGGCTGGTTGACCGGGAACATTTCCCGGCCCGGGACCTCAAAATCATCCTCACCCCCATGCATGGCGTCGGCGGCGAAACAGCTGTCTCCGTCCTGAATGCCGCCGGATTTGGGGATGTCACTCTCGTGGCCGAACAGGCTGAACCCGATCCGGACTTCCCCACTGTTGCCTTCCCCAACCCCGAAGAGCCTGGTGCGCTGGACTTGGCGCTCGCAGCTGCCGCGGAGGCCGGCGCGGACATCGTCCTGGCCAACGACCCCGACGCCGATCGGGCTGCGGTGGCCGCCTTGGACCCGTCCACGGGAACCTGGCGGATGCTTCGTGGAGATGAAGTGGGCGCGCTGTTGGGTGCACACATCGTGGCGCGCCGGGCAGCCGGTGAAGGCGAGGAAGCCAGGGAGGGCGTCTTCGCAAACTCGATCGTTTCTTCGCGCCTTCTGTCCCGGATCGCCGCAGCCGCAGGGTACGCCCACGAGGAAACGCTCACTGGCTTCAAATGGATCTCACGGGTTCCCGGCCTCACCTACGGGTACGAGGAGGCCTTGGGGTACTGCGTTGCGCCCGAGCTGGTGCGGGACAAAGACGGTATCTCAGCGGCGGTACTGATCGCGGAACTGGCAGCAGCTGCCAAGGCCGAGGGCAGGACGATCTTTGACACCCTTGACGATCTCTACCTGGTGCATGGCCTGCACGCCAGTGACCAGTTGAGCATCCGGGTGGCGGACCTTGGACTGCTGGATGCCATGATGAACCGCCTGCGCGTCAATCCGCCCGAAGCGTTCGGGGGCTCCGCCGTCGAGGTCTTTACCGACCTTGCCGAAGGAAGCGAAGCCTTACCGCCCACGGACGGACTGCTGTACCTGACCCGGGACCAAAGCCGGGTCATCATCCGGCCCAGCGGCACCGAGCCCAAGCTCAAGTGTTACTTGGAAGTCATCCAGCCCGTGGAGTCCGCCGCGGAACTTCCCGGTGCCCGCCAGGCCGCACGGACCTCCCTGGACGATGTCCTCAGGGATGTCCGCGAAGCGTTGGGTCTTTAGAAGCGTCGGTCTTTAGCCGGGTTAGAGTTCAACCTCGATGAAGCCATCCACCAACCGGGTGGCGAACACATCGAGGGCGAGCTCGGGGTTGGTGAAGCACTCCCCGGTTTCGAGGTCGTAGACCTCTTTATGCAGTGGCGATGAGATGGTCGGCCGGCTTCCGCGGGATCCGATGATCCCGCGGGCCATGACGTTGGCCAGTGTTGCCGGGTCCTGCTGAGCCACGGCGAAGACCTCGGTGGACGCGATGCGGAACAGCGCAACCTGTCGGCCTGCAACCAGTGCCGCCTCGCCCCAAGCCAGCTCGAGTTCATCCAGCGGGCAAATCCTGTGCCACTCGCCGGTAACGGCAACATCCACGGCACGGTCCAGAATTACGGTCATTTCAGCCCCTCTCACTCTGTCCGGGTGCTGGCATTTTCGCCGTCACTCCCCCGGACCGGGCCACGCTTGCGGCCACTCTTCCACGCTAGGACCCTGGTGTTTCATCAGGTGTCCGCGTTTGTGTCCAGCGCGTAAAAGAGACCTCACGCCTCACGAAATGCCGTTGTGATGCAGAAGTTAAGATCACGAAACAAAAGGGAAACTGACGCGAAACTGCCCATACCTAGTCTGGAACCACGAGTTGCAGCAGATCCGTCTGCAACGTCTGCGAAAGGCCCACCAGTGACCGGACACACTTCAAGCACAGAGAACCCGCGCCGCGTCGTCGTCGTCGGCGGCGGCCCCGCTGCCCACCGTTTCACCGATGCCATGGTCAACCGCGGTCTTGAAGGCTGGCAGGTCACGGTGCTGACCGAAGAGGCGCACCTCCCCTACGACCGCGTGGCGTTGAGCAAGGCCCTCACCGAAACCGGTGTGGACCTTACTTTGGGCGACGCGTCCATGTGGGACCACGAGGCGCTGACCCTGGTGACCGGCGAGCGCGCCGTGAAGATCGACTCCGCCTCCAGGAGTGTCCTTACCGCTGCGGGGAACACGTACGAATACGACCACTTGGTGGTGGCTTCGGGCTCGGATGCAGCCCGCCTCCCGATTCCCGGTGCCGAACACACTCACGTGTACCGCACGCTCGATGACGTCTGGGCCATCAACAAGGCCATCGCCGAGCTCCGGGAAAAGCTGGGCCGCAAGGTTAACGCGGTCACTATTGGTGGCGGCTTGCTGGGCCTTGAGTCCGCTGCCGGCACCGAACAGTTGGGTGCCACTCCCATTGTCATCAACGGAGCACCGTGGCTGATGAACACGCAATTGGATGAGGGTGCCGGGCAGTCGCTGGGTCGCCTGATTGAGGCCAAGGGCTTTGAGGTCCATGGTGGCGTGTTCCCTTCCGAAGTACTGACGGACGACGACGGCAACGTCACCGGCGTCTTGATGGCGGACGGCCGCACCATTGAGGCGGACATCGTGATCGTAGCCGTCGGGGTCAGGCCCCGCGACGACCTCTTCCGCGCAGCAGAGGGTGAGGAGCAGCTGTTCAGCCTGGGCCAGCGTGGCGGCGTGGTCATCAACGATTACTGTGCCACTGAGGTGGAGGGCATCTGGGCGATCGGTGAAGTGGCCAACTTCGGAGGCATGTGCCTTGGATTAGTGGCACCTGCCAACACCATGGCCGAGATCGTTGCCGACCGCCTGCACGGTGGCGAGGCGACATTCCCCGGCTTCGACACTGCCACCAAGCTCAAGCTGTCCGGCGTGGATGTGGCCAGCTTCGGTGATGCGTTCGCCCGGACCGAGCATTCCCTGGAAATTGTCTACGCCGACCCGGCACGCGGCGTTTACCAGAAGATCGTCACCACCGATGATGCCAAGACCCTCTTGGGCGGCATCTTCGTGGGCGATGCTTCCCCCTACATGAGCCTTCGCCCGCTCCTGGGCCGCGAACTGGCAGCAGAACCCGGCGCGTATTTGAGCGCCGCGGGTGGAGGTGAGGCACCTGAGACTGAGCTTCCCGACGATGCCATCCTGTGTTCCTGCAACAACGTGGCCGCCGGAACCATCCGCGACACCATCAATGGGTGCGGTGCCTGCGAAGGCAACTCCCCCGTGCAGGAACTCGGCGAGCTCAAGGGCTGCACCCGTGCCGGCACCCAATGTGGTTCCTGTGTCCCCATGCTCAAGAAGCTCCTCGAGGGCGAACTGACAAAGTCCGGCATCGAAGTTTCCAAGGCACTGTGCGAGCACATCAGCCTGTCCCGCCAGGAACTCTTCGACGCCATCCGGGTGCTGGAACTGACCTCGTTCGAAGAGATCATGGCCAAATACGGCACCGGCGCCGGCTGCGACATCTGCAAGCCGACCATTGCCTCCATCCTCGCAAGCCAGCACTCTGCGTACGTCCTGGACGCCGGACGTGGGTCCCTGCAGGACACCAACGACCGCGCCTTGGCGAACATGCAGAAGGACGGCACGTATTCGGTGGTCCCCCGCATCGCAGGTGGTGAGATCACCCCCAAGGGCCTTGGCGTCATCGCAGCCGTCGCTGAGAAGTACAACCTCTACACCAAGATCACCGGCGGCCAGCGCATCGATATGTTCGGTGCACGGCTGGAGCAGCTCCCGGACATCTGGAAGGAGCTGGTGGACGCCGGTTTCGAGTCCGGGCAGGCTTACGGCAAGAGCCTTCGCACAGTGAAGTCCTGTGTTGGATCCACCTGGTGCCGTTTCGGAGTACAGGATTCGGTGGCCATGGCCATTGCGCTGGAGCTTCGCTACCGCGGCCTCCGCAGCCCGCACAAGCTGAAGATGGGTGTTTCCGGTTGCGCCCGCGAGTGTGCCGAGGCCCGGGGCAAGGACGTGGGAG
The DNA here is from genome assembly GCF_900102805.1 of Arthrobacter sp. UNCCL28. Taxonomy (NCBI): domain Bacteria; kingdom Bacillati; phylum Actinomycetota; class Actinomycetes; order Micrococcales; family Micrococcaceae; genus Arthrobacter; species Arthrobacter sp. UNCCL28. The sequence continues at coordinate 468,163 of NZ_FMWE01000002.1, forward strand.
TGATCGCCACCGCGGACGGCTGGAACCTTTACGTCGGCGGAAATGGCGGTGCCACTCCGGCACACGCCCAGCTGCTGGCCAAGGACCTGGACGACGAAACGCTGCTGAAGTACATCGACCGCTACCTCATGTACTACATCCGCACCGCCGACCGCCTCCAGCGCACCGCGCGCTGGCAGGAAGAGCTGGACGGCGGCATCAAACACGTCGAGGAAGTGGTGGTCAACGACTCCCTGGGCATCGCCGAGGAGCTTGAGGCCGCCATGGCCAAGCACATCGACACCTACGAGGACGAGTGGGCAGAAACCTTGAAGGACCCGGAGCGCCTCCGCCGTTTCCGCTCCTTCGTCAATGCTCCCGACCAGAAGGACGAATCCATTTCCTTCGTTCCGGAGCGTGGCCAGATCCGTCCGGCTACCAATGAGGAAAAGGGTGGCGTGCTCATCGCGTCGACCATTCCGGTCCGCAGCGAAACCGTCGGCGCAGGAAACTAGGGGTTCACCATGCAGCTCACTATTGATCTCACCGACCGCGACGTCCTTGTCACGGGCTCGGACACCTGTGCCCGCCAAGCCATCCGGCGATACCAGGCTGCCGGGGCCAACGTGTACCGCCTGAGCACACCTGCGGGGGTGCCAGGTGACGGGCTGCTCCCGGAGCGTCCGTTCCTGGTGGCCGTGGTGGACGACGGCGACGACGGCTGGCTGCCGTTGGTGGAACGCTGCCGCGAGGCCGGTGTGCCCGTGGCTTTTGAGCCTGCCCCCGGCGCGGAGGGTCACGTGACTTTGGTGGGCGGAGGCCCGGGAGCCCTGGACCTCCTGACCGTCGGCGCCGTGGACGCCCTGCGTGATGCCGACGTGGTGTTCTATGACCGCCTGGCCCCTTACCAGGAGCTCGCCGATCTGACCTCTGCGGAACTGGTGGACGTGGGCAAGCAGCCTGGCCTTCACAAAGTCACGCAGCGCGACATCGAGAAGCTGATGGTCGAAGCTGCCCTTGCGGGCAAGAACGTGGTCCGGCTCAAGGGCGGGGATCCCTACGTGTTCGGGCGTGGCGGCGAGGAGGTGGCTGCCTGCGTTGCCGCCGGGGTCCCGGTACGGGTCATCTCCGGCGTCACCAGCGCCATCTCCGTTCCCGCCGCAGCCGGCATCCCGGTCACGCACCGCGAAGTGAGCCACATGTTCACGGTGGTCTCCGGCCACGCACCCTTGACCGAGACGGAACACATGCATTTGGCCGGCCTGGGCGGGACGATCGTGGTCCTCATGGGCATCGGCACCCTTCCCCAACTGGCCGCCGGGTTGCGCCGGGCAGGGATGAAGCCGGAGATGCCAATGGCCGTGGTGGAACGCGGTTACCGTCCGGGGCAACGCACCACCATCGCTGACCTGGGTACGATCGAAACAGCTGCCACCGGCTGCAGCAATCCGGCTGTGCTGGTCATTGGCGAAGTGGTCAAGGTAGCCGAGGCCAACCGCAACCACGCCGAAGCATCCGCTGAACTGAGCCGCCTGGCGGCTTCGCTCCTTGAAGCCTGAGGGTAAAACTTATGACTGTTGCACGCACCTTTGAAGTCCAGGACCCTACAGCTGCACCGGAAGTTTCCGAGGCCGCCGATGCGCCGCTGGATGGATTCCGGATCGGAGTCACCTCGCACCGCCGTTCCCGTGACCTCATTGAGGCCCTGGAGCGCCGCGGTGCGAGCGTGTTGCACGCCCCCGCACTGAAGATCGCCCCGGTGCAGGAAGACATGGTCCTTATTGAGGACACCCGCACCATCATTGCCGCGAAGCCGGACATCTGCATCGCCACCACCGCGTACGGCATGCGCCGTTGGTGCGAGGCCGCCGACTCTTTCGGCATCGGAGAACAACTCCTGGACGCACTCTCCGTCTGCCGCATGTTCGTCCGTGGACCCAAGGCCCGCGGTGCCGTACGCGCGGCCGGTCTTGCCGACGTCGGAATCAGCAGTGACGAAACCACGGCCACACTGGTTGACATGCTCCTGGCCGAAGGCGTGCGCGGCAAGACGGTGGCCGTGCAGCTGCATGGTTACACCGATGTGCGCCAGCTGGAACGGCTGCGCATGTCCGGTGCCATTGTCCTGACCGTCACCCCCTACCGCTGGGTGAAGCCCGACGGCGAGGACAAGCTCCCGCGCCTGATCGAGGCTGTGGTGGGCGGCAACCTCGATGTCCTGACTTTCACCAGCGCACCAGCCGTGGACGCGATGTGGAGCACAGCCCACGAAATGGGCCTTTACCGTCAGCTCATCGAAGCCCTGAAGGGCCCCGTGACGGTTGCCGCAGTGGGGCCTGTCACCGCACAACCACTGGTCGACGCCGGTCTGACGCCACTGATCCCTGACCGTTACCGCATGGGGGCGCTGATCCGGTTGGTTACCGAGCATTTGTCCCTGAACCATGTGCGCCGCTTGGAGACCAAGAGCGCCACCATTGAGCTGCGTGGGCGTTGCCTGCGGATCAACGGTGAGGTCATTGACTTGGCGCCGGCTCCCCTGCTGCTCCTGCGTGCCCTGCTCGGCGCGGGCGGGGCAGTGTTGTCCCGCGAGGCGCTCTCGGACCTGTTGGATCTGCGCGGCTCCGTGCATGCCCTGGACATGACGGTCAGCCGGCTGCGCTCCTCGCTGCCCGATGGCAAGCTCGTGGAAACGGTAGTCAAGCGCGGGTACCGGCTGCGGGCGTAGGTGCACTGCCCAGGCCGCCTGCCTGGGTGCCTGTCTGGGTGCCTGCCTGGGGTGCCTGCCTGGGGTGCCTGCCTGGGGTGCCTGCCCGTAGGTAGTGGCGTCCGCCCACCTCAGGCCGCCTTCACCAAGGGAAGTTCGTCCCAGTTGGTGGTGTACCGGGGACTGAGCATGTCCCGTTTCATGGACCAGTCGGGTCCTCCCTTGATTCCGGCGTGCCCCAAACCGATGGAGCCCCGGCCGTAGCGCTTGCTGACTTGCTCCAACAGGGGGCCGATCCCACGTTCCTCGTGCCGGTTCTCAAAGATCTCCAGCGGTTTCTGATTCCCGCTGGGGCGGAGGTCAGTGACCATAATCCCGGCCTTGGCGTACCTGACGCCTTCCTGGATCCTGGGAACCAATGCATGGGCAGCCTTGGTCAGCAGCACGGGATCCGAGGTGGGCATGGGCAGCTTGACGTTAACCGTCGGAAAGGACTTGTCGTTGGGGTTATAGACCGAAGTGGCGGCAAAGGCCGTGAGCAATTTTGCTTGGAGATCGTGTTTGGCGAGCCTGGCACTTGCCATCTGGCCGTAGACGCTGAGCACCTGCCGCAGCTGCGCCGTCGTCGTAATCGGCGTTGAAAAGGAGCGGGAGAAGATCAGCTGGTCCCTCCCGATCCTTTCCTCCTCCATCGGGATGCACGGGGTGCCCTGCAATTCCAGCACTGTGCGCATCATGACAATGGAGAACTTGTCCCGCAGGGCCACAGGGTCGGCCCGGACCAGGTCAAGGATGGAGAAGATCCCCATGGCGTTCAACCGTTTGGTCAGCCTGGTGGCTACGCCCCAGATCTCAATCACCGACAGCCGTGCCATCAAGGCCTCCCGTTGGGCCTCAGGAACCGAGTCCCAACGGCACACTCCGTTGAAAGCCGGATTGTGCTTGGCCCATTTGTTGGCCAGCTTGGCAAGCGTCTTGGTACGGGCAATCCCCACGCAGACCGGCACGCCCACATGCCGTTGGCACGCAGTTTTGATGGTCCGTCCCAGTTCCAGCAGCTCTTGCGGTTGACCTTTTACCCCCAGAAACGCCTCATCAATGGAGTACACCTCCTGCCAAGCCGAGTAGCGGGCCAGGAGTTCCATGACACGGGAGCTGATGTCCCCGTAGAGCTCGTAGTTGCTTGAGAGGGCAATGAGACCCCATTCCCTGGCCCGTGGAGCAAGTTTGAACCAAGGTTCCCCCAGCCCGATCCCCAGCTTCTTCGCTTCCGGAGACCTGGTCACTGCGCAGCCGTCGTTGTTGGACAGCACAATCACTGGCTTGCCCTCCAGCGAAGGGTTGAAGGCACGTTCCGCCGAAGCGTAGAAACAGTTGATGTCCACGTGGGCGATCTCTTGCATCCGGTGCATGAGTGCTGGCTTGGACATCGGTCTCCTCCGTTCGGCGTCAGCACGCGTGCCGCGATTCTGGAGCAGGACACGCCGCGTACTCGAACATATATTCGAATACCTTTACTGTACCGCCAGGCCCCGACAAGAAGAGGACAGCCAGGAAACCTCCCGCTTCCTGCGCCGAAGAAGTCGGCTGCCGATGACGGCTACAAGGTGTTTCCTGGCCAGTGAGTGGCGACCCTAGCGCGGCACCACGATCTCATCGACTCCGCACTGGAGCACAAGGTTGCCACTTCCGCCCGTCAGTATGCAGTCCTTGGGGTCGAAGAACTGTGTGGCGGACAGCGACGGGACACTTCGCTGCCAGAGCCCCCACGATTTTTGTGAATAAATGGAATAGGTTTGTGGGTCGAACCCTGATTGTTCGACGATGACACTTTCTCCGCTGCTGGCCTTTACTTCGGTGTAGGTTGCCGCCACGGCGGCCAGCCCCATGCCAGCCGAATACAGAGACCACGGCAGAGCCGCCGCCACACTGGCCAGAACTGCAAGTACAGCAGTCAGCCGCCGGAGCCAGCCACGGGAAATCCGCCTGACCAACGCCGGTATAAGCAGAGCCAGTGCCACCACGGCAGCAAATCCGCTCAGAAGGTGAGCGAACAGAATAAACGCCCACCCCGGCATAACGAGGTAGACCAGAACCTCGGGCCACGAGTCGCTGACCCACACCGCGGAGGCTTGGGCGACCGCTCCCAGCAACACCGAGACGAGGGCCGACGCGATGCCCCACATGAGGCGCGAGGCAACGGATCGCCTCGAATCCGTTTCCGCGGAAACCCCTGCTCCTACTCGAGAAGCGCCCAACCGGGCCGCCGTTACGTCGTCCCCTGGCAACAGTTTCCGCACACTGCCATCCAATCACGCTTCTGATGTCGCCGTGGCGTCGCGAAAGCACTGGGGCGATGAAGTGAAGGTTTGAAAACCATGTGACTTTGCCTGTCAATAAATCTGTGTTAGCTTCCTCACGAGGGCAGCAAAGGGCTGTACTCATTTATTGATTGGGGAAATCAGTGCAGCTCAAGATCGAAAAGCCCAAGGAACAGAAGATTGACTTTGCCGTCCTTTATGGCGGTAAAGCAACACTCTAGTTTCCGCTTCAGGGGTGCCGGTTCAGTACCGGCACCCCTGCCTTTTTACATCTAAGGACTCATCTTGTTCTGCGTGAGCGCATCAACTAATTCCCCTGTTTCATTTGGCGTCGTCAAGGCCATACTCCAGAGTTTAGGATTAAGTCCCACCGCGCACCCGGACGAACTCTCCCAGAGCCTTCGTCTCCTCTACCCCTTGGACACCGCGTTGTCGGCCAAAGTGAGGGCTGGATCAGCCAGCCTTACGGACGCAGCAACATCCAGTGAGCAGATCCGCTTCTTTCAGCAGCAGAGAGCCCAGCGCAGTTACATAAAGATCGCCCAGTACCTTTCCCGGACCCACGGGCAAGTGGAAATCGTGGTGACGGACGCCCTGGAAATGGACAAACCGAGCCGTGATTTCCTTGATGTCGCCGTCCGGATCTGCGGCTGGTCGGTTCAGTTGCGGATAGAGACCGTGGAAGATGCCGCCCTTGTCCCCGTCCAGGAAGAGGAACGGGCGTTGCTCGCCCTGCTTCGGGCTCCCTCCAGAGGGGACAATGCTGCCCGCATAGCATCGTTGGCGTTTGACTACGTCAACTCGGGTGATGCCTGGACTGCCCTGAACCTGGGCCAACGCCTACAGGAGACTGAACAGTCACCGCGCGTGTGGAACCTCTTGGCCCTCGCCAGCGCCATGTTGGATGCAACAATCCAAGCCGAGTTCTATTACGAGCGCTGGCGTGACTCCGGGGAACCGCTTGATGCAGTACGCGCGCTCTATGGCAAAGCCATGTTGTACGCCCGCCACCACCCGTCCGGGTTGAGGAGCCTGGATCGTAGTGAGGCACTGCTGAATGAGGCTTATGCCATCATTCAAGGTCTAACGCCGGACGAGCGGGAAAATGACAACGTCGTTTTTGATGAGGTGTTCAACAGGAACGGGCTCGCGCTCATCCTTTTTCGGCGAGGCAACGTCGATGATGCCGTCCGGCTCCTTCGCTGGGGGATCGAAAAGCTCACCCTGACCGGTGAGAAAGTGGCAATCCATCGGTCAGTACTGATCTACAACCTGGCCCAGTGCCACAAGCAATCCGGAGATCCGGCCGCAGCGATCTCAACATACGTTGAACTTCTGGACGTTGATCCTCACATGCCTGAGTATCATTTGGAAGCCGCGAAATGCCTTGCGTCTGCGGGAGAACTTGCTCAGGCCTTGGACGCGTGCAGAACCGCTCTTAAACTCGATGAGACGCTGGCCGCGGCATGGGGGCTGACCGGAGTATATGAAGGGGAACTGGGCAGGCACGACGAGGCCGCGACCGCGCATGCGCGGGCCGCCTCCCTGGCGCCCCGAATCCATGCCCACACCACAGATCTGGTCTACAGCCTCGTGCTTGCTGGACGTGTGGACGAAGCCGCCCACCACGTTGATGGTTGGATCGTCGGCGATCTGGCCCAGAGCGAAGCTGAGCGCCGAGCCTCCCTCAGCGCCGAGATCCTGGTCCGTCAGGGCCACTTCGCTGACGCGATGGAACCGTTGGAGGCCGGACTGGCTCTTTTCCCGGAATCCGAAGTGCTGACAGCCAACCGCGAAGCGATTCTGAGCTATTCCGCATGAAAGTCGGATTGCGCGGACAGCTCGGACTATTTACGGTTCTCTTTGCCGGTGGCATGTGGATGTCCAAGATCGCCCAACCGCTCTATTTTGAACAACTTGGCGCGCTGGTCGCATTCGGCATCGGGTATGCCGTCATGGCAGTCGTAGGAGGATTCTCTTTTGCTTGGGGCGCGTTCGCAGATCGCTTTGGTGGCCTCAATTCTGTTCGCTTGGGGACGCTGATCTACGGTATCGGAATTGCTGGTCGACTTTTTACCGACGTCGTCCCTGTCGTTGTCTTCTCGGCAATTGCCGGGGCAGGCGCTTCGCTGGTCCTCGTGGCCATCAGGCCTTGGGTCCGTGCCACTGCAACTGATGATGAGATACCGAAGATTGTTGGAGCCAGGAATCTGGGCAATCAGACCGGCATCCTCTTGGGCACAGTGGGAGCCGGCTCCGTCTTCGCGCTGGCGGCAACGCAGGTGGACGGAGCAAGGACTGCATTGCTGACCGCGCCTGCGCTGATTGCCGCCGCGTTTGTCTGGGTTCTCATTTCCCCTCAGCCGCCTGCGCGTCCCCGTGTGGAAGCAAAGCCCCAACAGGCCGATCCCACCCTTGATCGCCGGCGATACACGGCGGTCGCGGCCAAGTTGGCTGCCATAGGAGTACTCTCCGGCTTCTATGTCAGCCTGGTTGCACCGTACCTGCCTCTGATTCTGACCAACGGCGGAGCCACAGCGGCGCAGGCAGCATTGATTATGGCGGTTATGAGCCTCGCTCAAATCGGGGCCACGTGGCTTTTTTCACGCCACAGCAAGGCGACCAAACCCTTCGGACTTTTCACAGTCGCCGAAGTTTTCACTGGACTCATTACGACGGCGGCCGCCCTCGCCTTGGGGTTTGGTGTTCTGTGGATCGCCATTATTTTCATTGTGCGCGCCGCATTCGTATCCCTTGCCGTTGCGGCAGAAGAAACCATCCAGTACGCCGTGATCCCTGCGAAGGCCACAGGATTCATCTTCGGGATTTCCCAGACCGCCTTCCTGGTTGGTGATGCCCTCGGGGGAGTCATGGGGGCTCCGCTCTGGATGGGTATAGGCCCGGAAGGACTACTCGTCACTGCAGGCGTCATCACACTGGTTAACTCCGGACTACTTCCGCTTTTACTTAGAGGAGTACGAACAGAACCGATGGTGAAGGTGGCGTAGTGGCCGGCGTCGAGACCGTATTTGAAGAGGACCACTTGGTCCCCATCGCTGTGGCGAACGACGCACTGTTTGCCTTCAGCAGACTGGATGGAAACCTCTATAAGACCTCAGCCGGCGGGCATGACCAAGGTGGAAAATATGACGTTTTGCCAATGTCCGACCTTTCAGCACCGTTCTGTGTCCCTGGGCGCCCGTTCATCTATGACCTTGTCCATAGCGCCAACATGTTGACGGTGAGGGCGATAGCCCTACAGGAGTCAGGGCTGGGCTCCCCGTCGGAGCGGACCTTCGCAGCTCCGATCGACAGCACCCACCGTCTGGACAGCCTGATGCCCGACGCCGCAGAAGCGACTCTCTGCGCAGTCTTTGAACCACTTGTCGAGGACGGGAAAGGGGTGTATTTGGATATCCGCTCCGGGAGGGTGCAGCCATTTGAAGCTACCTTCGGCGTCCCGAGGTGCATACTCACCGATGGAACGATGGTTGCCGAGTCCGATTCAGGGTGGAGCACTACCCTGCGCGGCGTCCCGGTCCGCAAGGGACCGGGATCAGTCATTTCGGTGACCTCCGAGTTTGCCGTGATCAGGCGGTCGAACAAGTCTGGTAGCTTGTTTTCGCTCGTGAGCGGAACAGACGTCCAAGACATCGTCCCCCCTTCCGGCTGGAACATCATTTCCCTTGCCGCATCCGATACCCGAATAACGGCGTACGCCATCCATTCCACACGGGGCCAGCGCCTTCTTTATATGGATCCCCACGATGGATCCTTCGCGTTTGCGGCCACCGAACCCGCAACCTCGCAGGTATTCGCCATGGGGGCGGACGAGGATCCGGTGATCCGGTCCACCGGCCTTGTGCATGGTTCTTCCTGGCGGACCAGCCGAGGCGTGTTTACCGGGATAGCTTCTGAGCGGGTCGATGTGCGGGCTGTGCACCTCAATCCGGCGGGGCTGCCGTGCGTTTACGTCCAAGGCCGGCAACCTCGCGCCGAGGAACTCCTGGTGTGCCTGCACGGGGGCCCCGACAGTCACGAACTCGACGATCTCAGATTCGGCGGCACCTATCGCAGGATCCTCGATGCAGGTTTTGATTTACTGATCCTTAACTACCCGGGCTCCACAGGTTTCGGCGGCACATTTCAGGAGCTTGCCTGGCAGAACTGGGACAGAGCGGTTCAAACTTCCGCAGAAGCGGTTGCCGAGATCCTGAAGAGCCGCCCCACCTCAGCAGTATCCATCCTCGGCGTTAGCTTTGGTGCTTGGATAGGGCTTCGACTCGCAGCACACATCCAAGCTAGGCTCGTGGTTGCCCTGTCCCCCATCCTTGACCTGCAGCAGCACATTCAGCTCCACGGGGACGATCCGGAGTTTCGCAGGTGGGCACAGACCCGCTTCGTTTTCCCTTCGGCAGCTGCAAGGGACGGCGAAGCACACGCACCGACCTGCGCAGCGCCCGTGGTTGTTATTGCCCCGGACAGTGACGAAGTGGTCCTGCCGGCGTCCACACAAGAGGCAATGCTCGCAGCTCAGAAAACCGGTCAGGCGTGGACCGCGGTAGCGGTCCCGGGCAACCATTACCCTGCCGCGTCCGCTGATGCTGAAAGACGCTGGGCCGCGGTGGTTGACGTCCTGACAAAAACCCCGACGGACTGACCCGCAACCCCGGCCTTCGTTACCCTGCAGTGCGACCATCCCGTTCTCCTTGTCCGAAGGAGCGCTCCAAGGCAGAGACGAGGACAGCAGGCGCCAGCCGGTCCAACAGGTCCACGGGCCTGGTATCCCGCAGTCCTGGGCAGCCGGTGACCATCCAGGCCGAAAAGTAATTGTGCGGAATCCTCAGTTCCATGGCACGCGCAAACAGGCACAGCACCACGGGGTGCAAGGACAAGTCTTCGCGGAATTGGAAACCGGGACAGTACGTGCCATCTGCGGAAAACACGCGCACCAGTTGTTGCATCACAGGTTCGGGATCCTCATGTAGCTTCGCGAGCCGATGACGGACCCTTTCCAGATCCGGCAAGCCGAATTCGGCGCCCATCCGTTCCCAGAGTTCACTGGGAACGGGCCCTTGCGAACGGGGCGGGCTCAAATGTGGTGCAGGCATGTGGTGGCAACTCCCCAGATGGTGAGTTCAGAAAGGGCCGGCACGCGGATGTCCGGGTACTTGGGATTGTCGGCCTGGAGGATCACTCCCGAGGGCGTGACGCGGAGCCGTTTGATGGTCAGTTCCCCGTCGAGGACAGCCACGACGACGGACCCATCCCTGGGCTCCAGTGCCCGGTTGACGATCAGCTCGTCACCATCACTGATCCCTGCACCTTCCATGGACTGCCCTGTCACCCGGACCACGAAGGTGCTGGTGACGTCCTTGATGAGGTGCTCGTTGAGATCGATCCGGCCATCAAAATAGTCCTGCGCCGGCGAGGGATAACCGGCCGCCACCGGGAGAGGTGCCAGCAATACTGACATCAGGGAAAAGCCCGCATCTATCACGCGGGGGCCGACTATCACGCCCACAACACACCTTTATTCGAATATATGTTCGATACTTGAGTGTACAGCGGATGACGGACATTGTGGTCACCCCCTTGGTTTCCGCGGCGCAGGAGGCCGGCGGAATGGGGGTTGCGGCCGTTTACGCGTCCTGGCAAAAGACCGGTACTTTAGGGAATGTCAAGCCAACGGAGGCTAGGCAGGAGACTCAACAAACCACCGTCTTCGACTGCAGGGTTCAACGCCGCGACGTTGTCCCCAGTCGCGCTGTGCATCGCGAATTGGAGAGCCATGACCGCCCGGAGCAAGGACGTAGCTGATGCACTCAGCGCCGATGTCACCCGTATTTTCAAGGAACGCTACCCGGATGAGCTGGCACACGCACAGGCCGTCCACGCACGCTCTGAGAAACTGGTTCTCGTCTTGATGTTCTCCACCGTGGCGCTGTGGTTCCTCGGCCCCGCGCTGTTCCTGACCGGTCTTATCAACCAAGTGGTCGTCATCGTGGTGCCGGGTCTGATGACCCTTGCGTTCCTCACCGTCGTGCTCGCAGCAATCGTCCGCAACCGGGCTGCGGCGAGGCCCGTCGTCGAGTACGCAAAGCAATGGGGTCAGAACGTCACAAGCGTGACGAAGAGGGGCATTACCGTCGCTGTTCCTAAGGGCGCTGTCACGGTGCCCGCGGAGTTCCGTGAGACGCGCAGGGTCACCCGCCAGCCCTGATGCCGCCATGGCGCCAAGCCCGGAACAGCGCTGCACGGCACCACCTGCACCAAGCCCGGGCGGTCTCCGCGGAGGTCTGTACGGCGGAACGGGACGAGTCATACCCTGAAGCTGTTCAGCAACGCGAACACCCGAAAAGAGGGCGGCCATGGCACGGGATCCCAAACCTACGTTGGAGCACTTGAACATCCTCCTCGGCGAGTGGGAAACATCAGTTCCGGGCAAGGATGTGCCCGGCCGGACCGCCTTCGAATGGTTGGAAAGCGGAGGCTTCCTCATCCAGCGTTCCACGGTCCAGCGGCCGGAGTACCCCAATGCGGTCAGCGTCATTGGAGCCACAGGCTCGGATGGAGCCTTCCAACAGCATTACTTTGACTCCCGGGGCGTGGCCAGGATCTACGACATGACGCTCAAGGACGGCGTGTGGACCCTGTTCAGGGATGGGCCCGACTGGCCGCAACGCTTCGTTGGCCACTTCTCCAAGGACGGCAACACCATTACTGCCCGGTTGGAACGCGGGACCTACCCCGGCGGGCCGCTGGAACACGACTTTGACATGATCTATACCCGCATTGCCTAGCGCGCGCTGAATCCACTGTCTCCACCTCATTTACAGATCCCCTGCCCGGTGGGAACATAAGCCCCATAGTCCGCGGAGGCATCGCCCGGCCACGCCCGGCGCCGTCAGCTGCAGCTATGTAGTCAGCTTTCCTCTAAGAGGAACGGCCATGGGTCGTCTGGGGACCGGGAACAGTGGGGCTGCGGGACCTGAGCCCGCTTCTGATCAGGCACGCCGCCGCGATGGCATCGAAAAGGTCGACGCCGTGGTGGTGGGCTCCGGCTTTGGAGGTTCCGTGGCGGCGCTTCGACTGGCCGAGGCCGGGCAGTCCGTTGTGCTCATGGAACGCGGCAAACCGTACCCGCCCGGCAGTTTCGCGCGTTCGCCGTCGGAGATGGGGCGGAACTTCTGGGATCCGGACCGGGGCTTGTATGGACTTTTTGATGCCTGGACGTTCCGCGGCACTGAGGGGCTGGTGTCCAGCGGGTTGGGCGGTGGCTCACTGATCTACGCCAATGTCCTCTTGCGCAAGGACGAAAAGTGGTTCGTCAACGAATCCCCCATCCCCGGCGGCGGATATGAGAACTGGCCCTTCACCCGGGCAGACCTCGATCCCCATTACGACGCCGCCGAAGCCATGCTCCAGCCCGTCCCCTACCCGTACATGGACACCGCGAAGACCCTGGCCATGGAGAAGTCGGCCGCGAACCTGGGACTGTCCATCACCAGGCCTCCCATAGCCGTCACGTTCTCGGCAGCACCAGGGACCGAACCGCGAACCAACCATGCACTGCCGCTGCCCGGCTACGGCAGTATCCACGGTCCTGCCACGGTGCGCACCACCTGCACGCTCAGCGGTGAGTGCGACATCGGGTGCAATGCCGGCGCCAAGAACACCCTGGACCACAACTACATCTCAGCGGCCGCCTTCAAGGGAGCCGATGTCAGAACGTTCCATGACGTCCGTGGCATCCGGCCCTTGAACCCCGGGTCGCCGGGTGGCGGATACGAGGTCCGCTATGTGGTGCATCATCCGGATCATCACGGCGAACTTCTCACCGAACGCATCATCCATTGCCGCCGGCTCATGCTCGGTGCCGGCACATTCGGCACCAACTTCCTCCTGCTCCGAAACCGCGGTTCCCTCCCTGCGCTGAGCGACGCCCTTGGCACCCGTTTCAGCGGCAACGGCGACCTCCTGACGTTCATCATGGGTGCGAAGACGCCCCCGGCCAACGGCTCACGGCCCGGCGTCCGGAATCTGGCCGGCAGCCGGGGCCCGGTGATCACCACAGCCATCAGGGTCCCGGATTCACACGACGACGACGGCGATGGCCGCGGTTATTACGTGGAGGACGCGGGGTATCCGGCCTTCATGAACTGGCTCATCGAGACAGCGCAACTGGGCACCACCATCAAACGGACCGCCAAAGTGGCCGGGCAGCTCTTCAAGGACAGGCTGTTCGACGCCGGCCGGTCCAACGTCTCCGCCGACCTCGCCGCAGCGGTGGGCGATGGCCGTTTGTCCTCCAGTTCGGTGCCCATGCTGGGTATGGGCAGGGATGTCCCCGACGGTGTCATGACCCTCCGCGACGGGAGGCTGGCCATCGCGTGGACCATGGCAACCTCCAAGGAGTACTTCGGCCGCGTCCGCGAAACCATGGAGTCCATTTCCAAAGACCTGGACGGGGACTTCATCGACAACCCCCTCTGGTGGGCCAAGCGTGTCATCACGGTGCACCCGATCGGAGGAGCCCCCTCCGGACGGCATCCGGGCGAAGCAGTATGTGATTCCTACGGCGAGGTCTTCGGCTATCCCGGATTGTTCGTGGTGGACGGCGCCGCGATGCCGGGCCCTGTGGGTGCCAACCCGTCCCTGACCATTGCAGCGTTCGCGGAGCGCACCTGCGCCCACATCATCGGGAACGCAGGGGAACCTGGTCGCCGGGGCATCCGCCCGGCAGATGCCGCAGGCTCCGGCGGGTCCGGCGAAAAGGTGGCCGTACAGCAGGAGGCGGCCGGCGCCGTCGTCGACGTCGCCGCGTCCGCTCCGCGTGCGTTGGCTCCGGACGCCACCAAAGGCAAGACCGCACCTGAGGAAAAGCCAGCGAGCGCAGTCTCTGAGGTGCCCGAGGCTTCCCAGGTGCGCAGCCGCGGACTGGGCAGGCCCGGCACTCCAGGCGTAAGCGGCAAAGAGGCCACCTCCGTCCGGTTCACCGAACAAATGCACGGTTGGTTCAGTCCGGGCATCGCCGATCCGGAGAAAGGGCGGAGCCTGGGCAGGGACCGGAGCAGGAAGATCATGTTCGAGCTGACCATCATCGCCGAGGACATCGAGGCGTTCGCCTCCGACCCGAACCATCCGGCCAGAGCTGAAGGCTACGTGCTGGCGGACTACTTCGGTGGCCGGATGCCGGTGGAACGGGGCTGGTTCAATCTGTTTGTCCAGGAAACCGCCGACGCCGCTGCACCAGCAAGGCGCATGCTCTACCGGTTGTGGCTGCGGGACCCGGGCGGAACACCCTTCACGTTCACCGGCCATAAACTAATCCGCAACGAGGCAGGATTCGACCTCTGGGCGGACACCACCACCCTGTATGCCACCATCCTTCGCGGGCATGTGCCACCGGATGCAGCGCCATTAGATGCTGTGCCACCGGATGCAGCGCCACCGGATCCAGGGACGCAGGATGCCCCGCCACCGGACGCCGCACAGCCAACTGCAGGCGGCGCCGCCCAAGCAGGCGTCGTCGGGGCCGGAATCCTCTACATCCGGCCCCTCGACTTCGCCAAGCAACTCACCACGTTCCGCGCCGAAGGACCGGCCCCGGCGGCAGGCTTGGTGACGTTCGGGAAGCTGTTTGCCGGCGAACTCTGGCAGGTCTACGGGCGGCGTCCCAGAGGCGTCCCCTTCCCGTTCACGTCAAAGCGATGAAAAGCCGGGAGCTCGCAAAACACCATGCCGTACTGGGGTTCACACCCCAGCCTGCGGTTCGTTGGCTCTCGCCGATGTCCTTGGCCAGGACTGCGTTGAAGGTCGCAGCGGCCACGGTCTTTGCCGATTTCGGCGATAAGCGCGAGCTTGAGGGCAGCTTTCCCTCGGATTCCCTGAGCTTGGACAAAATTCCCCTCCCGGGCCAACCAGCCCAGCCCGCCGTCAGCAGCCGCGGACTTCCCTCCCCTGGCGATCTCCGGGATGGGCGGGCCGCCGCTGCGGGGGCGACGGAGATGTGGCTCGACTTCGCGGCCGACCTCGGCGACGGCTTCGACGCCACGTACACAGTGGCGTCCTTGCTGGCTCAGGACACGCTGACGGTGGACGGGCATGAACTTCCCCGTGGAAGGGTCCTGGTCCTGGGCGGAGACGAGGTTTACCCGGTCGCATCCCCGGCAGCGTACGAGAACCGGATGGTGGGTCCGTACCGGGCGGCCTTCCCACCCGCGTTGCGAGGCCCGCTCAGCGCCCTAAAACACGTCGATTACGCGCACAGCGGGCCACCCAACGCGTCTCCGGTCATGCTGGCGCTTCCCGGCAACCATGATTGGTACGACGGCCTCACCTCGTTCATCCGAGTGTTCACCAGGCAGCGGAGCATCGGGGGCTGGCGGACCATCCAAACCCGCAGCTACTTCGCCCTCCGCCTGACCGGAACCCCTCCCGGTCCGGGCAGGAACGGCACCCCCGGCTGGTGGTTGCTTGGCCTGGACAGCCAACTGGGGCAATACATCGACGAGCCACAACTGGACTACTTCTACCGGAACGTCACTGTGCAACTGCAGCCCGGCGATGCGATCATCCTCTGCGTCGCCGCTCCGTTCTGGGTTGACGCCACGCAACCCGGGTGGGGTGACTTCCGCCAGGTGAACTTCTTCGAGCAGGACTACCTGCGCCGGCGCTTCAACCCTGGAACGGGCCTGTTCGACGCCACCGGTGCCAGCGTCAGGCTCTGGCTTACCGGCGACCTCCACCACTATTCCCGCTACGAGGACTCCCCTTACGAGGAGTCCCCTTCTCCGGAAACCTCCGGCACCCAGCACCAGACCCCGGATCCGGGCAGGACCCAGATGATCACTTGCGGCCTGGGCGGCGCCTACCTCTCCGATACCCACGGACTGCCCGAACATCTCACCTTGCCTGCCGCGTCGGCCGCTCCCGGTGAATCGTCCAGCCTGCGCCACACACATCAGACAACAACACAGCAGACGGGCACAGAACAGCCAGACACCGGCCGCGTCTTCACCCGCACGCCCACCACGTTCCCCGGCCAAGGACACTCCCGCCTGCTCGGCCCGCAACTGGCCAACCCCTTCTCGCAGTTCTGGCTCCCCATCCGCAACCCCGGCTTCGGGCTCTCGCTGGGCATCATGCACGTGGTGGCCGCCCTGACGTTGTGGACAGTCTTCAGTGCCTTTCGCGGTGAGGCCTTTGTGGACAGCCTGCGCAGCCTGGCCCGCGGAGACACCCCGGTACTTGTCATTGTCCTGATCCTTGCAGTGCCGCTCCTCCTGGCAGTTGCCTCGTTGTCCGTACGTTCGTTGGGTCTGGCACAGGCGGGCATCGTCGTTTTCGCCCGCGGCGCGCTGTACCAACTGTCCGCGCTCGCGGTGAGTACCGCCGTCGTGATCCTGGTTCCCTGGCCGGAGAGTTGGCCGGACGTCGTGATCCTGCTCCTGGTGCTTGCCTTGGTACATCTGGGCGGGTGGGCGCTGGGCAGCGAGGCCTTTGCCCTGTACATCCTGGCGACGCCCAGTGGCGAAGTGGCCACGTGGAAGATGTCGGGCCAGGCGATCGAAGACCACAAGGGTTTCCTCCGCATCCATCTCTCCTCCGACGCCAACCTCACCGTCTACCCGTTGATGGTGGACACCGTCTGCCGCGATTGGAAATTGGCAACGAACGACGACGGCGCGCGGCCGGTACCGGTGGCCGGTTTGCCTGCCGTGCGGCTGCTTGAAGAACCCATCACCATCGCATTGAAGGGAAGCACCCCATGATCACCACCCGTGCCGAGCACAGGACAGAGGTCATCCCTATCCGTGCCCGCGACAAAACACCCTTGAGCCTGGTCCACGTCACCTCCCCTGTTGAGGCCGTCAAAGGGCCGGTGATCCTGGTTCACGGCTCCGGCGTCCGGGCCGAGCTGTTCAGGCCACCGGTCCGCACCACCATCGTCGACGTGCTCCTCGACGACGGGTGGGACGTTTGGATGCTGAACTGGCGTGCATCGATCGACCTTGACCCCCTGTCCTGGACGCTCGCCGACGCGGCCGTACACGACCATCCCGCCGCCGTCGAGCACGTCCTGAACGCAACCGGAGCCGAAAGCCTGAAAGCCGTCATCCACTGCCAGGGCTCCACGTCATTCACTATGTCGGCAGTGGCGGGACTGCTGCCGCAAGTGGACACCATCGTGTCCAACGCAGTGTCCCTGCACCCCGTGGTCCCGGCGTTCTCACGACTGAAAATCGACTACCTCACGCCAGTGGTCAAAGCCTTCACCCCTTACCTGTCGCCGGCGTGGGGCTACAAGTCCCAGGGCTACTTCACCCGCGCCATCCGGGGCCTGGTTAAAGCCACCCATCATGAATGCGACAACACCGTCTGCAAAATGGTCAGCTTCACCTACGGCAGCGGCCGTCCCGCCCTCTGGTCCCATGAGAACCTCGACGACGCCACCCACCAATGGCTCAGCGGTGAGTTCGCCGAAGTACCAGTAACTTTCTTCGAGGAGATGGGCCGCAGCATCAAGGCCGGGCACGTGGTGGCCGCCGGAAACCACCCGGAGCTACCTCAGAACCTGGTGGCCGAAGCCCC
This sequence comes from Arthrobacter sp. UNCCL28, assembly GCF_900102805.1. Taxonomy (NCBI): domain Bacteria; kingdom Bacillati; phylum Actinomycetota; class Actinomycetes; order Micrococcales; family Micrococcaceae; genus Arthrobacter; species Arthrobacter sp. UNCCL28. Next base: position 485,767 of record NZ_FMWE01000002.1, read on the forward strand.
GCAGACCGATGCGCGTTTCGCCTTCATTGCCGGTCTGGACAACCGGTGCTTCCTGCCTGAAAGCCAGCAACGCACCTACGAATTCTTCCAAAAACACCGTCCAGGGAAGGACTCGCTCCACCTCATTCCCGGCTACGGCCACCTTGACGTCTTCTTCGGCGAGCACGCCTGGCAGGACACCTTCCCCATCATTGTCGATGAGTTGAACCGAACCTCCCCATCGACCACAGCCCCGGAGTCGAAGCCATGAAAAACCTCACCGAACTTGCCGTCCCCCTGCTCAAACTCCTCCCATCACCTGTGCCGCGCAGGCAGGAACGGCTGCGTGGGCAGCACGCTTTCGCCGATGGAATCAAGTACGTCATGCCCGTCAATTCCGATGACTCACCAGTGCTGATGGCCGCATTTCCCATCAACAAACGGGCCGCCGCAGCCGCACTTCCCGGTTCGGAAATGCGGCCCTTCATCCTTGGCGGCAAGGGGCTGCTGGTGGTGACAGTGGTCAACTACAAATCCACCGACATCGGCAAGTACATCGAGTACTCCCTCGCCATAGCGATCACCCACGGAAGCAGGCCCGCCCCACCCATCCTTCCCCTCCTCTTCCAAAAGACCTTCAAACTGGGCCAGTTCGTGGTGGACCTGCCCGTCAGCTCGGAAGTCTCGGTCAAGGGCGGCAAGGGAATATGGGGCATGCCCAAGCACCAGGCCAACCTGGACTTCGTGGTCACGGACTCCACCGTCTCAGCCCAATACGACAAGGACGGCCAATTGGGTTGCTACATCGAGATCCAACGCCCCGATCCCCTCAACCTGCCCCTCAAACTGGCCGCCTCCAACTACTGCGTCTTCCGGAACATGCTCTGGAAATCGGACATCTACTTCGAAGCCACCGGGGACATAGCCCTCGGTGCCCAAGCCAAGGCGCGGCTCGTCCTCGGTGACGCGCCCGGCGTCGAACCCTTGAAAAGCCTGCAGGTGGAGAGCAATCCGGTGTTCACCGCCTGGTTGCCCCAAGCCCACGGAGTCCTGGATGACCATTACGAAGCGTGGTTCCTCACCGCTCCCACCCAACTCGAGGCCGTGGCCCTGCCTGGCGGGGACATGCTGGACAGCGTGGTGGACCTGGGCCAAGGGCAGGAATGGCTGGCACCGCCGGACCGGAGCCGGGTCTCCGGCGCTGTCCCAAGCCCGGCGCCCCGTGGTGGTGCCCAGTGAACTGGCTCCTCCTGCTGAACGCCCTCTACTTTCTCTTCGGCGCAACCATGTACGTGGGCACAATGTGGGTCCTGAAGTTCTTCCTCTACCCCACGTGGGAATCGTTGGCCCGCGATAACGTGGACATGCACTTCGGCATCCCCACCCGGGCGGCCACCAAGTTCTTCACCATCGTGGTGCCCGTCATGTTCATCTCCGGCGGCATCCTCGTGTGGTCCGAATGGGGCACCGTCCGTGTCATCCCCGCAGTGATCTGCCTGCTGGGAATCATCGTCCTGACCTGGGTGGGGCAAGGGATCATCATCCCCATCAACATCCGGATCCGCGGCGGCGACTTTGCCGACGACACCGAGCTGAGGTCATTGCTCAAACGCTGGATGATGCTCAACGACATCCGCTTCTACGTCTCCACCCTCACCTGGGCCGCCATGGTGTGGCTCCTGGTGGACCGTGGCCGGCTGCTCGAGTCATACGCGTGAACGCGCACCAGCCAACCCAACCCGGACATCCGGCACAAGCCCGGAAACCGCACCCGCCAGGTACCGCCGCCTGGGCGGCCGCCGACCCCCTCCGTGCGGTACTCGCCGTCATTGCCATCATCACGGTCCTGACCGGAGCAATACAGGTCCCTTTCGGCGGGCAAGTCCTGCAACTGATCGGCGCGGACTCCACACCCGTGACCCGCCAACTCTTTGGCACCGTGGGAATGTTCATGGTGGTGGTCGGCGGCCTTCTCCTCAACACCCTTCTCAACGACCCTCCCTCCCCCGAAGTGGTGCTGTGGTCCGCGCTCCAGAAAACCGGGGCCTTCGGAGCCGTGGGCATCGGCGTCCTCAACGGCGTCTTCGCGCCCATTGCCCTGATGGTGGCCTTCTTCGACCTCGCAACCGGGATCCTCCTCCTCATCCATTGGCGCCGCCTCACCGCCGCGCCGGCCACCATCGGGCTGCCAGGATGAAACACGCGGCAAAGCGTTCACTGGTCCTCGCCGGGGGCGGCATGCGGGTGGCCTGGCAAGCCGGCGTGGTGAAAGCGCTCGCCGAGGAAGGCCTGGAATTCCAGCACATTGACGGCACCTCCGGCGGGATCCTCACGGCGGGCATGATGCTCTCCGGTGTCCCGCCGGAAGAGATGTGCGCCCGCTGGTCAGGCGTTGACGTCAAGGACTTCGGCTCAGCATTGCCCGCGGGTGACTACCTCAAGGGCCCGTGGTCCCTGCCCGCCCTTGGCGACGCCGACGGCATCCTCGGCAAGGTATTTCCCGCCTTGGGCATCAACGACGCCACCATCCGTTCCCGCGCAACCCAAGCCGACGCCGTCGAGGGTTCCTTCAACGTGGTGGAGTTCACCGAAAAGCGCTGCCACGCAATCGACGCCGCGGACATTGACGCCGGGCTGATGGCTGCAGGCATGTCGCTTCCGATCTTCCTCAAACCCCTGCGCCGCGAAGGGAAAATCTGGACCGACGCCGTCTGGATCAGGGACGCCAACGTAGCCGAAGCCCTTCGGCGCGGCGCCGAAGAAATATGGCTGGTCTGGTGCATCGGTAACACCCCGTATTGGGGCGACGGGCCACTGGAACAATACGTCCACATGATCGAGATGAGTGCCATGGGCGCCCTCCTGGCTGACTTCGACGCTGCCGCAGCCGCAGGACAGGAGTTTGTGCTGCACGTGATCCGCCCCCGCCACCCCCTCCCCCTGGATCCGGAGTTCTACCTGGGCAGGGTCGACGCCGATGCACTGATCGGCATGGGGTACAGGGATGCCCGCGCCTATCTGGACACCATGACCTCCGCAGGGCTGGCCAAGGACGCCACATGCACGGCAATGACAGACCCTGCGCCAGGAGTCCGCTTTACCGACACGCTCCGGGGCACGCTGGATGGCTCGCCCCTGACTTTCAAAGCGGCGGTAATTCTTCCCTCCGATCCCGGGGATGAAGCGCCGCAACTCACGGGCTATCTGGAACACTCCCGCTTCGGACGGGCATTCCTGGCCGGCGGGCGGCTGGAAACCCATGGCGATGACCTCACGTACCGTGCCCGGATAAGGGTCGACGGCGGGTGGCAAACCCTTGCGCTGACACGGACCCTGAGCGATGACCCCGGGCCCGACGCCTGGGCTGATTCGCGTCACGCCCGGCTCGAAGTCGGCGGGCTCGCGGCCGATATAACCATGAGCCTGGGAGATGCTGCCGGGCTTCTGGCCTCCGTCGAACCAGTGGGCGCTCACGGATTTGTGGACCGCGCAGGAGCGGTGGCAGCTTTCGCGGGCAACGGGCTCCGTGAGCTGCTGCGCCGATATTGATCCCGTCCGCGGAGCTAATGTGACGCACGTTATTACCGGCCGGTAAACAGCGCGCTACGGATACGCCAAAGATGGCAACAGCGGGGAAACACCAGCGAAAAACCAGCCGCCTACGCTGATGATCAACAGCAGGTCATCTGAGCGAAAGGGCCAAACATGTCCGCCACCCCGTCCGCAGCTTCCCTCCACATCGTCATCGCAGGCGCAGGCCCCGCGGCCCAGGCTTTGGTGCGGCGGCTCACAGGCGGGTCGGACTCCCGGCAGCGCCCGTTCAAGGGCACCATCACCGTTCTCAGCAATCGCGACGACTGCCCCGACGCCTTGCTGGAACTCGCCGAACTCCCCCAGGTTTCGGTGCGCTTCGGGCAGCCGGCCAGCTTCATCGACTCCGGCGCCAAAATCGTCACTACTGTGGACGGCATGGAGTTCTCCTATGACCAGTTGGTCATTGCCACCGGCTCGGCGCCCTCCCTCCCGCCCGTAGTGGGAGCCGAATCCGGCCTGAGCTATTCCACCATCGACGACGCCGCCGCTATCGGTGAAGCCGTCAAAGACCTCACCAAACTGGTAGGCCGCCGTCCCTTGGGAATCCTGGTGGGCAATGGACCTGCCGCAGGCCAGGCTGAGGCAGTGCTGCGCGCCCGAGGAGTCCGTCCCGTCCGCACCACCCTTCGCCCCGCTGCTGTCGTTGCCGCGTCAGGCGTTGCCGCGTCAGGCGTTGCCGCGTCAGGCGTTGCCGAAGAGACCGCTTCAAACCTGCCGGCCACTGGCATCCTGTTCGAGGACGGCAGCAGCATGAAGGGTGACCTCGTGGTCCTTGCCGAGGAACGGACCGCCCGCAATGAACTCGCCGGGAGTGCAGGCTTGCTGGTTGCCTCCGACGGCGGCATTTCCGTTGGGCGCGACCTCGCAACCTCCGTCCCGGGCATCTGGGCGATCGGTGATGCTGCTTCATGTGATGGGCTCCGCCTTGGTTTGCTGCTCTCCGCCGAGTCTTCTGCGATGTTGTGCGCCTCCGGCATGCTGTTGGGCCTGCGGGGTACTGAAGATCAGCAGGTCCCGATGGCTGCTTAGCCAGCGCGGCGTGGCCGTCTTCCACGGCACCCAGGCCCTCCCTGCGGCAGGCAACCCATGTGGCAAGATGGTCCTTTGACGGGCAGTGACAACCCTGCGGCCACCGGGCCGGCCACGCCCTGCACGGAAGGATCCCATGAGCAACCAAGCGGTCGCCCCGGCGAACATCGCCTCCTACATCGACCACACCCTGCTGAAGCCGGAGGCCAGCGAAGCAGACGTCCTCAAGGTCTGCGCCGAAGCCATCGAATACCGGTTCAAGTCCGTCTGCGTGAACCCTGTCTGGGTCAAAACCGTAACCAAAGCACTCAAGGGCTCCGGTGTGCTGACCTGTTCGGTCATCGGGTTCCCGCTGGGCGCCACGCCCAGCGACGTCAAGTCGTTCGAAGCCCGCGGAGCGGTCCTCGACGGCGCTGACGAGATCGACATGGTCATCAACATGGCTTCCGCGCGGGCCAATGACAAGGGTGCGCTGGTGGACGACATCAAGGCCGTGGCCGAGACGGTCCACGCAGGTGAGGCCATCCTGAAGGTCATCATCGAGACGTCCATGTTGAACGACGAACAGAAGGTCATCGCCTGCGAAGCGGCCGTGGAGGCAGGGGCGGACTTCGTGAAGACTTCCACCGGATTCAACGGCGGAGGAGCAACCGTTGAAGACGTAACGTTGATGCGCAAGACCGTTGGGCCGGATATTGGGGTCAAAGCGTCCGGCGGAGTGCGGTCCCTTGCCGATGCACAGGCTATGATTGCTGCTGGTGCAACACGTATCGGTGCGAGTTCGGGAATTGCCATTGTCAAGGGTGAACAGGGTTCATCTGCCTACTAGGGGCTTCCAGGACCACCAGAGATTTTGAGCCCTGCGGGGCCGAGGAGGAACGAATGTCCAAGAACGCAACCAGCGCCCCCATCGAGCGCGAGAACAACCTGGTCCAGAGCATTGTCCTGTTCCTGGTCATGATTGTGCTCTTCCTGGGCGCCATCTACTCGCTGTCTTTCCTCAGCCTCGAGAACCCGTGGCCCATGGCCGTTTGCCTCGGCCTTTTCGCCCTGGCTTTCTGGATCCCGCAGACCATTCTTGGCCGCTCTGACTCCGCCGGCGAAAACTAAGCCTCTTATATTCAAAGAAATGCGGCCCGGGTTCATACCCGGGCCGCATTTCTATTTGAGCCAAACAATGACAGCCGCCGGGCCGTCAGGGGACCTGCACTACGCCCCCCAAGGCCGCCAGAACCCCTGGCCAGTGCTGTTGCGCCAGCGTCCACGCCGCAGCTCCCATGCCCACCATGGCGTAACCGCTGACCGGTATCAGGACCAACCATTCGCGTCGGGAACCGGCCCTCCCCAGCAGCGGGATGGAGAAGGCTCCATTTGGCCGCCAGATCCCCCGGATCGGGGATTTCCGCAGGAATTTCGGCGGCTTGATGACAATGGGCCACAGGAGCGGTACACCACCCACAGTGATCATGTCCCCCACGATGTGCACCACCACACCTGTGAGCATGGACAGCGGTAACCAGCCCCACTGGTCCGGGGCAAACCAGGTGACCAAACCTGCCATGACCACAGCAAAGAGCCAGTTGGTGATCCACCCGGACTTCGGGAACAGGTTCAACGCCTTGGCCGCCAGATTGATCATGAACATGCACAGCAGACCGGCTCCGATGGAGAGCTTGCCCACCGGAGTATCCATTTGGAACTGCGCCGCCATGGCTGCGAGCACCACAAATGCCGAGGCTCCCAGGAGTGAATGGGTCCCCTGCCGGTGACCGCCACTGGCTTTTTCGATCCCCACCGCAATCACATTGGACAATGGGGGCAGGGAGTTGGCGATGGTGCTGTGCCGGTGGTCCCAGTCCACCACCAAGGCAGTTCCCGCCGTCGCCATGGCTCCGATCAAGATTCCGGTGGAATCCAAGGGGTACCAGCCAAGGGCGTACGGGCCGGTTGAGGCAATAGCTATCCACGCCGCGGCTCCTGACGCGGCGTGATGTCCTCCCATCATGCAGTCAGCCGGCCTTCACGGGTGCGTCGGTGAAGATCGCTTCAATAACGGTGTTGGCCCATTGCAAAATCTCGGCATCCTGAAGATCGCGTCCACCGATTTTGGCCGTCTTGGGCTTGGGAATCAGGACGGCGTCCAGTGCCGGTTTCACCTGGGAGCCCGGGTACATGCGGTTCAGGCGCATGGTTTTGGATTCGGGCAGTTGCGCCGGCGAGAAGCGGATGAAGTTGCCTTGGAGCGCGACGTCGGACAGGCCGGCTTCGCGGGCACCTACCCGGAAGCGCGCCACGGCAATGAGGTTTTGGGCGGGCAGCGGAGGCTCACCGTAACGGTCCACGAGTTCAGCCAGGACCTCGTCGATGGCCTCGTACGTAATGGCAGCGGCCAGTTTTCGGTAGGCCTCCAGGCGCAGCCTTTCCCCTGGCACGTAGTCGTGCGGAAGGTGGGCGTTGACGGGCAGCTCGATCTTCATCTCCGCGGCCTTTTCTTCAGCCTCCCCGCGGTATTCGGCCACAGCCTCGCCTACCAGGCGGATGTAGAGGTCGAAGCCGACGCCTTGGATGTGGCCCGACTGTTCGCCGCCCAGCAGGTTTCCCGCACCACGGATTTCGAGGTCCTTCATGGCCAGCTGCATGCCGGCGCCGAGTTCGTTGTGCGCGGCTACGGCCTTCAGGCGCTCCAAGGCTACCTCGCCCAATGGTTTCTCCGAGGGGTACAGGAAGTAGGCGTAGGCCCGTTCACGGCCACGTCCAACGCGTCCGCGGAGCTGGTGGAGCTGCGAGAGTCCGTACTTGTCAGCGCCATCGACAATGAGGGTGTTGGCGTTGGAGATATCCAGGCCGGTTTCGATGATGGTGGTGCAGACCAGGACGTCGAACCGTTTCTCCCAGAAGTCCACAATGATTTTCTCGAGGCGGCTCTCGGACATTTGACCGTGCGCCACTTCCACCCTGGCTTCAGGGACGAGCTCGCGGATTTGGGCCGCGATGCGCTCGATCGATGAGACCCGGTTGTGGACGAAGAACACCTGGCCTTCCCGCATCAGCTCCCTGCGGATGGCAGCGGAGGTTTGCTTGTTCGTGTAGGGACCGACGTAGGTCAGGACCGGGTGTCGTTCCTCCGGAGGGGTGGCCAGGGTGGAGGTTTCCCGGATACCGGTGAGCGACATTTCCAGCGTGCGGGGAATGGGTGTGGCACTCATGGCCAACACATCGACGTTGGTGCGCATCTTCTTCAGCGCTTCCTTGTGCTCCACACCGAAGCGCTGTTCCTCGTCCACGATCACCAGTCCGAGGTCCTTGAACTCGAAGTCCTTGGACAGGAGCCGGTGCGTACCGATCACCACATCCACGGCGCCGCTCTTGACGCCCTCGGCCGTTTCTTTCGCTTCCTTGCTGCTCTGGAACCTGGAGAGCGGCTTGACCCGCAGGGGGAAGCCGGAGAAACGCTCCGTGAAGGTTTCGTAGTGCTGCTGGGCCAACAACGTGGTGGGCACCAGGACAGCCACTTGCTTGCCGTCCTGGACGGCTTTGAAGGCGGCGCGGACAGCGATCTCGGTCTTGCCGTAGCCCACGTCACCGGAGACCAGGCGGTCCATGGGGATCTCGCGTTCCATGTCCGCTTTGACTTCGTTGATGGTGGTCAGCTGGTCCGGTGTTTCCACGTACGGGAACGCTTCTTCAAGTTCTCGCTGCCACGGAGTGTCCGGGGCAAAGGCATGGCCGCGTGATGCCATGCGGGCGGAGTAGAGGCGGATCAGTTCGCCGGCGATTTCCTTGACGGCCTTGCGGGCCTTGGACTTGGTGCTGGCCCAGTCCGCACCGCCCATCTTGCTCAGCGCAGGGGTGTCACCGCCGACGTAGCGCGTCACTTGGTCCAGCTGGTCAGTCGGTACAAAGAGCCGGTCCCCCGGAGCACCGCGCTTGGACGGGGCGTACTCCAGGACCAGATACTCGCGCAGGCCGGCATCGGAGGCCGAGGTACCAGTCACCTTGCGCTGGATCAGCTCCACGAACCGGCCGATGCCGTGCTGCTCATGGACCACGAAATCGCCCGCGTGCAGCTGGAGGGGGTCCACGGCGTTGCGGCGCTTGGAGGGCATGCGCCGCATGTCCTTGGTGGAACTTGCCGTCGCCCGGCCCAGCAGGTCGGCTTCGGTCAAGAGGCCAAGTTTGAGCCCGTCAAGGACAAAACCACGCCCGACGGCGGCGGTGGTCACCTCGATGATGCCCGGTTGGGGCTCCTTGTCCAGGGACTCCACCCGGGAGCAGGGAATATCGGCATCGTGGAACAGCTCGGCCAGGCGTTGGGCAGGTCCGGGACCATCGGTCACCACCACCACGCGCCACTGCTCGCGGACCCGGGATCCGATGAATTCCAGCATCTCGGCCACTTCGCCTTGGTATCCGCGAGGTTCGCGGGCCCGCATGTTCAGGACGTCGATATCCAGGACGAGGTCCTCGTCCGAGGCGAGCGAGGTGATGGACCACCAGGAGACGCCGTGGGCGAGGGCGGCCGAACGGGTATCGGTCAGTGACCGGAAACTGGCCGCATGCAGGTCGGTGGATGCCTGGGAAGACAAGTCAAGGGGCGCCGCACCGCCGTCGGACGCAGTTGACCACGCAGCTTCAAGGAATTCCTCGTTGGTGGCTGCGAGATCGTGCGCGCGGGTGCGGACCTTTTCCGGTTCGATGACCACGGAGAGGGAACCCGCCGGGAGCTGGTCAACGAACGGGACCATGGCATCCACCAGGACCGGGGCAAGGGATTCCATGCCCTCAACAGCGATCCCGCCGGCAATCTTCTCGAGCATGTCCGCCGCTGCGGGCATGTCGGCTTTGAGCCTGGCCGCGCGGGACATGACAGAGGCGGTGATCAGGATTTCCCGGCACGGCGGGGCGTGCAGTTCGGTGGGGTGGTGAATGCCGGGTGCGGACAGCGAGCGCTGGTCGGCCACGGCGAACCAGCGCATCTGGTCCACTTCGTCGCCGAAGAACTCCACACGGATGGGATGGTCCTCGGTGGGTGGGAAGACGTCGAGGATGCCGCCGCGGACCGCGAATTCGCCACGGTGCGTCACCATGTCCACACGTGCGTAGGCTGCGTCGGACAGGGCCCTGACAACCTCCGTGAAAGAACGCTCCTGCCCCACCTGCAGTGTCACTGGAACCAAGTCCCCCAAGCCGGCAACAATGGGCTGGACCACGGCGCGAACGGGAGCCACCACTACCCGCAAGGGGGCCGACGTCGAGGTTTCGGGGTGGGTCAGGCGGCGCAGGACGGAAAGCCGGCGCCCGACGGTGTCCGAGCGCGGCGAGAGCCGCTCGTGCGGGAGGGTTTCCCAGCTGGGGAAGGTGGCCACGGATTCGGCCGGCAGATATGAGGCGAGCGCAGCGGTGAGGTCCTCGGCTTCACGTCCGGTTGCTGTGACGGCGAGGACCACGGGAGCGCCGGCACCGTCGTCACCAGCGGAGGCCAGGGCGTCGGCCATTTCGGCGAGCAGCACGGCGCGCATGCCAGTGGGAGCGCTGATCTGGTAGTCGGTGTTGCGGTCGCTGAAGGACCGCTGAGCTTCCGTTCGCACGCGGGCGAAAGTCTTGTCCTCCGCCAAGGCGCGGCGCAGACCGTTGAGGCTCATGACAGAAACTCCTAGGGTGGTTCCAAGGGCAGGCAACACAAATGCCCGGAAATTCAGAAGAACGCCGGGTCATTCCAGCCTACCTCTACCCCCAGCCCCAGGAGTTCCTTTGCAGCCTTCGGAAGCTACGCATTCCAACACACCGCAGGACACCAGGACCGTACTGGTAACAGGCGCCACCGGATACATTGGCGGACGTCTGGTCCCCCGGCTCCTTGAAGCCGGCCACAAGGTCAAGGTCCTGGTCCGCACGCCACAAAAGATCGCCGATGTCCCTTGGCATGATCATGTGGAGATCATCGAGAACAGCCTCTCGGACGCAGACGGACTCACCGAGGCCCTGGCCGGCGTGGACGTCCTGTACTACCTGGTCCACTCCATGGCATCCGGCAGCGGGTTCGAGGCCAAGGAGGAAGCCATGGCCCGGCTCGTGGCTGGAGCCGCGGCAGGGGCCGGTGTGGACAGGATCGTCTACCTCGGCGGACTGCACCCCGAGAACGAGGAACTGTCCATCCACATGCGTTCCCGCGAGACCGTGGGAACGGTGTTCCTGGACTCATCAGTGGACTCGATCGTGTTCCAGGCCGGCGTGGTGATCGGTTCGGGATCCGCCTCGTTCGAGATGATCCGGCACCTGGCCGAAACACTTCCGGTCATGCCTGCCCCCAGTTGGGTGAACAACCGGGTTGAGGCCATCGCGGTCCGTGACGTCCTGCACTACCTCGTGGCTGCTGCGGCGCTCCCGGATAAGTTGAACCGTTCCTTCGATATCGGCTCCCGGGACGTCCTGAAGTACAAGGAGATGATGAACGAGTACGCGGTGGAGCGGGGGCTCCCCCGGCGCCTGGTCATCGCGCTTCCCGTCCCGGCTCCCAAGCTTGCCGGATTGTGGGTGGCCCTGGTGACGCCAATTCCCCTGTCCATGTCCCTGCCTTTGGTGCAGTCGCTGCAGCATGACGCAGTGTCGCGGGAGCACGACGTCGACCGTTACATACCCCAGCCCGACGGCGGCCTGACCCAGTACCGCCGTGCCGTCGCTTTGGCGTTGGGCAAGGAACGGGACGGACAGGTGGAGACCACCTGGGCCAACGCGGGGATCGACGCCGATCCGCTTCCCAGTGACCCCGATTGGGCGGGCTACAAAGTCTTCCTCGATGAAAGGACCTTCCACAGCGAGGCCCGGCCGGAGCACGTCTGGACCATCATTGAGGGCATCGGCGGTAAGAACGGCTGGTATTCACTGCCGCTGGCATGGCGGGTCCGGGGCTGGCTGGACAAGCTCCAGGGCGGGGCTGGTTTGCTGCGCGGACGCCGGCATCCCAAAACCCTCAACGCCGGTGAGGTAGTGGACTGGTGGCGGGTGGAAGCCATCGACCGCGGGCACCTGCTGCGCTTGCGGGCCGAGATGCGGGCCCCGGGCGGGGCCTGGCTGGAGTTGGCGGTGGAGCCCGACGGCGAAGGCAGCCTTTATAAGCAGCGCGCCATTTTCTTCCCGCGTGGACTTGCCGGGCGCCTCTACTGGCTGGGGGTGTACCCGTTCCACGGTTTCATCTTCCCGTCCATGGCCCGGAACATCTCGGCAGCGGCCATCACCCTCCAGGAGAGCTCCCCGGCAAGCACCGGTTCAGGGGTGGCCGGCGGAACCCCGTAGGATGTTGGGAGCTAAAAAGCTTCACCACCACCATTCACGGAGGACCCATGGCCCTGAGCGCATCCACCACCCTGCCGCACAGCGTTGACCGCGTAGCTGCCGTATTTGTCGACGAAGAATTCCTGCGTCACACGAGCGAACTGGTGGGCGGCTCCCTGGAATCGTTCACGATCGACGGCGACCCCGCCGGTGCGTTCAGTACCGTCACTGTCCGCACCCTGCCCACCACGCGACTGCCGGACATTGCCCGGAAGTTCGTTGGCGAAACCCTGAAGGTCACCCAGACCGAGCAGTGGGAAGCTCCCGCGGCCGATGGCTCACGGGCCAGCAACATCGCCTTGAAGATTTCAGGCGCGCCCCTGGACGTCACGGCTGTCCAGCGCCTCGTGGCCGACGGTGCCAACACCAGGATCGAGCTCGAAGGCAACGTCACCTCTTCGGTACCGTTCCTCGGTGGCAAGATCGCTGATGCCGCGGAGCCGATGGTTGGCAAGGCACTGAACATCCAGTCGCAGCAGGCCCAGGCCTGGCTCGAAAGCCACTAGCGTGGAGATCCCCGCGATCCTTGCGGTTGTCCTGATCGTCGCAGGGCTCTGGTCGCTGCTTGTGTGGCCGCAGTTCCTCAAGCGCGTCATGAAGGATCCCCGCGCCCGCGATGCCGCAGGCAAGGCCACCCGGTTCCTCACGGTCCACGTTGTCCTGGTCACCATCTCCATGGTGCTGGGATTGGCGACGGCGGCCATTGGCATTGCAGGTTTGGTCGCCTGAGCTTCACCCGGCCAAACAGGAAGCAGCGCGCGCTGTGAGAACTCATTGCGCGCGCTGCTTCCTGTTTTAGGCGGTGGCCTGGTTGAGGGCATCCTCGGCAGCAACCCAGGAGATCATGGCGCATTTGACGCGCGCCGCGTAACGGGCCACGCCTTCGAAGGCAGCCGCGTCACCGAGGACCTCGGGGTCGGCCTGGACCTTGCCGCGGGACCGGAGGACTTCGCGGAAGTTCCCGATCACCGCGTGCAGTTCCTCCACGGACATTCCCTCGCCGAGATCGGTCAGCACCGAGGCAGAAGCCATCGAAATGGAGCAGCCCGCTCCGTCCCAGCTGATCTGCTGGACGGTTCCGTCCGCAACGGCGAGCCGCAGCGTGACTTCATCCCCGCACACCGGGTTCAGTTGGTGTGATTGACCGGTGGATGCCCCTTCAGGGACGGCCGTTTCAGCCAGGCCACTGCCGTGCCGCTGCTTGGAGTGGTCCAGGATGATCTGCTGGTACAGCTGGTCAAGACTCATGGTGGTTATAGCCTGTTCGGTGGTTGATGGTTGCCCGGCATGTCAGGGCTGCTGATGGTCAGGCCTGGAAATAGACCCGGACCCCGGAAACGGCGTCGAGGAAAGCATCGACGTCGTCGGTGGTGTTGTAGAGGTAGGTACTCGCCCGGGTGGTGGCTGTCAGGCCGAGCCGGCGGTGCAACGGTTGGGCGCAATGGTGACCGACGCGGACGGCGATGCCTCGGTCATCAAGGAACTGCCCGACGTCGTGGGCGTGCACGCCGGCGACGTCGAATGCGGCCAGGCCGATCCGTTCCGACCCGGAGGCCGGTCCGACAACCCTGATGCCGTCGATGCTTTCAAGCCCCTTCACGAGGCGTTGGCCCAGTGTGGCTTCCCAAGCATGGATGCGTTCGATTCCGGTCTCGGTCAGGTAGTTCACCGCAGTTGCGAGCGCCACGGCCTGGGAGATGCGCTGGGTTCCGGCCTCGAACCGCTGGGGCGCCGGCAGGTATTCGGCACGTTCCATGGTCACGGTGGTGATCATGGAACCGCCGGTGAGGAACGGCGGCATGACATCCAGGAGTTCCTGCTTCCCATACAACACGCCGACGCCGGTGGGGGCCAGCATTTTGTGGCCGGAGAACACAGCGAAGTCGACGTCCAGTTCCTTGACGTCCACGGCCATGTGGGGCACGGACTGGCAGGCGTCCAGGACCACCAAGGCGCCCACCTTGCGGGCAAGTGCCACGAGGTCCGCCACCGGGTTGATGGTGCCAAGGACGTTGGAAGCGTGGGTGAAGGCCAGGAGCTTGGTCCGCTCCCCCACGAGTCCGGCGGCGGCGTCCAGCAACAGGGTGCCGTCGTCGCTGACAGGGATGTACTTCAGGGTGGCCCCGGTCCGGAAAGCCAACTCCTGCCAGGGAATGAGGTTGGCGTGGTGTTCCATTTCGGTGACCACGATCTCGTCGCCGGGACCAATGGCCAGCTCTTTCAGGCGCGAATCACCACGGCCCTGTGCCGCCCACAATCCGGCGTTGGAGAGTGCGTAGCTGATGAGGTTCAGGCCCTCGGTGGCATTGGAAGTCCATACGGTTTCTTCATACTGTGCACCGATGAAGTCCGCCACCGTCTGGCGTGCGTCCTCGAAAACCTCCGTAGCTTCAACAGCCAGGTGATGGGCGCCGCGGTGAACGGCAGCATTGCGTTGCTCGTAGTACTCCTGCTCGGCCTCGATGACACTGAGCGGGTTCTGCGACGTAGCACCGGAATCGAGGTAGATCAGGGGTTTACCGTTGACCATCTGGTCCAGCACCGGGAAGTCGTTCCGGATCCGCAACACCTCCGCATTGTCCATGGCATGCACGGACCGAAGCAGTGAGGCTGGGGTTGATACGGCAGTCAAGGGGCGCTCCTTGGAAATCCTTCAGGGACTCCCCATTATCCCACGTGGGGCTGCACCGGGCGGTGTGCCGTTCAGCACGTCAGCCGCCTGCCCTTCCCGGGACCCAGCCCAGCGGCGGAACTGCGCCGCTGTCGAACGCGCTGCGCAGGCGCTCAACCAGGACCGAGGCACGCCGGCTCGCCGCACTCCTGGTGCAGGCTTCGTACCCGCTGGCCGCAAGGGAGTAGCACATGGCAGCATGGGCAAAAAGCCTGTCGGCAGACAAGCTCCTCCCGGCCGTCTCGAGCGTTTTGGGGTCCTGGTTCAGCAGCGCCGACGCAAACGTGCCAAGCGCGGTTCCCCCGGCTCCGTGAATTCCTGCTGCCAGCCCTGCCAGGCGCCGCTGCAGCACCAGGTCCTCGACGGCGGTACTGGTGGCGTTGAGCATCAGGAGGGAGACCGCCTCGGCTTCCAACATCGTGTTGCCCTGGTGGCGGAGTTGTTCAGCCACCTCCATCAAGTGGCCGGACCTGCCTGCAAGCTGGTCCTGTGCGGCTGCCAAATACACGGAGCTGAGTTGCGCGAGCAGACCCCCTGGATCCTGGACTTCCCGCAGGGCCGAGACACTCTGACCACACCGTTCCATCGCCTGCGCAGGGTTCCCGCGCAGCGCCTCGCAGTAGGCCAGCATGGCCGCCGCGAAGGCAAGGACCGGCGGAAGGCCGGCGTCGGGAAGTTCCGCAAGGACAGGTTCCAACGTTGTCGCCGCCGCGCGGGTAAGCCCTTGGCTGAGTTCTGCATACGCGCGGGCAACGTCCAAACACACAGCAAGGTAGGTGGGCAGCACAAAGGCGGAAGGACAGTCCAACAGCGCATCAACCTGGCTCCAGGCCAGGTTGTTGCGAAGGCACACTACGTGTCGGAGCAGCACTGCCGGGCGGAACATGTCCAAGGCGGGGTTTGCATCAACTGCAGCCATGGCCGCTGTTGACCGCTCCAACGCCTCCGGGGCAGCTCCCGTGAGCAGGAGCCGCTCCGCTTCCCGGACGTTGCGGACCAGTTGGGCGGTCCCCTGTT
Organism: Arthrobacter sp. UNCCL28; assembly: GCF_900102805.1. Classification (NCBI taxonomy): domain Bacteria; kingdom Bacillati; phylum Actinomycetota; class Actinomycetes; order Micrococcales; family Micrococcaceae; genus Arthrobacter; species Arthrobacter sp. UNCCL28. The sequence continues at coordinate 501,389 of NZ_FMWE01000002.1, forward strand.
CGCCTGAACCGTCTTCCTCCTGCCCGCTGCGCCACGCCCGGCCCGGAACAGCACCCAGGAGTTCGAGCGCCAGCAAGCGGTGACCGGCGTCGGCCTTCACTTCCGGCGATCCCCCGGCGGCTGCAAGTTCACTCAGTTCCGGAGCGGCTTCGCCCAACAAACCCTCGGCAACCAAAGCGCGGGCCCTCAGGAGCCTCGCCTCGTCCTTCCGCCCCGGGGCGGCCACTGCGGCGGCGGCACGGATGGCCAGTTCTGCCGTTGATGGCCTGTCGGCCGCTGGCGCTGCCGCCAGGAGAAGTTCGTCAGACAAAGTCAGCCCGCAGTCCAGGGTCCAGTTCATCCAGCGCAGCAAGGTGGGAGCTGATTCCCGCGTCAGGACCGGCTCCTCAACGCCAAGGCGGAGGGCCAGGCTCCTGGGCCGGGGCACTGCCAGCCGGGTGCCCTCGCCGCGAAGCCAGGAACTCGTCCTGACCAGCGGCGGCCTCCCGGCCAACAGCCTGATGTGATGGTTTGCCAGGAGATGTTCAACGGCGGTGTGGCCGAAATGGTGCTCCACCACATCCACAGCCACTGGTTCGGCGAGCGCGATGAGTTCCAGGGCGTGCCGTTCCTCGGCCGGCCGTGCAGAGTTTTCCGCCTGCACCTGCGCCACCACGCCTGGCCAGCCACAGTGGGCGCGGACATCAATGGTCCAGTAGCCGTCCTTCTGTACCAGCAGCCCCGCATTTCGGGCATCATTGAGGGCGACTCCCAACAGCCCCACGTTGAAACCGCTCATGGCTGCCAGAAGGCTGCTGGCACGGCGCTGGACTTTGCCGCCCAGGACAGCTTCGGCCAGTGCGTGTGCCTCCATGAAGCTGAAGGGGGGCAGGAAGAACTGTTCCAGGAAGCCGTCTTCCCAGAGTTGGTAAAGATCCGGAGGCAGGGGCCGGCGGCTGTCGGCGGTAGCTACCAACGTGGCGCCAAAGCCTGGGATCAGCTGCAGCAGGACAGCCAGTGAAGCGGGATCGACGTGGTGGATATCGTCCACCAACAACACCAGCGGCGGACGCGCCGCCCGCACCTGGCGCTTGTTCCGGCGTCGTCCGCTGTTTGGCGTGTACAGGTACTCAGCCGCCCCCAAAGTACTGGTCAAGGCACGCAGGACGTGAATTCCCGGCAGCATGGGGCTGTCGCTACCGGCTTCGGCAGCGGCACCCAGTGCGCCATAACTGATGGTTTTGAGTTCCGGCTTTCCCGTGAAAGTCCTGACGTCCATGGTTTCCGGGAGGCCCGCTTTGATGGAGAGCAGCAGGTGGCTCTTGCCGGATCCCCGGTCCCCCGTCACCACGATGCCGCTGGTGGAGGGGGAGGGTACTGCGGAAAGGATGATGTCCAGCAGCCGTGCCCGGTCTGCGAAGGGTGATGGCCTCAGCCCGACTGTGACGGTGTCTTCGTCCAGCCAGGGGTCCGGCAGCATGCGCACTCCAATAGAAGCAGTCCCATGATCCGGGAGGGGTGGTTTTCCGCGAAGTGCGGGCTACCTGGCCTAGAAGCCGGCGGCGGCTGGGGGGAGAGTCTCGGTCTCAGAAGACTCTGTCGCCGCCGGCTTCGTCCAGGGCCGGAACACCTTCCGGTGTCCGGTGCATCGGCTCAAAGAGACCACCGATGCGGATGATGCGACTTTCGGAATCCCGGTGATGCTTGGGGCTGAACCGTTCTTCCAAGATCAATACTGCCGGGGCGGCGAACGCGGTACACCAGTAGTTGGTACTCGATTAGCTGGGGGCTTTTTCCGGGCCTCTACCTTGTTGTACTCAGTCCCCCAAGGGGAAACTACTTGGTTTTGGCACAACACGCCCGCGGGTTACTCCACTGATTGGCAAAATTCCCCGTGATGGCGGGCACAAGTGGCGTCAGAGGAGTGACTGAGTACCCAAACGGACACTGGTATCAGTGACGGACAGCAGCGCCGAGATCTTCCCGCCGGCGAATGCCCAACTTGGCGTAGCTGCGGTACAGGTGGCCCTCCACCGTGCGCACGGAGACCATCAGCTTCTCTGCGATTTGGCGGTCGGTAAGTCCCGAAACTGCCAACGCGACAATGTCCTGCTCCCGGCGGGTCAAAGGCACCGAGCGGTCCGCTTCGGCAGCGGGGTCATGGAGCAGGGCATCGCCGAGGCTGGCTTCGCTGACATCGCGCAGCACCGCCGCCTGGCGGGCCTCCGGGCGCTTTCCTTCGGCGTCAAAGGACAGGGCGGCTTTGTCGAACGCCACGGCCGCCGGCCCGGGCATGCCCGCCGCAGCTAGGAGGTTCCCTGCGTTGACGAAGCCTTGGCCCTCAGCGCCCACATGTGCTTCCGCCAACGACAACCACCCGGCCGCCCACGCTCCGGACATGGTGCCCGCGGCTGCCTTGATGGACTCCATGGCCTGCATGTCGCCAAGCTCGGCCCGGAGCACCAGGTTCTGCAGCAGGACCCCTGGGAGGCGGTGGAGGGACGCGGATTCCGGCAGCGTCCGTAGTTTGTCCAGGCCTGATCCTTTGGATACCAGTTCATGGCCGGCCAGCGTGAAGAGCCCGGCCAGGGCCTCCACGTAGGCTCCGCCGTTGCCGGCCCGCCCATCACCGGCTGGGGCACCGGCAGGGGCACCGGCAGGGGCACCGGCAGGGGCACCGGCCTCGCCGGCAAGGGCACCGGCCTCAGCTGCAAGTCGCTCGGCCAGCGCGGTATCGCCGGAGCGTGCTGCGGCGTAGAACGCCAGCGCATTGCCCAGGTTCCTCAGCTGTTGGGGGTCCTTGACCCGGAGTGCCTCAACGGCGGGAGTCACCAGCTCGGCCGCTTGCTCCAGGCGGCCTTGCCGCAGCAGGGACAACCCTTGGAGGGTTTGGATATCGCCGCCAAAGACTATGAGTCCCAGGGCCGATCGCGCAGAGTACCGTTCAAGGCCGGACGCGGCAGCACCCCAGTCTCCAGCTCCCAGGGCGGCGAGGGTATAGCGGACCAACACAAAGTCGCTGAAATACAGGAGGTCATCATCGGCCGCGTCCAGCAGCGCCAATGCTTGACGTCCGGCATCCAGCGCTTCCACGGCCTGCCCTTCCACTGTCAGGAGCTCACACTTCATGGCCAGAAGGAACACCTGGTTCATGACGTGGTCCGGGTCCCCGCTGTTGAGAGCTTCCCCAAACCGTTCGATCCCCTCACGGAGTTCTGCATAGCAGCCATCGTGGGCAAGGGCGGCCAGCTCCAGTGCCGCAGCGTGCCGTCCCACGAGCCCCACCAGGGGGTCCGACTCAGGAAGGCCGCTGGTGAGCGCCGACGCCGCGGCCCTCACATCGGCCACAATGTCCGCTGAGGTGTCCCCCATGGCCGCCCGTGCAGCGGCCCACAACAGGCCTGTTCCCAGTGGGCCCGACGGATCGGCGTCCAGGTACCCCAGGTCTTCTTCCAACAGCCGTACGGCGTTGCGGAAGTCGCCGTCGTTGTAGTTGACCATGGCCATGACGGCACGGGCGCGGGGGCGCAATGCATCGGAGCGGACCTTTGCCGCTGCTGCCAGCGCAAGGGGGTTTTGCAGCAGTTTCGCGGCCAGGAAAGCTGCTTCCAGCAGCTGTTCATCATCGACGTCGGCACCGCAGTCCAGCGCCCAGCTCACCAACCGGAGCAATCCCTCGGCCGTGGGTGGCTCCGCCAGCAGGTGCTGGACCATACGCTGGCGGATCTGGAGGCTGCGGGCCGGGGAGACGATCTGGCGCAGCGCCTCGCTGTACATGGGGTGCCACATTTTGAGGGGACTTCCCGGCCCGTTGGTGGACAGGACCAACCGGCTGTCCATCAGCGACCGCAGCGTTTCCCTGCCCACCTGGGTATCGAGCACGGAAGCGGGGACCGGTTCGGAGAGGGCGATGACATACATCGCTTCCCTCTCAGCCTCGCTGGTGCGCAGAACCCTGTTCCGCACTACTTCCGCCAGGCCCTCGCCGCTGCCGGAGAGGGCGCGTGTCAGAAACCAGACGCCGTTACGCCGCACCAGGTTTCCATCGGCCTTAGAGTCATCCAGGAGGCATCGAAGGAGCAACGGGTTGCCCTCGGAAACGGAATGCAGCACATCCACGGCGCTGGCCATGACGGTCCCGCCCAAGGTTTTCTCCGCGAGTTCAGCGACGCCCTCGTGGTCCAGGGGATGAAGCTCCAGGCGCTCGGCCAGCCCGTCATACCAAAGCTGAAGCAAGGCCGCGGGCAGACCGGGGCGTGGCCTGCCGGTGGCCACGAGCCTGGCCCATCCTGCAGTCACCAATTCGGCCAGGATCTGGGTACTGCCTTCGTCAAGATCGTGGGCATCATCGACAACCAGCAGGAGCCGCGCGCCCTCGCCCCCACGGCGTTTCTCGAACTGGGCCCAGAACTCGCGCAGGATCGCCACGGGCGAGGTGGCTTGTTCCACGGGCAGATCAAGCAGGTAGGGCGCAAGGACACCGTAGGGCACAGCGGACAAGGCGGGGCTTCCGTGCACCCGCATGACCACCATTTCCCCTGCCAGGCGGGCCGCAATTTCAGAGGCCAGGGCAGTCTTGCCGATACCGGGGTCTGCCACCAGGAGCACGGCCCCCGCGCCTTCCTGGCGCAGGATCTTCATGGCCAGTTCCAGCTCGGCGTCCCGGCCTACAAGGTGCTCAGCCCGCATGGGCACTCCGCACTTCTACGGCTTTGCCTGCTTCACAGCAGCCCATTGAGCTCGCCTCGAGACGAAACACCCAGTTTTGTGAACACCTGGTACAAATGGCCTTCGACAGTTCGCACAGACACCCCGATATCCATCGCGATTTCACGATTGCTGACACCCTTCCCGGCGAGTTTAGCAATTTGGCGTTCCCGCTCCGTCAAGACCGGCGCGTCGCTGCGGGGTTGGATCGGCAGCGCGGACACGGAATGCTCCAGCCGTTCGAGCCTCAACTGAGCTGTGCGGGCAGCAGTTGTCTCGCCGGCGTCGCGGGCATAGTCCAAGGCCATGGCCACGCACCTGGCCTCAACCACCAGCAGGTCCAGGGATGCTGCGGCATCAGCGGCTTCCAGCATGGAACGGGAGTTTTTGCTCAATGCACCACGGGCGAGGTTCCCGGAGATCTGGGCAAGCGGGCCTTGTCGGCGCCCGGCAATGTCTTCAAGCAGCCGGTATTCCTCGTCAGTGCCCTCCACGGTGGCGCCGAAGAGGCAGATGCCGGCAGTGGTCAACCGCTGCTTCCCAACATCGTTGCGGACCCGGGCCAGGAGCCGCTGTTTCACGTCAGGGTCCCCCATCCAACGTCCGGCCATCTCAGCACAGAACTCCGACACGGATTCGGAGAAATACGTCCCGGTTCCCCGGCATGTCCTGTACAGGTCCAGGTATCGGCCTGCCTCCACGGAATTGCCCAGCTGGGCGTAGGCAAAAGCCGTCGCAGCGTAGGCCACCTTGTTCATGTTCATGGCCGGTCGGAGTTCCAGTTGGGCAACTGCTGACCGCAAAGGCTCAATGGCGCAGGCAGGTTTGCCGGCGTAGGCGTAGGCGAGGCCGATGCCCAGTTCGGTCAAAGCGCCCCTGTACTGAAGCCGTGAGGACCGGGAGGGTGTGCGCCGCATGAGTTCAATGCATTGCCGCCACTGTCCTGACAGCAAGAGCACCAGGAAAGCATGCTTCGCGAAGGCCTCTTCCAACTGGGCAGGCCTGTCCGTGTCCCCCAGATGCCGCGACAGTGTCCGCGCAAGTTCCTGCGCCTCAAGCTCCCGGCCAAGGATGCAACGGGCTTCCACCAGGAAAAACGCCGACCTCAACCAGTGCTCCCGGTCTTGCCCGGGGTCTTTGACCAGTTCCTCTTCCAAGGCGTCGATGATCGAGGCGTACTCGCCCATGTAGGTGTTGTACTCGTAGTTGCACAGGTGGAGGCGGTTGAATGCCTTGGCCACCACATCAGCCGGGTAATTGCCCGCCATCGCTGCAAGAGTGTCCAGAGCGTCGGAAATGACCCCTGGGACCATGCCCGCCCGACCATCAATCCAGGTCATTGCCTGGCATTTCGCGGCAGTTATTTCGGCAAACTCCAGCGGGTCCAGCGCGGCGAAGTGCGACTCGGATACCTCGTCCAGGGCCTGGGCTGCGTGCAATGGAAGGTCCAGCATGAGGTACGCCGCGGCCTTCAGGCGCTGGCCGGGCACCCACTCCTCGTCTTTGGGATCCAGGGACAACGTGCATTGGATGGCAAAGTTGGGGTCGAAGTCATCCAAAGCCGCGCGTCCGGCCGCAAGTGCAAGCGCCGGCGACGGTGTGGGCTCGTCCTCGCAGGAATGCATCCACGCCGCATAGCTCAGAAGATCCTGTGCAGCCAAACCCCGCAGTTCAGGTTCCTTGGGACCATGAAGCATCAGCCGCAGTTCACGCCTGCGGCGGGTACTGAGCCAGCCCTGGACTACCTCGCCCACGTAGGGATCGCGCAGGGACACCCAGTGGTCTTCGCCGCGTTCGACCGTGAGCAGCCCGGAATCTTCCATCTCCACCAGAACCTCGGTGCCGAAGATGGCTGCCAGGTCCATCAAGGTCGCGCGCTGCGCACAGGCCAGGATTTCGACGACGGTCCTGCTGGCCTGCGTTTCGCGCGCCAGTTTGGAACGGACAAAGTCCTCCACCACCGTGGCGCCTTCGAGTTTGATCTGGTCCCGGAGCGTCCAGACGGAATCGTTGAGCACCAGGTTGCCTGTGTGCCGCTGCTCTTCCAGGAGAGCGTGGAGGAGCATCGGGTTTCCGCCCACTGCCGAGTGCAGCGAGCCGACCAGCGTTGATGAAACATAGTGTCCAAGGACCGAACCCAGCACCTGCTTGGTCTGTTCTTCGCTCAGGGTGTTGAGGTGGACCTCACCCAGCTCCCCTTCGAGGACCAGGCGGTGGAAGTCGGCGGGGAGGTCGCTGGCACGCTGAACGGTGGCAACTACTTTGGCTGTCCCGCTGGCCATGAGGTTCAACAGCACCCCTGTGCTCATGGGGTCCATGCCGCCTGCGTTGTCCACTATTAGGACGGTGTCCCGGCCGGCCGCTTCCTTCCTGATCAAGCTGGTTACTGCATGCAGGATTCCCGTAGGCGAACTCACGGCTTCGGACGGCAGTCGGGCCAGCAGGAAACCCAGGCAGCCGTAAGGGGTTTGTCCGTTGGCAACGGTGTTACGCAACTGGAGGCTGTGGACCTTGGGGCCCAGCGATGAGACCACGGCCCGGGCGAGGCCGGATTTACCGATTCCCCGTTGGCCTGTGAGGATCACCCCGTAGGACTCGGGAGACTCGAGGAACTTGCCTGCCTTCGACAGATCGTGGCTGCGGGCCAGCAATGACCACGTTTGCCTGTCCGTAGGCCCACCCACAAGATCGGGAGCCGCAGCCCTTGCTGCGCCTCCCCCGCCCTTGTTTAGCAACTCCGCCGACATTCGCATCCTTCGCTACACATCTGCGACAGTCCCCCACCGCTTACCTGCGTACCATGCACACTACCGTCGGGCGCCGACACTTTGTAGGCCTTGGGGTCGCTGGGACCGTCAGGCTTTCCTCAGGCTTTCCTCAAGATTTGCTCAAGTTTTTGCGGGGTGGTGCTTCTGCTGGGCTGACAACAAGCCTTGGTCCATGAGCAATTGCACGGCGTCAGCGGCTTCATCCAACAGGAACGGCAGTTCCTTCTTCTCAGCGGTGGCAAAATCCCTGAGGACGTAGTCGGCAGTCTCCATGCGGCCCGGAGGCCGGCCAACTCCCACCCGGACGCGCAAATAGTCCTTGGTGGCGAGTGCTTTGGAGATGTCACGGAGCCCGTTGTGCCCGCCCTCGCCACCGCCCAGTTTTAGCTTGACTGTGTTAAAAGGGATGTCGATTTCGTCGTGGACCGCAATAACGTGGTCGGGTGCGATGTCGAAAAAATTGCACAGTCCGGCAACAGGTCCCCCGGAGGTGTTCATGTAGGTCATGGGCTTGGCCAGCACTACCCGCGGGCCGCCGATGCCCAGCCGGCCCTCCACTACCTGGGCACGGGCCTTGTGGACCTTGAACTTCCCGCCCATGCGGGAAGCCAGTTCGTCCAGCACCATCTGCCCCACGTTGTGGCGGTTGTTGCTGTACTCGCTGCCGGGGTTGCCGAGGCCGACAATCAGCCAGGTCTCACTCATGGTCTCATCCTAGGAAAGGTTTGGTTGTTTCAGCGGCGGACGTGCCCAACCGACGGATTGGAGCAGCGGGGACAAAGGAAAGTGGCCGGGACCCAAAGGTTCCCGGCCACTCAACGGCTTGCGCCTCAAACAGTCAAAAGACTACTCAGCGGCCGGTGCTTCTTCTTCAGCCTCGGAAGCGGTCTCAGCGATGCGGACCACCAGGGTGTCACCTTCGGTGAGGAGGGTGGAGCCCTTCGGCAGCACGAGGTCGGACGCGTGGATGCTCTCGCCGGCCTTGAGGCCTTCGATGCTGACCTCGACGGCGGTGGGGACGTGGGTTGCCTCGGCTTCGAGGGAAACCGTGGTGGCTTCGAGGCTGGCAACAGCACCCGGAGCAACTTCACCGGAAACGTGGATCGCGATGTCGACGGTAACCTTCTCGCCGGCCTTCACGGTCTGGAGGTCAACGTGCTCGATGATCTGCTTTACGGGATCGCGCTGGATGTCCTTGACGAGCGTCAGGTGCTGCTCGCCGTCGACGTCGATCGCCAGGAGGGCGTTGGAAACGCGCACTGCCAGCGTGGTGGCGCGGCCCGGCAGGTTGATGTGGATCGGCTCTGCGCCGTGGCCGTAGATGACAGCCGGGATCTGGCCGGCCATGCGTGCACGGCGGGCGAAACCCTTGCCGAATTCGGTGCGCAGTTCTGCGGTGAGCTTCTGCTCAGACATGTGTACTCCTTGATTACTGTGGCGCCCGGGAAAATCCGGGCTGGTCTATCAGCAAGGGCGGAGGTCTGGAGACCTTCTACGCCCGGCTGGGATCGACCGCTGAGCAGCCGTTCCGCCTGTGTTGAAGGAGATGCAGACCCAGTCGATAACGGAGACCCGCAACCCAAGCCCACGCAATGTGGACCGGATGTGCTCTCCCTCGCCAAGGTATCCCCAAGAGTTTAGCAGCGGAACGCGTGCAACATGAAAACGGGCAGCAAAACGGGCCACCCGCAAGCTCGCAAGCTGCTGATGGCCCGTTTTGGAACAGACTTTCTTATGCCTTGCCGTCGAACAGGCTGGTGACCGAACCGTCGTCGAACACTTCACGGATGGCACGGGCAATCAGCGGCGCGATCGACAACACCGTCAGGGACGGGAACCGCTTCTCGGCCGGAATGGGCAGCGTGTTGGTAACCACGACTTCGCGGGCACCGGAGTCGGCCAGGCGCTGCGCGGCGGGGTCGGAGAAGACTGCGTGCGTGCAGGCAATGATGACGTCCTTGGCACCGGCGTTCTTCAGGACCTGAACGGCGCCGGAGATGGTTCCACCGGTGTCGATCATGTCGTCGATCAGGACGCAGGTGCGGCCTTCCACCTGGCCAACAACAGTCTTGGAGACAGCCTGGTTGGGGACGGTGAGGTCACGGCTCTTGTGCACGAACGCCAGCGGGGCGCCGCCCAATCGCTCGGCCCACTGCTCGGCAACGCGGACGCGGCCGGTGTCCGGGGAAACAACGGTGATGTTGTCGGCTTCAACCTTGGTGCGGATGTAGTCAGCCAGCAGCGGGATGGCCATCAAGTGGTCAACGGGACCATCGAAGAAGCCCTGGATCTGCGAGGTGTGCAGGTCCACGGACATGATGCGGTCCGCACCGGCGGTCTTGTAGAGGTCGGCCACCAGGCGGGCGGAGATGGGCTCGCGGCCACGGCCCTTCTTGTCCTGGCGGGAGTAGGGGTAGAACGGCGAAACAACCGTGATCCTCTTGGCAGAGGCCCGCTTCAGTGAGTCGATCATGATCAACTGCTCCATGAGCCAGTTGTTCAGCGGCGCCGGGTGGGCCTGGATGACGAAGGCATCGGTGCCTCGCACGCTCTCGGCCGAACGGACGTAGATTTCCCCATTGGCGAAGTCGTAGGCGTCGATGGGCAGGAGTTCAGTCTCCAGCTCCTTCGCGATTTCCTGCGCCAGCTCCGGATGCGCCCTTCCGGCGGCGAGAATCAACTTCTTCTCTCCGTGTGCGGTAATTTCGCTCATGCCTGTTTGCCTTCTTCTATGGTTGCCGGGGATTGTGAAGATGTGGAGGCGTTTGCCGGTTCCTGCGCGGCTTCGGCCAGCTTGGCGGAGGCGGTGCCCGGGCGGTTGGCAGTAACCCAACCTTCAGCGTTGCGCTGCGCGGCCAGGCTCAGGGCCAAGGCTCCTGCGGGAACATCCTTGCGGATGACGGCGCCGGCGCCACTGTAGGCGCCGTCGCCAACAGTCACGGGAGCCACGAATACCGTGTTTGAACCGGTGCGGACGCCCGAGCCGATCACCGTGCGGTGCTTCTTCTCGCCGTCGTAGTTGGCTGTGATGTTGCCGCAGCCGATGTTGGTGTCCTCACCGATTTCCGCGTCGCCGGCGTAGCCCAGGTGGGACAGCTTCGAACCGCGGCCGATGGTCACGTTCTTGGTTTCATAGAAAGCGCCGATCTTGCCCGTCTCGCCCAGGACCGTGCCCGGACGGAGGTACGTGAACGGACCTACACTTGCTTTCGCTCCGATGGTGGAACCCGAACCATGGGTGCGGGTCACCTTGGCGCCCTCACCGACGTGGACGTCGGTCAAGGTGGTGTCGGGACCCACGACGGCGTCGCGCGCCACCGTGGTGGAACCGTGAAGTTGGGTGTTCGGCAACAGCCGGACGTCTTCGTCGAGGTTCACCGTCGAGTCGATCCATGTGGTGTTCGGGTCCACGACGGTAACGCCTGCGCGCATCCAGGACTCGATGATGCGGCGGTTGTGCTCGGCACCAAGCGCGGAAAGCTGGATACGGTCGTTGGCGCCCTCAACCTGCCAACGGTCTTCAGTCACGACGGCGGCAACCCGGCCACCGGCGTCGCGCGCCAGTCCCAGGACATCCGTCAAGTACATCTCGCCCTGGGCATTGTCCGTCGTGACCTTCGCAAGGGCGGTGCGCAACACTGCGGCGTCGAAAGCGTAGATACCGGAGTTGACCTCGCGGATGCTGCGCTCAGCCTCGCTGGCGTCTTTGTGCTCACGAATGCCGGTGACCGTGCCGTCCTCGGCGCGGAGGATCCGGCCGTAGCCGGTGGCGTCGTCCAATACGGCGGTCAGGACGGTGACTGCGTTGTGCTCAGCCTCGTGGGTGCTGACGAGTTCGCCCAGCAATTCGCCGGTCAACAGCGGAACATCGCCATAGGTGACAACAACGGTGCCAACCAGTTCGGCCTCGGCGTCCAGGGCCTTGAGGGCCACCTCCACTGCACGGCCTGTGCCGGGAACATCGTCCTGGTCAACAATGAGGGCTTCGGGATCCAGCGCTGTGACGTGCCCAGCCACGCGGTCGCGTTCGTGGCGGACAACGAGGGCGAGCTTCAGCGGAGAGATGGAGCGGGCTGCCAGAAGGGCGTGGCCCACCATGGAGCGTCCGCCGATTTCGTGGAGAATCTTGGGGGTCCGGGACTTCATGCGCGTTCCAGCGCCTGCGGCCAAAACTATGACCGCTGCGGGACCGTTGGATTCGGGGCTCACGTACTGGCTCTCCTTGCTCGGTATGTCCCGGGTAACCCGGCTTCGGAATGCTGCCATCCCATCGGACCCGGGCACCGTTTGAGCCGTTCCAGGTACAGAGAGGAGCGCATTTTCCGACCGTTCCGCCCATAGGATTCGAACCTATACTCCACGGCTCCAAAGGCCGGGGTGCTGCCATTACACCAGAGCGGACCGTGCATGATTCACACCCTCAGGCAGCAGGGCCTGACAGTTTCCCGGGCTACCGGGATGCACACACAAGAAACTAGTTTGCCATGACCATTGCGTGCTTCGCGACTTGACCGCCCGATCCCCCTTCCGCGGCACACCACAGGACGCGTCCTGGACCCCTTTCCACCCCGCCGCACCGGGCCTGCACCCTGCCCTTAAGGCATGATGGTCACGTGAGCAAGCGCACTGAACTCCCCCGGCCCGAGGACACCGCCGAGCCCTTGGAACAGGTCTCCAGCGGCCCCGCAGTACGCACCAGGATGACCGGGCAACAGCGCAAATCCCAACTGATCGGCATTGGCCGGGCACTCTTCGCGGCCCGCGGCCTCGATGGCACCACCATTGAGGAAATCGCTGCCAGCGCAGGAGTGTCAAAACCTGTCATCTACGAGCACTTCGGCTCCAAGGAAGGCCTGTACAGGCAGGTTGTGGAGACCGAATTCCGGATTCTGCTGGACTCCATCACCGAGGCCCTCAGCACCGAAGCCAAGCCCCGGGTCCTGGTGGAACGCGCAGCGTTGGCCCTCCTCGGCTACATCGAAGACCGCACCGACGGTTTCCGGATCCTGATGCGCGATGCCCCGCCGTCGCAGCCCGAAGGCGCCTTCTCCACACTTCTCTCGCACGTCACGGCACGGGTCGAACACCTGCTGTCCGACGAATTCGCCCGCCGGGGATTCAGCGCCGCGGACGGTGCCATGTATGCGCAGATGCTGGTGGGAATGGTGGCGATGACCGGACAGTGGTGGCTCGACAGCCGCACGCCGGACAAACGGGCTGTTGCCGCGCACTTGGTGAACCTGGCATGGAACGGCCTTACGGGTCTGCAGAAGGAACCTGGACTGCGTTCAGAAGCCTGACTGCGTGTGAGCCTGTGGACACCTCCACCACGCCAGCGCCCTTCGCCGAGGCTTGGACGCAACGCATAGGTGACCCTCCGGTCACGGGGCGGCCTTCATGCACCCTCTTCCACATCCCCCACCCTTCAACCCAACCCTCATCCACATCCCCCACCCTTCAACCCAACCCTCATCCACATCCCCCACCCTCCAACCCAACCCTCATCCACATCCCCCGCCCCTGAGCGGCGGGTTTGTAGGATGTGCACATGACAGCTCCTCAGCTCTACATCACCTTTCCCGGGACCGCGCGTGAGGCCCTGAGTTTCTACGCTGAGATTTTCGGCGGGGAGCTTTCGTTGCACAACTTTGCTGAATTCAACCGAACTGACGGCCTCCCGGACGCCATCGCCCATGGCGTCCTGAGTGGCGTGGTCTCGCTGATGGGTTCAGATGCTGCCGGTGACGAAATGGCCGTCAGCATTCAAGGCGCCATGCTCTCACTGCTGGGAACTGCCGAACCCAAAGTTCTTCACGAATGGTTCGACAAACTGGCCGACGGAGGTCAAGTCCTGGATCCGCTGGCGCCAAAGCCTTGGGGTGCCTCAGACGGTCAAGTAGTTGACCGTCACGGTCTCCGCTGGCTCATAGGCTACGAAGGTGTGCGCTAGAGCCACCCAAACCCGGAGGATGTGAGAGACGGTCGCAACCAAACCCAGGGGATGTGAGAGACCGTCGCCCCCAAACCCCGGGGATATGAGAGACCGTTGGGAACACGCAGGCGCAGCGGCGGGCATCCGGAAGCGTGCGTCAAAGCGACGAAGGAGCAGCACATGGGGGATGTGAGAGACCGTCGCCCCCAAACCCGGGGGATGTGAGAGACCGTCGCCCCCAAACCCCGGAGGATCTGCGAGACGGTCGCCCCCAAACCCAGGGGATGTGAGAGACCGTCGTCCCAAAACCCAGGGGATGTGAGAGACCGTTGGGAACACACAGGCGCAGCGGCGGGCATCCGGAAGCGCGCGTCAAAGCGACGAAGGAGCAGCACGCGGAGGATGCGCGCCCCTGCGCCGCCAGCACGAGACACGAGCCACGAGACACGAGCCAGCACGCGGAGGATGCGCGACCCTGCTCCGGCCGGAAACTACTCGCCCAGGATTTCGGCGGCCTCCAACCACTCGAGCTCAAGCCCCTCTTTTTCCTCGAGCAACTCCTGCAACTTGGCGTTGAGCTCCCCCAGGGCGTCGAAGTCGCCGGATTCGGACTTCGCGGCCATCTGGGTGTGGAGCTTTTCTTCCTGCTGGGAGATCTTGCCGAGCTGCCGGTCGATCCTGTTGAGGTCCTTGCGGGCCTCGCGTTTTTCGGCTTCGCTGGCGCCGGACGGAACGGCAGCGGAAGAAGAGCCGCTTGCAGAGGTCGGCGCACCGGAACTGCCACCGATGGCACCCGAGGCAAGGGCGGCTTCGCGCAGCTCGAGGTACTGATCCACGCCACCGGGCAGGCCGCGGAGCTTGCCGTCGCCGAGCAACGCCATCTGGTTGTCCGTGACGCGTTCCAGGAGGTAGCGGTCGTGGCTGACAACCACCAGGGTTCCCGGCCAGCCGTCCAGGACGTCTTCAACGGCGGCCAACGTGTCGGTATCGAGGTCGTTGGTGGGTTCGTCAAGCATGAGGACGTTGGGCTCTCCTACCAGCAGGCGCAGGAGCTGGAGTCGTCGCCGCTCGCCACCGGAAAGGTCCGAAACGGGGGTCCACTGCTTTTCTTTGGTGAACCCAAGCTGTTCAACGAGCTGACCGGCAGTGAATTCCTTGCCACCCACGCTGAAGGACCGCTTCTCGCGTTCGATCACTTCAATAACGCGCAGATCCGAAACGTCGTCCAGCTCTTTGACGTCCTGGGTGAGCACAGCAGTGACGACGGTCTTTCCGCGCTTCACTTTCCCGGAGCTTGGTTGGATCTCACCGTTGAGCAGTTTCAGCAGCGTGGACTTCCCGGCACCGTTCACACCCACCAGGCCCAGGCGTTCACCCGGGGCGAGCCGAAGCGTGATGTTGTCAAAGAGCTTTTGTCCGCTCTCGCCGCCCAGGAAATCCAGGCTGACGTTTTCCAGGTCCAGCACGTCCTTGCCCAAGCGTGCGGTGGCCATTTTGCTCAGCGCCACGGAGTCGCGGGGATCCGGCACGTCGGCAATGAGGTCGTTGGCAGCTTCGATGCGGAATTTGGGCTTGGCGGTCCTGGCGGGGGCGCCGCGCCTCAGCCAGGCCAGTTCCTTCTTGACGAGCTGCTGGCGTTTATTTTCGACGACGGCGGCCGTGCGGTCACGCTCGGCGCGGGCCAGAACGTAGGCGGCGTATCCGCCGTCGAACATGTCCACCATGGCATCGTGGACTTCCCAGGTGTAGTTGCAGACTTCGTCAAGGAACCAGCGGTCGTGGGTGACCACGAGGAAGGCGCCCTGGTTCGCGCGCCAGCGGGTCTTCAGGTGCCGGGCCAGCCAGGCGACGCCTTCGACGTCGAGGTGGTTGGTGGGTTCATCCAGCATGATGACGTCGTGGTCTTCGATGAGGAGCTTGGCCAGCGCGACGCGGCGCTTTTGCCCACCGGAGAGCGCATGGACGTTGGCGTGCCAGTCGACGTCGCCCACCAGGCCGCCCATGACTTCGCGGATCTTGGCGTTGGCGGCCCATTCGTGGTCCGCACGGTCGCCGACGATCGCAGCGCCAACCGTGAGGTCGCCGTCGAGTACGTCTCCCTGGTCCAGGTAACCGACGTTCACGTCACCACGTTTGGTGACACGGCCGGAGTCCGGCGTGGAGCGCAGGGCGAGCAGGCGCATGAGGGTCGACTTGCCGTCGCCGTTGCGCCCCACCATGCCGATGCGGTCGCCATCCTCCAAACCGAGGGTGACGCCGTCGAGGACTGTGCGGGTCGCGAACGAAACGGTGAGGTTTTCGCCGCCGAGCAGGTGGGCCAATGGGTACTACTTTCTACTGCTGGAATGCGGAGGTACAGGAGTTGGAGGGGTTCTAAAGCAGGGTATCGGAGATGATCCGGGCGCCTGGCACGGGGCCGTGGACAGCCAAAGCGGTGTGTCCGCGGTGACCCAACTCTTCGGCAAGAACCGTGGCTGAGACCGAATCCCGGGCAAGCAGCGCAATGGTGGGCCCGGAGCCGGACACCATGCCGGCAAGTGCGCCCCGGGCCTCGCCCAGTCCAATGGTGTCCCGGAGTTGCGGGGCCAAAGCTATGGACGCCCGCTGGAGATCGTTGATGAGCACCCGGCTGAGTGTCTCCGGATCACCATTGCGGAGCGCCTGCAGAATGGTGGGATCCACGGCAACAGGTTCAGGAATTTCGACGCCCTCCGAGTCCCGGAGGCCATCAAGTGTGCGGAACACGTCCGGCGTGGAAAGTCCGTAATCTGCGAAGACCAGCACCCAATCCATTTGCGCCTTGGCCAGGGCCGGCGAGAGTTTGTCGCCCACGCCAAGCCCGACGGCGGTGCCTCCCAGGAGCGAGAACGGTACGTCTGCGCCCAACTCGGCTGCCAGATGGGCAAGTTCTTCGCGGGAAAGGCCGCTGTTCCAGAGTGCGTCGCAGGCCAGGAGCGTGGCTGCGGCATCCGCTGAGCCGCCTCCCATACCGCCGGCGACCGGCACCCGTTTGGTGATTTCAAGGTGGACGCCGGTCGGCTTTTCGGACATTTCGGCCATGATCGCCGCGGCTTTATAGGCAAGGTTCCGTTCATCCAGCGGGATGTCCACGCCGTCCAGGTCAAGCGCACTGTCCGGGCTGATGCTGATGGTGATGCCGTCAGTCTCCGTGCTGGTGGCCGCCACCTCTTCGTACAGGGAGACCGCAAGGTAGACGCTGGCCACTGAGTGGTATCCATCGGGCCGCAGCGGGCCGACGCTCAGGGAGACGTTGACTTTCCCGGGCGCCTTGACTCGGACTGTCCGGGCATGGAAGCGGTCCCCCGCGAACGGGAGGCTGCTTGGTTTTCGGATGCCCGGGTTCATGCGTCCACGGGGTGGCGTGCTTCGGCGATTTTGACGTAGGCGGAGATGTCCAGGACCTCGCCGCGGGCGGTGGGGTCCACGCCGGCCGCAACCAGGCAGCGCTCTGCTTCTGCAGCACTGCCGGCCCAGCCGGCCAGGGCTGCACGGAGCGTCTTCCGACGCTGGGCAAAGGCGGCGTCGATCACGGCGAAGACCTGTTCGCGGGTGGCATGGGTTTGGGGCGGGTCATGGCGGGTGAAGGCCACAAGCCCGGAATGGATTTTGGGTGCCGGCCAGAAGACGTTCATGCCGATTACGCCGGCTTTTCGCATATGCCCGTACCAGGCTGCCTTGACGGAGGGAACACCGTAGATCTTGGAGCCGGGGGTTGCAGCCAGCCGGTCTGCTACCTCGTCCTGGACCATGACCAAGCCGTGCTGCAGGCTCGGGAAGTACTGCAGCAGGTGAAGCACCACCGGGACGGCAACGTTGTAGGGCAGGTTGGCTACCAATGCCGTTGGGGGCACGGGCAGTTCGGTGACCTTCATGGCGTCGGAAAGCACCAGGTGGAAGTTCTCCTCCGCCCCGGGCCGCCACGCCCGGACGGTTGCCGGCAGCTTTTCGGCCAGGACGGGGTCGATCTCCACCGCCACCACGGTCTTGGCGGCATCCAGCAAACCGAGGGTCAGGGATCCCAGGCCCGGGCCGACCTCCAGCACGGTTTCACCGGAGTCGATGTTTGCGGCAGATACGATCCTGCGGATGGTGTTGCCGTCGATGACAAAGTTCTGCCCGAGGGTCTTCGTGGGGCGTACACCGATTTCCTCGGCAAGCCGTCGAATGTCAGTGGCACCCATCAAAGGCGCGACGGCGGCGGGTTCGGAATTCGGTTCAGTCACCTAGGTATCGTATCGCCTGTGAGGGGTCAGGCTGCGTGCGCGCAGCCCCAGTCGCGGAGCCCGTTCTTGGCGTAGAGGCGGTTGGCGATGTCGATCTGCTGGGCCTTGGTGGCCAGGCTGGCGTTCGGAGCATAGGCGCCACCACCGTTGGCAAGCCAGGTGGGGCTGGAGAACTGGAGGCCGCCGTAGTAGCCGTTGCCGCTGTTGATGGACCAGTTTCCGCCGGATTCACACTGGGCGATCCTGTCCCACATGGCCTCGTTCGGGGCACCGGTAGGACCGCTGGAGGTGGGGGCCGAAGCCTTGGCAGGAGCCGCAGCTACGGGGCGGGCTTTGGTGCCAACGCTGACCTTTTCGGTGACCGGCTTGGTGGTGACATTGCTCGAAACCAGGGCACGTGATGCTTCGCGTCCGTCAACCAGGACCAACTTGAAAGTCTTGACCAGGGAACCGGCTACGCCTTCCTGGGTCACCTTTTCTTCGCCCTTGTACAGATCGGCGGATTCGGTCTTCACGCTTTCGAAAGGCACCTCTTCGGTGGCTTCGGCGGTCTTGCTGAGGTCCACGCGGGAGACCTTGATCACCATGTCCTGGACGATGGGCGCGTTGCCAGGCTGTGAGATGCGGTCGTTGGCGCCGACGGTGATGCCGGAGTCCTTGAGGACAGTGGCGACGTCCGCCGCCGTCGTGGTGGTGCTGGTGTCCTTGCCGTCAGCCACAAGGCTGATCGTCTTGGGCGTGGAGATGGAAACGAAGGATCCGGTGACTTCCAGCGATGCTTCCTTGGGCTGGGAGATCTGGGAGGAGCTTGCCACGCCGAGTTCACTGACGAGCGCGGCAACGTCCGGGGCGTTCGTGTTCACGGTCTTGCGTGCACCGTCCAGTTCAATGGACACGGCCTTGGCGAGGTTGATGTTCACCACGGAACCGTTGTCTACGCGGGCGTCGAGGGCCGGTGAAACCCTGTCTGCGTCCTTCAGCTCGACCTTGGCTGCCTTGACCACCTGGTCAACGGTGCCGCCAAAGGTCTGGATGGAACTTACCTTGCCGTCCACGTTGAGGGTGACGGTCTTGTTGTTGCCCACGAAGGCGACAACACCGACCACCAGCGCTGCAACAACCAGCAACTGGGCACCGACTTTGAGGAAGCTGAACTTGCCATCCGTTGTGAAGAACTTGATCACGATTGCCCATAACTCTCAGACCGTCCGGGCACGGGGAAAAGCACAGAAATAATGCCAGCGGCAAAACGGAGGGGCCAGGCACAAAGCCTGGTCCCACACTTGCTGCCGGCATCTGCGCCGCCAATTACATTCAACTGATTCAGGCCGGTGTTAACCGGGCCCAGCTGTCCGAAGGCCTTCCCCGACCCCGGCTACTTGTTTAACACAGTAACCGATCTGTTATAAACGAGCCAAGACTTCTGCATACCGGGTATTCATCCCGAGGTGCTCCAAGGACCTCGCCAGCACAGCCCTAGGCCCATGAACCGTAGGCCTGGAGCGTGTTTTCCGCCAGGCGCGAACAGAGCTCGGAAAGGTCATCTCCTGTCACTTCAGCCATGGATCGAACCGTGTACGGAACCATGTAGCTGGCATTGGGCCGTCCACGGTGCGGGTGGGGCGTGAGGAACGGCGAATCTGTTTCCACCAGGATCCGGCGTGGTTCGGCAATCGCCAAGGCTGCGCGAAGGTTCCCGGCGTTCTTGAATGTCATGGTGCCGGCAAACGACATGTACCACCCATTCTGGTTGCAGGTCCGGGCCAGTTCTTCGTCCCCGGAGAAACAGTGGAACACCACCCGTTCCGGGGCGCCTTCTTCCATCAGGACCTGCACCACGTCGTCGTGGGCGTCTCGGTCATGGATTTGCAAGGTCAATCCCAGCCGCTTGGCGATATCTATGTGTCGCCGGAAGGAGTACCGCTGGGCGACAAGCCCTTCCCCGTGGGTCCGGAAGAAATCCAACCCTGTTTCGCCGATGGCGCGGATTCGGGGGTGGCCTGCCAGCTCTTCGATCTCGGCAAGGGCCGAGTCCAGTTCGCCGCGTCCTGCGTACACCGGGGCATCGTTGGGGTGGATCGCCACTGCCCCAAGCAGCCGGGGGTCCGCGTCCACTGCCTGCACGGTAAAGCGGGAGGATTCCAGGTCGCAGCCCACCTGGACAGCTCCCTGCACCCCAACAGCCTCGGCCGAATCCATGGCGTCCTTGATGGAAACCTCTATCAGCCCGTGCCGGAAATCCAGGTGCGTGTGGTTGTCCATGACGGGGACGGGAAGGGGTTCCGGTGCGGGCGGGTACTCCTTGCGGGAATCTGTATCCCCGGATGGTGCGCGGTACGGAGCAGGAGCGAGCGAATTACACATGCTCCCACCTTAATCGGACCGCGGTCCCCCTGAGTGGCGGCCGGGCCCGCGGAGATAAATTCCACTCGGCACATAAATTCCCGGGCACTATGTCAGCGGCGACCAATGTCTGGGTAGTCTGGAACGGACAGACGGTCAACAACAGCAACACATCGCCATGATTGCTGATGCAGTGGCCACGGCTGAAGGGCAATCCATGGAGTCCAAGCGACAAGTATCCGTTGAACCTACCCCGTTCCAGGGGGAGGCTTACAGTACGCTGCCACGGGATGGTGCGGCACTGAATGGACACAGGCCGCAGGTCATGGACGCGGAGCGCTTCCACGATGCCAGCGAACGCATCCTGGGATCCATCAGCAAGGTCATCGATGGCAAGGCCGATGCCGCCAAGCTCGCTTTGACAGTGTTGCTGGCCCAGGGCCACCTCCTGCTGGAAGACGTTCCCGGCGTAGGCAAGACCCTGCTGGCAAAGACTTTGGCCCGGACCGTGGACTGCACGGTCTCCCGCATCCAGTTCACGCCCGATCTCCTGCCCTCGGACGTCACCGGTGTCTCCATCTACAACCAGTCCTCACGGCAGTTTGAGTTCCGGCCCGGCGCAGTGTTCGCGAACATAGTCATCGGCGACGAAATCAACCGTGCTTCGGCCAAGACCCAGTCCGCGCTGCTGGAGTGCATGGAAGAGCACCAGGTCACCGTTGACGGGCATTCCTACCAGCTGGGACTTCCCTTCATGGTGGTCGCGACACAGAACCCCATCGAAATGGAGGGCACCTACCCGCTGCCCGAGGCCCAGCGCGACCGTTTCATGGCAAGGATTTCCATGGGCTATCCGGACAAGGAAGCCGAAATCGAGATGCTGGAGACGCACCAGGCGGCTTCTCCCCTGGTCAACGTGACCCCCGTGGTCTCGGCCGCCGACGTCGCGGCCATGATCGCCGCCGTGCAGCAGGTGTATGTGTCCACGGCCATCAAGGAGTACACCGTTGCCATCGGGCGGGCTACCCGCGACAGCGCCCGCCTCCGCCTCGGCGCGAGCCCGCGGTCCTTGTTGCAGCTGCTGAGGGCAGCCAAGGCAACCGCGGCGTTGGACGGCCGGGACTTCGTCCTGCCCGATGACGTGGTGGACGTGGCCGAATCCGTATTGGCGCACCGGATCATCCTGGACCGCAAAGCTGCGAGCTCCGGTGATACGCCGCAGAGCATCCTTCGGGGCATCCTGGCTGCCCTGCCGGTTGCCCAGGAACCACCCGGCGCATGGCGCAGGGACAGGCACACCGCCTAGGAGGCAGTAATGGCGCTCGTGGATCGGCTCCCCAAGCACTTGTTTACCAATCGCGGCTGGGGCTTGCTGGCGGCCGGAGCCGTCTCCCTCGGGTGCGCCTACGTCATGGGGAGGCGGGATATGCTGACCCTGGCGGTCTTGTTGCTTATCCTGCCGCTCGTGGCCCTGGCCGGGGTACGGGTGCTGAAACCCAAGTTCCAGGTGTACCGGGAATTCAATCCCTCCACAGTGGAGACTTCCAGCACCACCACCGTTCGTTTGGCTGTTGCCCGGTCCTCGTATTCCACGGGGCACGTCATCATGGAGGAGCAGTTGCCTCCCCGCTTCGGTTCGCCCCCGGCATTTCGATTCCCGGCCCGCTCCGCGTCCGGAGGAACCAGCCGTTACGAATACCATCTGCGCTCCGGTAAGCGCGGACAGTTCCGCATCGGTCCAGTCACGGCAGAGTTCAGTGACCCCTTCGGTTTGTCGCTGCGGCGGCATGCAATCGACGACGGCGACATCCTCACCGTGACGCCGGCCGCCGTCGAACTTCCTGTCACCGGGCTGGCAGGTGCGCGCGGCAACGACGGTGTGACAGCCACGCGCATCAGGGCCAACCCCAGCGACGATGACATCATGACCCGCGAATACCGGCACGGCGATCCCATGCGCCGGGTCCATTGGGCGGCTACCGCACGTCACGGCCAGCTCATGGTCCGCCAAGAGGAATCGGTGACCACCCCCGAGGCCACCCTTATCCTTGACCAGCGCTTCACCGCTTTTGCAGCAGGCTCGGGTTTCATGTCCGGAGGCCACGACGAGGACTCGGACCTGGTGACCAGCCCCGGCTTCGAATGGGTGGTGACGGCGGCAATGTCCATCGCGGCGCATCTGGCGGAATCAAACTACTCCTTGCGGGTACTGGATGTTTTCGGCAGCCCCGCGTTCATCCGTTCGCGATCGGCGTCGGAGCCGGATACCGAAGAATTCACCGGCATCGGCGGGCTGCAGGCCATCGCCGAAGGGCTGGCCGCCATTGAACTCAGCGGCCCCAGGCACCCCCGTGCAGAGCACCATAAGCCGGACCACCATAAGCCTGAGCACCACGGGCCCGACCAGCACAGGCCGGACCAGCGCAGGGCAGACAACCACAGGGCCGACCACGCCGCTGGCCCCGCAACGGCCCCCGCAGCGGCCCCCGCCAGCTCGGATGCCTCCGATTCCGCCTTCGATGACCGGCTCATGGACAAACTGGCCGCCCACCGCCTTCGCGGCCCGCTTCTTGCCCTGCTGGGCACCCTGACTCCTGCCGAGGCCCGGTCGCTGGCGCCCGCGGCAGCGTACGGTGCCAACGCGTTTGTCCTGATGGTCAGTGATGCCAACCGGAACAATGATGATGTCCCGGAGATTCTGCGCCTGGCAGGTTGGCGTGTGGCCGTGGTGACCTCCAGGACCCAGTTGGCCGCTGCCTGGTCTTCCTTTGACGAAGGCGGAATCGTGGCCGCGGCAGGAGCAGCCATGGACGTTCGCCGTGGAGCGGCGGTGCCCCGATGACCGCTACATCCCACCGGGGGTCCCCTGCCCCTGTTCATCCCGGCGGAACCACCGGGCCAAAGCCGTCGGGGTCCGCGCGCCCACGAACCCCGGGCCCCGGCCCTTACCCCTGGGTCATGGCAGGGTCGATCGTTGTTGCCGTCCTGGGCGCTGCCTTGTCCTTGAACGGAGTCCTCAGGGGGTGGGCCTGGTTCATGCCCTTGATCACCACAGTGGTGGTTGTTGCGCTGACGTTGGCCCTCCTCCGGGCGCTCCGGGCCAAACCGCTGTTGGCTACCTTGGGTTCGTTCGCCTCGCTAGCGGGGATTCTCAGCTTCACCTTCTTCCGGCAGGAAAGCCTGGCGGGCTTCATCCCCACTCCGGGGACCTTTACCGCCGTCGGACGCCTGGTCAAACGCGCTGCCGAGACGGTGGTTTCCGAAAGTGCCCCGGTGGCTCCCAATGCGGGGATCGTCTTCGTCATGTGCGCGTGTTTGGGTCTCCTGGTGATCCTGATCGACGCTTTGGCAGTGCCACTTTCGATGCCCGCAGCCAGCGGTATCGGCCTTCTGGCAGTGATGGTGGTTCCGGCCACCATCAAACCGCAAAGCGTGGGTGTTGCCGGTTTCATTGGCGCCGCTGTTGGGTACCTCCTCATTCTGGGATGCAGCCACTGGTTTGCCCCTGATGCCAGGCTCCAGTCCGGATCCGGCAGGGGCTCGGGCCAATTCCGGCGCTCCTTGGTGACCGGAGGCTTGGCGCTGGCCTTGACCATGGTGGTGCCGCTGGCCATTCCGGGGTTCGAGACCGGGACCTTTCCCCAAGGATCGCGGCTGAGTCCGTGGGGCACCTCCAACGGACTCAACCCCATGATCACGCTGGGCAACAGCCTCCGGAGCCCCACGGGATCGGGCCGCATCACCTATGCAACCAGTGCCAGCGGCCCTCTTTACCTGAGGTCAGTGACCATTGACCACTTCGACGGCGAAACCTGGGCCCCGGATGACCGTACAGCGCAGCGGCGCGCGGGTGCCGACAGGATCGAAACCGGATACGCGGTCCAAGGCGAAGTGGTGAACACAGTCACGTCGGTCAATGCCGGCCTGTTCACCAGCCCCTACCTTCCTGCTCCCTTCGCGCCAGCATCGGTCAACGGCCTTAATGGGCGCTGGACCTGGGATCCTGCCACGTTGAGCATCATGAGTAACGAGACCACCACCCGTGCGCAGCGGTATGTGGTGTTTTCCGGCGCCCCGAAAATCACGGCAGAATCCCTGTCCCGTGCCACCGCGGCTCCCCAAGGCATCTCAGAGGACTTCCTGCGGATTCCGGGCAACCTTCCCGACATCGTGCGGCAAACAGCCGATTCCGTCACTGCC
Organism: Arthrobacter sp. UNCCL28; assembly: GCF_900102805.1. Classification (NCBI taxonomy): domain Bacteria; kingdom Bacillati; phylum Actinomycetota; class Actinomycetes; order Micrococcales; family Micrococcaceae; genus Arthrobacter; species Arthrobacter sp. UNCCL28. The sequence goes on from NZ_FMWE01000002.1 coordinate 525,562, forward strand.
TCCCAGAGCAGCAACTACGGCAAGGCACTGGCCATCCAGAAATACCTGCGCTCCGGTGAATTTACGTACTCTTTGCAGGCTCCGGTGCAGAACGGCTACGACGGCAACGGTCTCTCAGTCCTGGCCGACTTCCTTACCGTCAAGAGTGGCTACTGCGTCCATTTCTCTTCGGCAATGGCCGTCATGGCGCGGGCTGAGGGTATTCCCAGCCGCATTGCCGTGGGTTACGCACCCGGCCGGCTGACAGGCGAGTCGGTGGCGTTGGTGGGCCAGGGTTCCTTCCCTGAGTACGAGGTAGATGCCCGGGATGCCCATGCGTGGCCCGAGCTCTACTTCGAGGGCCTCGGCTGGGTTCCGTTCGAGCCCACGCCTTCGCGCGGCGTCGTCCCCCAGTACGCTACGGAAACCTCCGTTCCGGGCAACCTCAGCACCAATGCGGACGAAAAAGAAGTCCTGACCACCCCGGCCCCGGCCACGCCGGCCCCTGTTCCGTTGCCGGGCGTTGAAACTCCCGCTGCGGGAACAACCAACGCGAACCCGCTGCCGGTCATCGGCGCAGCGGCTGCAGGCGTGGTATTGCTGCTCGCGTTCCTGTGGTCTCCGCGGCTGAGCCGGACCATACTGCGGCGGCGCCGTTTGAACCAAAAGCCACCCGACGACGCCGATGCCCTGGGGCCCGGCTTCAAGGATCCCGTCCCTGAGCTGGCGTGGGCGGAGCTGCAGGACCTCGCTGCGGACTACGGTTTGCCGTCGACGCCCAGCGAAACGCCAAGGCACTTCTCAGCAAGGCTTCGCTCCAGCACAGCCCTCGGGGAAGCTGGAGGAATGGACGACGCCGCTCACGTCGCGGTTGCCTCACTCACCTCGGATTTCGAGCGGCAGCGCTATGGCCGTTGGAGCGCACCGTCGGCGGCGCCAGCGGCCGCGGCGCGCGTCGCCGTCGTGCGTGAATCCTTACGTACCAATGCCCGCTGGCTGGTGCGCTTCCGCGCCGACTGGCTGCCGCCGTCGATGATGCGTCGGTGGGTGCACGCGCTGGGCGCACCGTTCCGGGCCATAAGTTCCCTTGGTACTGCTTCCGGGCGGGGGGTTGCCCGGTGGTGGCGGACGCTGCGGGGAGCGCTCCCCCAGCGGCGCTGACGTCACACCGACGCCGTCGCCACACCGGCAACGACGCCACAGCTGCGCTGACGCCACGGCGGCGCTGACCTCACAGCGGCGCTGGATCCTGCAGACAGCAAAAGGCCCGGCCCCGGGAACTTGTGGTTCCCGGGACCGGGCCCTTGCGTTTACCGGCCGTTCTTGTTGCGAGAGCGGCGGGCGTGCTCCTTGGTGGAAAGAGCAGGCTTAGTCGGCGTACGGGTCCGCGATACCTACGTACTGGGTGTACAGGTACTCTTCGATGCCTTCGGAGCCGCCTTCACGGCCCAGCCCGGACTGCTTGACGCCACCGAACGGTGCCGCCGCGTTGGAGATGACTCCGGCGTTCAGGCCGAGCATGCCGGTTTCGATCCGCTCACTGATGCGCAGGCCACGGTTGAGGTCCTTGGTGAAGACGTAGGCCACCAGGCCGTACTCGGTGTTGTTGGCCAGGCGAACGGCGTCATCCTCGGTGGAGAAGGTGATGATCGGCGCTACCGGCCCGAAGATCTCTTCCTGGAGGATACGGGCGTCGGCCGCGACGTTCTTCAGCACGGTGGGCTGGTAGAAGTATCCGGGACCGTCGACGGCGGCACCACCGGTGACGGCTGTGGCACCTCCTGCTACGGCTTCAGAAACCAGGGCGTGAACGCCGTCGCGGGCCTTGCCGTCGATCAGCGGGCCAACCTTGGACTCGGGCTCGGTACCGCGGGCAGTGGTGAGCGAGCCGATCTTGGCGGCAAACTTCTCGGCGAAGGAGTCGGCGATGGACTCGTGCACGATGAAACGGTTCGCAGCGGTGCAGGCCTCACCCATGTTGCGCATCTTCGCTGCGATGGCACCCTCAACGGCCTTGTCCAGGTCAGCGTCCTCGAAGACCACGAACGGGGCGTTGCCGCCAAGTTCCATGGAGGTGCGCAGGACCTTGTCGGCGGCTTCGCGGATCAGTGCCTGGCCCACCGGGGTGGAGCCGGTGAAGGAGATCTTGCGGAGACGGTCATCCTTGATCAGCGGACCGGTGACAGCACCGGCGGTGGAGGTCTGGATGACGTTGAGGACACCGGCGGGAAGGCCGGCCTCCTGCATGACCTGTGCGAACAGCAGGCTGGTCAGCGGGGTCAGGTTGGCGGGCTTGAGCACCATGGTGCAACCGGCGGCGACGGCCGGGGCAACCTTGCGGGTAGCCATGGCCAGCGGGAAGTTCCACGGGGTGATCAGCAGGCAGGGGCCCACCGGCTTCTTCTGCACCAGGAGGCGGTTCTTGCCATCGGGGGCTGCAGAGTAGCGGCCGGACACGCGGACGGCTTCCTCGGAGAACCAGCGCAGGAACTCTGCGCCATAGGTGACTTCACCGCGGGCCTCGGCCAAGGGCTTGCCCATTTCCAAGGTCATCAGCAGTGCGAAGTCCTCGGCGCGTTCGGTGACCAGTTCAAAGGCGCGGCGCAGGATCTCGCCGCGTTCGCGGGGGGCCGTGCGTGCCCAGTCGGCCTGGGCGGCAGCAGCGGCGTCGAGGGCGGCAGCGCCGTCTTCAGCACCGGCGTCGGAGATGCTGAGCAGGACCTTGCCCGTAGCCGGGTCCTCAACATCAAAGGTCTTTCCGGATCCGGCCGGGCGCCACTGACCGTTGATCAGCAGGCCGGTGGGGACGGAAGCCAGCAGTTCGCTTTCGCGTTCAACCGTGACAGTCATGGCGACTCCTTCGTCTTGGGTGCTTTGGAGAATTGCACCACTGGGGTTCGTTGCCGGAAGTGGCGTGAATTACTGCCACCGTACTGCCCCGTGAGAAGGAGTGTCTACGCCTTCACGCACTGCCATGCAGGCGCTGAATTGTGCAGCTGCACAGCGTCGATCATCGCGCTGCGAGTACCGCCGAGTACAGTTCCCGCTTGCTGACGCGGGCGTCCTCCGCCACTGCTGCCACGGCTTCCTTGAGGCGGATGCCCTGGGAGATGAGTTCGTTAACGGCTGCGACGTGGTCCTCGGGTTTGCCGGGCTCCTGTTCAGGCGCACCACCGACTACCACGGCGATTTCGCCGCGGACTTCGTTGTTCTCTGCCCACTGGAGCAGTTCGCGCAGGGTTCCGCGAATAACTTCCTCATAGGTCTTTGTCAGCTCGCGGCACACCGCTACGCGGCGATCAGCACCAAAGCGCTCGTGGAGTGCCCGGAGCATCACTTCCAGCCGATGCGGGGCCTCGAAGAAGACCATGGTGCGGCGCTCGTCCGCGAGGTCCGCGAGACGTGAATTCCGCTCCCCCGCTTTACGCGGCAGGAACCCCTCAAAGCAGAAGCGGTCGGTTGGCAGGCCGGACAGTGCCAATGCGGTCAGAACGGCCGAGGGGCCAGGGACGGCGGTGACGGTCAAGCCCGCGGCAACGGCGCCTTCCACCAAACGGAACCCGGGGTCCGACACGGCGGGCATCCCGGCGTCGCTGACCATCAGGATGGTCTTTCCTGCCCGCACATGGTCCAGGAGCTCGCCGGTCTTGGCTGCCTCGTTGTGCTCGTGGTAGCTGATGACCCGTCCGGAGACTTCCACTCGCAGGGCCGTCACCAACCGGTGCAACCGCCTGGTGTCCTCTGCAGCCACGATGTCTGCGGTCCCCAGGAGTTCAACCAGCCTCGTGGTCGCATCACCCATGTTTCCGATGGGGGTGGCAGCCAGGACAATCCTGCCCACGCCCGGAGTTGCGCCGGCGCCGGCTGCAGGAACGGCCTCGTCCAGTTCGTCGCTGTAAGGTGCCTCGTCCGGGGTGCTGCGCTGTTCGTCCACCTGCCAAGCCTAATGCCGCGCTGCCTCCAGCGCCGCACCTCAACGCTGCGGCAAGGATGGAAAGGTAGCATGGGCGGGTGAACCAGTCGCCCGTTCCTGCCAGCACTTCCGGAACTCCTGTGGCGTCCCCAGCAACCACCGGAGCCGGTGACGCGGCTGCAGCGGACACCATGGAGCAACCGTCCGCCCCGGTTCCCGGGGACTTGACGCGGCAACGGCGGACCCTGCCTGCCAATCACACGCAGGCCACGACGCTGCCCGGCCGCGGGCTGGAAGGCCACCGGTGGATAGCCCGGCCAGTGGAGGCTTACACCGTCGAGGCCCTCAAGGAGCGCCTCATCGGCGGGATCCAGAGCTGGCGGGACTACCCGCCGTCGCTGCGCCTGTGGTTCTGGCTGATCCCCACCATCACTGCCGTGCTGGGCGGCATCCTCCGCTTCTTCCGGCTGGACGCTCCCCACAGCCTGGTGTTCGACGAGACGTACTACGTCAAGGACGCGTACTCCTATCTGGTGAGCGGCTACGAGCGCAGCTGGCCGGCCAACGCCAACGACTCCTTCAATGCCGGCAACCCCAACGTCCTCCTCAACACCCCGGAGTATGTTGTCCACCCGCCGGTAGGCAAGTGGATGATCACCTTTGGAATGTGGCTGTTCGGTGGCGACAACCCGTTCGGCTGGCGTTTCTCCGCAGCGCTGGCGGGAACAGTGACCGTATTCCTCGTCTCGCTTATCGCCCTGAAGTTGTTCCGCTCCCACACGCTCGGCGCCGTTGCCGGGCTCCTGCTGGCCATTGATGGCCATCACTTGGTGCTCTCCAGAACTGCTTTGCTGGACGTTTTCCTTGCGTTGTGGATCCTTGCCGCCTTCGGTGCCCTGCTGCTGGACCGCGACGACGGCCGCCGTCGTCTGGCTTCACGGCTCGCCGCGCAGGCGGCTGCTTCCCCGCGGGGCCGCCCGTCACCTACGCAGTTGGTGGCCGGCCCATGGCTCGGAATGCGCTGGTGGCGGCTTGTTGCGGGGATCTGCCTCGGTTTGGCCGTGGGAACCAAATGGTCGGCTTTGTTCTTCGTAGCCGCCTTCGGCGTGATGACGGTCCTCTGGGACCTGAACGCGCGGCGTATTGCCGGTATCCGCAGCTGGTTCAGCGCCGGCATCCTCAAGGACGGCCTCCTGGCCTTCGTCACCATTATTCCGGCAGCAGCGGTCACCTATGCAGCTACATGGACGGGCTGGTTCCTGTCCAAGGATGCCTACTACCGGCAGTGGGCGGCCACCAACCCTGCACCGGGATGGGATTGGCTGCCCAATTCCGTGCGGTCCCTGGCCCACTACCATTTGGAGGCGTACAAGTTCCATCAGGGACTCAGCTCGGACCACCCGTACGAGTCCAGCCCCTGGACCTGGCTCGTCATGGGCAGGCCTACGTCCTTCTACTACCAGACCCCCAAACAGGGCACCCCTGGGTGCGTGGTGGAAACCTGTTCCTCGGCCATCCTGCCCGTCGGTAATCCGGTGGTGTGGTGGGGTGGAACCATTGCGCTGGCCATCCTGTTGTTCTGGTGGGCCGGTCGCCGCGACTGGCGGGCAGGTGCCATCCTGGCCGGTGTCGCCGCCGGGTACCTTCCGTGGTTCATGTATCCGGAACGCACCATGTTCATTTTCTATGCGGTGTCCTTTGAACCGTTCCTCGTCCTTGGCCTGACCTACGTGCTGGGCCTGGTCCTGGGCCGCAGCAGCGACCCTCCGTGGCGGCGTCGATCAGGGCTCTACGTGGTGGGATTTGTGGTGGTCCTGGCAGTGGTGGCGACAGCGTTCTTCTACCCCGTCCTGACCGCGGAAGTGATCAGCTACCAGGAGTGGCGGATGAGGATGTGGATGCCGTCGTGGATCTAGGAGGCAAGCAGTGAGGGAAGCCAGCACGGAACTTCTGGTCGAGGCCGACCCCGACTCCAACGTAACCGACCTCCTCCTGGAACGCTGCGCCAAGGATCCGTTCGGCACCCTGTATGCCCACAAAACGGCCAATGGATGGCTCAACGTTTCAGCCGCCAGATTCCTCGCAGATGTCACCGCACTGGCCAAAGGACTGATTGCCGGAGGCCTCAACCCCGGGGACCCCATTGCGGTGTTGTCCCGGTCCAGCTACGAGTGGACACTGGTGGACTTCGCCATCTGGATGGCCGGAGGTGTTACGGTGCCCATCTACGAGACGTCCTCGGCAAGCCAGATCGAGTGGATCCTGGCCGATTCCGGCGCCCGGCGCATCTTTGTAGAAGACACAGCCAAAGCCGGACTCGTGCACAACTTGGTGGACCGGTCTGCGGCCATCGGCGATGATCCCGTGACGATCATCCGGATGGACCACGACGGCGACGCCCCCAACCTGACCAGCGTCTCCGCCGTCGGAGTCGGCATTATGGACTCAGAACTGGAGCGCCAGCGCAGCGCAGCGAACCTCTCCGACATCGCCTCGATCGTGTATACCTCCGGAACCACCGGCAAGCCCAAGGGCTGCGAAATTACCCATGGCAACTTTGTCCTGGTGGCCCGGAACGTCATCCCGTTCCTCCCCGAGCTGCTGATGCAGCAGGGTGCGCGGACGCTGATGTTCCTGCCACTGGCGCACGTCCTGGCCAGGGCAGTCCAGGTAGTCTGCCTCACGGCTGGCATCACGCTTGGCCACAGCGCAGGAGCCAGTGGACTGATGGAGGACCTCAGCACTTTCAAGCCGACCTTCCTGCTCGCCGTGCCGCGCATTTTTGAAAAGGTCTACGCCGACGCCGGCCACAAGGCCGCCATGGGCGGAAAGGCAGCGCTCTTCTCTGCAGCGTCGGCTACCGCCGTGGAATATTCGACGGCGGTGGACCTCGCCGCACGCGGGCAGGGACCGGGGCCGGGGTGGCTTCTGGGCATGAAGCATGCCGCGTTCAACAAGCTCCTCTACCCCAAAGTCCGGGAGGTTTTCGGCGGACAGGTCGGCTACACGGTCTCCGGAGCCAGCCCGCTGAGTCTTCGGGACAACCATTTCTTCCATGGTGCAGGCGTACCTGTGCTGGAGGGCTACGGGTTGACGGAGACCACTGCCCCGTGCACCGTCAACACTCCCAGCATGACCCGAATCGGTACCGTGGGGATCCCCCTTCCCGGCACCACCATCCGGGTGGCCCAGGATGGCGAAGTGCTGGTCAAGGGCATCGGTGTCTTCAAGGGCTACCATGCCAATGAGGAGGCCACCGAGGCTGCGTTTGTTGATGGCTTTTTCCGTACCGGTGACCTCGGCGAGCTGGACGCCGACGGCTTCCTGACGATCACCGGCAGGAAGAAGGACCTCCTGGTCACTGCCGGCGGTAAGAACGTGGCGCCCGCACCTTTGGAGGAGAAGCTCCGCGAGCACCCACTGGTGGGCCAGGCCGTGGTGGTGGGAGACGGCCGTCCCTTCGTCGCCGCGCTGGTGAGCCTGGATCCTGAAGGACTTGACGACTGGTGCGCCGAGAACAAAATCGGTGCTTTGTCACCTGCCGAAGCGGCCGGTGATGACCGGGTGAAAGCGGCCGTTCAGTCCGCCGTGGACGAGGCCAACAAGCTCGTCTCCGCGGCTGAATCGATCCGTAAGTTCGCGTTCATCACTGCGGAACTCAGTGTCGAGTCGGGGCATCTGACGCCGTCCCTGAAATTGAAGCGGGCTTCCGTGGTTAATGACTTCCAGGCCGCTGTGGAGAAGCTCTACGAGAAGTAGCGGCACGTGTTCTGGCGCCCCAGGGCACGCCGCACAGCGGGCCCTGCTAGCGCCTGGCGTCAGTTGATTCCCTGCTGAGGTTGTCCGTATCGTCTGTGGCCGCGTCGTCGTCCAAAACCTCGGGCTGATCAGCCGTTGTGTCAGCACCCCGGCGCCGCTTGGTGGGCCAGGTGAAGATGAACGTCACCGTAGCCACGAGGAACACCAACGCGCCGATGACGATGCCGGCGTCGATCCAGAATTGTCCCGGGAAGAGCCTGATAAGAGTGTCTTCCAGGGAGAACGTCCACGTTCCATTGGCGAAGAAGATCCGGTGGAACTCGGTGAAGAACTGCTCCCAGCTCAGGGCCGCCAAAACTGCGAGGCCAATGATGATGACCAAAGTGACGATCGACCCTGCAAACAGACCTCGGCGGATGCCGCCGTTGCTGCGCTTCCGCAGGTACAGGATGGCGATGATGCTGAGGATGATGAGCAGCAGTCCGGCACCGAAGGAGGACAAAATGACCAGCTTCACGTCGGCCATGTGCGCCACTTCGCTGTCTTGGAAAAGCTTGGTGCCATCCTGGTTGACCAAACCACCCAGGTATCGCGGACCAGCCCAGTTGCTGAGGTAGTCCACGGCGTAGGAGCCGTAGGTCATACGGTCATCAGTGCTGAATCCGTAGCCATCGCCCGGGAAACCCGGACGGTTGTACTCCACCCACAGGAACAGGGGGCTGGTAACAGCCCTGACAGCGAGGACCAGGAGGATCACCGGGTAGAACACAGCCAACAGAACCTGGAAGACGCGCGGTCCGATCGGCTTGACCTTGGCGGCCTGCTCACGTTCAGCGTTGCGTCGGGCCACTTCTTCTTCGGGCGGGCGGACCTGAAGGGCCGACGTCGGCAAGGGTTCCGAATAGTGCGAGGACTCTTTCTCCGAGGCGGTATCGGCAAGAGTGTCAGCGAACAGCGGGGGTTCGGGCTCGGCGTCGGCCGCTTCTGCAGCCTTCCGATCGGCACGGCTTCCGGGCTGGCCACCGACAGGCGTAGCCGGTGTCGCGGTAGCGGGAGTCGCGGTAGCGGGCGTCGCCCCTGTGGCAACCGCCGGTGCGGAGTCAACCGCACTGGAAGTCGTCGTCGTGGGGGCCGCCTTCGGGTCAGCCGCCGGAGAGGCACCGCTGGAGGTCTTCGGCTTCATCCAGTCGAAGGCCGGCTCGTTAGGGTCCTCATGGACGTCCGTGTCCGGTTCTTGTGGTTTTGGGCTCTTGTCGCTCACAGCGGTTTCACTTCCGTAGGCATCCACCGGCGAATGCGTACTGCCGGCTCTCTTGTCTGGCTTCGAGCCTACCGCCCGGTCCGAGGCTGACACGCTGTGCCACCCCGGCTGGGACCGGATCGAAACGTAACTGTAAGGTCTACGCGGCGATGCTGCGATATCCGGCGTCGTTGGCGTCCAGGTCCCCGGTGACACCTGTCCGGGCGGCCCTTCCGCCGAGCACCAACGTGTAGACCCAATAGGCGGCCAAAACCGCCGCACCTATGGCGATCTTGGCCCACACTGGCAAAGCACTGGGCGTCACGAAACCTTCCACCATTCCAGAGACCAGGAGGACAAGCACCAGCCCCAAGGCAACGGTGATCAGCGAACGCCCTTCGTCAGCAACAGCCTGAAGCCGGGTCCGCGGACCTGGCCGCACCATGGCCCAAAAAATCCTGAGGCCGGCAGCACATGCGATGAACACCGCCGTCAGTTCCATCAGTCCGTGCGGAAGGATGTAGCTGAAGAAGACATCCATTTTCCCCGTAGCCAGGAAAAGTCCCGCGGCCACGCCCACACTTTGGGCGTTCATGAACAGGATGTACGGGACCCAGAATCCCGTCACTCCAAACGCCACGGCCTGCGCGGAGATCCAGGCATTGTTGGTCCACACAGCACCTGCGAAAGAGGCCGCCGGGTTCTCCGAGTAGTAGTTGATGAAGTCTTCCTCTACGTACTTCTGGACCTTGGTGTCACTTGCCACCGCACGCAGCGCCTCCGCCGACGTTCCAATCCACAGGGCGTACGCGCCTGCCACCAAGACGAAAGCCACCCCGCACCAAAGGGTCAGCCAGCGGATCCGGTAGAACGCGGCTGGTACGGAGATCACAAAAAAGCGTGCCAGGTCCTCCATGAAATTCGAGCGCGCCCCGGTGAACCTTGTCCGGGCCTGCGCCAGCCCTGCAGATAGGGAGGCGGACAACGCAGTCTCCGGAGCCACCGAGCGGATCAGGGACAAATGCCCGGACACGGTCTGATAGAGCCGCAACAATTCGTCGGCTTCAGATCCCGTGAGGCGGCGCTTATGCGCAAGGAAATGCAGCCTGGACCATTTGTCCCCATGTACGGCCGAGAAGGCGTCGATGTCCACGGCACCACCCTAGCGCCTCAGTCCGCCCAAGAGGTGGGTCCCGCCGCTAGACTCGATGATGCGGGCACGCCACGCGCCTGCAGCGTTGGGAAGGCATGGGGGCTGGCATGAGTTCAATCATCACAGGCGAGGCAGTGGTCCTCGAACTGCGCCCGGCATCCTTCGCTGCCCGCGCGCTGGGCCTCGTCATCGACGTCGTCTCGCACATTGTTCTGGCCATACTCCTCATCATCCTGGTGGGCGTTGCATCAGAGGACCTCGACGACGCCGCAATCCGCGCACTGATCCTGGGCAGTGTTGTCCTCTCCATCGTCATTGTTCCCGTCACAGTGGAAACCCTCACCCGTGGACGCTCCCTGGGAAAGCTCGCCACCGGGCTTCGGATTGTGCGCGACGACGGCGGTTCCATCCGCTTCCGGCAGGCGCTCATCCGTGGGCTCCTTGGCGTCCTGGAAATCTATTTGACCTTCGGTGGCCTGGCGATCGGCGTGGCGCTGTTCAACGACCGGTCCAAACGCCTCGGCGACATTGTGGCCGGAACCTACTCGCTCCGCCAACGCGTCCCCTCCAAACCCCGCATCATGCCTGTGGCGCCGCACTACCTGCAGGGCTGGGCCGCTATGGCAGATATCGGCAGGGTCCCCGACGCCACCGCGCGCAGGGCAGGTACCTTCGTGCAGCAGGCCTACCTCATGGCCCCGGCATCCCGGGTCAACATGGCTACGGCCATTGCCTCCGAACTCGCCAAATACGTCGCCCCTCCCCCGCCCGCCGGGACAATCCCCGAGGACTACATCGGAGCAGTCCTCGGGGAACGCCGCAACCGTGAACTTGTGCGCCTGCGCCAGGCGGAGAAGCGGAACGCGTCAATCGGCGAGCGGCTGCAAAAGCTGCCGTTCACTGACGGTTAGTGCCTGCCACCGGCTTGTCCCGGTTGCAGGCTTTAGCGCCAGTGGTCTGGTCTAGTGAGTCTGTGCGGCAGGAGGGTGGCGGGGTTTCCTTCGGCGGCGTTGACTTGGGGTTGGGTTAAGTAGAGGGCCTTGGAGAGGTCCGCTCCGTGGAGCTGGGCTCCGCGTAGATCGGCTCCCAGGAGGTCTGCCGTAGTGAGGTCGCTGTTCCTGAGGTTTGCTCCGATCAGGTAGGCACTCCGGAAGTTGGATCCGCAGAGGCGTTGGTTCGCCAGGTCCGCGCCCATCAGGTCGGCGCCACTGTGTTCACCGTTCCGGTGAGCACCGACGTCGTGCGTTTGCGTGTCCTCGGCTCCGTAGGAGGCTCGTTGTTCTTCGCTGACCTCCATCAAGAGGACCCGCACTTCCATATGCAGGGTCTCGACGTCGGTGTCCAGGATCGCGGTTGCGTCGCCTTGGGCGATGGCTGCTATGCGCCCGGACAGGCTCACCGCTGCCATCGCCAGGTCCGGATCGAAGGTCCGTTGCTGGGCTTCGACCAGGTACCAGAGCATTTCGTGGAGTTGCCTCACCACTTTGAACACGGCGAACATCGACTGCCCCAGGGAAGGGCTCTCCTTCCAGCTCGTGCCCCCAAAGGTTTGTTGGGACACTACCTGGCCTGCGCCAAAGCAGTCGAAGACGGTGCAGCCGCGGAATCCACGGGGCCGGAGCCGTTGGTGGATTGCGCAGGAAAAGTCGGCGGCCATGTTCGGGCACGGCGTCGCGGCCGGTTTATCGATGGCGAAGTCAGCCGAACGGGCGAATCCGAGCGCCGTGCAGCAGAGGGCAAAACAGTTACTGCAGTCCGGGCTGAGGGTTGGTGAAAGTGCCATTTGTGCTCCATGTGATGAAAAAGGGTCCGGTGGAAAGGGCCGGGGAACCCGTGCAAGGGTTCCCCGCAGGGACACCCGGAATCACCATGGAGGGCAGCACAAAGTGATGGGCCGACGCGTGGTCAGCACAGTGTGTTTTCGTCAAAGCGCGCAGGAGATAATCACTGCGGCCAATCATAACGCTGGGCTAGCGCTGGGCGTAACTTGCCCAAGGGATGTTCCAGTCGCCGAAGCCTTCCAACGGCTCTACTGCCGGTGCTCCGGTGTTCAGGATCTGGACCACGTCGCCGGTCTTCATGTTGTTGAAGAACCAGGCTGCGTCGTCCGGCAGCAGGCCCACGCAGCCGTGGGAGACGTTAACGCGTCCGATGGCTCCCCACGCCGATTCGAGTGCTTGGTGGACGTACACGCCGGACCACGTCAGGCGGTTTGCGTAATCCACCACCATCGGTGCGTAGTAGCCCTTATCGCCTGGCTTCAGCCCGATGCTCCCGGCGTTGAAGTTGGACTTTCGCTCCTGCTCCAGGATCACTGCATAGCCCGTGGGAGAGAGCCAGTCCTCGCCTCCGAGCGACACAGGTGCAGTGTGGACCAGTTGCCCGTCGGAGTACACGTTCATGGTCTTGGTGGTGTCGTCCACAACGGCCACCCGCTGGGGACCGGTGGTGAAGGTCGAGACTACGTCGGAGTTGCCGATCATCTTGTTACCGAAATCGACGCCCAGGAGTTTCATGTCCACGGTGACAGTGGTGCCCGAGGCCCAGAACGCCTCCGGCCGGATCCTGGCCTTCTTGTCTGAATACCAGTGCCAGGCAACCGGCTGGCCGGAAGAGACCGTGATGGCAACGCGCTTCTCCATGGCAGCTTTATCCACCACGGGCTCGCTGAAGTTGATCTCGATGGGCTGGCCGGATCCGGCCGTGGTCCCATTCCGGGGATAGACGGAAGCGTCCGCCTCAAAGGCAGCCGAAACGGTGGTGAACGTTTGGGTCTTCTTGGTTTCCTTCCCGGCGGTGTCCACCAGGGTGAAGGAATAGCTGTACTGGGTCTTGAACTTCAGGACTTCCTGGGTGGTCCAGGTGCTCCCATCCGGGCTGGTCTTGCCCTGGACAGGGGCGCCACCGTCCACGGGGGCCAGGACAACGTCCTTGACCTTGCCGTTGACAGCCTTGATTTGCGGTCCCACCACCGGATTCCACTCAAGTGCGCCGTCCAGCGGGGTGATGCCCAGCTCTACGGGCTTGGCTTCCACCGTAGGCGTGGGAGAGGGTGCAGCGCTGCTGTCCTGGGAAGAACCGGCAAGGAGTCCAGGCACCACAACCACGCCAATGCCGCCCACCGCAATAGCTGCGCAGACTCCTATGATGGCAAGGATTTTGCCCTTTTTCCGTTTGGCGACTTCCGTCATGGTTCCCATCATCCTGTCCCCCGCAAGCATTACTGAACACCCAATTCTAGCCGAAAGGCCGGCCACGCTGATCGCGCGCCGGCCTTTCACCATCGATTTGAGTTGCGGTGGAAACCTTTAGTAGCGGTAGTGCTCCGGCTTATAGGGGCCGGCAACGTCCAGGTCAAGGTAGTCGGCCTGGTCCTTGCTCAGTTCCGTCAGCTCCACGCCAAGTGCGTCGAGGTGGAGCCGTGCGACCTTCTCGTCCAGGATCTTGGGAAGCACGTAAACCTGCTTCCCGTATTCGCGTTCGCCCGCGGGTTGGTGCTTCTTGGTCCAGAGTTCGATCTGCGCGATGGTCTGGTTGGCGAAGGAGTTGCTCATCACGAACGACGGGTGTCCCGTGGCATTGCCCAGGTTGAGGAGGCGGCCCTCTGACAGCACGATGATGGAGCGCTCGGAGTCCGTGCCGGCTTCGAACACCCATTCGTGGACCTGCGGCTTGATCTCCACTTTCTTGACACCCGGGATCTTTGCCAGGCCGGCGATGTCGATCTCGTTGTCGAAGTGGCCGATGTTTCCCACGATTGCCTTGTTCTTCATGCCCAGCATGTGCTCGGCCATGATGACGTCCTTGTTGCCCGTGGTGGTGATGAAGATGTCGCCCTGGGCGAGCACCGTCTCCAGCTTGGCAACCTGGTATCCGTCCATGGCGGCCTGCAAGGCACAAATGGGGTCAATCTCGGTGACAATGACCCGTGAGCCCTGGCCACGGAGCGCCTCAGCGGCACCCTTGCCGACGTCACCGTAGCCGCACACAACTGCAACCTTGCCGCCCATGAGGACGTCCGTTGCCCTGTTGATGCCGTCCGGCAGGGAGTGGCGGATGCCGTACTTGTTATCGAACTTGCTCTTGGTGACGGAGTCATTGACATTGATGGCCGGGAACAGCAGCTTGCCCTGCTCGGCAAGCTGGTACAGCCGGTGGACACCGGTGGTGGTTTCCTCGGTGACACCCTCAATGCGGGCGGCCAGGCGGGTCCACTTTTGCGGATCAGCGGCAAGGGTCCGGCGCAGGAGGTCCAGGATGAGGACGTACTCCTCCGGGTCATCCTCGGTGGCCGTGGGAACGGCGCCTGCGGCTTCGAAGTCGACGCCCTTGTGCAGCAGCAGCGTGGCGTCGCCGCCGTCGTCGAGAATCATGTTGGGACCCAACTCCGGGTTTGCATCAGCCCCGGGCCAGGTGAGGATCTGCTCCGCAGTCCACCAGTACTCTTCCAGGGTTTCGCCCTTCCAGGCGAAAACCGGGACACCCTGAGGGTTCTCCGGTGTGCCCTTGCCAACAACGACGGCGGCAGCTGCTTCGTCCTGGGTGGAGAAGATGTTGCAGGAAGCCCAGCGAACTTCGGCTCCCAAGGCCGTGAGGGTCTCGATCAGGACAGCCGTTTGGACCGTCATGTGCAGGGAACCGGCAATCCGGGCACCCTTGAGTGGCTGCGAAGCACCGAATTCGGCGCGGAGTGACATCAGCCCCGGCATCTCGTGCTCGGCGAGGCGGATCTGGTGGCGGCCGGCCTCGGCAAGGGTAATGTCGGCAACTTTGAAGTCAAAAGTCATGGAAATCCTTAGGGGTACCGTGCGGAATGAGTGAAGAAGCGGGGGCTAAGCCTTTGAATCGTGCTGGCCGGAAGTGGCGGCATTGGCCGCAGCAAGGAGTTCCGGGGGCAGGAGCAACGGGATGCCGTCCTCTATCGCGTAGCGGAGCTTCCCGCCATTGGAGTCTTCAGGAACGGAGACCAGTTCCTCGCCCTCCTGGACCAGCGGTGAACCCGTCACGGGGCAGCGCAGGATGGACAACAGTTCAGGACTGACCTTTGGCATGAATGATGCTCCCTGGGTGGCGCCTACGTGGCGCAGCTGGCGGATGTTATCTGCAGATTCCAGACTACCGCGCAGGATCAGTGGGTTTGCAGCGCGGCGTCGAATTGCGTCCGAAGCCCAAGGCCCGGACCTTCGGTTACCGGGTCAGGAGGGTTCGCGGAGGATGCGAAGGTGCCCGCGACGGGTCCCCTCGATTGCTGCCGGCGGCTCCATCTGCGGGTGGCTTTGCCGTGCAGCGGTTTCGGGGGCTGCCGAAGCCGCCTCACGGACAGCATTGGCAAGGGCCAACAGGTCATCGGGGCCGGGTTCGGGCGGCGTGGCAGGCATAGCCAGCCGGAGCACTTCCCAGCCCCGCGGAACGGTCAGGCTCTCGGCGTGCTGTGAGCAAAGATCGTAGGCGTGCGGCTCGGCATAGGTGGCCAATGGACCAAGGACAGCGGTGGACTCGGCGTACACGTACGTCAAAGTAGCCACCGCTGACTGGCGGCAGGCTGATCTTGAACACTGACGAATGGCACCCACAACATCCCAGATTAGCGCCACTTGGCTCCATCCTGTGGCATTGGATGCCCGTGGCCCCGTGAAGATGGCACCTCCGCCGGTAACTCGCCGCTGTGCGGGCCATGATGTCGCGCAGACGGGTCGCCGGGACTAAAGTCGATATATGCAGTCACAGCCACATGTTCCCGGATTCAGCATCCGGTGGACTGACGCCGATGGCGATCAGGCAGAGCAACACGCCGGTCCTGGCGCGAGGGGTTTCCGGCGGCGCCGGCGCAACCGCCATGGCCGGGGACTGCGGGGAGAGCTCATGCTCCCCAGCCTTCCCGGCTTCCGAACCCGCGCAGAGCGCTTTGATGACATGGTTCTGGACTCTGCGGAGCGGCTCCAGGACATGTGGGGCAAGCAACTGGACGGTGTCCTGTTTGCGGTCGACGAGATCCCGCCCAACCTTGAACAACTCGTTGCCCAGGGAAGCCGCGCCCCCTTGGGCTCCTATACGCCAGGCGGCCGCGGCGAAGCACCCATGATCACTGTGTACCGCCGCGTGGTGGAGCAAGGCTGCGGCAGCCGGGACGAACTGCAGGACCTGGTGCACGACGTCGTGGTGGAGTACACCGCTGAAATGCTGGGCGTGCCCCCTGAGACCCTTGATCCCGTCTACCGCCGCCGGTACCAGTAACACCGGCCAGTAACCGACCAAAACCCGCTAGTAACCGACGGAGACCGGGACCTTTTCAAGTCCGGCAGCCGCATCCTGGATAGCTACTACCGAGATGTCCGCGCGCCCTTGGGTACCGAGGACCAGTGCACCGTAGATGGGGTCGCCGGAGGCTGACACTACATACCCTGCCACCACCGAATCACCGGACTTTGCCGGGAGTTCGATCAACGATGTGGTTCCACCGGACATGTCCACGTCAACAGCTTTGCCCACAGCACCGTCGGCGGTCACAGGAGCATAAGTCACCGTGCCGCGCCCCTCGGGAACTCCGAAGCTCAAATACCGCTGCCCGTTCCGGGGTACGGCCACCAGGTGCTGGCTGCCGAGGCGGGCCGAGGAAGGTGACCAGGCAAAATCGGTGGCTTCCTCAGCTTTGGCCCCCCGCGTAACCCGGGCCGAGGCCACAAAGGCAACATCGGAACTGGCCTTGACCGTGTAGGTGCCGGCCGGTATGCCCTCGAGATCCACGGTGGCTACGGATCCACTTTTGACCGTGACCACTCCCCCGCTGGGTACCTTCCGTTCGCCGTTGGCCCCGTAGAGGCTCACCTGCACTACGGCATCGGTGGACCCCGGGACGGCAATCTGCAGCGCCGGCGAGGCATCGGCGAAACCGGATTTGGCCGCCAGCGCTTTCGTAGCCGCCGGGTCCTGGATGTCGACGCCGGACATCACCTGCAGGTTCGAGGCACCGGAGCCAGGGGCAAGGTATTCGACACCGCCGGGAGCGAGCCCGCGCAAGACACTCTGTTGGATGGTCGCAGCAACCGGGCCACCAGTACTGCGCACGTGGACTGCGAGTTGCGATTCACTGGGGGCAAGTCCTGCAAGGTTCACAGAGCGGGTGGTTCCGGGAGCTACCAGGAGTCCCCGCGCCCCGGGTGCCTGGATCTGGCCCTGCTCCCCGAAAAGGTCAAGGTTCACGGTGGCCGGAGTCTCCGAGGCATTGCTGAGGTTCAGGACTGCCGTGCGTCCCACTGCCGTGTTGGCGCCCAGGAGCCAGGCATCGTTTCCCGGCGATTGGCATTGTGCCGAAGCGAGGCCGCGCAGGTCTCCATCGGTGGCGGAGTAGCTAAGGTTGGCCGCCATGGAGGCTTGCTCGTTCCCCAGCGGATCTGCCCCCACCACGGCCGGGGCCGTCACGGGAGAAAGGGATGCCACTGCGGCAGATAACACCGGAGGTCCGGCAGTTGGCGTCGGAGTGCTGGTGGGAGCCTTTGCAATCTCAGCAACAGCGGCTCCATCCAACGTTGTCACGTTGCTTCCCGGAACCGTACCGGCCGGGTTGCTGAGCACCACCGCATTCAGGGCACTGGCGGCTGTAGTGGACACGGGACTGAACTCCGCATCGGTTCCCACCACGGTTCCATTGACAAGCCGGGCAGGCTCCGGGCACACGCCCAGTGCCCGTCCCGCTGGAACATCGGCCCGCCGGATGTCCATGGTGGTTCCGCCGGAAGGTTCGGGCATCATCGAGGTCGCCGCGACGGCCCCACCGCCGGCTGCCAGGATGGCTACCGCGGAGAGGACCCCGGTCACAACGCCCCGGTTGGAACTTCGAGCCCCTTTGCCTGCACTACGTGACGACTTACCTCCAGCTGGCTGTTTACCTTCAGCTGGCTGTTTCTGGTCCTCAGACACTGCTGTACTCCTTACGGAGGGAGACTTCGTCCCTCGACATGCCGGTTCGGGTGCGTCGCGCCGGCACAGGTATGGCCAGCAGCAGCGTCAGCCCCATCACCACGGCCTGCATCAGGCCGAACCACAAAGCCCAAGGGTTGGTGTAACGGATTTCCAGCTCACCACCGTTGGCGGGGAGCTCAAAGGCTTGCGACCATCCGGACGTAGCGGCTTTGAGCTGCCTTCCATCCATCCAGGCCGTCCAGCCGGGGTCGGAGCGTTCAGCCATCACCAGCTTGCGGCCCTCCCCACCTGCAGGAACGGTCGCATCCACGGATACTTCTTCGGCCGGGAGGTTGGCAACCGTCGTCCCTTTGGAATCAACGATCCGGATGCGGTGCGTGGTCTCTGCAGCCGCGGCGGCCGGCTGGTTCCGCGGCGAGACCCGCCACAGCCATCCGGCGTCCGTCTGTCCAACAGCCACCAGGCCTGGGACGGCGTCAATCCTGCTTGCAGTCAGTTGGGCTGCGTTGTCGGCGGCCTTAAGGACTACGAATCCCGCTCCAAGTTGTTCAAGGTCAGCGCGCGGGTCCACTCCACTGCTTGCCACGATGGTGGCCACTGCCCGCCGAAGCGATGCCGTGGCGGCGTCATCGTCCACAATTTCCTCGCGGCCCGGTGCGCCGATGATGGTGCGGGCCGAAGCGATGGTGGACAAGCTGTCCAGGGTCGTGCCGGCTCCGCGCATTAATGAGGACGTAAAGGCACCTTGTTCTCCACTGGTGATAACCAGCGTCCGGGTACGCTCAGGCCCCTGTCCGCGATCGACCGCGGTGGCCGGCAAAGTGCCGGTGTCCACTGCCCATACCTGGCGTTCGGTCCCCAAGGAGGACGGTTTCTTTTCGGCCGCGTTGGCTGACGTGGACGCACCAGGGGCCGGCGAGGGCTGGAGAACGTTCTGGGCCGCCCAGGCGCCCATGCTTGCCAGCGGCCCGGCCACGAGGAGCGTGAGGACAAGCCCGGAAGCCACACGCTGCAAAGGAATCCTAGGGCCGCTGGTATCAGTCGTGCGGCGGGGCGCACCAAAGAGCTTGTCAGCGCCTGTAACGGCAGCACCGAGCAACAACATGCCGGCAGCTGATACCGCCGGGCCGGTGAAGGGCCCCACGATGACGTCATTGTTGACGCCGGTGGCGACATGCCCCACCAACCAACTACTCGCCAAGGTAGCCAACGCTGCCAACCAGAACACCCTGGCCAGCGCCGTCCGCTTGCCGGGCAGGAACAGGGCCGCCACAGCGAGGACCAGGACCGGCGCACTGACCAGCAGCGCAAGCAGCAAAGCCCAGGGTGCTGCGCCCGGGCCGAAGATCGCCAAGCCGGTCAAGCCGCCGTCGATGTCGAATGCCAAGGGCTGCCCCAGCAGCTGCTGCCAGATCGGCGCGGCGTCGAAGGTCAGGGGCAGTCCGGGATCAGCCAGGAGGGCACGCGGCCTGTCCAGGACCGAAATTCCGTACGGCACGAACAGCGCAACAGTGGGAAGAAGAGACCACCACAGCGTCTTGCCGCGCTGTCCCAGGATGACGGCGGACAGGACTACCGCAACAACAACGGGTCCTAGAAGCGACGGTGCCGAGGCGGTAACAATGGCCATTGCAAGCCCGCCGGCGGCGGCGGCGGTCCACGACGGTGTCCCATTGATGCCCGGCTTTCCGAGAACGGGAGCAGGGCGCCGGGTCAGGGCTGTTCCCTGATGTGAACGTCCTTGACCGATCGCGGATCCTGAGGCACGCAGGAGTGCCAGCAGCAGCAGCGGCATCATCACATGGGCAATCAAGGCACCAGCGCGGCCCTCATTGATCGCGACCAGCAGCGCAGGAGCGGCAGACCATGCCAAGGCAGCAACAGTCCGGAAACGGCGCTTCGTCGTCAAAGCCCCGGCAGCAAACCACGCGCCAATGGCAGAGAGTGGCATGGCCAGGACCAGCAACCAAGCCATGGCCGGGTTGCCGTCCCCTCCGCCAAAGAGGGACAACAGCCACAACACGTAACCGAAGGGATCGCCGTGGCCCGGCAGGCCTGCGCCAAGGGAAATCCACCATGTGGAGGCATTGGCCCAGATGTCTCCGGGCGTTTCAGACAGCGGGATGAGGCCGCCACCGGCCACAATTCCGGAGCGCACCAGGCCCAGCAGGCCAATAAGGGAAGCGGCCAGGGCCAGCAGGGCTGCTGCGGCTGCACCTGTTCCTACCCACCCGCGTTCATTGGTTGCCAGCGCAACAAAGTCGTCGGCGGCATCCCCGCTGGGTTCCGGTGCCAGGAGGTCCGAGACCGCTGACGATTCATCGCCGGGACGGATGGCCTCCAACAGGGACCGCCTGTTGGCACGGACTTCGCGGGTTGACTTTTGGAGGCCCCGGACCACGGCACGCCGGACGCGGCGGGTTCCGGCGGCAACACGGCGGCCCCGGGCGATGGCTACAGGACGCATCAAGGCGGCAAAGGTTGCCGTGAACTGCGAGAAACCGTACCCCGGTTCCTTGACCAGAATGCTCAGCATCAGCCGGACCACGGCACCGAAGACCGCACCCAGCGCTTGGAACGGAACGTTCCACCAGGGGGTGTGCTTGAGACGCAAATGAATCTGGGCTTTACGTGCCGCAGATGAGGTGCCCAGGCCATGGGGCCGGTGCTCCACGTGGAACATCCGGGCGCTGGGAACCACTACCACCCGGTTGCCGGCGAGCCAGTTGCGCCAGCAGAAGTCCACGTCATCGCCGCTGCCGGGCAACGCGGGGTCAAAGCCCTGCAACAACTCCCACACATCCCGGCGGATCAACATTCCGGCGGAATTCACCGCGAAGGTGTCCGTGCGGGCGTCGTATTGTCCCTGATCCACTTCGTCGGCGTCGATCAGTGTCAGGCGCTCGGCCCAGCGGCTGGTGGAAAGCCCGGCATCCACGAGGTGCCGCTCATTGTCCCAACCGAGCTGCTTGCAACCGGCCACCGTTACCGACGGCGCCCTTTCCACGGCATGCAGAAGCTCCGCCAAGGCGTCAGCCGCCGGGGCGGCGTCATCGTGAAGGAGCCAAATCCAGTCAACAGTGCCAGGGCGGTTTCCAGCATCATCGCCGGGCACGCCCCTGTCAGGTGCCAGCTCGTGCAAGCCCGCTTGAACAGCTGCGCCGAAGCCGGATTTTGCCTGCGCGAAAGTGGTGACATTGGCTTGGCCGAAGGCTTCGCGAAGCATATCCAGCGAATGATCCGTGGAGCCAGTATCAATGCCAATGGCGGCATCTGCCGGACGGGTTTGGTCCGACAGTGCCGCCAGTGTCCTGGGGAGATAGTCGCCGCCGTTGTGGGAAACCACAACGGCGGTAACGTGAACTTCCTTGAGAATTAGACCGCTCGCTTCCTTAGCCGACGACGTTCCCGCTCAGAGAGTCCGCCCCAAATCCCAAACCGCTCGTCATTGGCGAGGGCGTACTCCAAGCACTGCGAACGGACGTTGCACGCCCCGCAGACTTTCTTGGCGTCCCTGGTGGACCCGCCCTTTTCCGGGAAGAAAGCCTCCGGATCCGTTTGAGCACAGAGCGCATCAGTCTGCCAGCCAAGTTCACCTTCGTCATCGAAGTCACCCTGGCCCGGAAGGCCGATCCATACAGGCTGGCCCGGTGTTTCCAGCGGGCGGCGAACCTCCATGGGAGGATCGTCCAAGTCTTCTTCCGGCCCTGCAGGCAGGTCCCCGATCAGCGCCTCGTGTGCGGCCAGGAGGGCAGTTGCTTGATCCTCCAAGGAGTCCTGCACATTTTGGTTGTAGCGGTCTGCCGCTTCCGGATCCGCTGGGTCGACGTACCAATCCCCCGGTACTTCCCGCGAACGGTATTTCACCGACGCATGTTCTGCGACGACTGCATCTTCCTGGATACGCAACGCTTGCCCCATGGCGTCCCTCCTGATTTTGCAGCTGCTGCCTGGATGTGTTTCCGATTCCCGGCGACGTTCCGGTCATCTGTGCAGCGGCGTTTGATTACTAATTACACGCGTGTAACTACCCGTCAGTCAAGCCGCGCCGGAATAATAATCAAGAATCCGGAGAAACGTGGGATGCGCCACGCCCAACATTTTGCCCGTGCCGCCGCCTGCCTGCGGGGGAAATGGGAGGGTTGGATCAATTTACGTGAACTTTCATTGAATTTCCGCGGAAAATTAAGCCCTCGCCCCAGAGCGCCCACCGACTGGACAAAATGGCATGTGTCGCAATTCACAAAGCCGGCCCTAATCCCAAGCCCGGCGCCGGACCACCGTGGCAAGATTGACGCATGAGCATCCCGGCAGCAAACCTCATGACCACCCTGCGATCCGGCCATTCGACCTCGCCGCGCCTGACCTGGTACGGGCCGGATGCGGAGCGGGTTGAGCTTTCCGGCCGCGTCCTGGATAACTGGGTGGCCAAGACCAGCAATCTTTTGCAGGACGAACTCGATGCCGAGCCAGGCATGGCCGTCCGCCTTGACCTCCCGGCGCACTGGAAGTCGTTTGTGTGGGCACTGGCTGCATGGCAGCTGGGAATGGAGGTGGTCTTCGACCAGACCTCCGCGGACCTTCTCGTCACGGACACTCCCGACGGCGATGCCGGGGCCGGCTTCGACGCTGTCGTTGCCGTGCCGCTGGCCGCGCTGGCCATGCGATGGCCGGGCGAGCTGCCATCCGGCGTCGTGGATTACGCGGCGGAAGTCCGCTCCCATGGCGACGTCTTCATGGCACACAACGAGGCCGCTGCGGAGCTCCCGGCAGTGCGCGGCACCTCAGAACTCACGCACGAAGCGCTCATGGAAGAGTTCGCGACCGGCCAGGAACCCGGCGTCCGCCTGCTGGTGCGGGCCAGCGAGGGCCTGGAAACCTGCCTGGCAGCTTCACTGGGAGCGTGGCACGGCGACGGTTCGGTGGTTTTGGTCCACCCGGACCTGGAGGTGACTGAGCACCTGCTGCAGAACGAGCGGGTCAGCCGTTCTTAACGGACGGCAACTCGCCGGTGCCGGGGTTGGCAGCTCCGGCCTCGCTCTTGGCCTTGTGGTGAAGGTCGATGATCTCGTGGTCATGCGAGAACTCGGGCTCAGCGTCCAGCTCTTCGTTGAACACCCAGAACCGGTAGGCAAAGAACCGGAAAATGGTGCCCAGAATGAGGCCCACCACGCTGCCGGCAATGAACAGGGACGGCTTGTCGTTCAGGTCCAGGATGTACTTGGCGAACCACACACACCCTGAGGCGATGAGGAGCCCCACGAGGTTCATCACGGCGAACAGCACGGCCTCACGGACCACGTTGGCCTGCTTGCGGTGGCGGAAGGTCCAGAAACGGTTGGCGACCCACGAGAAAACACTTGCAACGATCGTCGCAATGGCCTTGGCCCAGACCTCGCTGCCATGCATCGGTCCGGAGAACAGCCAGATGAAAACGGCCGAGTCAATGACAAAAGCGACACCGCCGACTGCGCCGAACTTTGCTACTTCACGCCAAAAGAGCGAGGCAAGTCCGCGGATGCGATCTGCAAGTGTGGTGATCATGACCCTCCATGGCCGTTGAATAGGTGGGCCGGTGGGCCGATTCCATTTTAGCGCCGTTTTCCGCGCGCTGCCTTTGAGCAGACTGTGAGAAGGCCAAAATCGGCTCCCGCAAGGGGTGTAACGCTGTGGAAAAGCGGTCTTATGGGCGGCAGAATCCGTGATCCTGCCGCCGGTTCGGTAGGCTGAACCTTGTGACTTTTCCAGTAATTGGCGTTGTTGGCGGCGGCCAGCTCGCACGAATGATGGCTCCGCCCGCTACCGCCCTGGGCTTCGAACTCCGAGTTTTGGCTGAGGGTGTGGACGTTTCGGCTGTTGCCGCCGTGGCCACAGCCCCGATCGGCGACTACAAGGACTTGGACGCCCTCCTCGAGTTCTCCAAGGGCCTGGACGTGCTGACGTTCGACCATGAGCATGTCCCCACGGAACACCTGAGGGCCCTTCTGGATGCCGGTGTCAACGTCCAGCCCGGCCCTGATGCGCTGGTGAACGCCCAGGACAAGCTTGTGATGCGGGCAGCGATTGACCGCCTTGGCCTGCCCAACCCGGAGTGGTCCGCGGTCAGCAGCGTTGAGGAGCTCGTGGCATTCGGCGACAGGATTGGCTGGCCCGTTGTCCTGAAGACCCCCCGTGGTGGTTACGACGGCAAGGGTGTCAGGATCGTGGACTCCGCTGCTGACGCCCAGGACACTGCCGATTGGTTCCAGGCAATGAGCCCCCTGCTGGCAGAGGCCAAAGTGGACTTCAGCCGCGAACTGTCCGCGCTGGTAGCGCGAACCCCCAGCGGCGAATCCCGGGCCTGGCCCGTGGTCCACACGATCCAGGTGGACGGTGTCTGCGACGAAGTCATTGCACCGGCACAGAACATTGCCGTTGAGGTGGCCGCGGCTGCCGAAGAGGCGGCACTTCGCATTGCCAACGAGCTTGGCGTCACCGGAGTAATGGCTGCAGAGCTGTTCGAAACCCCGGGGGTCGGAGCCGGCTTCCTCATCAACGAACTCGCCATGCGCCCGCACAACACTGGCCACTGGACGCAGGATGGATCCATCACCAGCCAGTTCGAGCAGCATCTTCGGGCAGTGCTGGACCTTCCGCTCGGAGCAACCGACGCGCTGGCACCCGTGGTGGTCATGAAGAATTTCCTCGGCGGGGAAAACCAGGACCTCTTCAACGCCTTCCCTATGGCCTTGGCCTACGAGCCCGCAGCCAAAGTCCATTTCTATGGCAAATCCGTCCGCCCCGGCCGCAAGATAGGCCACGTGAACCTCGTGGGCAGTTCGGTCTCCGACGTCGACTCCGTCCGTCGGCGCGCCACAGCAGTGGCCAACATCATCCGCGACGGCCACAAGCCCGAGCAGACCACCCTTGAGGAGAGCGCATGACGTCAGAAGCAACAGCCCCGCTGGTAGGGCTCGTGATGGGTTCGGATTCAGACTGGCCGGTGATGGAAGCCGCAGCCGATGCCTTGGCCGAGTTCGGTATCCCTTTTGAAGCCGACGTCGTGTCCGCGCACCGCATGCCCACGGAAATGATCCGCTACGGCCAGACTGCGCACGAACGCGGGCTGCGTGTCATCATTGCCGGCGCCGGCGGCGCCGCCCACCTCCCCGGCATGCTTGCCTCGGTGACACCGCTTCCTGTCATCGGCGTCCCCGTTCCCCTTAAGACCCTGGATGGCATGGATTCCCTGCTGTCCATCGTCCAGATGCCTGCCGGTGTCCCCGTGGCTACGGTCTCGATTGCCGGGGCACGAAACGCCGGCCTCCTTGCTGTGCGCATGCTCGCTTCGGGAACGGACGAACTCGCCGCGAAGCTCCGCGCTGATCTGGTGGACTTTGCCCAGGAACTCAATGACGTCGCCACCAAGAAGGGCGAAAACCTGCGCCGCAAGGTAGAGGAAGTCTTCTCCCCTGCCAACGCTTCAGCCCGGAGCCCCCGCTAGGAAGGCACCGGTTGACCACCATGCACAAGACTCAGAATCAGCCCGGTTCCGCCCTGACTGATCCCGTTCGCTATCCGTCCGGGGCCAGCGCCCCGGTGCGGACCAAACGCGCCTTCGTGCTGGTCCTGCTCACCCTCTTCATTCCCGGCAGTGCCCAGATCGTTGCCGGCGACCGGAGGCTTGGCCGGGTGGCGCTGCGCGTGACGCTCACGGTGTGGGCCCTGGCGCTGGTTACCTTGTTCATCGCCATGGTCAACCGGACCCTGCTGCTCAGTGTGTTCACCCACCCAATCGGTTCCCTGTTGATCATTGTGGTCCTGGTGGCCCTGGCCTTGGGGTGGGCCTACCTTTTCCTTAACACTTTGAGGATCATCAGGCCGGCCCTGCTGGCACCGGGGATGCGGCCCATCATTGCCGTGGTCCTTGCAGCCTCAACGATCCTGGCCAGCGGTTCGCTCGGTTATATCGCCTACGTCCTCAACGTCAGCCGGAATGCCATCGGCAGTATCTTCGATGCCGGCCCCGCCATCGAACCCGTGGACGGACGTTACAACTTCCTCATGATGGGTGGGGACGCCGGGGACGACAGGACGGGACGCCGCCCGGACAGCCTTTCGGTCATCAGCGTTGATGCCAAGACGGGCGAGAGCGCCATCATCTCGGTCCCCAGGAATCTTCAGAACGCCCAGTTCAGCGAAGGTTCGCCTATGCGGAAGATCTACCCGGACGGCTACAACTGCGGCGACGAATGCCTGATCAATGCGGTCAATACCGAGGTCACCAACAACTACAAGGACCTCTACCCCGGTGTGGCCGACCCCGGAGCGCAAGCCACTCTGGAAGCCGTCTCCGGCACCTTGGGAATCACTGTCCAGGCCTACGTGCTGGTGGACATGGATGGTTTTGCCAAACTCATTGACGCCATGGGTGGCATCCGCATCAAGGCCGGCGGCTGGGTGCCCATCAGCGGCCCTGTGACTGACGAAGCCAACGGCATCCATGGCATGCCCGACGGCTGGATACCGGCCGGCGACCAGCACCTGGATGGCTTCCATGCCCTGTGGTACGGGCGGTCCCGTGAGTTCGTGGACGACTACGCCCGCATCGCACGCCAGCAGTGCGTGCAGCAGGCCATGCTCAAGCAACTTGATCCGGCCACCCTGCTGACCAAGTTCGAAGACATCGCCAACGCCGGAACCAAAGTCGTCGACTCGAACATTTCCTCCAACCAGTTGGGGAGCTTCGTGGACCTCGCCTTGAAGTCCAAGAATCAGCCTGTCAAACGGCTCACCATCGGCCCACCGGACTTCGACGCGTCATTCTCCACCGTCCCGGACTTCGACCTCATCCACTCCAAGGTCCAGGAAACCCTCGCCGGATCCAACGGCCCCAAGGCCGATGACGCCCTCGTGACCGGCAACGGCGCAGCTGCCGGAACCATCGTGGCGGCCGGGCCTGTTGCAGGCAGCCACCCGGCGGGCCAGCTTCCCTCACCATCGGCCGATTTCACTCCTGTAACCACCACACCGGACGGCACCCCGATCACCATCGAACTCTTGAACGGCCTCAAGGCCCAGGGCGATGAGCAAGGCATACGTGACCTTGTGGCAACCAACGGGCAGTGCGCACCACTGTAGGCTTGCAGCTCCGTTCAACCCCACGTCCAGCGCAACGATAAGGACTTTCTTTCGTGTACCAGATTGAGAATGTTTTGCGACCCTATGCGTGGGGTTCGACGACGGCGATCGCAGACTTGCTGGGGCGGCCGGCCTCCGGTGGTCCCGAGGCGGAAATGTGGATCGGAGCCCACCCTGACTCCCCTTCTACAGCTGTCCACCCCAACGGCGTTACCCAGCCCCTGAATGCACTGATCGAGTCCGATCCCCAGCGGTTCCTGGGTTCGGAGAGCCTGGCGGAGTTCGGCCCCCGCTTGCCGTTCCTGGCCAAGTTGCTCGCTGCCGAACAGCCGTTGTCCCTGCAAGTCCACCCCAGCTTGGACCAGGCGAAGGAGGGGTTCGCCCGCGAGAACGCCGCCGGCATCCCCGCCGATGCGGCAGAACGCAATTACCGGGACGACAACCACAAGCCGGAGATGATCTTTGCGTTGACTCCGTTCAAGGCTCTGTGCGGCTTCCGTCCTGCTGCCGGGTCCAAGGCCGTCTTTGAACACTTGGCCCGCGTCCTTGATTCCGCTGCCGTCGCCGTCCCGCCCGTGATTTCCAGCGTCATTTCCGATCTCGGCCTGCCCGAGGAGCCCGCTGCCCTGAAAGCAGCCTTCAGCCGCCTCATTGAGGGCGGCAGCCAGGTTTCCGATGCCATCAACGAAGTAGTTGCCGTCTTCTCAGCCGGCGCGCCGCTGGAACCGCATCGTGGGGTTCTTGCTGCGATGCTGGATATCAACGAAGCCTTCCCCGGCGATCCCGGCGTCCTCATCTCCCTGCTCTTGAACCACCTTTCCCTCGAGCCCGGCGAGGTCGTGTATCTGCCGGCCGGAAATATCCATGCGTACCTCCATGGCCTGGGCGTGGAAGTCATGGCTTCCTCCGACAACGTGCTCCGTGGCGGGCTCACCCCCAAGCACGTTGACGTACCCGAGCTCCTCAAGACCGTCCGGTTCGAAGCCTTGGGCGTCCCTCGTGTCCAGGTCAGCGGGACGGAATTCGGACAGGAACTTTATCGCCCGCCGTTCAAGGAATTCCAGCTGCAGCGCATGGAACTTGCTCCTGGCGCCGAACCGGTGCCTTTGGCACAAACCGGGCCAGCCGTCGTCGTGGTGGTTTCAGGTTCGGTGCTGCTTGACTCGCCCAAGAGCGACCTCCGGCTTGGGCGCGGTGCAGCCGCTTTTGTTCCCGACATTGAGGCTCCCGTCAACGTCCACCCCGTGCAGGGCGCCACAGAGGTCAGCGTCGCCTTTGCGGTGACCACCGGGTTGGGGAACTGATCCATGGAGTTTTTCCTGCAAACGCCCGCTTGGGCTGCCGTCCAGCGTTCCCTGGGCCGCCGCGTCCACGAACAGTCCGGTCCTGGCTGGAGCTTCCTGGCCATCGAGGAGAAGAACCCTGCGGGCAAGGTCATTTATGCTCCCTACGGCCCTGTGGCAGAGTCGGTTGAAGCCTTCGACGCCGCTACTGCAGCTTTGGTGGCTTTGGCCAGGAAGGTCCATGCGGTCTTCGTCCGGATGGAACCTGCCGCTTCCGGTTTCACCGCCTCCGACGCCGGTCCCCTCCTCCGCTCGCGCGGCATGCGTCCCGCGCCGGTCAACCAGCAGCCCGAGCTCAGCTGGATCGTGGACCTCGACGGAGATTTCAAAGAGGTCCTGGCAGGCATGAAGCCGACCAACCGGAATCTGTACCGGAACATCCACAAAAAGGGTGTGACCTTCCGGGCTTCACAGGATCCGGCCGACATCAGGATTCTCCTGCACTTCCTGCACCTGACTGCCGCGCGGAACGGCTTCAAACCCCAAAGCGATGAATACCTCACCCAGGTGGCTGCCTCCCTGCTGCCTGCAGGCTGCGGAACACTCTTTATCGCCGAACTGGAGGGCGAGCCGATCGCCGCCGCCTTCGCCTACGACTCCGCTGACACCCGCGTCTACGCCCACGCTGCCCTGGACGATACCCACCGCAAGCTCAGTGCCGGCATCCCCCTCCTGGTAACGCTGATGGCCGATGCCAAGGAGAAGGGCTTGAAGCACGTGGACCTCTGGGGTGTGGCGCCCGAGGACCAGCCTGACCACAAGTGGGCGGGCTTCACGGCGTTCAAGAAGTCCTTCGGCGGCCGCGAAGTGTCCTATCCCGGCACCTGGGACCTCCCGGTCAATAAACTCCGCTACGGGGTATACCAGCTGGCCAGAAAGCTCCGCGACAAAGTCCGCTAGGCCCGGACCTCCCCTAACCCTGACCGCCGCCCTCGCGCACTAAATCAGGTGTCACTCCCACCACCCACTCTGGGCCGGCTCCGACCCCGACACACCCTGCTTCCCGGCACGCCCCGAGGTTTCCAGATTCAAAGTAGGTGGTGAAGGCACACCCCGGGCACACCCTCCCCCACCCTTTAGCAGCTCGAAGCCGAACGTGGCCGGACACAGAGAAGGACGGCGAGTATCGCCAAAGCGGCATCAAATCGACGAGGTACGAGGAGATAGCCGCCGAGCGATGCTCGCCGTCCTTTTGTTAAACCCGGGGGTTACGGCTTGCGCGCGTACGTCTCCCACTTGGATGCGTGGTGCTCAGCCTCGACAAAGCGCACAGTCCCGGACTTGGAGCGCATCACGATGGACTGCGTCATGACGCGGTCCTTCTGGTAGCGCACGCCGTGGAGGAGGTCGCCGTCCGTGATGCCGGTGGCTGCGAAGTAGCAGTTGTCCGAGGTCACGAGATCGTTGGTGGACAGAACGCGGTCGAGGTCGTGTCCGGCGTCGATGGCCTTCTGCTTCTCGTCGTCCGAGGTGGGCCACAGGCGGCCCTGGATGACACCACCGAGGGACTTGATGGCGCAGGCGGTGACGATGCCTTCCGGGGTGCCGCCGATGCCCATGAGGGCGTCCACGCCGGTGCCGGAGCGGGCTGCAGCGATGGCGCCGGCGACGTCGCCGTCCATGATGAACTTGGTGCGTGCGCCTGCTTCGCGGATTTCTTCGACGAGCGGACGGTGGCGGTCGCGGTCCAGGATCATAACGTTGAGCTGGTTGACCTTGACACCCTTTGCCTTGGCAATGAGGTGCAGGTTCTGCTTGACGGGCAGGCGAAGGTCCACCATGTCGGCCGCTTCGGGGCCGGTGACGAGCTTCTCCATGTAGAACACAGCGGAGGGGTCGAACATGGATCCGCGCTCGGCCACTGCAAGCACTGCGAGGGCGTTGTTGATGCCGAGGGCGGTCAGGCGGGTTCCATCGATGGGGTCGACGGCGACGTCACACTCGGGACCGGTGCCGTCACCAACCTGCTCGCCGTTGAACAGCATGGGGGCTTCATCTTTTTCGCCTTCACCGATGACCACGACGCCGTTGAAGTGGACGGTTTGAAGGAATGAACGCATGGCATCGACGGCGGCGCCGTCTGCCTTGTTTTTGTCACCGAAACCTACCCAGTGGCCACCGGCAATAGCCGCGGCCTCGGTGACGCGGACGAGTTCAAGCGCAAGGTTGCGGTCGGGTTCGTCGATGCCGACGGCGAGCGACGGCGAAATCGTGGAATACTGCTGGGTCATTGGTGCAGGAGACACTTGAACCTCTTCTTCGAGTGACGATTCACGGGACCGGACACGGTTGCGCGGGGCAACCCGGGGTTCCTCTATCAACGATCATAGTCGCCGCGTCCACCGGAGGTCGTTGGATGACCACGGCCCGCAATACCGCCGGTGAGGTCCCCGGATGTGTGTTCCCCGCTGCCATGGGGGATCATGGAGGGGTGAGTGAAACGCAGGACAAGCCCGCAGCTGAGAACCAATCCGACGCTGCACCGGCCACTGAAACCGATGCCCAGGCCATCCCGGATGCCCCGTATAAACCCGTGATTGCGGCGAAAGCTGCCAAACGGGCCAATGCTTCGGTCATCGGCATGGTCATCGCGCTGCTGGTCTGCGTTCTCGCTTTCCTTCCCATCGTCTTGATGAACCCGGCTCCCAAGGGCGAGGGTTTCAGGCCCGATATCGATGTCACCGCGATCGCCCGCAACGCCACTGGTGTGGCGGGATTCACACCCGCGACCCCGGATACGGGCGACACATTCAAACCCAATTACGCCCGGTGGGAATCGGGTTCCGGAAGCGGTGTCCCCACGTGGGAGATTGGTTTCCTGACCCCCAAAGAGGGCTTCATTGGCCTGACCCAGACCAATAAGGCCAACCCCACCTGGGTCCTGCAGCAGACGGAAAACCTCCCCGTCACCGGCACGCGCAACGCCGGGGGCCAGGACTGGGAACTGCGCGATTCCGGCAAGGAAAAGCGCAGTATGGTCCTGGACTACCGGGGTACCACCCTGATCCTGAGCGGCACGGCAAGTCTTGACGAGTTCGCGACGCTCGCCGCCGCCGTCGTGAAGTCTGCAGACCAGGCCCCGGCCGCAAGCGCTCCGGCCTCAGGCACGGCTTCGTCGCAACCGTCCGCGTAATCGCCGCAACAGTTTCACGGACTGCACTCTCCGCGTCGTAAAGTAAGGCTCGTGCCTACTTACCTGACTCCAGCCCTGGCGTGGCGCCGTCTCCGCGAGGGCAACGAACGTTTTGTTTCCGGCGAATCCCTGCACCCCAACCAGGACGCTTCGCGACGATCGTCACTGATTGAGAACCAGAATCCCTTTGCCGTGATCTTCGGCTGCTCGGACTCCCGGCTCGCTGCAGAAATCATTTTTGACCTGGGCCTCGGTGACGCCTTCGTGGTCCGAACCGCCGGCCAGGTCATTGATGACGCAGTCCTTGGTTCCCTCGAGTACAGCATCAGCGAACTCCGTGTCCCGCTGATCGTGATCCTCGGCCATGACAGCTGCGGTGCGGTGAAGGCCACCAAGGCTGCTGTGGAAACCGGCGAGATGCCTCCCGGTTTTATCCGCGACCTCGTGGAGCGCATCACGCCCTCGGTCTTGACGGCCCGGCGCAATAACCAGGACGACGTCAACGACATGGTGGTGGAGCATGTGAAGCAGACAGCCGCCCGCCTGGCTGACAGCTCACGTGTGATTTCCGACGCCATCGACGACGGGCGTGTGGCCGTGATCGGCCTGTCCTACAAGCTCGATGAAGGCCGTGCGGCCCTCGTTTCCGGGATCGGCAAGCTCTAAGGAGGCGTGCTCCGGCCGCCGTGCCGGAGCACGTAGCACTCCCCTCCGGGTTTTCTGTGAGGCGTCCAACCGCCCTAAGCTAGCCCCATGACTTCCACCACTGAGTTCCGTATTGAACATGACACGATGGGCGAAGTTCGCGTCCCCGTGAACGCCCTGTACCGCGCCCAGACGCAGCGTGCTGTGGAGAACTTCCCGATCTCCGGCAAGACGCTTGAGCGCACACACATCGAGGCCCTGGCCCGGGTGAAGAAGGCAGCTGCACTGGCAAACGCCGAACTGGGGGTGCTCGATGGTGAGCTCGCCGAGGCCATCGCCGCCGCTGCCGATGAAGTTGCCACGGGCAAGTACGACGGCGACTTCCCGATCGACGTTTTCCAGACCGGCTCAGGCACCTCATCCAACATGAACACCAACGAGGTCATCGCCGAGCTCGCATCGCGCGCCCTCGCGGCCGCCGGGAGCGAGAACGTTGTTCACCCGAATGACCACGTGAACGCTTCGCAGTCCTCCAACGACGTCTTCCCGACCTCCGTCCACGTTGCCGCGACCTCCGCCCTCATCAACGACCTGATCCCGGCCCTTGAGTACCTGGCAGCTTCGCTGGACCGCAAGGCCGTTGAGTTCAAGGACGTCGTCAAGTCCGGCCGCACGCACCTCATGGACGCTACGCCGGTCATGCTGGGCCAGGAGTTCGGTGGCTACGCAGCCCAGGTCCGCTACGGCATCGAGCGCATCAACGCCGCGCTCCCCCGCGTTGCCGAAGTTCCCCTCGGCGGCACCGCTGTAGGCACCGGCATCAACACCCCTGCAGGCTTCCCGGAGCGCGTCATCGAACTCCTGGCTGCCGACACCGGCCTGCCGCTGACCGAGGCCCGCGACCACTTCGAGGCACAGGCCAACCGCGACGGCCTGATCGAAGGCTCCAGCCAGCTCCGCAACATCGCCATCTCCTTCATGAAGATCAACAACGATCTCCGCTGGATGGGCTCGGGCCCCAACACGGGCCTCGGCGAAATCGCCATCCCTGACCTTCAGCCGGGCTCCTCCATCATGCCGGGCAAGGTAAACCCGGTCATCTGCGAAGCGTCCATCATGGTCTGCGCACAGGTCATCGGCAACGACACCGCCATCGCTTGGTCCGGCACCAACGGCGCCTTCGAGCTGAACGTGGGCATCCCCGTCATGGCCGCCAACCTGCTTGAATCCATCCGCTTGCTGGCCAACACCAGCCGCGTCATGGCCGACAAGATGATCGACGGCATCACCGCCAACGTTGAGCGCGCCCGCTTCCTGGCCGAGGCATCCCCGTCCATCGTGACCCCGCTGAACAAGTACATCGGGTACGAAAACGCGGCAAAGATCGCCAAGATCGCTGTCAAGGAAGGCCTGACCATCCGCCAGGCAACCGAGAAGCTTGGTTTCGTCGGCGAGGACGAAGGCAAGGTCTCCGAGGCCGACCTGGACAAGGCCCTGGACGTCACCACCATGACTTCCCCCGCCCACAAGGCTTAGCACTTAGCGCCCTTACTCACCGCACGACGACGGCCGGTACCTTTCGCACGAAAGGTACCGGCCGTCGTCGTACCCGGAAGGTTTTTGCAGCAGGATGCCCTTGGGTATCCTCCCCGGGGTTATGGTTTCACCCGACCTTTGATTTCTTTTTGCACTTTTTGATCAAGAGTGCAAAACTTTACTTTGTGAGCAATAGTGCAAATATCGATGGCGGCCTCCGCGAGCGCAAGCGGGCCGCCACGCGGACGGCAATTACCGCCGTCGCGCGTTCCCTGACCGCTGAGCATGGCCTCAGCGGTTTCACGGTTGAAGAAGTCTGCGAAGCGGCGGGGATTTCGCGCCGAACCTTCTTCAACTACTTCCATTCCAAAGAAGATGCCGTGATCGGTTCCTTCTCGGATGAATTGCCCGCCGAGGCCTTGGAGTCGTTCAACCAGAACCCTTCGCGCACGCCGGACAGCATCTCCGGGACTCTCCTGGCAGCCCTGCATGTTCTCACCGTGACCCTGATGGAGCGTTCGTCCATCAGCCGTTCCGAAGTCCAACAGTTCATCGCTGCCATCACGGCTGAACCACAACTTCTGGCGCGCCTGACCCTGGAAGGGGAGGCGCGCGAACGGGAATTCGCCGCCCTGGTGGCCGCCCGCGAAGGGCTGGATCCCGGGCATCCCGAAGTCATGACTGCGACGGCGTTGTTCGGGGCGGTCTCCAAGAAGACAGCCCAGCAGTTCTTCTCGGAGGAAAACACCCGCCCTTACCGCGGGATCCTCGAACAGAACCTCAACGCCGCACGGAAACTCTTCGCCCAGCCGTTGGCCACGAACCAGCAACTGGGCCCCAATCCCCTTGAAACCTCGAAGGACCCCGCATGAGTACAATTTCGAAAGCGGCAGAACCATTGCTGCTGACCCAGAAACGCATCTGGATCATCTTCTCGGCGCTGATCGCAGGCATGCTGCTGTCCAGCCTTGACCAGACCATCGTCTCCACCGCCATGCCCACCATCGTGGGCAAGCTCGGCGGGGTGGAACACCAGGCGTGGATTACTACCGCATATCTGCTGGCCACCACCATCGTGATGCCCATCTACGGCAAATTCGGTGACATCCTTGGGCGCCGCAACCTGTTCCTGGTGGCCATTGCGCTGTTCACCCTCGCGTCCGTGGGCTGTGCGTTTGCCACAGATTTCTGGGGCTTCGTCATCTTCCGCGCCATTCAGGGCCTGGGCGGCGGCGGCCTCATGATCCTTTCCCAGGCGATCATCGCTGACATTGTTCCTGCCAAGGAGCGCGGCAAGTACATGGGCCCGCTGGGCGCCATCTTCGGCCTCTCCGCCGTGGCCGGACCCTTGCTGGGTGGATTCTTCGTGGACCACCTGACCTGGGAGTGGGCTTTCTACATCAACATCCCTATCGGCATCGCCGCATTCATCACCGCCTGGTTCACACTGACCCTGCCGAACAAAAAAGCCGAAAAGAAGATCGACATCCTGGGTGTCCTCTTCCTCTCAGCCGCCACCACCTGCCTCATCTTCTTCACCGACTTCGGTGGCAAGAAGGACGAAGGCTGGGACTCGCCCCTGACATGGGCCTTCGGTGCGGGCATGGTCCTGGCAGCGTTCGCTTTCGTCATGGTTGAACGCCGCGCCGAGGACCCCATCATTCCCCTCAGCCTGTTCAAGAACCCCATCTTCATCAACGCAACGGCCATCGGCTTCACGCTGGGCCTGGGCATGTTTGCTGCCATCGCCTTCGTCCCCACTTTCCTGCAGATGTCCTCCGGAACGTCCGCCGCAGAATCCGGCCTGTTGATGCTGCCCATGATGGTGGGCCTGATGGGCACCTCCATCTACTCCGGTATCCGCATCTCCAAGACCGGCAAGTACAAGATGTACCCCATCCTTGGTGCAGCACTGACCATCGCGGCCATGCTCTGGCTGACTACGCTGGCAGCGTCCACCCCCATTTGGGTGATCTGCGTCCAGCTCTTCATCTTCGGGGCGGGCCTGGGCCTGATCATCCAGGTGATCGTCCTGGTGGTCCAGAACTCCGTTCCTGCTGACCAGATCGGCACGGCAACCAGTACCAACAACTACTTCCGCGAGGTAGGTGCATCCCTGGGTGTCGCCGTCTTCGGTGCGATCTTCACCAATCGGTTGTCGGAGTCGTTGACGGAAGCATTCACCGGTGCCGGCGCTTCAGCGGAGCAGGCTTCGCAGTCCACCAGCACTCTGGATCCGCAGGCACTCTCACAGTTGCCGGAACAGTTGCGGGACGCGATCGTCAACGCTTATGCCAATTCCCTGGCGCCCGTGTTCTGGTATTTGGTGCCGTTCATTGCCATCGCACTCATCCTGGCCATCACCCTGAAGCAGATCCCCCTCTCCGACACCGCCGGAATGGTGGCACGCGGCGAGGCGGTTGGCGGCGAGGAAGCCATCCGGCTCGAGGCCGAACGTCTGGAGACGGCACGCTTGGAAGCTGAACTGGCTGCTTCCGGCGGAATCGAAGGCACCTCGGACGGGCTCGACAAGGACCGTGCCGGCGCCGGACGATAGCGGTATCAGTCTTCCACTTGGTATGCCACGGGGCCTTCGGGCTCCGTGGCAAGCCTGATTGCTTCGAGGTTTCCGGCGCTCATCTCCGGAAGCTCATCCAGCGCGAACCATCCCACGTCCAGTGATTCATCATCGTTCACGCGGGCTTCCCCGGAGACGTACCGGCAACGGAAGGTGATGTCCAGGAAGTCACATACATCGCCGTTGGGAAAGGTCACCGGGCCTACAACCCCGACGCCGATGATCCGTTCAGTTTCGGCCACGACTGCCGTTTCCTCGAAGATTTCCCGGACCAGCCCGGGAGCCGGGTGCTCACCCGGCTCCAGCATTCCGGTGATCAAGGCCCAGTGGCCGTTGTCGGCGCGTTGACCCAGCAGCACCCTGCCGTCGTCGTCGAGCACCACTCCCCTTACTGCCGGAAGCCAAAGGGGATCGTTACCGATCTTTTCCCGCAGTTTCAGGACGAATTCCGGTGCACCCATGTGTCAGCTTTCCTTCACTTCGATGGTCGCGTGTGAGTTCTTCAGGGTGAGTATGTCGCTTAAACACCTGCTGGCCCAAGCATGCCGCAGCCCGGTGAAGGCGAAAATACGGGGTGGGTTGCAGTTTGGCCGCAGTTCCTTTCGTTGGAATCTTCAAGAGGGCAGGACCACCATCGCAGCCGCCGCTCCGGCCAACATGAAAGGGCCGAAGGGGATGGCCGAACGCAGGGTACCGCGGCGTGAGACCAAAATCACCAGGCTCCACAGCCCACCCAAAATGAAAGCGGCGAACGTCCCTGCAAACACGTGGCTCCACCCCAGGTAGCCCAGGTAGAGCCCCAACACACCCGCGAGCTTGACGTCGCCAAAGCCCATGCCGGGTGGGTGGATGAGACGCAGCACGAAATAGAAAAGCCACAGCACAGCGCCTCCCGCGAGGAGCCGGAGTCCCGGTACAGCGAACAGCGTGGCTGAAAGCTGCTGGCCCTTGCTTCCGCCGTCCAAGAACGACACGAGGGATGCCGCCAGCAGCAACACCCCGGCCACGGCGTAGGAAGGGAAAACGATGCGGTTGGGCAACAGGTGGCTCCGCACATCGATTACCGTGAGCCGGACAGCCATCACCACGAAGTACAAGCAGGCGGCCATCACCAGCCAGAAGCCCAGTGGGCTGGCATCCCAGAGGTCGGAGAGTCGTCGGATCACTCTCGGATGCTATCCCGCTTTGGCCGCCGGGCCCGCTTGAAGGGCTGCGTAAACTGTGGATATGGGGAGCTTCAGTGCAGGAGGACCGGGTTTCGACCTCTCCTCCACGTTTCGGAATCTTTGCCGTTCTTCGCCGTGGAAATGGACGAGCCTCCGCTTCGAGTACCTGGAAAGGCCCGGGACGGGCTCCACCATGGTCCGCGCATGGCTGAGGCGGCCAGGCGCTCTTCGCATGGAAACTCCGGACGGCCAATTGCTGCACAGCACCACGGGCATCAACGACTCCCGGGATGATCTGTACGTCTCCTCAACACGCCGCTCATGGTTGCTTCCAGCCCATCTGGTGACGCCCGTTTACGACGACGCCGGCTTGGTCCGCCGCCGACCGGAGGCTGCCTACGGGGAGCCCTCGTTCGGCAACGGCCGCCTCGCGGCAGCACTGGATCCCGTGGAACTGGCCGGCAACGCACCGGTTCCCCTCGAGTTCCCCGACACCAACCCGGTCTTCCTTGAGCAACCGCGGGAGGTTGACCATGAGGGCCGCCTGGCTTTGGAATCCATCGTCACGCCGAGCCGGACCTACGTTCCCTCTGACCCCTCTGAACCCCTGGCCCACCCCGGGAGGACGCTGATCAGGATCGACGCCGGTACCGGCGTCTGTGTGGCCAGCCAGAGCCTGGACGGAGACACCTCGGGAAAGGGCCACTGGCTGAAGATCCTTGCGGTGGACGAGTACATGTTGGACGACCTTTTCCTGGCCGAGTCCATGAACCTCACCGACGTCCGACGCCACATCCCTTGGGACATAGGCCCCGCCGCCTGACACCCCAGCCGCCGAGGGGCGAGCTCCCGGCAGTATCGAAGCACCAAAACCCCGAGATCCAACCCCTCGGCGAGCCTGACGGAACACCCCCGCCGCCGAGGGGCGAGCTCCCGGCAGTATCGACGTCGCCAAAGTCCCGAGATCCAACCCCTCGGCGAGCGTGAGGGGCGGCGCGGCCTGGGAAGAGCCTGCCCCGGTGTGACTCGCGTGGTTCCTCCTGCCGGGCTAAGCTACGGCGATGACATCGCTGGCAGACATTTGGCCCCCGTTCGGACTCGTCCTCACCACCCCGAGGCTGAGCATCCGTCCAGTCCTCGACGACGACATCCCGGCCGCCGTCGCCGCGGCCCGTTCCGGCGTCCACGAGCCCGGCAAGAGCCCGTTCAGTACCCCGTGGACCGAGCTTCCGGACGATGAACTCGCTCCCAATATGGCCCAGTGGTACTGGCGCTGCCGCGCTAACTTCACCCAGGAATCCTGGACCCTTCTGCTCGCGGTCTGGAACGAGGATGAGTTCCTCGGCGTCCAGGACATCGGCGCCAAGAACTTCTCAACGCTGAAAACCGTCAGCACCGGCTCTTGGCTCAAGCAGTCCGCACAAGGCAAGGGCTTTGGCAAGGAGATGCGGGCCGCCGTCGTGAGTTATGCCTTCGACTACCTGAACGCCGAAGTGGCCGAATCCGAGGCCGCCCGCTGGAACCAGAAGTCCTTGGGCGTCTCCACCAGCCTCGGCTACGAGCTGAACGGCATCTCCCGGGAGGGCTGGGGAGACACAGCCCAGGAAGTCCAAAAAGTCCGGCTCACTCCCACCACTTTCAAACGCCCGGGCTGGACCCTCAAAGTCCAAGGCCACCAAGCCTTCTCCTCCTATCTTGGAATCGAAGAGCTTCCGGCGGGTGACTGAAAAGGCGAAGGCCAGGCATCCGGCAGCGTGCGTCAAAAGCGAGGAACGAGCTAGCACGCAGAGGATGTCTGGCCTTCGCCGAAGGCGGCACCGCGTCGATGGGGTTAGATTTCAGCCCCTTCGAGCAACTCCGTCACCAGCGCAGCAATCGGCGACCGTTCCGAACGGGTCAGCGTGATGTGACCGAACAAGGGGTGACCCTTGAGCGTCTCGACAACAGCGGCCACACCGTCATGGCGCCCAACCCGGAGGTTGTCGCGCTGGGCGACATCGTGGGTGAGGACGATCTTTGAGTTTTGTCCGATGCGGCTCATGACGGTGAGGAGGACGTTTTTCTCGAGGGATTGTGCTTCGTCGACGATGACGAAGGCGTCGTGCAGGGAACGCCCACGGATGTGGGTCAGGGGCAGGACTTCAAGCATGCCCCGATCCATGACTTCCTCGACCACTTCCTGGCTCACCAAGGCTCCCAGGGTGTCGAACACGGCCTGGGCCCAAGGATTCATTTTTTCGGACTCGGATCCGGGCAGGTAGCCAAGTTCCTGGCCGCCCACGGCGTACAGGGGCCGGAACACTACGACTTTGCGGTGCTCACGGCGCTCCAGGACAGCTTCCAGGCCGGCACAGAGGGCCAGCGCGGATTTGCCTGTGCCTGCACGTCCGCCGATGGAGACGATCCCCACGGCGGGGTCCATGAGCATGTCGATGGCCAGCCGCTGCTCGGCGGAACGTCCGTGGAGTCCAAAGACATCACGATCGCCTTTGACGAGGCGAACCTGCTTGTCCGCCCCGACCCTGCCCAGTGCGGATCCGCGGTTGGACAGAAGGACCAGGCCGGTATTGACCGGGAGTTCGGCGGCAGCTGGAATGAAAACCGGCTCGTGGCCATAGAGCGTGGTGATTTCGTCGTCGTTGGCCTCAACCTCGGCCATCCCGGTCCAGCCGGAGTCTTTGACGAGTTCGTTGCGGTACTCGTCGGCTTGGAGTCCCATGGCAGAGGCTTTGACACGCATGGGGAGGTCTTTGGACACCACGGTGACGTTGTGGCCCTCGTTCGCCAAATTCTTGGCTACGGCCAGGATGCGGCTGTCGTTGTCGCCTCCGCGGAAACCTGCGGGCAAGACGTCGGGGGAAATGTGGTTCATTTCCACCCGCAGCATTCCACCGTCCGCGCCGAGGGGGATGGATCGGTCCAGTCCTCCGTGTTCGATCCTCAGATCGTCCAGGAGCCGGAGTGCTTTGCGGGCGAAGTACCCGAGTTCTGGATCGTGGCGTTTTCCTTCGAGTTCGCTGATGACCACGATGGGGACGATGACTTCATGTTCAGCGAATCGCAGCAACGCGTGCGGATCGGACAACAGGACGGACGTATCGATGACGTAGCTGCGGCCTGTGGCGGATTTTTTGGTCCGCG
Source organism: Arthrobacter sp. UNCCL28 (assembly GCF_900102805.1). Taxonomy (NCBI): domain Bacteria; kingdom Bacillati; phylum Actinomycetota; class Actinomycetes; order Micrococcales; family Micrococcaceae; genus Arthrobacter; species Arthrobacter sp. UNCCL28. The sequence goes on from NZ_FMWE01000002.1 coordinate 566,188, forward strand.
CTGTTTGTGGGACGCGCTTGGCGCGAGAGGTAGCTGCACTTTCCCCGTCGGAAACCATTGCGGGCAGTTGCTCAGAAATAGCCACATCGACTCCAGCCCCGGGCAGTTCGCCCGGCCTAATGGTGAAGCGGCTCGGCCGGAAGGCCGGGCGTGGCCTCCCATGTAACTGGTGCGATGTTCCGCTCCATGTATTGGCCTCCCCGATCAGCGGGCGGTTTTGCCTGCTGATGTGATTAACGTAATCCCGGACACATTCATTTCCGCAACCCGCGCCCGGCAAGTCGCATGTCGGGGGCGTTAATTTTTGGTGAACCTGCCGCCTCTAGGTTCCGTAGCGGCGCTGACGTCCGGCATAGTCCCTAAGCGCCCGCAGGAAATCTACCTTGCGGAACGCGGGCCACAACGCCTCGCAGAAATAGAACTCGCTGTAAGCGCTTTGCCACATCAGGAAGCCGGAGAGCCGCTGCTCGCCGGAGGTGCGGATGACCAGGTCGGGGTCTGGCTGTCCCCGTGTGTAGAGGAAACGGGATATGTCGTCCACCGAAAGTTCATCTGCCACTTCCGTCATGGTCCGGCCTTTAGCAGCGGCGTCGTGCAGCAGTTCCCGGACGGCGTCGACGATTTCGCGGCGGCCGCCGTAGCCGACGGCGACGTTGACATGGATCTTCTCGTGGACCGGCGTGCGGGCTGTGAGTTTGTTGAGCCGTTCGGCGAGGTAGTCCGGCAGGAGTTCAGGAGCACCCATGGCGTGGACGGAGACGTCCTCGTCTTCGTCCAGGCGGTCCATGGTGTTGGCGATGATTCCCATGAGGAGGTCAAGTTCCTCACCGGAGCGGTTCATGTTGTCAGTGGAGAGCATGTACAGCGTCACTACTTTGACCCCGAGCTCCTGGCACCACCCGAGGAATTCGTGGATTTTGTCCGCACCGGCCTGGTGTCCCTGGCTGGTGGGTGCGTTGAACTGGCGCGCCCAGCGGCGGTTGCCATCCACCATGACACCAATGTGTCCCGGGATCTGGTCCTGCTTCAGGGATCTGAGGAGTTTGCGCTCATAGAAGCCATAAAGGAAACCGGGCAGCTCCACCGGACTCTCACCTGACTTCCTTGCTTGTACGACGACGACGCACATCCTAGGCTACCTTCCCCAGCTGGGCAGCCGGTGCAGCAGGCGGTCAAAAACAACCCCGCACTTGTTACCCTGCGGTAACTTACCGGAACGTAAGTTATTGTTTAACCATGGCTGAGCTCGTTGAAACCAAGCCCCTTTGGCGCGGCTGGATCCATGCTGTCGCGGCTCCTTTTGCCCTCGCTGCGGGCATTGTCCTGGTGTCGGTGGCACCCACGGCGGACCGCAAGATCACCTCCGCCATCTACGCGTTAACAGGCTTCCTGCTGTTCGGTGTCAGTGCGGTGTACCACCGGGGAAACTGGTCCCCCAAGGTCCGTATGGTCCTCAAACGGCTGGACCACACCAACATCATGCTGGTCATTGCCGGCAGTTACACTCCGCTGGCCTGGTCGTTGCTGGAACGCTCCGAGGCCGTCACCCTGTTGTGGCTCGTGTGGTCCGGCGCCATCGTGGGGGTGCTGTTCCGGGTTCTATGGACGCATGCTCCCCGATGGCTGTATGTTCCCGTCTACATCGCCTTGGGCTGCGGGGCGTTGTTCTACTTGCCGCAGTTCTTCAGCGCCAACGCGGCCGCGGCGATCCTGATCTGCGTGGGCGGCGCCCTGTACATCGCCGGCGCGGTGTTTTACGCCATCAAGAAGCCCAATTTCAGCCTCAAGCACTTCGGCTTCCACGAACTCTTCCACGCCTTCACCGTACTGGCCTTCGCTGCCCATTTCATCGCCATCATGATGGCTGTGCTGAGCTAGTTCGCGCTCTTTCAGATGCCCGAGGCCATCGCCGGCAAGCAAACGGGCATGTCAGCGGCTGCAGCGGCCTGAGGCACACCACTGAAGAACCCGCGACGGCGGGAACTTCGGCGCGGTGCTGAACCCACCGACGTCGGGTCTTCAGACGGGCGAGCCGCCTTCACCGCTCATTAGCACCGGTTGCAGCCAGGTAGCTCAGCGCGCCCCGGGCGCGGCATCGCCATTCTCATCTGCTGTGGGCGCCGCGGCGTTCCCTGTCGGCGCGGCGTTCCCTGTCTCCGCGTCGCTCCCTGACTCAGCGGCCAGCCGGGCTTCCTCCACCTGGGCCCGGTAACGGACGCGCCGGATGCGGCGGACCATGTCCACAATCAGGAACGTGGTCAGGATGACGATGAAGGCCGTGAGGACGAAGCCCCATGTACCGGGCGTCACCTGGTCCTCGGACAGGCCGGGCCGCAGCGTGCCCGAGGGGTTGGGCGACGGGGTAACGGTCAGGGCGAGAATCAAGTGCTGCACGTTCAAACCTTCTATGGGAGCTGATGCATTGCCGACGAGCGGCAGGTAGCCGGAAACTGGGTGGCCCGGCAGCAATTTCTACGGACGATAGAAACTGCCGGAGTTCTTATCTTATCCCTGCGAACAGGTCCTTCTCCGGCAGCTCGGATGGCACCGTGGACTTGACCAAGGTGTAGTCCTCCCATGGCCACGCCGTCCTCTGCAGATCCGGCGAAACTGCGAAGAAGAAGCCCAGGGGATCGATCTGGGTACGGTGGGCCCGGAGTGCGTCGTCGCGCGCTTCGAAGAAATCACCGCAATCAACCTGTGTGGTGGTCTGGTGTCCGGGAGGAACGGGCGTGTGGCCCTCGGCGTCGGCCTCCAACCACGCAGCAAGCCGTTCGGCGTACGGGGACTGCAGCCCCGCCTCTTCCAACGCGAAGTGCAGCGCACGGAATCGTTCAGGACTGAACGCCCGGTCGTAATAGAGCTTGGTCGGAGCCCACGGCTCTCCCATGCCCGGGTAGCGGTCCGGATCGCCGGCGGCATCGAAAGCTTCCACGGCGACCTTGTGCGCCATGATGTGGTCCGGGTGCGGGTATCCGCCGTTTTCGTCGTAGCTCAAGATCACGTGCGGTTTGAAACTGCGGACCAGCCGGACCAGGGGCGCCGTGGCGCGTTCGAGCGGCTGGAGCGCGAAGCAGCCCGGGGGCAGGGGCGGAAGCGGATCGCCCTCGGGCAGGCCCGAGTCTACAAAGCCGAGCCACCTTTGCTGGATTCCCAGGACAGCAGCTGCATTGGCCATCTCGAGCCGCCGGGCGCCGGCCATATCCCGTTTTGGATGGGGCGCATCTTCCATGGCCGGATTCTGGATGTCACCGCGCGAGCCATCAGTGCACGTAGCGACCATCACTTCCACTCCCGCAGCGGCGTACATTGCCATGGTCGCTGCGCCCTTGCTGGACTCATCATCCGGGTGGGCGTGGACGGCGAGCAGCCGCAGCTGCTGGTCGGAACTGCTGGACGCTGTCACGTGACGGCTCCTCTTTCGTGGATCAAGCTGTGTGGGCGGTGATGGGGCGCCGGGATCGGCACTAAACTGGACGGGTGACTTCAGAGGACCTATCGGCCACCCAAGTACCGGCAAGCACCAGCCTAGCCAATCGCTACGGCGGTCAAAAGCGCGCCATGACCCGCAAAACCAAGCGGAACATCATCATCGGCGCCCTGGTCATCGGGATTGGGTTCGCAGGCTACGTCGCAACCGGCTCCGCGCAGGCCCCGGTCACGTTCAAGGACATCGGCTACAGCACCGTGGACGGCACCCAGGCAGAGGTGGATTACCAGGTCACCAAATACCCTGGAGCCACCGCCAAATGCGCCATCAAGGCCTTGGATTCCAAGTTCGCCGTAGTGGGCTGGAAGGTTGTGGAGGTCGGTCCCAACGATCCCCAGGACGACCCCGACGGCGGCAGCACCACCGTCCAGCGCACGGTCCTGCGTACCGAGTCGCCGGCCGTCTCTGGAGTGGTGGACAACTGCTGGATCACCGACAGCGGGAAATAACGATCATGTGACCCATGACTCAACCGGTTTGGGTTCGTCCAAAGGATTTACTACAATGGATGAAACCTTCACCCCGTTAAGTTGGTTACTGAGTTCCAAAGTGGCCACCTCGGCGGGGTCTTTTGCATTGTCAGATCTAGAGGAGAAATCCGTGTCTACCACCAATAGCGCCACTGCGGCTTGGCTCACCCAGGAAGCTTTCGACCGCTTGCAGGCTGAGCTGGACCACCTTTCCGGCGCTGGCCGGGCGGAAATCGTCCAGAAGATCGAAGCTGCCCGCCAGGAAGGCGACCTGAAGGAAAACGGCGGCTACCACGCAGCCAAGGAAGAGCAGGGCAAGATCGAGGCCCGCATCCGCCAGCTCACCGCACTCCTGCGGGACGCCCAGGTGGGCGAGGCCCCTGCCGATGACGGAATCGTTGAGCCCGGCATGCTGGTTGTTGCCCGCATCGCCGGCGATGAAGAGACGTTCCTGCTGGGTTCCCGCGAGATCGCCGGGGATTCCGATCTGGATGTCTTCAGCGAGAAGTCGCCTTTGGGGGCGGCAATCATCGGCCACAAAGAAGGCGACAGCCTGAGCTACGTCGCCCCGAACGGCAAGGAAATTCCGGTGGAGATTGTCTCCGCCAAGCCTTACGTCGCTTAGGCTCCGGCCCACAAGCCCGAAATACACGACGCCGGCCCACCCCTTAGCGGGGCGGGCCGGCGTTTTTCGTGTGGTCACCCGACTGGGTCGCGGTCCAGCTCGTTCCCTGCGCAGGGAACGACCTGATCCGGGACCTACGGGTTAGAGATCCACGGCCTTGGATTTGGGTCGCAGCAGGACAGCAGCGATGATCCCGCCAACAGCACCGCCCAGATGCGCCTGCCAGGAGACGAAGCCCATCACGGTGGGCAGCACGCCGAAGAGAATGCTGCCGTAAGCCATGAACAGCACCACTGAAAGCAGGATTTGCCACCAGCTCCGATTGAAGAATCCGCGCACCAGCAGGAATGCGAAGAATCCGAACACCAGCCCGGACGCTCCGACGGTCACTCCCCCGCCTCCAATGAGCCACACTGCAAGGCCCGAGCCCAGCCAGCTGAAGGCCAGTGCCGTGATGAACACCCGGACCCCGGACAGGAAAACCAGGAACCCGAAGATGATCAGGGGCAGCGTGTTGGAGAGCAGGTGGTTGAAGTTCGCATGCAGGAGCGGGAACGTCAGGATGTCCAGCACACCGTCCATGGAGCGTGAACGCAAGCCAAAGGTGTAGTTCAGGCCGTGGCGCATCAGGGTGTTGACCATCTCGATGACATAGAGCAGGATCACGAATCCACCCATGACCAGAAGACCACTCTTCGCCCGGCCGGCCAGCGACTCCCGGTCTGCTTCCTTGGATCCTTCAGGCATTCCCAGCACCATGGGCGCTCCTTCCCGTCAGTGCACCACAATCGGCTGGAAGCCCTCGGCCCGCAGTGCGCCGAGAACCTGTTCGCCGTGTTCGTGGCCCTTGGTTTCCAGGTTGATGGTGATGGAGACGTCGCCCATGCTGATGGAACCGCCCAGGCGGGTGTGGTCCAGGCCTGTGACGTTGGCGTCGTTTTCGGCAATGATGCGGGCGATTGTGGCCAGGGAACCAGGGCGGTCGTCGAGCATCATGCGCACCGTCATGAATCGTCCTGCGGCTGACAGGCCACGCTGGATGACTTTGAGCATGAGCATGGGATCGATGTTGCCGCCCGAAAGCACGACGGCGGTGTTCCCCGGGTTTTCGATCTTGCCATCCATGAGTGCGGCCACTCCCACCGCACCGGCAGGCTCAACCACCATCTTGGCCCGCTCCAGGAGGAAGATCAGCGCCCGGGCCAGGGAGTCTTCGCTGACAGTGACAACGTCGTCCACCAACTCACGGATGATGCTGAAGGGCAACTGTCCCGGGCGGCCCACGGCGATGCCGTCAGCCATGGTGGTGACCTTTTTGAGCGGAACCAAGGCATCAGCGGCCAGTGACGGCGGGTAGGCGGCAGCATTCTCCGCCTGGACGCCGATCACGCGGATTTCACGTCCGAGCTCTTTGGCCCTGGCCTTGATGGCCACCGCCACGCCGGCCAGGAGTCCACCGCCGCCGACGCCCATGAGGATGGTGTCCACGTTGGGGATCTGGTCCAGGATTTCCAGCCCGATGGTTCCTTGGCCCGCAACGACGTCCACGTTGTCAAAGGGGTGCACGAACACTGCACCGGTCTCATTGGCGTAGCGCTGCGCTTCAGCCAGGGCTTCGTCAACGTTGTGACCATGCAGGACAACTTCTGCGCCGTGGCTGCGGGTGGCCGCCAGCTTGGGCAGTGCCACGCCGAGCGGCATGTAGATGCGGGCGTTGATTCCCAGGCTCTTTGCGGCCACCGCAACGCCTTGGGCGTGGTTGCCTGCCGAGGCTGCAACGACGCCGCGCTTCTTTTCGTCCTCGGTCAGCCGGGCCATGCGCACGTAGGCGCCGCGGACTTTAAACGAGCCTGCGCGCTGCAGGTTCTCGCACTTGAAAAAGACGTTGCCGCCCACGAGGCTGCCAAGGGCACGGGACGACTCCACCGGAGTCTTGGTAATAATGCCCTCGAGCAACTCCTGCGCCTTGAGGACATCGTCCAGCGTGACGGGCAGGGTTTCGAGGGTATTCACTGACTATTCTCCTTTGGTGGTGTCGGCGGCCGGGCCCTCAACAGAGGTGCTCCCTGCAGCCTTGTTCTTTCCTGCGATGCCTTTACCAAGGCGTGACTCGGGCTTGGGGAGGCGGACCTCCTTGAAGTTGGCGTCTCCATCCGTCCCCGCAGAAGCAGTTGCCGGCTGAAGCTCCGTGCCACCCAATCCTTCATCATGTTCCCACGTCCGGCCGGCAATGTATCGAACGGCCGTATTTACTACGGCGAGCAACGGGACCGCGAACAGTGCACCCGGGATGCCTGCCAGGTACGAGCCCGCAGCCACGGAAAGGATCACCGCCACCGGGTGCAGGGCCACAGCCTTGCCCATCACCAGTGGTTGCAGGATGTGGCTTTCGAGCTGCTGGACCAGCAACACAATGGCCAGCATGATCAGGGCATTGATGGGTCCATTGGCTACCAACGCCAGCAGGACGGCGATCGCTCCTGTCACCAGGGCGCCAACTACCGGGATGAAGGAGCCGATGAATACCAGGACAGCCAATGGAAGCGCCAGCGGGACCTGGATGATGGCCGCACCAACACCGATGCCGACAGCATCGACGAAGGCCACGAACATCTGGATGCGCACGTAGCTGACCATGGAGGTCCAACCGCGGCGCCCGGCACCGTCGGTGGCCCGGCGCGCGGACTTGGGCAGGAGCCGCACAAGGAAACCCCAGATCCGGCTGCCTTCGAGCAGGAAGAAAATCAGGATGAACAGTGCCAGGACCAGGCCTGCGGCAAAGTGCCCCGCCGTACTGCCAAAGGAGAGGGCGCCGCTGAGGATACTGCTGCTGTTGTTCTGGAGGGCATTCGCGCCGTCGGCAATGTATTGGTCAATCTGGTCCGCTGTCAGGTGGAGCGGGCCATCGGCCAGCCACGTCTGGATCTGCTGGATTCCAGCGAGTGCTTCCTGCCAGAGCTCGCCAAACCCGGACACCAGTTGCCTCCCCACCAGGGCCAGGGCTCCGGCGATGACGCCGATGAAACCCACCACTGTGATGGCCACTGCAGCCCCATTGGGCAGATTGCGGCTGCGGAGCCAGGCCACTACCGGATAGAGCAGCCCTGCCAGCAGGGCGGCCACCATGACCGGGATGATGAGGAAGCTGACCTTCCCGAGCAGCCACACCAGCGCGCCGATCATGAGGAGGATCAAACCTGCCCGCCACGACCACGCAGCAGCAATTCGCACCCCGTAAGGGATGTCTTCGGCAATTTGTCGGTCAGAGCGGGATTTGGCGTCCGGTGTTGGCGTCATGAACCCATAATTCCGTAGCCTACGCCGTATGGGAAACCGGCCCGCGCAGCAGGTACCAAACACAGTCGCAGGCGGGACAATCCGCCTAGAGCGATGCGCTGATCCCCCAGCCCATGGTGGAGGCCTCCCCCGGGTCCAGCCAGCGCAGTCCGTCACCGCTGTTGAAGGCGTTGGCCGGGCCTGTCATCGGCTCGATGGCCACGGCTTTGGAGCGGCCAGGGAAAGTGTCGGTGACGAAGACATGGACGTAGGGGCAGGTCTCGTCCTGTTCCAGGCTGACGCTGCGGCCATCCGGCGCGGTCAGCGTGTGGCGGGCAAGGCCGCCGTCGTACGTAAGGTCCGTCAAGGCGACATCAATCAACAGGTCTCCCACCGCGGTGCCACCGGAAAGATCATACTGGCCGTCTGCAGCGGCTGTGCTGCGGGGAATCAGCCGCTCATCGGCCACCAACCTGGTACGCGCGTTGACCGTCAGCACCAGGTCCTCGGGCGCGACGTCGCCCAGCCGCAGGTAGGGGTGCGCCCCCAACACAAAAGGCGCCCTGTCCTGGGAGTCGTTCACCAGGGTCTGTTGCACGCGGAGGTCCATGTTCTCGTCCAGCTCATAGCGGACCGTGTGCCGGACCAGGAAGGGGTAGCCGTGCTGCGGAAAGACGGTGGCTTGGAGTGTCACACTGAACTCGGACTCGTCCACCAAGGCGTAGGCGGCGTTTCGCAGCAACCCGTGGCTGGCGTTGTTGCGGGAGACCTCGGTGATGTCGAGCTGTTGCTTCTTCCCCTCGAGGTACCAGACACCGTCCTCCACCCGGTTGGCCCACGGCGCCAAGGTGATGCCTGTGGCGCCCGGAGGAATCTGGTCGTCGCCGTAGCTTTCCGTCAACTGGATGCCGTCGCGGGAGTAGAGGCGGAGCCCGGCAGCGAGTTCGGTGATGACGGCGAGCGCGGCACCCCGGCGAAGCTCGAATTGGCGACCCGTGGCGAAGCGGCGCGTTTCGGAAGGTCGGGCACTATCGGCAGGTGATGACGAGGCAGGCATGGCAATACCGTACTTCATCCGCGGCAGGGAAGCCGCTCACAGAATGTTAGCTTTTGTTAGAATCTATGCGTTTTTGGTCACTTGTGGAATAATGATCCTATGAGTCGCATCACCAGCACCCGCCTTTCGGACAGCCGCGAGCTGATCTACTTCGACGACCCCGGAACACCGGAACGAACACCGGAATCCTTGGTAGACCACCGCGGGCTTCCTGCGAGGGGAGAGCCCGGCGAGGTCCGGTATGACGCCTTGTCCGGCGACTGGGTGGCAGTTGCCGCCCATCGCCAGTCCCGCACCCACCTGCCACCGGCTGACCAATGCCCCATTTGCCCCACCACAGCGGCGAACCCGTCGGAGATACCTGCAGCGGACTACGACGTCGTAGTGTTCGAGAACCGTTTCCCCTCCCTGGGCCCGGCCCTGGGTGACATTCCCCCTCTCCCTGCCCCGGGTACCAGCGGGCATGGGATGACAGGTCCGGCGTTCGGCCGCTGCGAAGTAGTTGCTTTCACCCCGCAGCACACCGGCTCGTTCGCTGAGCTCGGCGAAACCCGCGCACGCACGGTGATTGAGGCCTGGGCCCAGCGGACCGAAGCCCTCAGCGCAATGCCAGGCATCAAGCAGGTGTTCCCGTTCGAGAACCGCGGCGCGGACATCGGAGTCACACTGCACCACCCCCACGGCCAGATCTACGCCTACCCGTACGTCACGCCGCGCGCCGCCCAGCTTGGTGCGGTGGCCCGGAAGTATTACGACGACGTCGACGCGAAGGAAACGCTGGCGGCCTCACTCCTGAAGGCCGAGCGCGAAGATGGCAGCCGCATGGTCCTGGAGGCCGAACACTTCAGCGCCTACGTTCCCTTCGCAGCGCGGTGGCCCCTGGAAATCCACCTGGTCCCCCACCGCAGTGTTCCCGACCTCGCAGCACTCACGGGCGCCGAACGCGACGAACTGTCGCACGTCTACCTCGACCTCCTCAAGCGCCTAGACTCGCTCTACCCCACCCCAATGCCGTATATCTCCGCTTGGCACCAGGCTCCACTTGACCCGGTCCTGCGTCCTGCCGGCCAGCTCCACCTGCAGCTGACCTCGCCCCGCCGTGCAGCCGATAAGCTCAAGTACCTGGCAGGCTCGGAGGCCGCCATGGGAGCGTTCATCAACGACACCACCCCCGAAGCCGTGGCTGGGCGCCTCCGCAGCGTCGCTGCGGCACCGGCTTCACCCAAGACCCTGGAAGGCACCCGCGCATGACCACCACCACCGACACCAGTGTCCTTGCTGCCCGCTTCCAGGAAACGTTCGGAGCAGTTCCGGACGGCGTATGGCAGGCACCCGGACGGGTCAACCTGATCGGCGAGCACACGGATTACAACGAGGGCTTTGTGCTGCCCTTCGCCATCGATAAGACCGCCAAAGTGGCGCTGCGTGTCCGCGAGGACTCAACAGTGCGGATGCTTTCCACCTTTGGCGGGCACGGACTGGTCGAAGCAGACCTCGCCGGGCTGGAGCCGGGCACCGGTGAGGGCTGGTCCCGCTACCCGCTCGGTGTTGCTTGGGCCTTGAAGGACCGCGGCATTGACGTCCCCGGCTTCGACCTTCTCCTGGATTCGGACGTCCCCTCGGGGGCAGGTCTGTCCTCTTCCCACGCCATTGAGTGCGCCGTCATCAGCGCCCTCAATGAGCTGACCGGCGCCGGGCTCGAAGCCGAAGACCTGGTCCTCGCCACGCAGCGTGCCGAGAACGTCTACGTTGGTGCGCCCACGGGAATCATGGACCAGTCCGCATCCCTGCGCGGAGCCAAGGGACACGCCGTCTTCCTGGACTGCCGCGATCAGCACGTGGACCTGGTCCCTTTCGACGCTGAAGCCTCCGGTCTTGTCCTCCTGGTCATCGACACCAAGGTTTCGCACTCACACGCCGACGGCGGTTACGCATCCCGCCGGGCGTCCTGCGAGTTGGGTGCCGAGATCCTCGGCGTGAAAGCACTGCGCGACGTCGGCGTGGAACGTTTGGAGGAAGCGTCCGGACTGCTGGATGAAACCACCCTCAAGCGCGCCCGCCACGTTGTTACCGAAAACGACCGCGTGCTGCAGACCGTGGAAGTTCTGGGAAAACAGGGACCCGCCAGCATTGGTGCCCTGCTGGATGCCAGCCACGTTTCCATGCGGGACGACTTCGAAATCTCCTGCCCGGAGCTGGATCTGGCTGTTGACGTCGCCCGCGCCCATGGCGCCATCGGTGCCCGCATGACCGGCGGCGGGTTCGGCGGCTCGGCCATAGCCCTGACTCCGGTGGGCCAGGAGCAACAGGTGCGCGACGCCGTCGTGCGTTCCTTCGCCGACGCCGGCTACACCGCACCGGACATTTTCACGGTGACTCCGGCAGCAGGTGCCCGTCGTTTGGCCTGACCTCCGGTGGCTTTGATGCAACCGCCCGGCGCCGTTACAGGCGCCGGGCGTAAGCTGTGGCCATGACTGAGGCTGTCATTGTTTCCACTGCCAGAAGCCCCATTGGCCGGGCTTTCAAAGGTTCCCTCAAGGATGAGCGCCCTGACGATCTTGCCACCGCCATGGTGCAGGCCGCCTTGGCCAAAATACCGGCGTTTGATCCGGGCAGCGAGGATGGGCGGGGCCTGGACGATCTCCTGCTGGGCTGCGCCGAACCCAGCGGCGAGGCCGGCTCCAACATGGCACGCGTGGTGGCCGTCCTGGCCGGAATGGACCGAGTACCGGCGGCCACAGTCAACCGATTCTGCGCCTCGAGCCTGCAAACCCTGCGGATGGCCTTCCACGCCATCAAAGCCGGGGAAGCCCAGGCAATCGTCTCCGCCGGAGTGGAGAGTGTTTCGCGCTACCAGAACTGGGCCGGCGCCGGCGAGACGGACACCGCCAACCACAACCCGCTCTTCGCCGCGGCGGCGCAACGCACCGCCTCCCGGGCGGCGTCCAACATCCCGTGGACAGATCCCCGCATGGGCGGACGCTTGCCGGACATCTACATCTCCATGGGCCAGACTGCCGAGAACGTTGCCACCACCTACGGCATCAGCAGGGCCGAGCAGGATGAATGGGGTGTCCTGAGCCAAAACCGCGCCGAGGCCGCCATCGCCTCAGGCTTCTACGCCCGGGAGATCACCCCTTACACCCGTAAGGACGGCACTCTAGTAGAGCGCGACGACTCTCCCCGGGCCGGAGTGAGCCTTGAAGGCGTATCCGCACTGCAGCCGGTGTTCCGCCCGGAAGGCACTGTCACCGCAGGCAACGCCTGCCCGCTCAACGACGGCGCGGCGGCGGTAGTGGTCATGAGCGACTCACTGGCCCATGAGCTGGGCCTCCAGCCGCTGGCCAGGGTGGTCTCCACCGGGGTGAGTGCACTGTCCCCCGAGCTCATGGGCATGGGCCCCGTCGAATCCACGAGGCGGGCTTTGGCACAGGCCGGGCTGACCATGGACGATATTGACCTCGTGGAGCTCAATGAGGCGTTTGCCGTTCAAGTGGTGGCCAGCGCACGGGAGTTGGGCATCGATCCCGCCAAGCTCAACGTCCATGGCGGGGCCATCGCCCTTGGACACCCGTTTGGCATGACCGGTGCGCGGATGACCACCACGTTGTTGAACGGATTGAAAGAGCGCGACGGAACCCTGGGGCTTGCCACCCTCTGTGTTGGTGGAGGGCAGGGAATGGCTGTGGTTTTTGAGCGCCTGAGTTAGTTTGCTGCGGGGTGCTCCTGCGCCGAGGGGTTAGCTCTCGGCACTATGAGCCCTCCCCCACACCCCCGAGGGGTTAGATCCCGGCACTACGAACCCTCCCCCACACTCCCGAGGGGTCAGGTCTCCGCACTATGAACCCTCCCCCACTCCCGAGGGGTTAGATCTCAGCACTATGAACCCTCCCCATACTGTCGAGGGGTTAGATCCCGGCACTATGAACCCTCCCCCACACTCCCGAGGGGTTAGATCCCGGCACTTTGAACCCCCGCATACTGCCGAGACGTCGCCCCTCGCGGACGCAAAAATGCCCCCGAAGACTCTTCGGGGGCATTTCCGCGTTGGCTTACTTTGCGGGGTGGGACTGCAGCAGCTAGTCGTCGCCTCGCAAGATGGCCAGGAGACGGATGATTTCCACATAGAGCCACACCAAGGTGACCGTCAGGCCGAATGCTGCAACCCAGGAGTAACGCTCCGGGGCGCCGGCGCGGACGCCTTGCTCAATGCTGGTGAAGTCCATGATGAGTGAGAAAGCTGCCAGGCCGATGGCCAGGATGCCGATGAAGACACCCAGCGGGATGCCCGCAATCGTCATGCTGGTGCGAAGGCCGAACGGTTCCTGCACGGCACCGGTCCACATCATGACCATGTTGATCAGCGCGAAGACGGCGTAACCGATGGTGGCAATCATGAAGAAGCGCACCATCTTGGGGGTGGCGCGGACCTTGCCGCTCTTGAAGAGCACCAAAGTGACGCCGAAGACTGCAAGAGTTCCGATAACGGCCTGGAGACCGACACCCGGGTACATGCCGTCGAGGATGCGGGTCAGGCCACCAAGGAACAGGCCCTCAAGGCCGGCGTAGGCAAGGATCAGGGCCGGCGAAGGCTGCTTCTTGAATGTGTTGACAAGTGCCAGGACGAGTCCGCCCAAGGCACCAACGATCATGAGCATGGTGGAGAGGGCGGGAGCTACGAAGAGCGTCACGCCGGCACCGATCACCAGGACCACAAGGCAAGCGACGGTCTTCATGATGACGTCGTCATAGGTCATGCGGCCGGTGTCGGCGGGGCCGGCAGCCGGCTGGTTGTACATCTGCTGCAGCTGCTCATTGGTCATGTTCTGCTGCTGTGCAGACCAAGCGGCCTGGCCGTCCATCACCTGGCTCGGTGCCCGGCCAGGCGCTTGGTTAAACTGCTGGCCGTACGGGTTCTGCGGTACAGGCGGGGCCTGCTTTGCTCCACGGAAATTCTTTCCGTTGAAGACTGGGTTTCCGCCAAGTGCCATTACGGGTGTCCTCCTGAAAAAGGGCTAAGTGATATGTCACGGTACCAAGTACCACGCGCGCGCGGCAGGGAAAGTTCCTTTGTTCACGCAGACGAAACGCAACCGTGACCCTAAAGCGGCAGGGTGGTGGTGGCCGGCACTTCGCCGACCGTTTAGAAACACCCGTGAACAACAAAGGTTTACTTAACTGCAGCTACATCATTAGTTGCCTATAACTTCACAGTTGTTATCCGATCGCGATGTTTGCAACCCCGAACAGGGCATTTATTCCGCTCACCGGGCGGTAACATAGGCCACACATGGGTGACTTAGATCACAATAGAGGCAGCTAGGCAAGAACTGTTCACAAGCCCCATTTACCGTTCGCACCGGCTGCAATGGCGCAGCCGGGACCACCCCCACTGTGGAGGTTTCCATTTTGAGAAGCACACTGCGCGACCCGTCCATCAGACGGTCCAAGGGACTACAGAGAGTGGTAGGGGCATTTTTTGCGTCCCTCATCGCCGCTCTGTTGATCGCCGCCCCCTCGGCACAGGCAACCACCCCTTCGCCTTCGCCGTCACCGACGACATACCAAAACAACATCAGCGGGTTCCTCCGCGACGATGCCCGGGCACCCATACCCGGCGTCAAGATCAAAGCCACCGGCAATGGATTCGAAGGTGACGCCACCTCCGGCGCAAACGGAGCGTGGAACATCGGAGTCCCTGTCCAGGGCACCTACACCATCGAGTTGGACACCTCTACTTTGCCCGAGGGCATCACCCTGGCCGAGGGCCAGGACAATCCCCGTGATGTCACGTTCAGCCAAACCTCCAACCTGTCGGTGATTTTCGCCTTTGGTAAGGGAATCGTGGTCCAGCAGCAGGACTTCGGCCAGAACCTCCTGAACCGCCTCGTCGCAGGCTTGAGCTTCGGCCTCCTGCTTGCCCTTGCCTCCGTTGGCCTGTCGCTGATCTTCGGAACCACGGGCCTGACCAACTTCGCCCACGGCGAGATGGTGACCCTGGGCGCCGTCCTCGTCTTCATGTTCAACGGCTTCGGGCTCCCCTTCTGGCTCGCGATCCTGCTCTCCCTGATAGGTGGCGGCCTCTTCGGCTACGTCCAGGATGCCGGGCTCTGGCGTCCGCTGAGAAAACGTGGTTCGGGCCTGGTTCCCATGATGATCGTCAGCATCGGCCTTGCTTTGGCCATCCGCTACGTCATCCAGTTCTTCTTCGGTGGAGCCACCCAGCAGCTGCCCGGCGCCCAAAGCGCGGAAATCCAACTCGGGCCAGTCTCCATCTCCCCGAACAACCTCTGGTCACTGGTCATTAGTGCGGTGGTCATCGCCCTGATTGGCATCGTCCTGCTCAAGACCCGTCTTGGCAAGGCAACGCGTGCTGTGGCGGACAACCCCGCTTTGGCGGCCGCCTCCGGCATCGACGTCGACTCCGTGATCCGCATCGTCTGGATCGTCGGCGGCGTCCTGGCCTCCCTCGGCGGCATCCTGTGGGCGTACTACCGTCCGGGCGTTACGTTCGATATGGGCTCGCAGATCCTGCTGCTCATCTTCGCCGGTGTGACCCTGGGTGGTTTGGGAACTGTATTCGGCGCCCTGATCGGTTCGATCGTCGTCGGCATCTTTGTGGAACTGACTACCGTGTTCGGCCTTCCCGCCGACCTCAAGTACGTCGGTGCACTCTTCATCATGATCGTTGTTCTTCTGTTCCGACCGCAGGGTATCCTCGGCCGGCGTGAGCGTGTGGGTTAGGAGCGGGCCATGGACTTCGGATTCATTTTCTCCAGCGCCCTTGGCGAGTTATTCAGCCCGACGACGGCGGCGTACGCACTTGCCGCTTTGGGCCTTGCAGTTCACTTCGGCTACTCAGGCCTGTTGAACTTCGGCCAGGCCGGCTTCATGGCCGTTGGCGCCTACGGCTTTGCCATTTCCACCCTGACCTTTGACGCTCCGTTCTTTGTCGCTTTGGTGGTTTCCATCCTGTGCTCGGTGATCTTCGCGTTCATCCTGGGCATTCCCACCCTCCGGCTGAGAGCCGACTACCTGGCTATCGTCACCATCGCAGCCGCGGAAATTGTCCGCTATGTGGTGACCACCAACCAGCTCACCGGCGTTACCGGATCCGCCAACGGGCTGGCAGCCTTTGAAAACACGTTCTATGCCATGAACCCCTTCCCCGAAGGCTCCTACATGGGCATGAACAACCGCGACTTCTTCATCCGCGTGGTTGGCTGGGGATTGGTGATCGTCTGCTGCGTGCTGGTATGGCTCCTGATGCGCAGCCCGTGGGGCCGTGTCCTGAAGGGTATCCGCGAAGACGAGAATGCCGTGCGATCCCTCGGCAAGAACGTCTACGCCTACAAAATGCAGGCACTGATCATCGGCGGTGTGCTGGGCGCTTTGGCGGGCATGATCTTCACGCTCCCCCGCGGCGCCGTCCAACCGTCCAACTACGGCACGGAACTGACGTTCTTCCTGTGGACCTGCCTCCTCCTCGGTGGCATGGCCACGGTGTTGGGGCCGGTCATCGGGGCAATGATCTTCTGGGTAGTCCTGTCGCTGACCCAGAGCCTGCTCTACGGCCTCATCGAATCAGGGGCAGTCACCTGGCTGACAACCGTCCAGGCCGGCCAGTTGCGCTACATCCTGGTGGGCGTGGCGCTGATGCTCCTGATGATCTTCCGCCCGCAAGGCGTCTTCGGCAATAAAAAGGAGCTTGCTTTCGCATGAGTGAGACCAACGAACACAACAGCAACACAGCAAATACAGCAAATACAGACGACATCGACTACATGACCGATTCGCGGCCCATTGCCGTCGGGGAGAACACTCCGGGCTGCAAGAAACGCGATCCCATTGTGGTGGCCGAGGATGTCACGAGGTCCTTTGGTGGCATCAACGCCGTGGACGTCGAATATCTCGAGATCCCGCGGCACAAAATCACCGCTTTGATTGGTCCCAACGGCGCCGGAAAGACCACGCTCTTCAACCTGCTGACCGGCTTCGACACTCCCAATACGGGCAAGTGGCAGTTCGAAGGCAACAGCTTGGCCGGCGTCTCCTCCTACAAGGTGGCGCGCATGGGTATGGTGCGCACTTTCCAGCTGACCAAGGTCATGGGCAAGCTGACCGTCATGGAGAACATGCGGCTCGGGGCAGCGGACCAGCCGGGCGAACGGCTTTCCAAGGCCCTGTTCAAGGGCATGTGGGGTGGACGCGAAAAGGAAATCACGGCCCAAGCCAACCTGCTGTTGGAGAAGTTCAAACTCGATGCCAAGAAGGACGACTACGCTGCGTCCCTCTCGGGCGGCCAGCGGAAACTGTTGGAAATGGCGCGGTCCTTGATGGTCAAACCCAAGCTGGTGATGCTCGATGAGCCCATGGCCGGTGTGAACCCGGCCTTGACTCAATCGCTCCTGGACCACATCAAGAACCTCAAGGCTGAAGGCATGACCGTGCTCTTCGTTGAACACGACATGAACATGGTCCGGCATATTGCCGACTGGGTGGTGGTCATGGCCGAAGGCAAGGTCGTGGCCGAAGGTCCCCCGGGCGAAGTCATGAAGAACCCCGCCGTGATCGACGCTTACCTGGGCGCCCACCACGATGTGGATCTCGGCGACGCGGAAGGCATCAAGGTCCTTGAGGCGGAGCTTGAAGCCGATGAGGAGTCGGTGGTGGGTACCGAAGACGCAGGCATCCTGTCCGAGATCGTTGAAACCAAGAAGGAGGACGGGAAATGAGCAGCAGTGTCAGTGAAATGCCCTCGGCGGCAGCCGCACCGGCAAGCGATTCCGTCGTCAAGGTCACCAATTTGGTGGCCGGGTATATCCCCGGGGTCAATATCCTCAACGGTTGCAGCATTGAGGCCCGCAAGGGTGAGCTGATCGGCATCATCGGCCCCAACGGCGCCGGCAAGTCCACTCTCCTGAAGGCCATGTTCGGCCTGGTTAAGGTCCACTCCGGCACCGTAGTGGTCCGGGGCCAGGACCTCACCGGATTGAAGGCCAACAAGCTGGTGACCCAGGGTGTGGGTTTCGTGCCGCAGACCAACAACGTCTTCGCAGCACTGACCATCGAAGAGAATCTCCAGATGGGCATGTTCCAGCGTCCCAAGGCCTTTGCAGAGCGCTTCGACTTTGTTGCCGGGTTGTTCCCGGAGCTGGCAAAGCGGCGGGCCCAGCGGGCGGGGTCACTTTCCGGTGGCGAACGCCAGATGGTGGCCATGGGCCGGGCTTTGATGATGGACCCGGCAGTACTGCTCCTGGACGAGCCGTCGGCAGGCCTCTCCCCCGTCAAGCAGGACGAAACCTTCCTCCGGGTCCACGAGATCAACCGTGCCGGCGTCTCGGTCATCATGGTGGAACAGAACGCCCGCCGCTGCCTGCAGATCTGCGACCGCGGCTACGTCCTGGACCAGGGCAAGGACGCATATACAGGTACGGGCCGTGAGCTGATGAAGGACCCCAAGGTCATTCAGCTCTACTTGGGCACTTTGGCTGACGAGGTCTAGTTCCAACCACAACGACGCGGGGTCACATCCGGGCCATGTTGGGTCTCCCAACACCCAGGATGTGACCCCGCGTTGCTGTTTGCTGGCATGCTGGACTGATGCCGGAAGGGATCACTGAAAGACAACGGAATGTTCTGACGTCCTGGTTGGGCCCCTACGCGGTGGTGCAGGACCATTCATGGCCGCTCCAGGACACCACAGTGCTGCAGCTGGAGGCAGCCGGCGGAGATCACGTCATGGTGAAGGCAAGCACGGCCAGCCACCATATCCGCCGCGAAATTGCAGCCTATTCCCGTGGGATGCCGGGCCTGGACGGACGGGTCCCGGTCCTGCTGCATGCCTCACCGGAGGCAGGGCTGCTGGTGACCCGCTACCTTCCCGGAACGGTTGTGGCGGGCACACCGTCCGAAAATGAGCCGGAAACGTACCGCCAGGCCGGCTCGATCCTTGCCGCACTGCACCAGCCTGCCGGGACGTCCCACAGTTATGTTCGGGCGTTGAAAACCAAAACCGGCCACATCATCGAGCGCGCAGCCTCGCTGCTCCCCCGGCAGACCCTGGAACATCTCACAGCGGAACTGGAGGGGATCACGCCCGGCCCGGCGGAGTTGGTCACCACCCATGGCGACTACCAGCCCCGGAACTGGTTGAACGACGACGGCGACACTAAAGTCATCGATTTTGGCCGGGCCGACCTCCGCCCCTGGGTCCACGACCTTGTCCGGCTCAGCCATCAGCAGTTCCTGGGGCAGGAACGGCTTTCACAGGCCTTCTACGAAGGATTGGGCAGGGTCATTGAATCCCCGCAGGACAGCAGTCTGTGGAGGCTGGAGAACCTGAACCAGGCCGTTGCCACGGTGGTCTGGGCGCACGGGATCGGTGACGAGGATTTCGAGCAGCAGGGCATCGCCATGGTGGCGAGGGTGCTGGGCCGCGATTTCGCGCCGGAGACGATCCAAGGGTGGCCGACCCGGGACAGTTAGTGAATTGGCGTTTAGTGAATGGGCCTACGAGTTAAGTAGACGGGCCCCCTTCCAACGGGAAGGGGGCCTGTCCTTGGTGCGGTCTGGATCAGAAGCGTTTAGAGCTTGCCGAACTCTTCACGGACCGGCTTGTAGGTGTTGTCATCCTGGTACTCGTAGATACCGATGTACGCCTCGGTGGGGTCACCTGCGTCGGAGAACGTGACAGGACCGGACTGACCGTCGTAGTCAATGTCCTTGCCCTGGCGGAGCAGCGTGACACAAGCAGCAAAGCTGGTGCACTTCTCGCCGCCTTCAGAGACTTCCTTCAGCTTGGCTGCGATCTCGGTACCCTTGGTGCTCTTGGCGGCTTCAGAAGCCAGCGAGATCAGGTTCACGGCGTCGTAGGACTCGCCTGCGTAGCTGTAATCCTTGAGGGCGGGATCGATCGCGAGCAGCTTCTTCTTGAAGTCGTCCTTGGCGAACGTACCGGGAATGGTTCCCTGTGCGCCCTTCATGGTGCCGGCTTGGAAGTCCTTGCTATAGTCCGAGGTATTGCCGTCAACCATGAACAGCTGCGTGGGCTTGATGCCCTTGCCGGTGATCAGGGGGACGATGCTCTTGGCCTGGTCGAAGGTGATCAGGGCGATCGCATCCGGCTTGGCTGCGAGGACCTTGTCCACCTGGCTGCTGAACTGGGAGTCGCCCTCGTTGAAGAGTTCTTCAGCAACAACCTTGCCGCCGGCTGCCTCGAAGGCTTCCTTGACGTTCTTCTGGAGGCCGGTTCCGTAGGCGTCATTCAGGACGATCATGCCAACGGTCTGGGCTCCACAGGTAGCCATGTAGTTGCCCAGGACCTTGCCCTGCAGGACGTCGGAGGGTGCAGTGCGCCAGTAGAGGCCCTTGTCGTCCCACGTGGTGAAGTCAGGCGAGGTGTTCGCAGGCGAGAAGTGGATGACTCCGGCGCCCGTGATCTGGTTGATGACCGTCTTGGAGACGCCTGAGGATGCAGCACCGATGACCGCACTCACGCCCTGGCCCAGGAGGGCCGTGGTGGACTGGGTAGCGATGTCCGTCTTGGTGTCACCGGAGTCGCGGTGGACCACAGATACAGGGGCACCCAGGACGCCGCCGGCGTCGTTTACTTCTTTGATGCCGAGGTTGACGCCGGCAATTTCCGGCGGGCCGAGGAACGCCAGCGACCCCGTCGTCGGCAGGAGCGATCCAAGTTTGAGCGGTGCGTCAGTGGTGGTGGTCGAGGGAGGTACTGGTCCCGTGTTGGTGGCAGCCTGGCTGTTGCCGGCTCCCGCCCCGCCGCTGGGAGCCGGGCAGGAGATGCCTGCGGCTGCGGCAGAAGACGACCCGGTCTGGGTAGGGGTCGAAGACCCACCACAAGCCGTGGCCAAGAGAGCGACCCCAATGCCAAGCGCTGTTAGCTTGGCGGCTCGGGGCGCCGCTGGGGAAAGATCAAACATGCGTTGTCTCCTCGATCGAAAGGTGCGAACTGCCTTTGATGCGATTACTCAGGTGTTCCTGATTAAGACTCAAACTAATGCAATTGCGCGGCGAACATAAGTGATTCAGGTCACATCCCTATAACACTCGTTGCCTGTGGGGAATCTACGAGCCAGCTGGGAATTTCCGCGGAAGACTTCACACGCACGGGGAAGGGAGCATCAGCTCCTACCTTCCGCCGTGCCCCAGGTGGGACTCGAACCCACAACACGCGGATTTTAAGTCCGCTGCCTCTGCCAATTGGGCTACTGGGGCGCCCGGACCATGGTATCCCAGCTACAGCTCATTGAATGGCGCTGCGTAGCGGAAGGTGCCTCCGACGTCGTCGGGCCATTCAGGAAGCGTCAACAACTGGAAGTGATCGCCCCACGCCTCCTCCGGCGGCTGGACGCCCAGGGAGGCGGCCGGCACGTATCCGAAGCGCGGGTAATACAAGGGGCTTCCGAGCAACGCAATCCCTGGCTCTCCGGCCGCCGCGGCCCGGGCAGCGGTCTCACGCATCAAGGCTGAACCGATCCCCCGCTTCTGAAAATGGGGAAGCACGCCGATCGGGCCCAACCCCAACAACTCCAGGTCCCCGATCCAGCCACGGGTGCTGATCGCATGCCCCACGATCTCCCCACCCATTTCGGCGACCACGCTGAACTGCGGCAAGTACTCAGGGCACTCAAACAGCGAACGCAGCAGCCCTACCTCAATCGGCACACCGTCCACGGGCTCGCCGGTCACCGGCGAAATGGAAAAGGCCTGGGCCGTCAGTTCCAGGATCTCGTCACGGTCCCCGGGCCGCTCAGAACGCAGGACCACGCCTTGCGCAAGCAGCCTGAGCACGTCCATGGCCCGGCCGGCATCTGCCGAAGGGACCAGGAGGTGGTCGTGATGGAAACCCGCCAGGACGTTGCAGCTGATGCCCGCATGGGTCAGCGCGGCACTCACGGCAGCCGTGAGTCCCACTGCCTCCAGGGCCGAATGAACCTGAAGCGTGATCCAGGCAGCCACGAAGTCGTAGCTGAGGCCCAAAGCATCGGCTTCGTCCCTGCGCATGACCACCGTAAGGCCCTCGGCCTCGCGGACCGCGGCCTCGATCCCGCCCTCCAGTGGCTTTCCGTGCGGCCAAAGTGCGTAGACGTAGTCACCCTCGCGGGCCACGGGATGGAGGGATTCCAAAAGAGTCTGCAGATCGGTTTCACCGGGCATGAGGACAGTCTAGGGGCGCGGTGCGATGGGGCCGAGGCCACGCGAGGGGTTAAACGCCGACGGCGGCCACTCCCGAAAAGGGGGTGGCCGCCGTCGTGCGTGTACTAGCCGTCGTGCGTGTACTACTTGGCGTCGGCAGTAACCGGGGTCTTGACTTCCTCGGCAGCCGGCTTCGCCTCAGCCGGCGCAGGAGCGGCAGCAGGCTTGGGAGCCGGAGTTGCGGCGGCCACGAAGGCGCCGCGCGGGTTGTCGAGGTCGATCAGCTGCGTGGTGTCGCGGCCGGCGAAGAAGGCCAGGATCCAACCGAAGACCACGCGGAACTTGCGCTCCACCGTGGGCATGGCCATGCCGTGGTAGCCACGGTGTGCCAGCCAGGCCAGGCCGCCCTTGAGGCCGATGCGGCCGAGCAGGTTGATGTTGGCAACACCCTTCCACTCGCCGAAGCCGGCCACAGCGCCAAGGTTCTTGTGCTTGTAGTCGTGCAGCGGCTTGTCCCAGCGGGAAGCCCAAAGGTTCTTGGCGAGCTTCTTTGCCTGGCGGAGTGCGTGCTGGGCGTTGGGGACGCAGGTGCCGTCCGGCAGGCCCTTGCCCGTGAGGTCCGGAACAGCGGCGATGTCGCCGGCGGCCCAGGCGTTCTCCACGATGCCTTCGTCGCCTGCGATGCGCAGGTCAGGGAGGACGCGGACGCGGCCACGCGGTTCCAGCGGGAAGTCGGTGGAGCGGATCATCGGGTTGGCCTGCACGCCGGCAGCCCAAACCAGGGTATCTGCTTCAACTTCGCCGGCGGGGGTCTTGTCCGGGAGGTTGATCAGCTTCAGGTTGCCCTCTGCGCTGTCAAGGGAAGTGTTCAGGAGTACTTCGATGCCACGGCTGCGGAGGTGCTCCACAACCCATTCGGCCTGCGAAGCGGTGACCTCGGGCATGATGCGGCCCATGGCTTCAACCAGGATGAAGCGGACTTCTTCCTGGCGGACGCGCGGGTTGTTACGCACGGCAGCGCGGGCGAGGTCTTCCATTTCGGTGAGGCACTCGATGCCGGCAAAGCCGCCGCCGACCACTACGAAGGTCAATGCCTTGGCGCGTTCTGCGGGGTCGGTCATGGTGGACGCGGCTTCGATGCGCTCGAGCAGCTTGTTGCGCAACGCAACGGCTTCCTCGATGGTCTTCAGGCCAATGCCCTTGTCCGCGAGGCCCTTGATGGGGAAGGTGCGGGTGATGGCGCCGGCGGCGATCACGACGTCGAAGTACGGGATTTCGAAGTTTTCGCCGCCATCGGACGGAGCGATGACCGCGGTCCGTTTGGCGTGGTCGATGCTGGTGACGCGGCCCTGGATGAGCTCAGTCTGCTTCAGGTGCTGACGGTGGGAGACGACGGCGTGGCGTGCCTCGATGTTGCCACCTGCAACTTCCGGGAGGAAGGGCTGGTAGGTCATGTACGGCAGTGGATCTACGACGGTGACGATGCCGCCCGCGTTCGCGATCTTCTTCTGCAGTTTGAGTGCTACGTACAGGCCGACGTAGCCGCCGCCGACGACGAGAACCCGGGGACGGTCAATGAGCTCTGGGGTGGTTGCCATGAGTCCAGAGTACAGCACTTTGTGAAAATCTTCACTAACTACTTCCGGGAGGGTGGATCCACTTTCAAAAGTGCACCCGTTTCGGCCTCCTCGGGCACTGTCGGCGGGTTTTTGGATACCCTCCGCAACTGGATCGCCGCACCGGTCACCAAGGCAAGGAACAAGGCTCCAAAACCAAGCACGACGGCGGCGGGCAAGGCGTCGTCGACCGTCGCCGGAGTCTTCGCGGCCGGTACGGTGGGATCGGCGAGTGTGGGTGCCGCACTGGTGGGACTCGCTACCGGAGCCTGGGACGGCTCGCTGAAATCTCCACGGCGGTGGACCCGGATCCAGTCGGCGATCGAACCCAGCGGGTTACTGCCGGCTGTGGGCACGTCATCCTTCAGGGCCGCATCCGCGTTGAGGATGCCGTAGCCGTAGAGCGGATCCTTTCCCGGAGCTCCTGCGTCCTTGGCCGTGCTGACGATCCTGTTGATGACCTGGTTGGCGCTCATCTCCGGCCACTTGGAACGGATCAGGGCCGCCACGCCGGAGACGATGGGCGCCGCACCGGAGGTACCCGCCCACTCGGCGTAGGAACCCCCCGGGATGCCACCTACAAGTTTCTCAGCCGGAGCGGCAACGCCGATGCTGATTCCCTGGGACGAGGAATCAACGCTGGCGCGCCCCTCGCCATCGAGCCCGGCCACGGTGAGCACGCCGGGGATGGTTGCCGGAGCGCCCACCTGCACATTGCCACCCACACGGTTTCCGGCAGCGGCCACGATCACCACGTCCTTCTGCTCCGCGTACAGGAACGCCGCGTCCCAGCTTTGCGGCCAATCCGGCGATGTACTGCCCAGGGAGATGTTGATGACCTTGGCCCCATTGTCCACGGCCCAGCGCACGGCATCCGGAATCTGCTCCTGGTCCGTTTTCCCGCCCGGGTTGGGTGAGCCAAGCCAGGTGGAGACTGCCAGGATTTCCGCTTCAGGGGCGACGCCGATGATTCCGTCCGGTCCGCCGACCGGTGCCGCGGCGGGTGGCCCGGGCGGTGTGGCCGACGCCGTAGGTGACGGCGAGGCCGTAGGAGTGGTGTGGCCCCGGCCGGCCAACATGGTGGCTACCAGGGTGCCGTGCTCGGTCTTGGCACCAATGCTCTTTTGTCCGTTGGGGGCTCCGGCGCCCGAAACGTCCGTTCCGCCTACTACAGCGCCCTTCAGGTCCGGGTGGCTGCCGTCAATGCCGCTGTCAATGATGGCCACCTTGACTCCGGCTCCCTTGGATACCTGCCATGCGCTGGTGACACCGGAGTCCTTTAGCCAGAACTCCTTGTCGCGCCATGCGTCCGCGCTGGCAGCCGGGGCCGTCAACAACGCACCAGCCAACGCCCCGCCTGCCATGGCGGTAGCCAGGGCAGCGGAGAGAGTGCGGCGGAAACGCAGGGTCATCCGGCGTCCCTGATGCTCAGGGCGATGCCGTCCAGGATGTCGTGCTCACTGGCAACGGCCGCTTCAATCCTGCTGTTGCCGACACTGCCGCTGCAGACACTGGACAGGCGTTCCAGGATACGGCGCCAAACCAAAGCACCGGCTCCTATGACATCCACACGGCCCGGATGCATGTACGGCAAGGCAGCACGTTCATCCCGCGTCATTTCCAACAGGTTGGTGCAAGCATCGCTGATGGTCTCCAGACTCAACGACGCACCATGGATTCGTTCGGGGCGGTATTTGTCCAAGCCCAACGCGTGCGCGGTGACGGTGGTGATTGACCCCGCAACGCCCACCACAGCTGTGGCGCGGTCAAGCGGTACCGCCTGCATGGCCAGGTCCAGTGCGGCGTCGACGTCGGCCTCTGCTGCGGCGATTTGCGCCGCCGTGGGCGGGTCGCTGCGAAGGTGCCGTTCAGTCAGCCTGACGCAGCCGATGTCTACCGAACGTGCCGCTATGACGCCGGTGGAGTCGCCCAGGACAAACTCAGTGCTGCCACCTCCCAGGTCCACTACCAGGATGGGGTCCTCCCCCATGGCCGGCAGGACGCTGCCGGCACCGGCGAAGGACAGCGCAGCTTCCTCGTCGCCGGTGATGACTTCAGGCTCCACTCCCAGGAGATCCCGGATGCCGTCCACAAATACCTGGCGGTTACGGGCATCACGGGTGGCGGACGTGGCTACGAACCGGACACGTCCGGCGCCGTGCACCTTGATGAGTCCGGCGTATTCACGTGCTGCTGCGAACGTTCGTTCCAAGGCCTCCGGAGCCAGCTCACCTGTGGCATCGACTCCTTGGCCCAGGCGAACCACGCGCATTTCACGAACGATGTCCCTCAAGGGGCCCGCCGCGCCGTCTGCTGAAGCATCGGCGATGAGCAGGCGGATGGAGTTGGTTCCGCAGTCGATCGCTGCAACGCGGCTCATGCAGTCCCTTCCTGCGGGCCCGGAGTTTCTGTCTTGGATTGACGCACCGGCGCGGGCCGGCCCACGATCTCCGGCAGTCCCTGGGGCCCGTGGCGGCTCAGGTCCCGGGAGGGAGCCTGGCCGGAAGTGTCCCACGCACCGTCGCAGTAGCAACGGTCCTTGGTCCACCACTCGGCGATGGCGTCCAACGCTTCATCTCCGAGCGGGTTGACACCCGGCCCGGCAGCCAAGGAATGCCCCACCAGTACGTGGAGGCATTTCACGCGGGTGGGCATGCCACCGGCGGAGATTCCGTCAATTTCAGGGACAGCACCTGTCCCGGATCGACCGGCAATGTCGTTGCGCGCCTGCAGGTAGGACTCGTGGGCACCCTGGTAGGCACCTGCGAGGTCCTGGTCAGCGGTCAGTCGGGAGTTCATCTCGTTCATCATCCCGCCGGCTTCCAACCGCGACACCGCGGAAGTGATGACCGGGTGGGTCAGGTAGAACGTGGTGGGGAATGGCGTTCCGTTGCTGAGCCGCGGCGCCGTGGCGGCAACCAACGGATTGCCGCAAACGCACCGTGCAGGGATCTCAACGACGTCCCTGACCGGCCGGCCGAGCTGGCGGCTCAGGACCTCGAGATCGTGTGCTGATGGCCGGCGGGATTCCTGCTGCACGGCTGCCGTGTTCTCTTCCACTTGCGCTGCCACCCTTCCTGCCCTTGGTGCCGTGTCCAGTGCGGACACGACGGCGGTGGGCACCGCGTCTAGTCAGTTGCCGATCGTCTGATTGACTCCCAGAGGGCATCCACCCATGGCAGGTTCTCCGGGTTTGCAGACGATCCGGAGCCGGTGCGGCCTCCTGGCGTGCCGGCGGCTTCTTCTCCCCCAAACACCCAGTAACCTGTTTCACCCGGCATAACCATGTTAATGCGGTCCCGGGCCTGCTGCTTCACGTAGTTGGGATCCTGCCACCGGGAAAGCTGCTTGTTGAGCTCCGTCTGCTCCGCCTTCCGCCCCGCAATTTCGGCTTCCAAGGCCGAAATCTCGGCGCGCTTCTCCAGGAAAACCTTCACAGTGGGGGCCAGCATGATGGTGATGGCAATCATGACCACAGCCAGTGCCAGCATCCTGCCGGAGAACGCCTTTGCCGGAACCGGGTCCAGTTCATGTTCCGCTGCGGCCCTGGCGCCCTGTTTGCCTGAAGACTTGTCCGACGACTTGCCTGAAGTCTTGTCCGCGGCCTTCGAATTGGTCGCTGTGGGCTTCTTGGTGGAGGTCTTTCCGGCCACAGGAGACTTCGGACCGCGGGTTCCGCCACCAGTGGCGGGCGCTTTGGTGGCCCCTGCCGAAGTCGACGTTTTGGCAGTCGTCCGCGCACCACCGAATTCGGCTTTGATGACGTCGCCGCTGCCGGAAACGCCCGTCCGTGCAGCCGCAGCAGGGTCTTTGGGAGCAGTTCCGGGAACGCCGGCGCTGGTCCGGGTTTCGCTGGGACGGGTTTCGCCGGCTGGCGTTCCGCTGGCTGGGCGGGCCGTGGAGGAGGAACGGCCTGCACTGGACCGGCCCAAGGCGTCAGCCCTGGGTACCTTTGGACGACGGGTGGCCATGACACTCCTGTAATGCCCGGTGCTTGCCTGGCGGGTTGCTGCGCTTGCTGGTGTTGACCTGGCCCGCTTCAAACAGAAACTGCGCTAAACAGAAACTGCGTTAAACAGAAACCGGTGGCCATGGTCTTTCCACCATAGCCACCGGTTACGTGTTTTCGCTGAAGGCTAGCCCTTGAAACGCGGGAACGCGCTGCGGCCGGCGTAGCGTGCTGCGTCGTCGAGTTCTTCTTCGATGCGCAGCAGCTGGTTGTACTTGGCAACGCGCTCGGAGCGGGCCGGGGCACCGGTCTTGATCTGGCCCGCGTTGGTGGCAACGGCGATGTCAGCAATGGTGGTGTCCTCGGTTTCGCCGGAGCGGTGCGAGGTGATGGTGGTGTAGCCGGAACGCTGGGCCAGGGAAACGGCGTCGAGCGTCTCGGTCAGGGAGCCGATCTGGTTTACCTTGACCAGCAGGGAGTTGGCCGTAGCCGTCTCGATGCCCTGCTGCAGGCGGACCGGGTTGGTGACGAAGAGGTCATCGCCCACCAGCTGGACCTTGTCACCGATGGTGTCGGTGAGGGTCTTCCAGCCTTCCCAGTCGTTCTCATCCAGCGGGTCTTCAATGGAGACCAGCGGGTAGTCTGCAACGAGTTCAGCGTAGTAGGCGCTCATTTCGGTGGCAGAGAGTGCCTTGCCTTCGAACTGGTAGGCGCCGTCCTTGTAGAACTCGGAGGAGGCAACATCCAGGGCCAGGGCGATGTCCGTGCCCGGGGTGTATCCGGCGTTCTTGATGGCTTCCTGGATGAGGTCCAGAGCAGCGCGGTTGGACGGCAGGTTCGGGGCAAAGCCACCTTCGTCGCCGAGGCCCGTGGAGAGGCCCTTTTCCTGGAGGACAGCCTTGAGGTTGTGGTAAACCTCAACGCCCCAGCGCAGGCCTTCGGAGAAGGTCTCGGCACCGATCGGGGCGATCATGAATTCCTGGATGTCCACATCGGAGTCGGCGTGCGAGCCGCCGTTGAGGATGTTCATCAGCGGAACGGGCAGGACGTGGGCGTTCGGGCCGCCCAGGTACTTGTACAGCGGCAGGTCTGCAGAAGCAGCGGCAGCGTTGGCAACGGCCAGCGAGACACCCAGGATGGCGTTGGCGCCGAGCTTGCCCTTGTTGGGCGTGCCGTCCAGGTCAATCATGGCCTGGTCGATGCTGCGCTGGTCGGTGGCGTCGAAACCAATCAGGGCCGGGGAGATCTCGTCGATAACGGCGTCGACGGCCTTCTGGACACCCTTGCCGAGGTAACGGCCCTTGTCGCCGTCGCGAAGCTCGACAGCCTCGTGCTCGCCGGTGGAGGCACCGGAGGGAACTGCTGCGCGGCCGATCTGGCCGTCGGAGAGCAGAACCTCAACTTCTACGGTCGGGTTTCCGCGGGAATCAAGGATCTCGCGTGCGTGGATGGCATCGATAAGCGCCATGGATGTGCTCCTTATGGGCAAATTACAGGAATGAGGAGGGAAATTCTCAACGTCCTCGTCGCTACTAGCGTAGTCGAGAGTGGCTCAGGTTACGGCACAATTTCCAAAGACCCACGTCATGAAGGCTGTGCCCTGGTGCTCTGGAACGATCGGACAGCGGCACGAAGGGCCCGTTCGGCGTCGAGTCCTTGCTCCCGGGCACCCGCGACAACGGCGAGCAGCAGCTCCCCCAGGGCCTCTTCCGAGGCAGGGATGGCAGGAAGTCCGACGGCGGCCAACGCACCTTGTGGATCGGCCAACCGCGCATCACCATCGAACCCTGAAATGTCCAACCCCGAAACGTCCAACCCTGCGCGGGCTGCCCTATCCAGGGACTTCTGGGCCGCAGCCAAGGCAGGAAGGTGCGGCGGGATGCCCTCGAAGGGATCCTTCCGTTCCGGCTTCTCGGCGCGTTTGGCGGCGTCCCACTTGACGATGATTTCCTCGACGCTGGCCGGGAAAGCATCCCGCAGGGAACCGTCCGCCCTGAACACGTGCTGGTTTCGCCGGACCATCTTGGCGTTGATGCCCCGGGCTACGGCAGCGAAATCAAAGCTGCCGCGCTCCTCGGCGAGCCGGGCGTGAAGCACTACTTGCAGCAGTACATCGCCCAACTCGCCGCGAAGCTCGTCGTCAACAGCGCCGGCTTCGATCGAGTCCACTACTTCGTAGGCTTCCTCAATCAGGTATTCCACCAGCGACTCGTGCGTCAGCGCACCCATCCAGGGGCAGTGCTCACGAAGTGCTGCGATCGTCCGGATGAGCTCTTCGAGCTCGTTGGAGTCCTTAGCCGAGGTTGGCGTAGGCATCGTTGATGTACTCAACCAGGGCTTCACGCTCGTCCAACGGCAGGAAGGCAGCCTCGGCAGCATTGAGCGTCAGTTCGAGGAGATCATCGAGGTCGTAGTCGAAGGTCTCCACCAGGAGCTCCAACTCATCGGTCAGGGTGACCCCGCTCATGAGGCGGTTGTCGGTGTTGATGGTGACATTGAAACCGAGCTGGAAAAGCATGTCCACCGGGTGGCTCTCGATGCCATCACCAAAACCGGAAATGGCGCCGGTCTGCAGGTTGGAGGAAGGGCAGATTTCCAAGGCAATGCCGCGGTCGCGGACCCAGGCGGCAATGCTGCCAATGGTCACCATGCCAACGGTATCCTCGCCGTCGTCGTCGGAGTTGTCTTCGAACTCCACCGAGATGTCCTCGGCGATCCGGACACCATGGCCCAGGCGCAAAGCGCGGCCGTCAACCAGCGCGGACTGGATGCTGTCCAAACCTGCTGCTTCGCCGGCATGGACGGTGGCCGGGAAGTTGTTTTCGGCGAGGTAAGTGAAGGCGTCCTTGAAACGGGACGGCAGGAAGCCGTCCTCGGCGCCGGCAATATCAAAACCAACAGCACCGTTGGCACGGTGGCGGACGGCGAGCTCGGCGATTTCCTGGCCACGGTCGGCGTGGCGCATGGCGGTGATGAGCTGGCCCACCTGGATCTGCCGGCCGCGTTCGTCAGCGGCGTCAACACCGGCTTCGAGACCGGTCTGGACGGCCTCAACAACCTCGTCCAGGGTCAGGCCCTTCTGCAAATGCTGTTCCGGCGCCCAGCGGACTTCACCGTAGACCACGCCGTCCTCGGCAAGGTCTTCGACGAACTCCTTGGCGACCCTGAACAGGCCTTCCTTGGTCTGCATGACGGCAATGGTGTGGTCGAACGTTTCGAGGTAACGGACCAGGGATCCGGAGTCGGCTGATTCGCGGAACCATTCGCCCAGCGCGACGGGGTCGGTGGAGGGCAGGGTGTGGCCGACCTCCGCAGCGAGCTCAATGATGGTGGCGGGTCGGAGGCCTCCGTCCAGGTGGTCGTGGAGGGAAACCTTGGGCAGGCTCTTCAGGTCGAAGTCAAGGGCAGGGGCGGCGTCAAGTATGGGCTCAGTCACGTACTAAGACTAGTCCCCACCGGGCCTTGGCCAGTACTGCTCTTTACCTGCTCTTATACCTGCCGGCCACAACTAGCTGGCCGGCTTGGAGAGGTCGACGCCGGCGACAGCCTTTTCGGTGGGACCGGAAACAGGACCGGCAACCGGTGATTCGGCACCGGCAGCAGTTTCCTTGGCCAGGTCCTTCTTTTCAAGGTACTTGTGCCACCAGCGCAGGGCGTGGTCCACCACGATGCCCAAAATTACGGCGAAGGCGACTGCGATGCCGACTCCAAGGAGCGGGTTGTTATGCACCCATTGACCGGCAAGGAGGCCGATGCCAATCGAGTAGGCAACCCAGGTGACGCAGGCGAAGGCGTCCAGCCAGAAGAAGGTCCGGTGGCGGAACCCGGTCTGCCCGGCAACGTAGTTCACCGCGACCCTTCCCCAAGGGATGTACCGGGCCGTGAAAATGAGGACTGCGCCGCGCTTGTCGAGCTCATACTGTGCCCAGGCAAACATTTTCTGGACCTTGGGCCTGCGCATCCACTTCCAGCGGGTGAGACCAATTTTCCGGCCCAGCATGTAGGCCATGTTGTCACCGGCCATGGCACCTACCAGTGCGGTTGCGCCCAGGATCCAGAGGTTGGGTTCTCCGCTGTGAAGGGACAGCGCCGAGAGGCCCACAATGGCTGTTTCGCTGGGCAGGATGGTGGCAAATCCGTCAATGAAAAAGAAGACCAGGAGTACCGGGTATATCCATGGCTGCCCGGCTGCATGCTCGAGCATTTGGTTCAAAAACTCCACGCGGCGGTAGCTCCTAGGCGAATATGACTTGACACTGTGACGGAAGTCGCTCTTAGTGTCCCATGGCCGGGACGTCGTTCGCTACGCCCCAGCCTCGGGATCACACGCTTAACGCTATAGCTGCCGGGATGGTGCCGTCGTCAACCGCGGGGCTGATCTTCCGGGGCTCCCGGCGTCATACCGTGGGTGGAGCCGGGGCGTCTTCGCCGGGTATGTTCTTACCGTCCAAAGGCACCGATCCCCGGACCTTGCTGATGATCCGATCAATGATGATGCCCAGGATGACGGCCACCACGATCGCTATGACGGCACCCAGAAGGTGGTTGTCCTCGAACCAGACTCCAAAGAAGTAGCCAAGGATCACCGAATACGTGGCCCACAGGACAGCGGACATGGCCGTCAGTGCAACAAAGCGCCGATGGTGGAAATGCGTGGCGCCTGCCGTCAGGTTGACGGCCACCCTGCCGATGGGGATGAACCGGGCCACCATGATCAGCGAGGCAGACCGGCGTCGAAGTTCCTTCCCGGCCCAGCGGAAGGCGCCTTGCATCCGCTGGGTACGCATCCAACGCCAACGCTGGATGCCGATGCGCCGGCCGATGATGTACGCGATGTTGTCCCCGGAAAAGGCGCCAATGGCAGCCATCAATCCCAGCAGCCATACATTGGGCAAGCCGCTGCTTCCGGAAACCGCGCTGAGGCCTACCACGACCGACTCACTCGGGATGGGCGGGAAGAAGCCATCAATGACGCAGCAAGCCAGCACCAGGAACAACACCCATGGCTGCCCGGCCGCGGCGAGGATGAAATCGTTGATGGCCTGCACGGTTTCCTTAAGGTAGCCGGCTCCCAATGGCGCCGGATGACTGGTGTTCCGGGCTGCTCTTGGCGAACAACCCGGAACACTTAAGCCTAGGCGATGCGGTCGATGATGAGCTGGTGCGCCGGGCGTGAACCCTCCGGTGCAATCACCACGGCTTCCTGGAGCGCTTCCTTTGCCCGCTCGAATTTCTCAGGGGTGTCCGTCAGGAGCGTCATGAGCGGCTCACCCGCACGGACCAAGGCGCCGGGCTTGGCGTGCAGCCGCACACCGGCCCCTGCCTGGACCTGGTCTTCCTTGCGGGCCCGCCCGGCACCGAGGCGCCAAGCGGCCACACCTACAGACAGCGCATCCAGTTCCATCAGTACACCGTCCGCAGGAGCATAGACAACCTCGGATTCCTTTGCCACCGGAAGGGCGGCACGCGGGTCGCCACCCTGCGCTTGGATCATCCGGTTCCAGACGTCCATGGCACGGCCGTCCTTCAAGGCGGCCGCGGGGTCGGCGTCGTGGATCCCGGCACCGGCCAGCATCTCCTCGGCCAACCGGACAGTCAACTCGACGACGTCTTCCGGACCGCCGCCGGCAAGGACCTCCACGGATTCCTCGACTTCGATCGCATTTCCGGCGGTCAACCCCAGGGGCGTGGACATATCCGTGATCAGCGCAACGGTATGTACGCCGGCGTCCT
Organism: Arthrobacter sp. UNCCL28; assembly: GCF_900102805.1. NCBI lineage: Bacteria > Bacillati > Actinomycetota > Actinomycetes > Micrococcales > Micrococcaceae > Arthrobacter > Arthrobacter sp. UNCCL28. The sequence continues at coordinate 599,562 of NZ_FMWE01000002.1, forward strand.
TGCCCAGGGCCACCATGGTCTCTGCCAGTTCGCGGGCCCGCGCTTCGTCCTTCATGAACGCGCCCGAACCCACCTTGACGTCCAGCACCAGGGAGCCCGTTCCTTCAGCGATCTTCTTGCTCATGATCGAAGAAGCAATCAGCGGGATGGCTTCCACTGTGCCCGTGACGTCACGCAAGGCATAGAGCTTCTTATCCGCCGGGGCGAGCCCGGAGCCCGCGGCGCAAATGACAGCGCCAACGTCCTGGAGTTGGGCCATGATTTGGTCGTTGCTGAGGTTGGCCCTCCACCCGGGGATGGCCTCGAGCTTGTCCAGGGTTCCGCCGGTGTGGCCGAGTCCGCGGCCCGAAAGCTGCGGAACGGCGACGCCGAACACGGCCACCAGCGGTGCCAGCGGCAGCGTGATCTTGTCCCCGACTCCCCCGGTGGAGTGCTTGTCGCTGGTAGCCTTCCGGCCGCCGTCGGGCCTTGTCAGGGACGAAAAGTCCATCCGCTCCCCCGAGGCGATCATGGCCGAAGTCCACCGCGAGATCTCTGAGCGGTCCATTCCGTTCAGCAGGATGGCCATGTTCAGCGCAGCCATCTGTTCCTCGGCAATCACACCGCGGGTGTAGGCATCAATGGTCCAGTCGATCTGCTCAGGCGTGAGCGTGCCCTTGTCCCGCTTAATGGAAATGATCTGGACGGCGTCGAACGCTTCAGTGCTGGTCACGTGGTTTCCTCCAGGTGTTCGGGACCAAAGGCGTCAGGCAGCACCTGGTCCATGGATTTGATTCCCTGAGTTGTCATGAGCTGCATTCCGGGCGCCCTGAATTCGTAGAGCAACTGCCGGCAACGCCCGCAGGGCATGAGGATGTTGCCTTGGCCATCCACGCAGTAGAACGCGGCGATCCTGCCGCCCCCGGTCATGTGGAGCTGGCCCACCAGGGCACATTCGGCGCAGAGGGTCAGGCCATAGCTGGCATTCTCCACGTTGCAACCACTGATGATCCGGCCGTCCTCGGTAAGGGCCGCAGCCCCCACCGGGAACTTCGAATACGGGGCGTAGGCGTTGAGCATGGCCTGCTTGGCAGCAACTTCCAGTGCCTGCCAGTCAATGTCATTCGCAGGCATCGTCAACCCTTCACGTACGGTATGCCGCTGGCCGCCGGTCCACGTGACTTACCCACCAAACCGGCGACGGCGAAGATGGTCACCAGATACGGCAGCATGGCCATGAACTGGCTGGGAACCGGAGTACCAATGATGCCCAGGATGGACTGCAGGTTGTACGCGAAGCCGAACAGGAGCGATGCCAGGAAGGCGCCGATCGGGTTCCACCGGCCAAAGATCAACGCTGCCAGGGCGATGAAGCCACGGCCGCCGGAGATGTCCTTGGTGAAGGAGTCGATGGTCACCAGGGTGAACACCGCGCCGCCGATACCGGCGATGGCACCACCCAAAGTGACGTTCCAGAAACGGGTGGCGTTGACGTTGATGCCCAGGGTGTCGGCAGCCTGCGGGTGCTCGCCGACAGCGCGGACACGCAGGCCCCACCGGGTCTTGAACAGGCCGAACCACACCACAGCCACAGCCACGTACATGAGGTAGCCCGCGATGGATTGCTCAAAGAGGATGGGACCAATGATGGGGATGTCCGAGAGCAGCGGGATCGGCAGGATATCAAGCCGCCCCGGGGTGTTGAACTGCTCCTTGTTGGGCACCATCAAAGTGCCGTAGAGGAAGCCGGTCAGACCCGACACGAGGACGTTGAGGACAACGCCCACGATGATCTGGTTGACCAGGTACTTGATGCTGAAGACCGCCAGGACCATGGATACAGCGGCACCGGCAGCAGCGGCTGCAATGAGGCCGATGTACGGGCTGCCAGTCATCGTGGCCACCAGGGCAGCAGTGAATGCGCCACCCAGGAGCTGGCCCTCGATGGCGATGTTTACTACGCCTACACGCTCACAAAGCACGCCTGAGAGCGAACCAAAGACCAGCGGCACTGCCAGGGTCACCGAGCCGGCTACCAGGCCGGCCAGTGAAATGGAGGGCTGCCGTGCCCCTGCCACGATCCAGACAAGCAACGCGAACACAAAAACCACGGCAAACACGATCGGAAGCCACTTCGGTGAGCGTTCCCCCTGCGTCCAGAGGTAGATGGAATAGGCGGCCATGGCCAGGAGCAGGATGCCAAAGACCACACCGCCCACCTGCCCGGGAATCATAAGGGCGGGAACGGCGACGGCGTCACCGGCGTCGCTGATCTTCATTTCGGCGGTCTGGTCCGGGCCCAGGAAGCCGAAGAACACCAGGGCTATGAGGGCAAGGATGCCGAGGGAGAGCGGGACTTTCATGGATGGCCGGAAGGCCGGCAGGGCCGTTGATCCCGACGTCGGAGCGGTGGTTGTCGCGCTCATTTGGCACCTCCGGAGGCGTTGACGAGGGCAGCCTTGGGAGCCGCTTTCGGTGTCTTGTTCTTCTTCTTTTGCTCAAGCCGGAAAATCGACCTGATCAGCGGGGGTGCCGCGATGAAGAGAACGATCAGGGACTGGACCACCAACACGATGTCGATGGGCGTCCCCGTCTGGATCTGCATCTGCACGGCCCCTGCACGGAAAGCTCCAAACAGCAGGCCGGCAAAGAACGTCCCCCAGGGCGTGCTCCGTCCCAGCAGTGCAACGGTGATGGAGTCAAAACCGATCTGGGCGGCGACGCCGCCGGTCAGCACTTTCTCGGTGCCGGCCACTTGGGCAACTCCGCCAAATGCGGCGAGGGCGCCGGCCATGGCCATCACCAGGATGGTGGCGCGGGGTACGTTGACACCGGCTGTCCGGGCTGCGATGGGGTTGGCCCCCACTGCCCGGAACTCGAAGCCGATGGTGGAACGGTTCAGCAACCACCACACGCCAAAGGTCAGTGCGATGGCCACCAGGAACCCAAGGTGCAGCCGGGATCCCGGGATGAGCACCGGATATGTCGCCGACTCATCCAGGCGCGGCGAGATGGGGCTGCTGTCCCCTGGACGGCGGAAGGCAGCTGTATTGAGGAGGAAGTCCAACAGGAACAGCGCCACGTAGTTCAGCATGATGGTCACGATGACCTCATGCGCCCCGGTCCGGGCTTTGAGGATGCCGACGATCCCGCCCCACACGGCGCCACCCAGGACACCCATGATGATGACCACCAGCAGGTGCAGGCCGAACGGCAGGTGCCAGGTGAAACCGACATAGGCCGCCAGCGTGGCACTGATGATGATCTGGCCTTGCGCACCAATGTTGAACAGCCCTGCACGGAAGGCCAGGGCCACTCCAAGGCCGGCGCAGATCAGGGGCGTTGCCACGGTCATGGTCTCGAGCAAGGGCTTGAATCCCTCACGTGCGCTGAAGACGGAGCCTTGGAAGAGCGCAACGTAGCTCTCGGTCATGGCCGCCCACAACGCATTGAGGAAGTCCGTGGGCCGGGCAAAGAGATAACCTGCGGTTTTGGCTACCTGGGTATCGGTGCTGGCGATCAACAGGCCGCCCAGGAACAGGGCAACCAGGACCGCCAGGACAGAGACAAAACCGTTGCCCATGACGATCCGGCGCAGGACGCTGCCCTGCTGGTGGCCAGGGTCCCCGCTTTGGGATGAAACAGGAACAATGGAGGGTTCCAGCGTTCCTCCTGCGGTGTCCAGGGAGACCTCCGCCGCGCGGAGATCCGTTGAGGACTGGTCCACTGCGGACTGGTCCGCTGAAGATCCAGTGGGTGTTTGCTCGTTGTTGGACTGATCGTTCTCAGTCATCGGAGCCTCCTTCAGGGCCGACTCCGGCCATCATCAATCCGAGCGTGTCCCGTGACGTCCCGCCGGGGACAATACCGACGAGCTTGCCCTTGTACAGCACGGCAATCCGGTCTGCGAGTTCAATGACTTCATCGAGCTCGGTGGAAACAATCATGACCGGTGTTCCAACATCGCGTTCGGCAACGATCCGTTTGTGCAGGAATTCGATGGAACCGACGTCCACGCCGCGTGTGGGCTGGCTGGCAATAAACAACCGCAGGGGCCGGGATAGCTCCCTGGCCATGACCACTTTTTGCTGGTTGCCGCCGGACAATGTTCCGGCAGCCGAGGCCGCGGAGGGCGTCCGGATGTCGAACTCCTCGATTTTGGTCTTTGCGTGCTCGGAGACCTTTGCAGGTTTCATGCTGATACCGCTGGCAAACGGTGCTTGGTCATAGAGGTCCAGGACCAGGTTCTCAGCTACGGAGAAGGGACCAACCAGCCCGTCCACCGAGCGGTCCTCGGGCACGAACCCAACGCCGGAGCGCAGGACTTCCTTGACGGAAAGCCCCAGCAGCTCCTTGCCATCCAGCGTCACCGAACCAGTGACATGGTCCTGGATTCCGAGGATCGCTTCGGTGAGCTCCGTCTGGCCGTTGCCTTGTACACCGGCGACGGCGAGGATCTCGCCTTGGGCGATTCCGAAGCTGATCCCGTCCACCACGTTGGTGCCGTTGGCTGCCCGGACCGTCAGGTTCTCCACGACGAACGTGGTGTCCTTCGGTTGCGCCGGGGCCTTGTTCAGGCTCAAGCTGACGGGACGGCCCACCATCATCGATGCCAGTTCAGTGGCCGATGCCGTAGGAGGTGCATCGCCCACCACTTTGCCGCGGCGGACCACGGTAATGACGTCGGAGACAGCTTTCACTTCCCGCAGCTTGTGCGAAATGAACACAATGGAGGTGCCGCCGGCCTTGAGCTGGCGCATGATGTCCAGGAGTTCATCGGTTTCCTGGGGTGTCAGCACAGCCGTGGGTTCGTCCAGGATCAGGACTTTGGCTTCGCGGACCAGCGCCTTGATGATTTCGACGCGCTGCTGGACGCCCACGGGGAGGTCCTCCACGAGGGCGTCGGGATCGACGTCGAAGCCGTATTGATCGGAAATCTCCCGGATTTTCTTCCGGGTTTCTTCCATGCTCAGCACACCGCCAAAAGTGGTGGGTTCTGCGCCGAGCGCCACGTTTTCTGCCACCGTGAAAACGGGAACCAGCATGAAGTGCTGGTGCACCATGCCAATACCTGCTGCCATGGCGTCGCCAGGTCCACGGAAGTTGACCGGTTGGTCATCCACCAGGATCTGGCCTGCTGTGGGCTCATACAGCCCGTACAGCACGTTCATCAGGGTTGATTTACCGGCACCATTTTCGCCCAGGAGGCAATGGATCTGGCCGGATTCGACGACGAGGTCGATGTCTTGGTTGGCGTAGAAGGTCCCGAAGGCTTTCGAGATCCCCTTCAATTCGAGTTTCACAACTCCCACCGTTCTGTGAGTCCGAGGGACAGCTGTACTGCTCCAAAGCCACTGGCTTTGAGGCCCAGCGTAGTCAGGGCAAAAACGCGCCGCCAGTACCGGGGCTCGGTACTGGCGGCGCGTCCAGGAATTGATTTACTTCTTGGGGCTCGCTGCCGATTCGACAACCAGCTTGCCGGAGACGATGTCTGCCTTCAGGGCATCGAGTTCGGACTTGGTTTCTGCGGTCACGGCCGAGTCAAGGTCATGGAACGGAGCAATCGCAACGCCATCGTTTTCCAACGTGCCAACATAGGCCTCGTTGGTGAACTTGCCGTCCTTGTCATCCTTCACCACGGTTTCAACGGCCTCGCCCATCTGCTTGACCACGGAGGTCAGCATGAGGTCCTTGTATTCGGGGGCGGTGAGGTAGCCGTCGGAGTCAACCCAGATGAGCTTGACGTCCTTGCCTGAGGCCTTGGCTTCCTTCAGCGCAGCGCCTGCACCCTTACCAACCGGTCCGGCCACGGGCATGATGATGTCCGCGCCCTGGTCCAGCAGGTTGATGGTGACCTGCTTGCCGGTGTCCTGCTTCTCGAAGTCACCCGTGAATGAGCCGTCCTGGGTGTTCTTGTCCCAGCCGACAACCTGGACGGTCTTGTTCTTGGCCTTGTTGTAGGCCTGGACACCGTCGTAGAAGCCGTCCATGAAGATGGTGACCGTGGGGATCTTGATGCCGCCGAAGGTACCCACCTTGCCGGTCTTGGACGTGGCCGCAGCTGCGTAGCCTGCCAGGTAGGCCGCTTGTGCCGTGTCATAGACGATCGGCTTCACGTTGGTGATGGGGGTTTCGTACGAGTAGTCGATAATCGCGAAGTGCTTGTCGGCGTTCGCAGCGGCGGCAGCCTTGGTGGCGTCGCCGAGGAGGAAGCCGACCGTAACCGTGAGGTTGCAGCCTGCGGAGACCATGCCGTTGAGGTTCGTCTCGAAGTCGCTGTTGGCCTTGGATTCGGCCGACTTCACGGTGATGCCCAAGTCTGTCTCAGCCTTCTTGAGGCCTTCGAATGAGGACTGGTTGAAGGACTGGTCATCGAATCCACCGGAGTCCGAGACGATGCATCCAAGGAAGTCACTCTTGGTGGCGGTGCCGGAGCCAGCATCGGGGGCCTGTCCACAACTGGTCAGCAGGAGCGCTGCTGCGCCGAGGGTGGCAACACCGGCCATTGAACCGCGCTTCAGGGTGGCACGCAGTGGTTTCTTCAATTTTCCTCCAGGAAGAAAGTGATTGGCGCTACGACGGATGGTCAATGAGTGTCCGTTTCCTATACCTGAGGCAGAAATTCTGTTTTCACTGATGCTCGCAGCTGCGCCGAAGCGCATTGATGTCACCAACACTAGTGGCCTGGAACACACCCAGCTACCACAAATGATCCCTCCAGGTCAGATTGTTGACCTTTTGTTACCAAGCAGTAGCCGGGTGTGCAAGTCACATGTGATTCACCTGTGGATTAAAGGCGGACCAGCATCTTCCCGGTGTTCGCCCCGTCCAGCAGGTCAATGAAGGCCTGCGGTGCGTTTTCCAGTCCGTCAACGATTGTCTCGTCATAGCTGACGGACCCATCGGCCAGCCATCCTGCCATCCTCTGCGCGAATTCGGGGGCGTGTTGACGCTGGCCGCCCACCAGGAACCCACGCAGGGTGAGCTGCTTGCCGATGGCCACGGCAAGGTTCCGGGGCGCGACCGGGGGCTCGGTGGAGTTGTACTGTGCAATGGCACCGCACATGGCCACACGGCCGCCCACTGTCAGGGTTGCCAGGGCTGCTTCCAGGTGTTCTCCGCCAACGTTGTCGAAGTAGACATCGATGCCGCGCTCCCCTGCCGCATCCTTGAGCTGGTCCAGCACCGGAGCGTCGTTGTAGTTGAAGGCGGCATCAAAACCGAGCTCCAGCAACCGGGCAACCTTCTCCGGGGATCCCGCACTGCCGATCACCTTTGATGCACCCATGGCTTTGGCGATCTGGCCCACCATGGAACCGACGGCCCCAGCGGCTCCGGAGACGAACACGACGTCGCCTTCCTTGAACTCTGCGACCTTCAGCAGCCCCGCGTAAGCAGTCAGGCCGGTCATGCCCAGCGCACCCAGGAAGGCAGACGTCGGGGCCAGCCCCGACGGGACGGGAGTAGTTGCCGCGGCGTCCACTACAGCGTGCTCGCGCCAGCCCAGTTGATGCACGACGACGTCACCCACCTTGTGCGCGTCCGAACGGGACGCGATCACCTCACCTACCGCACCGCCGTCGAGCGCTGCATCCAGACGGAACGGCGCGGAGTAGGACTTGACGTCGTTCATGCGGCCACGCATGTACGGATCCACGGACATGAACTGGTTCTTCACCAAAACCTGTCCCTCGGCGAGCTCCGGGAGCGGTGCCGCTGCCAGCCGGAAGTTCTCCTGGGCCGGGCGTCCCACCGGGCGGGAGGCCAGCTGGATTTCGCGGGTTTCAGTTACGGCGCTCATGCTGCGAACTCCACGAGCTTGAGGTCTACGGCCATGTTGCCGCGGGTTGCATTGGAGTAAGGGCAGATCTGGTGCGCTTTGGCCATCAGCTCTTCAGCGGTGCTGCGGTCCAGCGCGGGCAGGGCAATCTCGAGTTCGGCAGCCAGGCCGTAACCTTCACTGTCCGTCAGGGCGCCGAAGTGGATCTTGGCAGCCACTGCGGAGTCGCTGAGGTCAACGCGTTCCTTGCGGCCCACCAGGCGCAGGGCGGAGTGGAAGCATGCCGCGTAGCCGGCAGCAAAGAGCTGCTCCGGGTTGGTTCCTTCACCGTTGCCGCCGAGCTCCACGGGGCTGGCCAGTGCTACATCCAGCTTGCCGTCATTGGTGCGGGCGTTGCCATCGCGGCCTTCGCCGGAGGCCAGTGCCTCGGCAGTGTAGAGAGTCTTCATGGTGTTTCCGTTTCTCTTCGGGAATGGATGTTCCGGGATTTTCCGGGAGCGGGAGTTCGTCAGAGTGAGCTGTTCAAGGCCGTGGTGAGTTTGCCGAGCGTGGCGTGGAGCTGTTCGATTTCGTCGGCAGAAAGGCCTGCCGCGTCGGCGAGGCGCTGGGGAACGGCCTGGGCACGGGCGCTCAAGGCGGTCCCGGCGTCGGTCAGGACAACGTCCACGCGGCGCTCGTCTTCGGCCGAGCGGCGGCGTTCCACCAGGCCCAGGCCCTCAAGGCGCTTCAGGAGGGGTGACAACGTTCCTGAATCCAGGCCGAGTTCGGCACCAAGGTCGCGGACGCTCCGGGGCTCCTGCTCCCAGAGGACCAGCATCACCAGGTACTGCGGGTAGGTTAGGCCGAGGTCATCCAGCACGGGGCGGTAGACCGCCGTCGCCGCCTTGGACGCCGAGTACAGCGCAAAGCAGACCTGGTGGCGGAGGCGGGGTGCATCACTCATGGATTAAACGATAGTGCACAATTCAATTGCGCACAACTCATCTCCCCCTAAAGTACCCAACTGAGTCGCAGTTAGCGCGTTCTGACAGGTCGAAACGCGCTTAACTGCGACTCAGGTGGGTTTACTGTTCGAGGTCGCGGATGGTTCGCAGGGCAGCTGCGGTCAGCACGCGGATGGCGTAGCCGAGGGCGCGTTCATCAACAATGAAGTCACCGCGGTGGAGATCGTACTCTTCGCCGCCCGGGGTGTGGGTACCCAGGCGCATCATGGCACCGGGAAGGTCCGCCAGGAACCAGGCAAAGTCCTCGCCACCCATGGACTGCGGCGTGAGGACCACCGCATTCTCCCCCAGCTCGGCGCGGGCAGAGGCTTCAATGAGGGCAGTCTCGTGCTCGGAGTTCACCACGGGAGGCACGCCACGGGTGTGTTCCAGATGGACATCCACGCCGTAGGGCGCGGCAACCTGCCTGACGACGTCGTCCAGCAACTCCCCCGCACTGTGCCAGGCGTCGCGGTCCAGGCAACGCATGGTGCCGGCCATGTAGCCGGTTCCCGGAATGGCGTTCGGTGCCGAACCTGCAGAAATCTGGCCCCAAACCACCGACACGCCACTGCGGACGTCCACGCGGCGGGAAAGGACTGCCGGCACATTCACCGCGATTTGAGCCAAGGCGAACACAAGGTCCTCGGTCAGGTGCGGCCTGGAGGTGTGCCCTCCCCGGCCGGAAAGCTCAATCTTGATGGTGTCCGACGCCGAGGTGATGGCCCCGATGCGGGTGCCGATCTGGCCTACGTTGATCCGCGGATCGCAATGCAGCGCCAGGATACGCGGCACGCCTTCCAGCACTCCCTGCTCGATGCAGGCCAGCGCTCCGCCGGGCATGGTTTCCTCGGCCGGCTGGAAGATGATCCGGACCGTGCCGCCGAGCGGGTTGTTCTTGTGCATCCGCTGCAGCGTCAAAGCGATGCCAAGCATGGCAGTGGTATGGACATCGTGCCCGCAAGCATGGGTCACACCATGGTTCTTCGAGGCGAACGGCAAGCCGGTTTCCTCAATGATCGGCAGTGCGTCAATGTCACCACGAAGGGCGGTGGCGATGGGGCCTTCACCCACGTCAACGGTCAGGCCGGTCTCCTCAAGGCGCCTGGGCTTCAGCCCGGCGGCCTCAAGCCGCTCCACGAGCTTGTCCGTGGTGCGGAATTCCTTGAAGGAAAGCTCAGGGTGCGCATGGAGGTCACGCCGGAATTCGATGAGTCCGGGAAGGAGTTCATCCACCCAAGGACTCACAACGGGAGCTGGCTCGGTTTCAGTCGTGTAATTGCGCACGTCACAACTCTAGCCATGCCACGGCTCCGAAGAACGAAAGCCACCTCTTGGTTACGCTGCGTTCAGGCGCAGGACAACCAAAGAGGTGGCTCACGGTATAAGGAGGGTGGTTACAGCACGTCCGTATCGCCGCTGGCCTTGAGGGCATCAACAGTGCCCTTGACCAGTTGCGCGTGCTCTTTGGTGGTGACCAGGAGCGCGTCCGGGGTGTCCACGATGACCACATCCTTGATGCCGATCAGTGCAATGACGCGTTTGGTATCGGAGACCACCACGCCGCTGGCATTTTCCGCGAACACACGGGCGCCTTCACCAAGCACGGTCACTTCGTCAACATCGCCGGCGTTGTTCAGGCGGCCGATCGCGGCAAAGTCGCCGACGTCGTCCCACCGGAAAGTACCGGGCACGACGGCGACATCGCCGGCTGCCGCTGCGGGCTCGGCAACGGCGTAGTCAATGGCAATCTTGGGCAGCGTAGGCCAAACCCGGGCGGTCACTTCGGCACGCTGCGGCGTATCCCAGGCCTCCGCGATCTCCTGGAGGCCCTTGAACAGTTCAGGCTGGTTGGCTTCAAGGTGCTTGAGCATGAGCGCCACGGGAGCCACGAACATGCCCGCGTTCCAGACGTAGTCGCCGGCTTCGACGTACTTGTTGGCTACTTCCTGGCTTGGCTTCTCAACGAACTCCGCAACGGCCAGCGCATTCGGCGCGCCTTCGACGTGGAGGGCAGCACCGGAGCGGATGTAGCCGAAGCCGGTGGAAGGGTGCGTGGGCTTGATGCCGATGGTGACGATTTTTCCCATTGCGGCGGTATAGATGGCCTCGCGCACGGTTTCCTGGAAAAGATCGTCCGGACTGATGACCTGGTCTGCCGCAAAGGAGCCCATGATGGTCTCCGGGTCACGGCGGTAGAGGATGGCAGCGGCAAGACCGATCGCGGCACCGGAGTCCTTGGGTTCACTCTCGAGCACCAGTTCGTCGTCGCCCACTTCAGGGAGCTGGCGGCAGACTGCGGCGCGGTGGGCAACACCGGTGACAACCAATACCCGTTCGCCGGCCAGCGGCTCCAGGCGGTCATAGGTGGCCCTCAGCAAGGTGCTGCCGGAACCTGTCAGGTCATGAAGGAACTTGGGCGCTGCGGCCCGCGAGAGTGGCCACAACCGGGTCCCCACACCGCCGGCCGGAATAACCGCATGGAAGCGGTTCATGGGCGATTCCGGGTATTTTGCGTCTTCTGTACTCACCGCAACACTTTATCCGACGCAGGCGCGAAGCCCTGCAGCGCGCCACGCATGTGGCATTCGTCTCAGGAAGTGGTGAAAATTGCCTGAATACTGGCACGAAACATGGATTTAACAAGGAGAGAAGCCCGTCCTAAATTGAATATGCTGTGAGCGAAGCCTAGATTTAGGCGTGAGCTACGAGTGCTCTCGCAGCAGGCGTTCCCCTTGCGTGGATCCCATGCCAGCGCCGCTGTGTTGCAGGAAGGTTTAATCAGTGCCGACAAAACCAGCTGGCACCTTGTACCGCGGCCGTGAAGGCATGTGGTCCTGGGTTGGACATCGTATTACCGGTGTAGTGATCTTTTTCTTCTTGTTGGTCCATGTGCTGGACACCTCATTGGTGCGCGTGTCCCCCGAGGCCTACACGGCCGTCATTGGTGCTTACAAGAACCCCCTCATGGCCCTGGGGGAAACGGGCCTGGTCGCTGCGATCATCTTCCACGCCTTCAACGGCCTGCGCGTGATTGCCATCGACTTCTGGAAAAAGGGCGCCAAGTACCAGCGCCAAATGCTGTGGGTCGTGCTTGCGCTGTGGCTGGTCACGTTCGCCGGCTTCGCCATCCGCCACCTTTCCCTCGCGCTGGGAGGCCACTAAGCCATGACAACCATCGAATCTCCGCGCAGCGGAAAAATCGGATCCGGAAAGATCGCACCGAAGTACAACCGCACCGGCTCCAGCCGTGGCAACTTCGAGATGATCGCCTGGCTCTTCATGCGCCTCTCCGGCATCGTCCTCGTGGTGCTGATCTTCGGCCACCTCTTCGTGAACCTGCTGGTAGGCGAAGGCATCCACGCGATCGACTTCGGCTTCGTTGCCGGCAAGTGGGCAGATCCGTTCTGGCAGTTCTGGGACCTGGCCATGCTGTGGCTTGCCATGCTGCACGGTACCAACGGCGTCCGCACCATCATCAACGACTACGCCGAGAAGGATTCCACGCGCTTCTGGCTCAAGATGGTCCTCTACGCGGCCACCCTGGTCATCATCATCCTTGGCACGCTGGTGATCTTCACCTTCAACCCGTGCCCCGTCGTCGACGGCGTTCAGCTTCCTGGCGGATTCTGCCCGGCACCGTAGCGGCGCTGCCGGTTGCTCTCCCGAGCCAACCGGTTCGCCTGACGTAGCGGAGCAGCCTCCGCCGACCATCTGAATTTTTGAAAGAGAGAGCATCTGGTATGCAGGTCCATAAGTACGACGTCGTCATTGTCGGTGCAGGTGGCGCCGGCATGCGCGCCGCGATCGAGTCCGGTCAGCGCGCACGCACCGCGGTACTGACCAAGCTCTACCCCACCCGCTCGCACACAGGTGCAGCCCAGGGTGGCATGTGTGCAGCACTGGCCAACGTCGAAGAAGACAACTGGGAATGGCACACCTTTGACACCATCAAGGGTGGCGACTACCTGGTTGACCAGGACGCAGCCGAGGTCATGGCGAAAGAAGCCATCGACGCCGTGCTGGACCTGGAGAAGATGGGCCTGCCGTTCAACCGCACGCCCGAAGGCCGCATTGACCAGCGCCGCTTCGGTGGCCACACCCGCGACCACGGCAAGGCCCCCGTCCGCCGTGCTTGCTATGCAGCCGACCGCACAGGCCACATGATCCTGCAGACGCTGTACCAAAACTGCGTCAAGCACAACGTTGAGTTCTACAACGAGTACTACGTCCTGGACCTGCTGATCGTCGAAGAAGACGCAGTGCGCGAAGACGGAACCCCGTACAAGCAAAAGCGCGTTGCCGGTGTGGTCTCCTACGACCTCGCCTCCGGTGAGCTCCACGTCTTCCAGGCCAAGTCGGTGGTGTTCGCTTCCGGTGGCGCCGGCAAGGTCTTCAAGACCACCTCCAACGCCCACACCCTCACGGGTGACGGCATGGGCATCGCGTTCCGCCGCGGCATCCCCCTGGAAGACATGGAGTTCTTCCAGTTCCACCCGACCGGCCTCGCCGGCCTGGGCATCCTCCTTACCGAGGGTGCGCGTGGTGAAGGTGCCATCCTGCGTAACTCCGAAGGTGAGCGCTTCATGGAGCGCTACGCCCCCACCATCAAGGACCTCGCACCCCGCGACATCGTGGCCCGCGCCATGGCCAACGAGGTGCGTGAAGGCCGCGGTTGTGGTCCGAACAAGGATTACGTCCTCCTGGACCTGACCCACCTTGAGCCGGCGCACATCGAAGCCAAGCTTCCGGACATCACCGAGTTCGCCCGCACCTACCTGGGTGTGGAACCGTTCACGGATCCTGTTCCGGTGTTCCCCACGGCGCACTACGCCATGGGTGGCATCCCCACCAACATCACCACTGAAGTGCTGCAGGACAACGACACGATCGTGCCGGGCCTCTACGCCGCCGGTGAGGTCGCCTGCGTTTCCGTCCACGGCTCCAACCGCCTGGGCACCAACTCGCTCCTGGACATCAACGTGTTCGGCAAGCGCGCCGGCATCGCCGCTGCGGAGTACTCCAAGACCGCCGACTACGTCGAGCTGCCGGAGGACCCCGAGGCAATGACCCGTGGCATCCTGAACGGGCTCCTTACCGGCAACGGTACCGAGCGTGTGGCACAGATCCGCAAGGAACTGCAGGACACCATGGATGCCAACATGCAGGTGTTCCGCACCAAGGAATCCCTGGAGCAGGTCCTTCGCGACATCGCTTCCTTCGAAGAGCGGTACAAGCACGTTACCGTTCAGGACAAGGGCAAGCGCTTCAACCTGGACCTCCTGGAAGCCGTGGAACTGGGCTTCCTCCTGGACATGGCCAAGGTCATGACCGTAGGTGCACTGCACCGTGAAGAGTCGCGCGGCGGTCACTACCGCGAGGACTTCCCGGACCGCAACGACGAAAAGTTCATGAAGCACTCCATGGCTTACCTGGACACTTCCGTCACCGTCGATTCCTCAGCGGAATCCGTCGCGGGCATCCGTCTTGAGACGAAACCCGTCATCTTCACCCGTTACGAGCCGATGGAGCGTAAGTACTAATGACGACCGAAATGGCAGAGCCCGCTTCCAAGATCGAGCTCCCGGCAAGTGTTGCCGGTGACGGTGAAATTCCGACGTTCCACATCACGCTTCGCGTGCGCCGCTACGATCCCGAAATCTCGGACGAAGCACGTTGGGACGACTACAAGCTGACCATGTACGGCACGGACCGTGTGCTGGATGCCCTCCACAAGGTCAAGTGGGAGATCGACGGCAGCGTTTCCTTCCGCCGCTCCTGCGCCCACGGCGTGTGTGGTTCCGATGCCATGCGCATCAACGGCCGCAACCGCCTCGCCTGCAAGACGCTGCTGAAGGACCTGGACACCACCAAGCCCATCACCGTCGAGCCGATCAAGGGCCTCCCTGTGGAGAAGGACCTGATCGTGGATATGGAGCCCTTCTTCCAGTCCTTCCGCGAAGTCATGCCGTTCCTGATCAACAAGGGCCACGAGCCCACCAAGGAACGCCTGCAGTCCGTTGAGGACCGTGAGCGCTTTGACGACACCACCAAGTGCATCCTGTGCGCCGCCTGCACCTCGTCCTGCCCGGTCTTCTGGACCGATGGCCAGTACTTTGGTCCTGCGGCGATCGTCAACGCCCACCGCTTCATTTTCGATTCCCGTGATGACGCCGGCGACATGCGCCTTGAGATCCTCAACGACAAAGAGGGCGTGTGGCGTTGCCGCACCACCTTCAACTGCTCGGAAGCCTGCCCGCGTGGCATCCAGGTGACCCAGGCAATCGCAGAGGTCAAGCAGGCCATCCTGTCCCGCAAGATCTAGTTCGCGTTTCACCACAAGAACACACGACGACGGCGCCACTCACCACTGATGGTGAGGGGCGCCGTCGTCGTTAATCAACTGCCGCAACCGGCTCCGCAACGCAAGGAGATCAGCGTGTCACGCTCTGAAAAGATCAGCTTCACGGGTAGTACCGGCGACGCCCTGGCGGGCATCGTGGACGTGCCCGAGGGGCCCATCCGCGGCTGGGGCCTGTACTCACATGGCCTGACCCTTGGCAAAGACAGCCCCGCGGCTTCGCGCATCTGCAAGGGGCTTGCGGAGCAGGGCGTGGGGATGCTGCGTTTCGACAACCTCGGCCTGGGTGGATCCGCTGGCGAATGGTCGGCAGGGTCCTTCAGCGTCAAAGTGGCCGATACCATCCTGGCCGCGGAGTTCATGCGGGAACAAGGCCGGGCAATTTCCTTGCTGGTGGGCCACTCGTTCGGCGGTGCGGCAGTGCTCGCCGCAGCCCGCGACATTCCCGGCCTGAACGCCGTGGTGACTGTTGCGGCACCGTACGAGCCCAAGCATGTTGAGCACATGTTCGATACCGAGATGGAAGACATCCTGCGCGACGGCAGCGCGGTGGTGGACCTTGGCGGCCGTCCCATGGAGGTCCGCCGCCACTTTGTGGAGGACGTGGAACGCGCTGATCTGCGCGACTGCATCCGAACCCTCCACAAGCCCCTGATGGTGATGCACTCCCCCACCGACAACACCGTGGGAATAGACAACGCCAGCGAAATCTTCCGCACCGCCCGGCACCCCCGGAGTTTCATCTCCCTTGAGGGCAGTGAGCATCTGCTGACCGGCAAGGGCCAGGCAGCACGGGTGGCCCGCATCATCAGTGCATGGGCGGACCCGTACCTGGAAGTCGCCAACGCCGTCTAGCTAAAAGCAACGCGGGGTCAGTTGTGGCCCCTAAACCGCTTCAAAAGTGGCCATAAGTGACCCCGCGTTGCTCTTGCCTACTTGCCTATGGCGGCTTTGCTCTCGCTAAGCCATTGCTCGGCCGCCTTCTCCGGGCTCAGCCTCTTGAACAGAACCTCGGTGTTGATGCGGGCGGTGATCTCGGAGACCGCCGTGGATCCCGTAGGACCAATGAAGGTTGGAGCGAAGTCCATCTTGCCGATCTGGTCGATGTAGGCGGCTTCGGCCTTGCCCTGCGGTGTCAGGAGGTCCTGGATGGCCGTGCGCATGCCGGAGTTGCTGGGCACGCCGCGGTCGCTCTGGATGATCTTCGCAGCGGCCTCATTGTTGATGAGGAAGCTGACCAGCTTGGCGGCAGCATCTGTGTGCTTGCTCCGGGCTGAGATGGTGTAGAACTGCGAGGACTGGAGCCAGATTCCGGGCGTGGGCTTCTCCCCCGGGAGCTTGAGCAGCTTCAATTCTGCCCCTGAGGCTTTGCTGAGGGCAGTCAGTGAGTTGGTCCATGTCAGCATCATGCCGGCCTGGCCCATGCCCATGAGTGTTTGCTCGGTGCTGACGTTCAGTTTCTCAACGGTCTCCGAAGCGCTGGGGGCAGCGCCCGATTCACTGAGCTTCAGGGAGAAGTCGAAGTAGTCCTGCACGGTTTCCTTGTCCAGGCCAAGCTGTCCCTCCTGCGTGTAGAGGGACTTGCCGCGCTGGCGGGCGAAAGCATCCAGGGAATCGTGCGTCAGGACGGTAGCGGTGCCGTAGGTTCCCTTGGGGCTCTTGGCTGTGATGTCCCCAGCGGTCTTGGCAAAGTCATCCCAGGACCAGGAGTCGTCGTCCGGCAGGGCGACACCCGCGGCCTGGAACACGGCAGGGTTCACTACTATGGCCAGGGCGTTGGCGCCGGTGGAGACGCCGTACTGCTTGCCTTGGACCTGCCCGTTTTCCAAGGCTCCCTGGTCCATCTTGGAAAGATCCAGCGAACCCTGCACCTTGGACAGGTCCAGAAGGGCGCCGCGGTTGGCGTACTCAGCTGGGTAGGCACCACCCATGGTGATGACATCCGGGGCGTCGTTGGCCGCAACCTGGGTGGCCAGTTTGTCGAAGTAACCCCCGATGTCGCCGTACTCCGGCTTGACCTTGATATTAGGGTTGGCGGCCTCGAACTCCTTGATGGCCTTGTTGGTCAGATCCGCACGGGTGGCGTTTCCCCACCATGAGAAACGGATCTCCACCGGCCCGTCTTCGGGCTGGTTGGAGGAGGGACTGGAACATGCTGCCGTGAGGCCAAGCATGCTGACAGCCGCGACGAAAGCTATGGATTTCCGGAGATGCCGGAGGGATTTACGCGTCATTGGGTAAGCTTCTTTCAGGCTCAGAAAACGGTTCCTGAAACGTATCAAGACCGTGTATATTCGTCAATAGTTTGGGATATGAACTATTTAGGCCAGTCAAGGAGAATGCCGTGCCGCCCCTGCCCCTGGACCGGATCCAACTCCGGGACCCCTTTGTGCTGACCCAACCGGCCACCGGAAACTACCTGCTCTTCGGCAGCACGGATAAGAACATCTGGTCCGGCCAAGCCACCGGATTCGACTGCTACAGGAGCAGCGACCTGACCACGTGGGACGGCCCCTTCGAAGCCTTCAGGCCCCCACCAGGCTTCTGGAGCCAGGAGCAGTACTGGGCTCCGGAGGTCCACGAATACCAACGGCGCTACTACATGTTCGCGACATTCATCGGCCCCGGCCGCCTCCGTGGAACCCAGATTCTTGCCGCTGATAAACCTGAGGGACCCTATGAACCGTGGAGCGAGGGCCCTGTCACTCCCGCAAACTGGCAATGCCTGGATGGCACCCTTCACTTGGATGCAGAAGGAACACCGTGGATCATTTTCTGCCACGAATGGAAGCAGGTGCACGATGGCGCCATGATGGCCCAGCGACTCAGCGCCGACCTCCGGAATGCCGTGGGCGTTCCTGTTTTCCTCTTCAGTGCCTCGGAGGCGCCATGGGCGCGCGCCCTCGATGTTCCCTCCGTCCGTGACCGGGAATTCCCTGTTTTCGTCACCGACGGTCCGTTCCTCTTCAGGCTCAGCAGCGGCAACCTCATCATGCTTTGGTCCAGCTTTGGCGATGACGGTTATGCCATGGGCATTGCCCGCAGCGAATCCGGAACAGTGCAGGGGCCATGGGTCCAGGAAGCAGAACCGCTCTGGAGCACTGATGGGGGCCACGGAATGATCGGCCGATACCTGGATGGCAGCCTGTTCCTGACGCTCCACCAGCCCAACAAGACGCCCTTTGAACGGGCTGCGTTCTTCCCGCTCAAGGAACTCGAACACACCGTCACACTTGCCGGCACCGACCCTCCCGAAAGGCTGACATGACCCCTCCATCCCCTCCCATCGATCGCAAGGCACTGGTCCGGCGGCACAACGTCCGCCAGGACCAACTGGATCCACGCAGTCCCGTCTCCGTGGGCAACGGCGAGTTCGCCTTCACCATAGACCTCACCGGGCTCCAATCATTGCCCGAGCACTATCCAGTGGGGGCACGCGATGAACTGCCGCCAGGAACACTCCTGGGGACCCAGGCCCAATGGGGTTGGCACTCTGTACCCCCGCCCCACCCTTACGACCTCGCCGGCTCGACCGTCCTCTACGATTCACCCCGCGGCCCTGTCCCCTACGTGGACATGGTGGGTGAGATTGTGAACGATCGCGAAACGGACACCTCCCTGGCCGAAACCTGGCTCCGGGCCAATGCCCACCGGCTGGACCTGGGACGCATCGGATTCCGGTGGAGGGACCATCGAGGTGAACGTCCCCTCGAGCCGGCAGACATTGTTCAGACGGAACAAACGCTGGACCTCTGGACGGGCTCGGTCATCAGCCGGTTCACACTTGCCGGTCACCCCGTTAAAGTCACGACGGCGTGCCACCCGGACCGGGATGAGCTCGGCTTTCGCATCGAGTCCACTGCCCTTGCGGCGGGCTTGGTGGTGGGTATTGGCTTCCCGTACGGCTCCGAGGCATGGCATGACGCTGCGGACTGGACCCGGCCTGAGGCGCACACAACCACGCTCACTGGACCGTCCCCCCTGGACGAACATCATGGTGCTGCAGTGTGGACTGCACACAGGGAACTGGATGATTCCCGTTATCGGGCCATCATTACCGGACAGGACCTGGCGGTGGAACAAGCCGGGCAGCACCACGTGGTTATCGCCCTGGCAACGTCCGGGGCGTTGGCCGTACCAGTGCTGGACTTCTGTGTTGAGTTCCGGTCCGCCGGGGACGGCGACTGCATCCCGCGAGGCAACAACAGGCCCGCCGGCCACGCCGGGCAGCCGGCCGGCTCCGCAAAGGTGGGCAACGGCGTCGAACTTTCTCCCGCCGGTACCGTCATCGAAGCCTCAGCCGCCCACTGGGCGGCGTTCTGGTCCTCGGGCGGAGCGATCGAGCTCGATGCCACCGACGATCCGCGCGCCAAGGAGCTGGAACGCCGGATTGTGCTGTCCCAGTACCTCACCGCGATCAACTGTTCGGGGTCTTTGCCGCCGCAGGAAACAGGGCTGGTGTGCAACTCGTGGCGTGGCCGTTTCCATCTGGAAATGCACTGGTGGCATGCGGCGCACTTTGCGCACTGGAACCGGGTGGAACTTCTGCTCCCGTCCTTGCGGTGGTACTCCACCGTGCTGGAGACCTCGCGGCAGACAGCCAAAGCGCAAGGTTTCGACGGCGTCCGCTGGCCCAAGCAGGTAGGTCCGGATGGGCGCGAGAGCCCCAGCCCGATCGGGACATTTTTGATCTGGCAGCAGCCGCACCCCATCCACCTCGCCGAGCTGGTGTACCGGGCCAACCCGGGCACGGAGGTGCTGGAGGAGTTCGCGGAGATCGTTTTCGAGTCAGCCGCCTTCATGGCAGGCTTTGCCCACCCCAGCCCGCGCGGCTTCGAACTGGGGCCTCCCCTGATTCCGGCCCAGGAAAGCTACGGCTCAATCCGGTCCAAGGTCACCAATCCCACCTTCGAACTGGCGTATTGGCAGTGGGGCCTGCGGACGGCGTCAGAGTGGCGGGAAAGGCTGGGGCTGGAACCTGTTGCGGCATGGTCCGAGGTAGCAGATGGCATGGTCCCACCACGGGTGGTGGACGGCGTGTATGCCGCGATCGACGTCGAGCCCTTCACCATTCGCACCGACCACCCCTCCATGCTGTGCGCCCTCGGGGTCCTTCCGCAGACCGACCTCATTGATCCGGCACTCATGCGGGCCACACTGTCCGATGTCTTGGCCGACTGGGACTGGGGCAGCACGTGGGGTTGGGACTATCCGGTGATGGCCATGACTGCCGCGCGGCTTGAGGATCCGGAAGCCGCCGTTGATGCGCTGCTCCTGGACGCCGGGAAGAACACCGTCCTGGCCAACGGCCACAACCGGCAGACGGACTCATTGCCGCTGTACCTTCCCGGTAACGGCGGACTCCTGGCCGCTGTGGCCCTCATGGCGGCCGGCTGGGACAACGGACCGGAACGGCAAGCACCGGGGTTCCCCGCGGACTGGACCGTTGCCTGGGAGGGGCTGGTGCAGGCTCCCTAGCTGCGGCGGGGGCCCACTGCTGCGCCCACGAGGGCCCCCAACCCAACCCCGATGAGGATGCCCAGGAACGGTGAATTGAAGATCAGCTGGCCAACGATCAAACCGACGGCAGCGCCCAGAAGGCAGCCGATCCACAGTTGATTGTTCATGGCGTCTCCCGGGGTAGGTGGTCTCAGGTGCGGGGAATGACTCTGCGGGACCCCAGGACCTTTTTGCGCGGAGCCTCCCCCGATTCAGTATCGGCCTCGCGAATGGCCGACCACGACGCCGACACCAGATACACCTGGCTCACCAGGTTGAACCAGATCAGCAGGCCGATGATGATGGCAAAGGAAGCCAGCACCGGGTTGTTGCCGGAGCGGGCCAGGAGCTCGGTGCTGAAGAACTGCAGGACAGTGGTCCCCACGCCTGCGAGCACAACCCCCTCCAGGAACGCGCGGCGCCCCAATTTCAGGCTGCCTGCGATCCTGAACAGTACTGCCGCCGTCGCGCAGTTCAGGAGGAGGGGAACCACGATCTTGACCGTGGAGGCGATGGGCGCGGCCACTGCCTCATCGAGCTTCAGCAGGGCGATGAACCAGTCGGCAGCTGTTCCAAAAATCAGGGACGCACCTGCACTGATGATCAGGATGACGCCCAGCAACACCAGGGTGCCGGCATCGATGAGTTTCTGGAGGAGGCCGTTGCGCATGAGCGGATCAGCGTTCATTACCCCACGGAGCCCCTCCCTGACGCTGGCAATCCAGCCCAGGGAGGTGAAGATGGTGACGGCTGCGGCAATCAGTGCTGTCCAGCCGAGTCCGGAGGGGTTCAGGAGCGTTTGCGGATCCACCAGGCCTTCGCCGCCATTGACCTGCAGGAGCCCAGGCGCTGCGGAAGCCACACTGCCGATGACAGCGTCTTCCAGCACTGGGTTGCCGCCCAGGACAATCCCTGCGATCGCGAAGCCCGTGGTCAGCAGGCCCGTCACGGAGAAGAACATGTTGAACCCGATGCCTGCACTCAACAGAGGCCCATGCTGGCGCGTGTAGTGCTGGAAGGCACGCATGGCCCGAATGGTGTTCAACCTGGCCATGAAGAGGGCGAAGAAAGCACCCGCCTTCTTCGGCAGGCCTTCACCTGCGCGCTTGGCGTGACCCCAATCCTGCCTCTTGCGAAGCAGCTCAAGTTTGAGCTTGGCCAGCTCAGTTGGCAGCGGAGGAACGTCCGCCTGTGTGGCGTGAATCCGCTTGCTGTTCTTCGTCAGTATCGCCGCCAAAGTCGAGCTCTTCCCGTAGCTGCCATATTCCATTGGTGTCGTGCTCGTAAAGTCCCATGCTAACCACAGGGAAGGTGGCCCGGTAATCTCTGAGCACCGTTTCGGCCTCATCCAGGTTTTCCTGGGCAACATCATGCGCCACAGTGACGTGCGGATGGTACGGGAAAGGCAGCAACCGTTCGAGGGGCCCGGATTGAAGTTTCTCGTGCAACTGCACGCACTCCTCAAAGCCTTCTTCGACGTTGACGAACACCACAGGTGAGACCGGGCGGAAGGAACCCGTGCCCGAGATGGTGATGTGGAAAGGCTCCTGGGTCCGGGCTACTTCGCGGACATGTTCCCGGGTGGCCGCCCAGTCCTGGGTGGGCGTCGTGGTGATCAGGGTGATGTGGGCGGGAATGACCTCGGCCATGGGGTCGCCGAACGAGGCACGCCATTCCTGCAGTTCGCGGGCGATCTCAGGTGGAAAACCAAGGATGACGCCAACACACATGGTGCTGCCGTCACCGCAGTCGGCGCCGGTGGCACCGCTCTGGCGAGAGTCGTCCGGACCGACACCCTTGCGGGTGTCGGTCTTGACGTTGAGCCGGCCAGCAGAGCACATGGAGTTAGCGGACTCCCAGGTCGCGGTGGGCATCTCCGCGGTAGGGCAGGAAACCGACCTTGGAATAGACATCGGCCAGGGTTGCTGAGGCGATTTCACGTGCCTTGTCTGCGCCGAGAGCCAGGAGACGGTCCAGTTCCGCAGGATCTGCCAGGAGCTCGTTGGCCCGTTCCCGGATGGGTGCCAGATGGCCGGAGACGAGTTCGGCCAAGTCAACCTTGAGGTGCCCGTACATCTTGCCCTGGTAGTCGGCCACGATCTTCTCCACGGGAGTTCCACTGATGGCCGAGTAGATGGTCAGCAGGTTCGAAACACCGGGCTTGTTCTCGCGGTCGTAGCGGATCTCGGTTTCGGTGTCCGTGACAGCCGACTTGATCCGCTTGGCCACCGTCTTGGGATCATCCAGGAGGTTGATCAAGCCGGCGGGCGATTCCGCGGACTTTGACATCTTGGCGGTGGGGTTCTGGAGATCGTAAATCTTGGCCGATTCCTTCTGGATGAAGGCCTCGGGCACCTGGAACGTCTCTCCGAACCGGCTGTTGAACCGGTTGGCGAGGTCCCGGCTGAGTTCCACGTGCTGGCGCTGGTCTTCACCCACCGGCACACCGTGCGGCTGGTACAGGAGAATATCGGCGGCCTGAAGGATGGGGTAGGTGAACAGGCCAACGCTTGCGTGGTCCGAACCCTGCTTCTGCGCCTTGTCCTTGAACTGGGTCATGCGGGCCGCTTCGCCCATGCCGGTGATGCAGTTCAGGACCCAGGCGAGCTGGGCGTGCTCGGGGACCTGGGACTGGACGAACAACGTGCACTTGTCCACGTCCACACCGCCGGCGATGTACTGGGCAGCTGTCACACGGGTGCGCCGCGCAAGTTCTGCCGGATCCTGCGGGACTGTGATGGCGTGCAGGTCCGGGATGAAGTACACGGCGTCATACTCGTCCTGCATCCGAACCCAGTTGACCAAGGCGCCGAGGTAGTTGCCCAGGTGCAGGGAATCGGCGGAGGGCTGCATTCCGGAGAGAACCCGGTGCTTGGCGCCGACGGCGAGTTTGGTGGACGTGCTGGTCTGCGGCGCGGCCACAGTGCCGGTTTCAGTGGTGATGGAACTAGTCATTGAGGAATACCTTAGGAAGCTTAGAGCCGGTAGTCGACTACCAGCGGTGCATGGTCGGAGAAGCGGGTGTCCCACGACGGCGCCCGGTCCACGACAGCCGAGAAAGCGGCCGCTGCGAGGCCCGGTGTGGCCAGGTGGTAGTCGATGCGCCAGCCTGTGTCAGTGTCAAAGGCCTTACCGCGCTGGGACCACCAGGTGTAGGGGCCGGCGACGTTTCCTGCCAGGCCCCTGTGGACATCCCTCCAACCGATTTCTTCGCCGAGGAAGCGGTCAAAGTAGGCGCGCTCCTCCGGAAGGAAGCCGGCACGCTTGACGTTGCCCTTCCAGTTCTTGATATCCAGTTCGGTGTGTCCGACGTTGAGGTCACCCACCACCAGGGCGTGGTCGCTGTGCTTGGCGAGTTCCGGCAAGCGGACCGTCATGGCGTCGAGGAAGCGGAATTTATCATCCTGCTTGGGGGTTCCGACTTCTCCGGAGTGCACGTAGGCGCTGACGACGGTCAGCGTGGCGGGTTCCCCGGCGGAGTTCTTGACGGCGTAGTCAGCTTCAACCCAGCGGCCTGAGGTGTCGAAATAGGAATCGCCGATCCCAATGCGCGTGGCGGTGGGCTCTTCGCGGGAAGCAATCGCCACACCGGCCCGGCCCTTGGCCTCAGCTTCGGTGTGGAGGATGTGCCAGCCTTCGCCGATCAGCTTCCTGACGATGTCATCAGGCGCGCGGACTTCCTGCAGGCAGAGAATGTCAACATCGCGCGGCTCCAGCCATTCCGCCATGCCGTTCTTGTAGGCAGCCCTGAGGCCGTTGACGTTAACTGACGCGATGCGAAGGAAGTCCTTCTTCAATGCCGTACTCACCCGGTCCACTCTAGTCGATGATGGTGCCGGCTACGGGCTCGTCGGAGCCGCCGGAGGACTTGATCATGTCGCGCGCATTGGTAGCTGTAATGGCAATGGTTTCCAGCGCGCGGTTGATGGTGTCCTGATTGGCTGCACCGCCCTTGGCCCGTTCCTCGTCCACTACGCGGACTTGGACCTGGACGATCTTGAACGAGTGGTCCAGCTTGAGGTCCCGAACCTCGTCGGTCTTGCTGCGTTCGGCGACGACACGGGTACCCCCGTTGTCGGCGGTGGACGACGACGGCGCGCGGCCGGCTGCGGCGTTGAACGCATTTTGCGCTTCGGTCAGCTTTGCGCCGGCACGCTGCGCGGCCCTGCGGATGCTGAGCACCACGAAGGTGGCCAGGGCAAGCCAACCGAAGGCCACTACTGCGACGACCCAACCCACAACATCGTTCTGGTTGGCCGCGAAGATCACGGCTACCAGGAACGCGATGATGACAACGGTCATCCCCAGGCCGCCAATGCGGAAGCCTTTGAACATGCCTTTGCCGGCGGGAGACGTGGACGGGTGCGGGTCACCGAGAGATTGCATGGATCCATTCTCTCAAACGCTCAAAGGTGCCTGCGCCAGCTTCCACGGACGGCGAACACCAGCCCCCAAGCCCCGGGTTTTTGTACAGCTAATGCCCCCAAGACGCCTCTTTCGGGGCATTAACTGTACAAAAACTCCATCACTTAAGGAACAGCTGGCGCAGCCTTCCGGTGGTCAGCATGATCCCCAGCGCGATCATCACCACGTAGTAACCCACATGGATGGCCGTGGCAGGGCTGAAGGAGCCCACGCTGATCTGCCGCAGCAACTCCACCCCGTGCCAGAGGGGCATGGCCTGGATGAACCACTGAATCACCTGCGGGTAGACGCTGAGCGGGTAGAACGTGGCACTGAACAGGAACATGGGCAGGAGGAAGAAGTTGATCCAGTCCATTTGTTGGAACGTCTTCATGAAGCTGGTGATGCCCATGCCGAAGCTCGCGAAGCCAAAGGCGATCAGCACCGAGGCAGGAATGACCAGGATGGCCCACCAACTGGTGAGCAGCCCCATGACACCCATCACGGCGGTGAATCCCGTGGCGTAGAGCAATCCGCGCAGGAGGGCCAGGAAGATCTCGCCGATCGCCACATCCAAGGGCCCCAGGGACGTGTAGAGCATCCCTTGGTAGAGCTTGGCAAAGTTCATCTTGAAGAAGACGTTCCAAGTGGAGTCGTAGATGGCGCCATTCATGGCCGAGACCGCCAGGAGTGCCGGGGCAATGTAGGCGGCGTAACTGATTTCCTCACCACCAGGGCCTTGCACGGTGCCCACGATCGAGCCCATGCCCACGCCCATGGCCAGCAGGAACAGCACCGGCTCGAAGAATCCGGACACCATCACCAGCCAGGTGCTGGACTTGGCTGCCATGAGCCCCCGGCCTACCACTGCCTTGGCGTTGCGGGAGTACAGCGAACCGAACTTTCGCTCACGGGCAAGGTCCGTGGCGCTGTGCCCGCCTGTGAGGACACTCATGAGCCCATCCTTTTCACGAATTGGCGGCGCACCATGATCCAGCCGACGGTGGTTGTCGCCAGCAGGAACACCACATGGGTGATGGTCAGCAAGGGATTCTGGTCCATCCCGTGGGTGAAGACCCGGCCCAGCTCCGTTCCATGCCATACCGGTGAGATCCAGCCGATCCAACGCACCGCGATGGGAAGGGAATCCAGCGGGAAGAACGTCCCGGAGAAGAGGAACAAAGGCATGACGATGAAACGCTGCACCAACGCGAATTGCCCTTTGTCTTGCTTGATGCTGGCAGCATAGGCCATCAGCGGCAAACCAAAGGACAGCGCCGCAACTGTTGCCACAACGGCAGACACCCAACCCCAAGGGCTCGGCGAAGCTCCGAACAACGCCACCACCACGAAGTAGACCACGGACTGCAGGAGGAACCTCAGGGTGCTGGCCATGATGTGGCCGCTGGCGATTTGCTCGGGAATCAACGGCGAGGCGTGCGGGCCGTAGAACACGCGGCGCCACTTGAAACCGTCCATGATGGGGTAGGAGAACTCCCCCGATGCCGTCATCACCGCCGCGGAGACCAACAATGCCGGAGCCACAAACTCCAGATAGCTGACACCTCCGAACGCTGCCTCGCTGTTGGCGTCCACCAAGCTGGCCAGTCCCACGCCCATGGCAAAGAGGTACGCCACCGGTTGGCCCACGCTGTACAGGATCACGGACCACCCGTAGTTGCGCATGACGCGGAGCACCTGCTCCGCGTAGAAGAAGGAACCCCATCGCCGCGCCCTGGCCGCCGACACCTCAGGTGAGTGGGCCCGCAACGGTTGCGCCGCCGTCGTAAATGGTTTGTTTGGTGAGTCAGTCAACGAGGCTCCTGCCGGTCAGCCGCAGGAACACGTCCTCCAGCGATGAGCGGCGCACCAGCGAGGTCATCGGATGCAGCCCACGGGCAGAGACCTGCTCCAGCGCGGCCTCGCCGTCGTGGGCGTAGATCAGCACGCGGTCAGGCAGTGTCTCCAAACGCTCGCCAATGCCTTGGAGCTCGACGCCGATGGTCGCGTTCCGCTCGGATCCAAACCTGAGTTCAAGTACTTCACGCGAAGAATGCTCGCGGATGAGGGTCGCCGGGGACCCCTCGGCCATGATCCGGCCCTTGTCCACTACGATCAACCGGTCGCACAACTGCTCGGCTTCATCCATGTAGTGCGTGGTGAGGATCAGCGTGACGCCGCTTTCCTTCAGCCGGAACAGCCTGTCCCAGAGGATGTGGCGCGCCTGCGGATCAAGGCCGGTGGTGGGCTCATCCAGGAGCAGGATCCGGGGCTCGTTGATGAGGGACCGGGCAATCGTGAGCCTGCGCTTCATGCCGCCTGAGAGGGCATCGACCTTGGAATTGGCTTTATCCGTCAGCTGCGCGAATTCCAGCAGTTCATCGGCCTTTGGCTTCAAATAGCTCAGGGGCAGGCCGAAGTAGCGCCCGTAGACGATCAGGTTCTCGCGGACTTTCAACTCTTCGTCGAGGTTGTCCTGCTGCGGAACCACGCCAAGGTGTGCCCTGACCTCAGGGCCGTTCGATTCGGGGTCCAGGCCCATGATGGTCAACGAGCCGGACGTTCGCTGGGACACGCCACCGATCATTTTCATGGTGGTGGACTTGCCGGCGCCATTGGGGCCAAGCAGCCCGAAGGACTCCCCCGCCGGCACGTCGAAGGAGATGTTGTCCACGGCAGTGAGCTCACCATAGGACTTGGTGAGGTTCCGGGCGCTGATGACGAAGGGGCGGTTCATGCCGACGCTGGCTTGCGGGGACTCTGACGGTTTCGATGACTGTTTTGATGACGGTTTTGATGACTGTTTTGA
The DNA here is from genome assembly GCF_900102805.1 of Arthrobacter sp. UNCCL28. Lineage (NCBI taxonomy): Bacteria > Bacillati > Actinomycetota > Actinomycetes > Micrococcales > Micrococcaceae > Arthrobacter > Arthrobacter sp. UNCCL28. Next base: position 627,377 of record NZ_FMWE01000002.1, read on the forward strand.
TGACTGCGTCGGAGAGCGGGTTGCTTCATTGTGCACCCTCAGCAGACTAGTAGCGCCCACCGATATGTGAAAGGGCTCTTGCAGATATTCCTGCATGAGCCCTCTCGATTCCGTGGAGTTCCGGTCAGCCGGCTGGCTGCGAGCGCAGGACCTCCAACCGCTGCCTGAACTCGGTTTCGTCAATTTCTCCTCGGGCATACCGCTCACGGAGTACGCCCTCTGCCCCTTGCGTTGCGGCCCAGTGATGGTTCCTCCGCCACGTCCTCCGGGCGAGGAAAATGAACAGGCCGATCACAAGAATCCAGAACAACGGGAACAACAGGAAGAACGGCCACGCTACGCCGTCTCCCCACGGCCCGTGCATTGCGACGGCGGCCGGTACCTGTGCCAGTGTGCTCCCCGATGTTGTGGTCGCCCCGATGATGGAAGTCAATGCGGTGAACATGTCGATGATCCAAACTCTCTCCGCCGGTGCCGGCGCGAACCGTCTTTCGGCTCTGGTTCGAGTCTGCCGATCGGCGGGCGGCGTGGCGTCCGCCGTCGGGAGTCACCTTGGGAGGCCCCGCTACTCCCGGTGGAGTCGCCTGTGAAGGGATCAGCTGCTCCAGCCGGGCTTCACCAAACCCGACTCGTAGGCGAGGACTACCAATTGCGAGCGGTCGCGGACCATCAGCTTGGTCATGATGCGCGAAACGTGGGTCTTGGCGGTCAGTGGTGTGATGAAGAGCCGCTGGGCGATCTCGGCGTTGTTCAGGCCCTCTCCCACCAACGCCAGGACTTCGCGCTCACGTTCGGTCACCTGTTCCAGCGGGATGACCTTCGCCGCAGCCCGGCTTTGCGAGGCAAGCTGGGCCATGATGCGCCGCGTCACCGAGGGCGAGAGCAGTGCGTCTCCGTCGTGGACTACCCGGACAGCCCGGATGAGCTCGGCCGGCTCGGTGTCCTTCACCAGGAACCCTGCCGCGCCGGACCGGACGGCCTCGGCTATGTACTCATCGAGTTCGAAAGTGGTGAGGATGATGATGCGGGTACCGGCCAGCTCAGGGTCGCTGAGGATTTCCCGGCCTGCGGCAAGTCCGTCCTGGTCCGGCATGCGGATGTCCATGAGGATGACGTCCGGTTTGTCGCGGGCAGCCAAGCGGACAGCCTCGCGACCCGTCCCCGCCTCAGCCACAACTTCCATGTCCGGCTCGGCGTCCAGGAGTGCGCGGAAGCCCGCCCGAATGAGTGTTTGGTCATCGGCGAGAAGGATGCGGATCACGGCGTGTTTCCTTCCGGTTCAGTCGGCAAGCCGGCGTGGACTCGAAGGCCCGGGTCCAGTTCATGGAGGGTGAGCGTACCGCCCAAGGCCGACGCCCTCTCCCGCATCCCCGTCAGGCCGTTGCCTGGGGCCGCGCCGCGCATGCCACCGCCGTCGTCGTCTATGGTCACGGTCAGCAGCCCGGCGGCTTCAAGGATACGCACGACGGCGGATTGGGCGCCTGAGTGCCTCCCGACGTTGGTGAGTGCTTCCTGGATGATCCGGTAGGCGGCTTCCTGCACGGCCGGGGTGATGGCGCCGTGGTCGGAGTTGTCCTCCAGTGTCACCTGCAGGCCGCCGAACCTGGCGTTTTTCACGAGACCGGGGATTTTGGCCAGGCCGGGACGGGCTGCCGGCGCCAGCGGGACGTCCTCCCGCAGCACGCCCAGGAGTTGCCGGACCTCTGTGAGTGACTCCTTGCTGGCGGCCTTGATGGCTTCCAGGGCCGGCCTGAGCTTCCCGGGATCGTCGGCGCCAACATGCAGCGCCACCGATGCCTGAACGTTGATCATGGAGAGCGAATGGGCAACGACGTCGTGGATGTCCCTGGCCAGGGTGAGCCTGTATTCGTCGCGCTCGGCCTTTTGTGCTTCCGCGCGGCGCCTGCGGAATTCGGCCAAGCGTTCGCTCCGGCGCCGGAAACCCTGCCCGATCAGCACAAGGATCGCAGCCCACGCCACGCCTGCGGAGGCCCGCACCGCCCAGTTGGGGTCCCCCGAGAGGAGGGCAGCAGTGATCACCGCGGCCGCAGCGATCCCGGCCCCCGTCCACGCTTGCCAGCGCAGGCCTGCCGCTGCCGTCAGCACGATCCCCAGCGCCAGGGACAACACCACCGGTCCCCACGCATAGCCCAAAGCCAGGTAGGTCCCTGTTGCCAGGAGAGCGACCGGGAGCATCACCTGCGGGGCACGCCTGCGGAAGGCCAACCCTGCCGGTCCAGCCAGGAGCAGGAGGATTGCCAGGGCGTCCAGGGGCCGGGGCGCTTCCTGGCGGCTGGCGGAAAACAACGTCCCCACCACTTGGACCACTGCCACAGTGATGACGATAAAGCTCGTGGGCGGGCCGGCGAATCGGCGCTGGCCCGGGAATGGCACGGACCCCGAACGCCGTGGGGACCCCGCGGGCCTGGACTCCTGTGGCCAGGACCCCGCGGCTCTGGACTCCTGTGGCCCGGACTCAGGGAATCGGGGCTGCATACACAGAGCCTAGCTGTGCTCCACGGGTGAGTCGTCGGGTTAAAGGAGCAGCCCGCCTACTCCCGGAGGAGTACGCGGGCTGCGGAGCATGCGGGGCCGTTTCGGGGGTTCCCTGCAAAAGCTGCCGTGCGCACGGCATCTCCTGCAGCTTGGCCCCGAAACGGGCTCCGGATGAGTTCGGGGGAACCTAGGCGATGCCTGCCTGACGCTCAGCACTTTCCACGACGTTCGCGAGCAGCATGGCCCGGGTCATCGGACCCACGCCGCCCGGGTTCGGGGACAGCCAGGCGGCGACGTCGGCAGCTGCCGGGTCCACATCTCCGGTGACAACAGCCTTGCCGTTGCCGTCGTCCACGCGGCTGACGCCGACGTCGAGCACTATGGCGCCCGGCTTGAGGTCTTGGGCCTTGATCATGTGCGGCACACCGGCAGCAGCGATCACGACGTCGGCCTGCTTGAGTTCCGCCGGCAGGTCCACCGTTCCGGTGTGGGCAAGAATGACCGTGGCGTTGACTTCCTTGCGGGTCAGCAGCAGTCCGATGGGGCGGCCGATGGTGACGCCGCGGCCAACCACCAGGACACGCTTGCCCTTGAGCTCAATGTTGTGGCGGCGGAGCAACTCCACACAGCCCTTGGGCGTGCAGGGCAGCGGGGACTTCATCTCGCCGTTGACGTTGGCCACCAGGCGGCCAAGGTTCATGGGGTGCAGGCCGTCGGCATCTTTGTCAGGATCCATGGCTTCGAGGATGACGTCCTGGTCGATGTGCTTGGGCAAGGGAAGCTGGACGATATAGCCGGTGCACTCAGGGTTGTTGTTGAGCTCGCGGACAACCTCCAGGAGGTCTTCCTGGCTGATGTCTTCGGGGAGGTCGCGGCGGATGGACTGGATGCCAACCTCTGCGCAGTCCTTGTGCTTGCCGCCGACGTACCAGGTGCTGCCGGGGTCCGAGCCCACCAGGATGGTGCCCAGGCCCGGGACGATTCCCTTGGCGGCGAGGACGGAAACGCGAGTGGTCAGTTCTGCCTTGATGGCTGCGGCGGTGGCCTTGCCGTCAAGGATCTGTGCGGTGGACTGTGTCATTCCATCTGCTCTTTCTGGTGGGTGACCTGTGTGGAGAAGTCTCGTAGGAGGCTCATGCCAACGGGACCCGCCGCCGTAGGTATGGCGGCGGATCCCGTTGGCTCCGGGTCAGAGCCCGGGTGGTGCTTGTCTATCCGCGGAAAATGCGGATTACCACTGCTCGTGCTGCGGGTACAGCGGGAAGTCAGCGGCCAGCTTGTCAACGCGTGCCTGGAGGGCTTCCACGTCCGTAGCCGAACCGGCCTTCAGCGCGGCGGCGATGATCTCGGCAACCTCGGTGAACTCGGCAGCACCGAATCCGCGGGTAGCCAGGGCAGGGGTACCAATGCGGAGGCCGGAGGTGACCATCGGCGGGCGGGGGTCGAACGGAACAGAGTTGCGGTTCACGGTGATGCCCACCGAATGCAGGAGGTCCTCGGCCTGCTGGCCGTCCAGCTGGGAGTTGCGGAGGTCAACCAGCACCAGGTGAACGTCGGTGCCGCCGGTGAGGACCGAGACGCCGGCTTCGGCGACGTCGGACTGGTTCAGGCGGTCGGCGATGATCTTGGCACCCTCGAGCACGCGCTCCTGGCGTTCCTTGAACTCCTCGCCGCCAGCGATCTTGAAGGCAACGGCCTTCGCGGCGATCACATGCATGAGCGGACCGCCCTGCTGGCCCGGGAAGACGCTGGAGTTCAGCTTCTTGGCCCACTCCTGCTTGCCCAGGATCACACCGGAACGGGGGCCGGCCAGGGTCTTGTGGACCGTGGAGGTGACGACGTCGGAGTACGGCACCGGGCTGGGGTGCAGTCCTGCTGCAACCAGGCCCGCGAAGTGCGCCATGTCAGTCCAGAGGAGTGCGCCAACTTCATCGGCGATCGAGCGGAAGGCAGCGAAGTCGAGGTGGCGCGGGTAAGCGGACCAGCCGGCGATGATGACCTGCGGCTTCTCGGCAATGGCCTGCTCGCGCAGCTTGTCCATGTCGATGCGGAAGTTCTCTTCTTCAACCTGGTAAGCGGCTACGTTGTAGAGCTTGCCGGAGAAGTTCAGCTTCATGCCGTGGGTCAGGTGCCCACCGTGTGCCAGGGACAGGCCAAGGATCTTGTCGCCCGGGGTGATCATGGCGGAGAGCGCAGCAGCGTTTGCCTGTGCACCGGAGTGCGGCTGGACGTTGGCGTACTCGGCGCCGAACAGTTCCTTGACGCGGTCGATGGCGAGCTGCTCAGCGACGTCGACGTATTCACAACCACCGTAGTAGCGGCGGCCCGGGTAGCCCTCGGCGTACTTGTTGGTCAGGACGGAGCCCTGGGCTTCCATGACGGCGCGGGGGGCGAAGTTTTCGGAGGCGATCATTTCCAGGGTGCCGCGCTGGCGGCCAAGTTCCTGGTTGAGGACAGCTGCGATCTCAGGATCGAGATCAGCGAGCGACTGGTTGCTGACAGACGCGGAAGTGGTTGAGGTAGTCACGGAGATCTCCTGGCTAGGCAACGGGTGGTGCTACAGGTCAGGCTACCGGCAGCAGCATTCCCGCGTCCCCTTGGTTACGGCCGTTTGATGCGGCAGGGAGCGGTCACGTGCGTGCAGCGGTAAGACATGACCCTCGGCCCAGGCGTACGATCCGTGGTCTTCATGATTGCCGCTCCCTGGTGGTAGTCCACCCAACGCCAGTTGCGACCCGTTAACAGTACAACAACGTGGCACAGGTAGGCTTGATCGTGTGACTGACTCCACCGCTTTCGTTATTACACTCTCCTGCCCCGACCGCCCTGGCATTGTCCACGCGGTAGCCGGAGCCCTCCTGGGGTCCGGCTGCAATATCGCCGACTCCCAGCAGTACGGAAGCCCCAGCACAGGGAACTTTTTCATGCGGGTGGAGGCCACGACGTCGTCCTCCCAGGAGGAGCTGACCGCAGCGCTCCGGCCCGTGGCCGAATCCTTCGGCATGACCTGGAAGATCAACCCGGTTGGTGAAAAGGTGCGCACCATCATCCTGTGTTCCAAGGATGCGCACTGCCTCAACGACCTCTTGTTCCAGCAGCGCACCGGCACCTTGCCTATCGAGGTTCCCGCCATTGTGTCCAACCACCGTGACCTGGAGTCGTTGGCGGAGTTCTACGGCATCCCGTTCCACCACATCCCCGTGACGCCGGACACCAAGTCGCAGGCCGAGGCACAACTGCTGAAGCTGATCGCCGAACACGACGTGGAACTGACCGTCCTGGCACGCTACATGCAGGTCCTCTCCAACGATCTGTGCACGGAGTTGAACGGCAAGGCCATCAACATCCACCACTCGTTCCTCCCCTCCTTCAAGGGCGCCAAGCCGTACCACCAGGCCCACGCCCGCGGTGTGAAGATCATCGGCGCCACCGCCCACTACGTGACGGCAGACCTCGACGAGGGCCCGATCATCGAGCAGGAAGTCATCCGCGTTGACCACGCGCGAACCGCTGCCCAGTTCGTCCAGATGGGCCGCGACGTCGAAGGCCGCACGCTGGCCCAGGCTGTCCAGTGGCACGCTGAACACCGGGTACTCCTCGATGGCACCCGCACCGTGGTGTTCAACTAGCGCTGCTCCTATGCTGAGGGTATGCGGGGCATTCCTCACGCCGAGCACGAGGCTGATTTGGCGGTCTACTACGACCGTCAGGCGCCTGTCCGGAACACCCGCGCGCTCACGCCACACCGTGTCGAGTGCAGAGAATGGTTCATCCGGCTCCTGAAATCCGAGCACCGTCACTCGTTGTTCGAATTGGGGTGCGGCACGGGCATTGAGGGCCTGGAGTTTGTCCGCGCCGGATTGCACTACACCGGGGTGGACCTGTCCTCTGAGAGCGTCCATCTGGCACGCTCGGCCGGATTGGAAGCTACCGTTGCCAGCGGCCGCGGCCTGCCGTTTCCGGATGCTGTCTTCTCAGCCTCATGGACCATGAGCACCCTGCTCCACGTTCCCAACAGCGGAATTCACGACGTCGTCAGCGAACTTGTGCGGGTCACCGCACCAGGTGCGCCAATCGCCGTCGGGCTCTGGTCAGGTGCGGATGATGAGGTCCTGAACCCGGAAGACCTGGAGGAACCGCGGCGTTTCTTCAGTCGCCGTAGCGATGACACCGTGCTCAGGATTTTCGGCGGGCATGGCTCGGTTGAGCATTTCCGGACGTGGCCTGAGGGTGTGGGCGCGGAGTCCGGGCCGGGCGCGGGCAACTGGGTACAGCACTACCAATTCCTGGTCCTCCGTACCCCGGCCCCAACCAGGTGACAGCAAACGTCCCACTGACGGCCCATAGCGACGTTTGCTGTTACCCAGTTGGGAAATAAGCTGGGCACCATGGCTCCCTCTTACACTTTTGCCGGGGACACCCCGGCCATCCATGAATCCGCCTTCGTGGCACCCACCGCCTCCATCATCGGCAAGGCCACCTTGGCGCAGGACTCCAGCGCCTTCTACGGCGTCTCCGTCCGCGCGGACACAGCTGCGATCAGCGTCGGCGCAGGCTCCAACCTCCAGGACAACGTGGTCCTCCACGCCGACCCCGGCTTCCCCTGCACGGTCGGCGAGCGCGTCTCCGTGGGGCACAGCGCCGTAGTCCACGGCTGCACGGTGGAGGACGACTGCCTGATCGGCATGAGCGCAACCATCCTCAACGGCGCAGTGATCGGCACGGGCTCGCTCATTGCCGCCGGCGCCGTGGTGTTGGAGGGCACGGTCATTCCCCCACGCTCCTTGGTGGCCGGCGTACCTGCCAAGGTCCGCCGGGAACTCACCGATGAAGAGTTCGAGGGCGTGAAGCACAACGCCGCGCACTACAAGGAACTCGCGGCGGCGCACCGGGACATGCACGCCTCTTAACGCGTAATGCGAGGCCCGCTCTGCATCCTAACTTGGGAGTTTAGGGTGCAGAGCGGGCCTCGCAACGTATAGAACTAGTCCAGGGAAATCGGGCCGAGCTCGTCCAGGAGGTCGCCCGGTCCAGGGTTTGAAGCAACGGAAGAACCGCCCAGGTGGTTCACCACGCCCCACACGGCGTTGAGGCCTGTGGTCACGGCGCCCTCGGCCCAGCCGGCGGTGAAGGACACGTCATCGCCGGCGAGGAAGATCCCGCGCTGGTACTCCGGCAGCTGGTCCTGCTTGAAGTGCGTGAACAGGCGCTGCTGGTAGCGGTAGTGACCAGGCAGGTTTGCCTTGAAGGCACCCATGAAGTTGGGGTCGGCCTCCCAGGAAACGGTGATCGGCTGCCCGATGATGTGGCTCGCGATGTCCACTCCAGGATAGATCTGTTCCAAGGAGTGCAGCATGAGCTTCACCCGCTCCTCGGCAGTCAGCGCCAGCCATTTCAAGGCGTCGTCGTTCCATGTGTAGGACAGGAGCATCACGGCGGGCTTGTCCGGGCCGTCGTCGAGCAAGTACGTGGCCCGGTTGAGGCGGTCGGTGAGCGTCATGGACAGGACCTCGCGCCCGGTCTCCGGGTCAATGTCCTTCCAGAACGGCCGGTCCACCATCACGAACGTCTTGGACGACTGCATGTAGTGCGAGCGCTCGATCGCGGTCCACAATTCTGCCGGGAACAGCGCTTCCTCGGTGTGGATACGGGTGGACAGCAGCCAGGACTGGCAGGTGGTCACCACGGCCTGGTAGGTGGCTTCGCGTCCCCAGTTTTCGCGGACCAGGAGGTCTCCGTTCTCCGCGCGGCGGATGTTGTCCACGGCGCCCCGCGGCGAACCGCTGTGGAGCGATGACAGCGAGGTGCCTTCGGGCCAGTAAGCAAGGTTCGACGGCGCGTGCTGCCACAGTGCCTCGGGCAGCCTTTGCGCTCCTCCCGCAATGGAGCGGTGCTGGTCATCGGCGTCCGTGTAGACAACCCGCAGGATTTCGAGGATGGAGTTGGGGAAGTCAGTATCCCAACCGCCCGTGCCGAAGCCCACTTGGCCGAACGCTTCACGGTGCGCGAAGCCGGCTTCCTTGAAGGACTTGCTGGCGGCGATAAAGCCGTAGAAGGTCTGCTCATCGAGTTCCGGCAGGAGCGCGTTCCAGAGTTCCTTGATGCGCTTGGTGTCGCGGGCCTTGATGGCTTCCTGCATCTGGGCGAAGGCCGCGCCATCGTTGACTGCAGCCTTCCAGGCGTCGGCCACTTCGAGGAAGAACTCCGGAAGTTCGTCCGCCGTGGTGGCGTAGTGCTTCTTACCGGCGAGTTCGATCACCGTTGAGGACGTGGCGGGGGCCATGGGGTTGGGGAACTCGTTGGTATCCAGGCCCAGCAGATCCACGTAGTGGTAGAACGCCTTGCCGGAGACGGGGAATCGCATGCCGCCAAGGTCTGCCACCACGCCGGGAGCCGAGGGGAAGCTGGCAGTCCGGAGGCGTCCACCGATCTGGTCAGCCTCGTAGATCACGGGCTTGAGGCCAAGCTTCATCAGTTCATAAGCGGTGACGAGCCCGGACAGGCCGGCCCCGATGATGGCCACTTCCGTACCGTAGAGCTCCTCGGGAACGGAGCCCAATCCGTCGGGGTGTGCCAGGTAGTGGTCATAGCTGAACGGGAAGTCCGGATTCAGCATGGTGATGGGGGCACCCGTTGCGTCAGGGACTCCGGGTTCCTCGATCAGGGGGAGTTCTGTGGCGATGGTCATGACTTTGCTGCTTTCACAGATTCCGGGCTCACGGCCCTGGTGGTCAGTTCACGATAGTCCTGCTCGCTGAGCGCGGCTACCTTGGAGTTCCGGCGTCCATAGCCGAAGTAGATGGCGATGCCCACCAGCATCCAAACACCGAAGGTGATCCAGGTGTCGGCGCCCAGGTTGAGCATCAGGTAGGCACACATCAGCGTGCCCAGAATGGGGGTGATCGGGTACAACGGGACCTTGAAGCTCCGTTCAAGGTCAGGACGGTTGCGTCGCAAGTAGATGACTGCAACGTTGACCAGTGCGAAGGCGAAGAGTGTGCCGATGCTGGTGGCGTCAGCCAACGCACCCAGCGGGACCAGGCCGGCGGTGAGGGCGACGGCGGTTCCGATGATCAGCGTGCCGGCAACCGGAGTGCCGGTGCGGCGGGAGACGCGTCCAAAGACCTTTGGCATCATCCCGTCCCGGGACATGGAGAGCATGATGCGGGTCTGGCCGTAGAGCACGGTCAGCACGATGCTGGCGATGGCCAGCACAGCGCCGATGGAGAAGACCAGGGCAACCCAGGGCTGGCCGGTGAGCTCATGCAGGATCTGGACCAAGGCAGCTTCTGTCCCGTCGAACCAGTCCCAGGGGCGGGCACCGATGGCTGCCACGGCAACCAGGACATAGATAGTGGTCACGATCACCATGGAGAGCATGATGGCTCGAGGCAGATCGCGCTTGGGGTTCCTGGCTTCCTCGCCGGCTGTGGAGGCGGCGTCAAAACCGATGTAGGAGAAGAAAACACTGGACGCTGCTGCGGACACGCCGGCCGCGCCCATGGGCAGCAGCGGCTCGAAGTTCCCTGCGTTGAAGGCAGTGAATGCCACGGCGCAGAAGAAGATCAGGATGCCCACCTTGACCATGACGATCGCCGTGTTGATCCAGGCGCTCTCCCGGGCACCCCTGACCAGCAGGACCATGGCCAGGATCACGATCACCATGGCAGGGACGTTCACCAAGCCACCGTCACCTGGCGGCTGGCTGATGGCATCGGGAAGGAACTGGCCGAAAGCGGCCAGGGTTTCATTGACATACTGCCCCGCGCCGACGGCGACTGCTGCCACGGAAACGGCGTATTCGAGCACAAGGCACCAGCCGCAGATCCACGCCATGCCCTCGCCCATGGTGGCGTAGGAATAGGAGTAGGACGAGCCGGCCACCGGAACAAGGCCGGCCATTTCGGCGTAGGACACGGCGGAGAGCAGCGCAGCCAAACCTGCGATCACAAAGGAGATCCAGATGGCGGGGCCCGCCAAAGGCACGGATTCGCCGAGGATCACCAGGATGCCGGTGCCCAGCGTGGCGCCGACGCTGATCATGGTCAGTTGGAGGACGCCGAAGCTGCGGACCAGCGGCGTACCGCCCTCACCGCTTCCTGCTTCGCTGACCATCTGGCCAATCGGCTTGCGGCGCAGCAGCTGAGCTCCCAGGCTCGGCCTCGTGGCGCTCACCGCCGTTGTATTTTCGGTGTTCACAGGCACGGTCACCCTTGACGTCCCTTCAAAGTAGTTTCGATTTCCCCTCCACAAGACTGGCATGTGAGCCACCTCTCACCATGGTGCAAAATGACCTATAGTGTTCAACCATGAGACGTAATGCACACTATCAAGGAGCCGCTTCAGCGGCCCTCTCGGGACAGGTCACCGTGGACCTGTCCGCGATTTCAGACAACATCAAAGCCTTGAAGGCACGCACCGCAGCGCCGCATTTCATGGCCGTCGTCAAAGGCAACGCCTATGGCCATGGACTCATCGACGTAGCCCGCACCGCTGTAGCCGCGGGGGCCGACTGGCTCGGAACTGCCCAGCTCAGCGAGGCCATCGCCCTTCGCAAAGCCGGCATCAGCACCCCCATCCTTTCGTGGCTGTATCTGGCATCCCAGACGAGTTCGGCCATCCTTGAGGCACTGGAAAACGACATCGATGTTTCCCTCGGAAGCGTCAGCCAACTTGAGGTTCTGGCAGGCATCGCACAGCGGGTGGGCCGGCCCGCCGTCGTGCATCTTGAACTGGACAGCGGCCTGAGCCGCGGAGGAGCACGGAAGGAAGACTGGGCAGAACTTGTGAGGCAGGCACGCCTGGCCGAACTGGACGGCACGCTCCGCGTCCGGGGGCTCTGGACCCACTTGGCCTGGGCCGACGTTCCTGCCCACCCGGGCAACGCCACCGCCGTGGCCGAGTTTGAGGACGCTGTGCGGGAGGCCCGGGAAGCCGGCCTGAATCCCGAACTCCGCCATGTTTCCAGCTCCGCCAATATCCTTGACCGGCCCGAATTCCACTTCGACATGGTTCGGGCAGGACTGGCCATCTACGGCCTGGCACCTGCGGACCACCTGAACCCGGCTGACTTTGGACTGCGGCCGGCACTGAGTGTGACGGCACCGCTGGTCATGGTCAAAAAAGTTCCGGCAGGCACCGGCGTCAGCTACGAACACCAAGCCATCACCTACGAACCGCGCTACCTCGGACTCATTCCACTCGGCTACGCGGACGGCATCCCCAAGGGCATCAGCGGGAGGTCAGTGGTGAACATTGCCGGCCGCAGTGTCCCTGTGATCGGCAAGGTGTGCATGGACCAGTTCATGGTGGACCTGGGTCCTGATGCCTCAGGGATCAACGTCGGGGACACGGCAGTATTGTTCGGCGACCCGGCCAGCGGGGCGGCGAGCGCCGACGATTGGGGCGCCGCGATCGGCAGCCACGGCGACGAAATCATCAACAGGATCGCCCCGCGCCTTCCGCGTGCCTACGCAATCGGTGCCGACCAGAACGCCGCCTACCAGTGCCCGGACTACCAGGAGCCGGCCGACGCCGGGCAGGGCAATGTCGCCTGAGCCCGCCACCTCCCGCCTGAGTTTCGTCACGCTCGAACAGTTTGTTGAGCAGCTGCCGCCGGAGTTGAGAATGCTTCACGACGGCGGCAGCGGCTCGTCGCTGCTGCGGTGGGTGGAACCCAGTGAGCTCGAAGATCCCACCCCGTACTTGCCAGAGGGTGAGTTCCTGTTGACCGCCGGGCTGCCCTTCCTGGGGAAGGGTGGCTCGGCGGCAAAGGTGGACGCCTATGTGCGGCGGTTGGTGGAGGCGAAGGTTGCTGCGCTGGGTTTTGGCATCAGGCCCTACTTCGACGCCGTCCCGGACGTCCTGCTGGATGCGTGCCGCCAGCACAATCTCACGCTGTTCGAGGTTCCCGAGTCGGTTCCGTTCGCGGCGATCGGGTTGGAGTTCTCCCAGCTCCTGGAGACCGACAACGCGAGGGTCTTTCGGCAACTGGCAGAGACCAACCGTCAACTCATGCGCGCGGTCCTCTCCCCCAGGCCTGAACACGAGCTCCTGGCAGCACTGGTTCAGCGGGTCCCTGTGTGGGCCATCCTGGTGGGTGCGGACGGGCGGGTCCGGGCGCGCGGGCACAGTGCCGGCGGCAGCACCGGCGTCGAGCATTCCTTGTTGGCGCCGATGCTGGAGCGGCTGCTGTCCGGCAGCGGTCCGCGCGTGGAGATGGACGGCTTCGAGGAGGCGGGCTCGTCCTTGGTGGTTGGACATCCGCTCCGCAGTACCAAGGATGCAAACCTTGGCGCGCTTATCCTTGGCTCGGATACTCCGTTGACGCCTGCCCAGAACAACGTGGTGCAGTCGGCCGTGGGGCTGTTGGAACTGCTGGTGCGGCAGAGAACCAGCGGCTCGCTGGCTCCCAGCCAACTGGCAACAGCGGTGCTGCTCCATCCGGATTCGCTGGCTTCCGGCTCAACCAAACAGCTCAATGGGCTCAAGGACCTGCTGGCCCAGAGCTTGTCCTCCACCAGGTCCGGGCAGATGCGCGTGGTTCAGGGCATCAGGGTGGAAGGCGCAGCCGACGACGGCCCGGTTCGTGAGCTGCTGCAATGGCGGAGGCTGTTCGACACCAAACTGGTGGAGATCACCGAGTACGGATTCGCGGCGATAACCCGGCTGAAGGTGGACGACGCTTTGCTGGCCGACATCGAGAAACTGGGATGGCGCCTGGTGATAGGCGAACCCACCGAGCTGACGGGCCTGACCGCTGCCTACCAACGGGCCACGTCACTGCGGAGCCGGGTGTTGACCACCGGCAAGAGCGCGCGCGTGGACGAAGTGACGTGGTCAGTTGCCGGGCTTCTGGGACGCGAAGCCGGAACCATGCTTGCCGGACGGCTCCTTGGACCGGTGTTGTCGCTGGAGGCGGACCGGCGCGATCCGTTGCTGGCCGTCCTGCGCGGTTGGCTTAGCGAAAACGGCAGCTGGGACGGTTCGGCCAAACTCCTTGGGCTCCACCGGAACAGTGTCCGCCGGCAGATCGGGGTCCTGGGCGAACTGCTGGACATGGACCTCAACCAGGCACAGGTGCGGGCCGAGCTGTGGTTCGCGCTCCAGTATGTGGAGGAGTTGATGCAGGCAGGGGCAGACGGGATGGTCGCCTAGCTGCGCTGGTCCCATTTCCCGTAGAGTTCCGGCCGGCGTTCGCGCAAGTACGGGACTTCCTCCCGCGCCGCTTTCACCGTGTCCGTGCCGACCTCCGCGAACAGCAACGTTGGGGAATCCCCCGCCGCGGCAAGCAACGATCCATCCGGCCCGGCAACCACGCTGCCGCCCAGGAAGTTGTACACATCCTCGTGCCCCGCGTGGTTGGCATAGGCCACATTCAGCTGGCTTTCCAAAGCGCGGGCACGGATCAAGACCTGCGGCACGTTGTCGAACCCGGCCGACAGGGCCGTGGGAACGAGCAGCAGTTCAGCGCCGCGGGTTGCTGCTGCCCGCACGGCCTCCGGGAATTCGACGTCGTAGCAGATCAGCATGGACGTCCGGATTCCGTTGAAATCCACGACGGCGGGAGGTTCTTGGGCGGCGACGAATGCCTTGTGCTCCTCCGGACCGAAGAGGTGCACTTTTGCGTAATTGAGGACCTCGGCACCGGAGTCGTCCAGCAAAGTAGCCGTGATGTGCCAGCGGTTTGCAGCGGCAGCCGGCTGCGCGCCGTCGTCGTGCGCCGGCAGTTCCGTACTGACCGCCGGAAGGCTGTAGACCAACCCGATCCCATGCGTCCGCGCGATCCCGGCCAGGCGTTCCCGGATGTCCGGAAGGGTTGCCGGGTCCAGCTCAGCGTGGAGGCGCAACGGCGCGTATCCAACAGGGAACAGCTCGGGAGTGAGCAGCAGGCCGGCGCCGGCCTGGGCTGCGCGCCGGGCGGCGTCGTCGATCGTTTTGAGGTTGGCGTCGACGTCCATGACGGAAGCATTCGCCTGCAGGACGGAGAGCAGCATCTTTACCACCTAGGTTTTCGCCTGGTACCGGCGCTCACGAGGATGCCGGACGTTTCTTGGTTCCAGACTAGGCCCGGCACGCCTGCCCAGGTTGGGGCATTTGGACCTGCACCCGCGCAAAGCGGGACGCATTGCCCGCATCTCTGGCGTTGATGGGCCCGCTCTGCAGGCAAATCCCCGCTCATAGCGTGCATAGCGGGCCCCGCAACGGGTACGTATCCCACGTTCTTGCGTTGGAGTATGTCGCGGAGAGTTGACTCCTTGTGTTCACTTCTTGACTACAACGTTGCTTGTGGGGCAATCTTCTTGTCATGCCCGCTACGCAGCGCTCAACGAAGAGCCATCCAAGAAAACCCGGCTCGCAGTCCGCGCTGCGCCATCTGAATCAGCAACGCATCATCGAGTGCCTGCTGAACGGCCCCTCGACGCAGGCCGAACTCTCACGCCAGACCGGGCTGTCCACGGCAACGATCTCCAACATCGTGAAAATCATGCAGGACGCCGGCCTCGTTTCCACCGAGCCCACCACCAGCTCCGGCCGCCGCGCAACCAATGTGCGGCTGAACAGCAACGGCGCAGTCGCCGTCGGAATCGACTTTGGACGCCGCCACCTCCGCGTGGTCCTGGCATCACTGGGCTACCACGTCATTGCCGAGGATTACATCGAATTACCGCTTGGCCACCAGGCAGAAGAAGGCATCGCCGCTGCGGTCCCGCTGCTGGAAAAATTGCTCCGGGAGAACGGGATCGACCGCACGGCAGTCGTCGGCGCGGGTGCCGGAATTCCCGGCCCCATCGACCGCCGTTCGGGCACTGTTGCCCAAGGCGCCATCCTGCCGGAGTGGGTAGGCATCGATATCCTGCACCGGCTGGAAGAAGCGCTGAACTGCCCCGTCTTTGTTGACAACGACGCCAACCTCGGCGCGTTGTCGGAAGTGACGTGGGGGCCCCACAGCGGCGTCTCCAACCTGATGTTCCTCAAGATCGGCTCGGGTATCGGCGCCGGCCTGATCCTCAACGGTTTCCCCTACTACGGCAATGTAGGCATCACTGGGGAAATAGGACACGCCACCATCCATGAGCACGGCCTGGTGTGCCGGTGCGGGAACAGGGGTTGCCTCGAAACGATAGCCTCCACCACCACCATGATCGAGCTGCTGGGCCGCGGCCAGGAGAAACTCCTGACGCCGCAGGACATCGTCCGGAATTGCCTCGCCGGCGACTCGGCAACCCAGCGCGTAGTGGACGACGCCGGCCTGGCGGTGGGACGCGCTTTGGGCAACGTTTCCAACCTGATCAACCCTGAAGTGATTGTGGTGGGCGGCCCGTTGGCCGGCCTCGGCGACCTCCTGCTGGACCCCATCCGCAGGGGGCTGGTACGGCATGCCGTACCTGTGGTGGGAGAGACAACCCACCTGGCAATGTCCTCGCTGGGGGCGCGGGCAGAAGCCCTTGGAGCTGCCGCTTTGGTGTTCCAACACGCCGGTATTACCGGTAGGTAACGAAATCGTTAGCTGGCTCTTGCGTTCAAGTCTTGACGACAAGGGCCGTGATCCAGTTTACTTTTTCATCAGACAGCTCCGCCATTGCGGAGCCGACAACGAAGTCATGCATTGGAGGCGTAAGGGCTGATGACATCCCTCGACACGCAAGGTGATCCCATCCTTTTGGAGATGCGCTCGATCACAAAGGAATTCCCGGGCGTGAAGGCCTTGTCGAACGTGAACCTGCGCGTGATGGCCGGTGAAATCCACGCCATCTGCGGCGAAAACGGCGCTGGCAAGTCCACGCTCATGAAGGTTCTTTCCGGCGTTTACGGCTACGGCAGCTACACGGGCGACATCGTGTACCAGGCCGAAACACAGCAGTTCAAGGACATCCGCGCAAGCGAAGCTGCCGGCATCGTGATCATCCACCAGGAACTGGCACTGATCCCGGAACTGTCCATCATGGAGAACATCTTCCTGGGCAACGAACCCACCAAGTGGGGCGTGATCGACTGGGCAGAGGCCCGCAAGCGCTCCCTCGAACTCCTGGCCCGCGTGGGCCTCCGCGAGGATCCCGATACCCCCATCAAGGAAATCGGCGTCGGCAAGCAGCAGTTGGTCGAAATCGCCAAGGCGCTGAACAAGTCCGTGAAGCTCCTGATCCTGGATGAGCCCACTGCAGCACTGAACGAATCGGACTCCCAGCACCTCCTGGACCTGATC
Organism: Arthrobacter sp. UNCCL28; assembly: GCF_900102805.1. NCBI lineage: Bacteria > Bacillati > Actinomycetota > Actinomycetes > Micrococcales > Micrococcaceae > Arthrobacter > Arthrobacter sp. UNCCL28. Next base: position 644,079 of record NZ_FMWE01000002.1, read on the forward strand.
CTTGGCCTGAAGGGCCGGGGCATCACCTCGATCATCATTTCCCACAAGCTCAACGAGATCGAACAGATCGCCGACGAGATCACCATCATCCGTGATGGAAAGTCGATCGAGACCCTGAACGTCAAGCGGGACGGCGTGGACGAGGACCGCATCATCAAAGGCATGGTTGGCCGGACGCTTGAGTCCCGCTTCCCCGACCACGAGCCCAAGATCGGTGAGGTCTTCTTCGAGGTCAAGGACTGGACCGTGGGACACCCGCAGATCCAGGACCGCCTCATCTGCAAGGGCTCCAACTTCTACGTACGCCGCGGCGAGATCGTTGGCTTCGCAGGGCTCATGGGCGCCGGACGTACCGAGCTGGCCCGCTCCCTCTTTGGACACTCCTACGGCCGCTTCATCAAAGGCCAGGTTTACAAGGACGGCAAGCAGGTCAACCTCCGCAGCGTTAAGCAAGCGATCGACGCCGGGCTGGGCTATGTCACTGAGGACCGCAAGTCCCTGGGCCTGAACCTTCTGGATGACATCAAGTCCACCACGGTCTCGGCGGCACTGAACAAGATCAGCAACTACTCGGTGGTGGATACCCGCAAGGAATTCTCCGTTGCCGAGGAGTACCGGAAATCGCTGCGGACCAAGGCCCCCTCGGTTGAGGAAGGCGTAGCCAAACTCTCCGGTGGCAACCAACAAAAAGTGGTGCTGGCCAAGTGGATGTTCACCGACCCGGACCTGCTGATCCTGGACGAACCCACCCGTGGAATCGATGTTGGTGCCAAGTACGAGATCTACGGCATCATCCAAAAGCTCGCCAACCAGGGCAAGGGAGTGATTGTCATTTCCTCGGAGCTCCCGGAGCTCCTGGGCCTGTCCGACCGCATTTACACCATTTTTGAAGGCGCCATCACCGGCGTCCTGGACAAGAACGAAGCAAGCCAGGAGAGCCTCATGAAGCTCATGACTTCCGCCCGCAAAACCGCCTGACCGTTGGCCCAGCCTCGCCCCTTCCTGACACAAGGACCAAAACAATGAACGCGCTCAAGAAGCTATTTGGTGGCAATACCCGCCAGTTCGGCATGATCTTCGCCCTGGTGGCACTTATCGTCTTCTTCCAGATCTTCACGGACGGCCGCACGTTGACGCCCGGCAACGTGATCAACCTGTTCAACGGCAACTCTTACATCCTGATCCTGGCCATCGGCATGGTCCTGGTCATCATCGCCGGGCACATCGATCTCTCCGTCGGTTCCGTGGCCGCGTTCGTGGGCGTATCGGTGGCCCTCGCCATGCGTGACTGGGGACTGCCTTGGTGGGCGGGTGTGCTGTTCGGCCTGCTTCTGGGGACGGTGATCGGCGCTTGGCAAGGCCTATGGACGGCCTATGTGGGCATCCCCGCCTTCATCGTGACCTTGGCCGGCATGCTGTTGTTCCGCGGCTTCAACCAGTTCGTCGGCAAGTCCAACACCATCCCTGTTTCCAAGGACTTCCAGTTCATCGGCTCCGGTTACCTGCCGGAGATCGGCCCGAACACCGGATTCAACAACCTCACCTTGCTCATCGGCATAGTGGCGGCAGCATTGGTTGTCATCATGTCCATGCGTGCCCGGGCCGCCGCCAAGGCACTGGGCGCCGATGTTCCCGAACTCTGGGTCGAGGTCACCAAACTGGTCTTGATCTGCGGCGCCATCCTCTACGCCACGTACCTCTTCGCCACCGGCCGCCCCGGAACCTCCTTCCCCATCCCGGGCTTGATCCTGGCCGTGCTGGTCCTGATCTACGGCTTCGTCGCGGACAAGACGGTCCTTGGCCGCCACGTCTACGCCGTTGGTGGCAACCGGCACGCAGCCGAGCTCTCCGGTGTGCAGTCCAAGAAGGTCAACTTCATGGTCATGATGAACATGTCCATCCTGGCCGGCCTGGCCGGCATGATCTTCGTGGCCCGTTCCACGGCGTCGGGTCCGTTCGACGGTGTCGGTTGGGAACTGGATGCCATTGCAGCCGTCTTCATCGGTGGCGCAGCCGTGACCGGTGGCGTCGGCACCGTGATCGGCTCGATCGTCGGTGGCTTGGTCATGGCTGTCCTGAACAACGGCCTCCAACTCCTGGGCGTTGGCGCCGACCTCACCCAGATCATCAAGGGCCTGGTGCTCCTGGCCGCGGTTGCCTTCGATGTCTACAACAAGTCCCAGGGCAAGAGGTCCATCACGGGCATGCTCATCAAGGGATTCCAGCGCAACAACAACGAGATCAAGCCGGACGAAACCACATCCACCAAAGAGGTCATCTCCAAGGAAGCGTAATCCGCTCCGTGACAGACTCGCTCCACCCCACCCATACAGAAAGTGAACCAAGATATGCGAATGTTTGGTAAAGCAGGAAAGGCAGCAGCAGTCGCTGCCATCGCGGCACTGGCGCTGACAGCCTGCGGCCGCGCCGACAGCGGCTCAAGCACCAGCACGGCAGGCGGGGAAGCGTTCCCCAAGGACTCGCTGATCGGCGTCGCACTTCCGCAGAAGACCAGTGAAAACTGGGTCCTCGCGGAGAAGCTGTTCAACGACGGCCTCACCGGCGCCGGCTTCAAGGCCGACGTCCAGTTCGCCAACGGCGGCGTGTCCGAGCAGCAGAACCAGATCAGTGCCATGGTCACCAAGGGTGCCAAGGTCATCATTGTGGGTGCCATCGACGGCGCCCAGCTGGGTACGCAGCTTCAGCAGGCCAAGGACTCCGGCGCAACGGTCATCGCTTATGACCGCCTGCTCCTGAACACCGAGAACGTGGACTACTACGTGGCGTACGACAACTTCAAGGTTGGTGTCCTCCAGGGCCAGGCCCTGCTGGACGGCATGAAGGCCAAGAAGGCAAGTGGTCCGTACAACATCGAGCTCTTCGCCGGCTCCCCCGATGACGCCAATGCGAAGGTCTTCTTTGACGGCGCCATGAGCGTCCTGAAGCCGAAGATCGACGACGGCACCCTGAAGGTAGTCTCCGGCCAGACCTCCTTCGAGCAGGCTGTTACCCAGGGTTGGAAGGCAGAAAACGCCCAGCGTCGCGCTGACACGCTGCTTACCGGCAGCTACGGCACCGCTTCACTGGACGGCGTCCTGTCCCCGAATGACACCCTGGCCCGCGCAGTGCTGACGTCCGTCAAGGCCGCCGGCAAGCCGCTCCCGGTTGTCACCGGCCAGGACTCCGAAGTTGAGTCCGTGAAGTCGATCATGGCCGGCGAGCAGTACTCCACCATCAACAAGGACACCCGCAAGCTCGTTGAGCACGCCATCACCATGGTGAAGGACCTCCAGGCCGGCAAGCAGCTGGAGATCAACGACAAGGACTCCTACAAGAACGGCGTCAAGACCGTCCCCGCGTTCCTCCTGCCTCCGCAGATCGTGACCGCTGAGAACGTCAAGACCGCTTACGTTGACGATCCGGTACTCGGCCCGATCACCAAGTAACACCCTCTTCAGAGCAAGACAGCAAGCCCCGGTCCGCCATTGGCGGGCCGGGGCTTTCTCTTGCCCGCATTCCTGCTGGGACACCGCTGCCTGGCACGTACGTGTCCGAGCTAGCGGTGCGCGGTGTCGTCGGACATGGCGCGGCGGCACCGCTCCTTGCACAGCCACCCACCCCTGCGGAATGAGAGGATGTCAGTCATGACGCTCCCTATCGCCAAGCCGTGGCTTTCCTCACAGACCAACCAGGATCCCCGGGCTGCCACCGGCCGGCGCTTGAAGTGGGGCGTCGTATCTACGGGCAACATTGCCAATAGTGTTTCCAAGGACCTGGCCCTCCTGGAAGACGCAGAGTTGTATGCAGTGAGTTCCCGGACGCAGGCTGCCGCTGATGCGTTCGCGCACACGCTGGGTTTTGCCAAGGGCTACGGGGACGACGGCGGTGTTCCCGGCTACCAGCGTTTGGTGGAGGACCCGGCCGTGGACGTGGTCTACGTGGCCACACCCCATGCCCAGCACTTCCTGATTGCCGCCGCCGCCCTGCGTGCCGGCAAGCACGTGCTCTGCGAGAAGGCCCTCACCATCAACGCCCGCGAAGCCACCGAACTGGTTAAGTTGGCGAGGGAGAATAACGTGTTCTTCATGGAGGCCGTGTGGAGCCGTTTCCTGCCGAGCATGCAGCGGGCCTTCGAGATCGCAGCCTCGGGTGAGCTCGGACAAATCCAGTGGGTCAGCGCGGACCTTGGTTTCCCTGCACCCTATGATCCTTCGGCACGCATCTGGGCCCTCAACGACGGCGGCGGGGCTCTCCTGGACATCACCGTCTACCTCTTGCTGTGGGCCTTGGGAACCCTGGGATTCCCGCAGTCCGTCACGGCGATAGGCACGCTGAACGACGACGGCGTGGACACCCAGAACGCCCTGACCCTGGGCTATTCAAGTGGCGCGCAGGTTCAGCTCACTTCATCGTTGATGGCGCACGGCCCCCGGACAGCCACCGTTGCCGGCGGTCTGGGGTTCCTGCAAACCGTGGGCTCAGTGAACAACCCTCGTGAGCTGATGATCCGAATTGGCTGGGACGAGCCGCGGCACGAGCACTTCGAGACTGTGGGCATCGGCTACACGTATGAACTCCGCGAAGTTACGCGCTGCATCCAGCAAGGACTGACCGAAAGCCCGGTCATGCCACTGGAAGATTCCATCAACGTCATGCGCCTCTTTGACGGTGTCCGCTCCCAGTTGGGGATCCGGTATCCGAACGACGCGCGGTAAAAGCACCGCTCCGGCGACGACCTCCCTGGCGACCGACCTCCCTGGTGACGGGGCCGCACAGCGAGTGTCGCCGTCGTGAGTTAACGCAGGCGCGCTATCTCCCGCGTGCCAGCGCAGCTAGCGCCGTGGACCGGCGGTTTGCTTTGCCAGCTTGCGGTCCACGGACAGCGCACCGGGCCCAAGGAACACGAAGGCCACCGAGATCGCGGCGTAGATGATCAGGAGTTCCGCGGTCACCCCGGCCTTGTCGGTGAGCAAGGGCTTGCCGGCTTCGGTCACGAACCAAATCCCGGCAAACATGATCGCGGCAAGGAATCCCGCCACCCGGGTCAGTGCGCCAAGTATCAGGAGCAGGCCCAGCCCCACTTCACCGGCAATCAACAACCCAGCCACGATCTCCGGCTTCTGCACGCCCATGGCGGCAACGGATGCAGCAAAGGCAGCATGCCCGGCCATGAGCTTCTGGATGCCGTGGACCATGATGAGCGCCCCGAAGACCACCCGCAGGATGGTTATGCCACGGGCGGAGGACTTGGGTGAGGGGTGAAGGAATTTCACGCGTTCCAATCTTCCATGCCTGGAGCCGGGGGCCAAACGCCGGACACTTCGGGCCGGACTCAGTGGGTCAGGCCAGCAGCGCCGGGATGTCCTTCACGCCATCCAGGATGTGGTGGTGCGGGTGCCCGGCCAGGTCTTCGCGGCCCAGTTTGCCGGTCAGGACTCCGACGGCGGTGACTCCCGCGTTATTGGCAGCGGCAAGATCGTTCACCGTATCCCCCGCGGCCAGCACTGCGCGGACGTCCTGGACTCCGGTCAGTTCCATGGCACGGTGAATCATGTGCGGTGCCGGTCGTCCTGCGGCTACTTCGTCGGAGCAGACGACGGCGTCCAACAGGTTATCGTCGTCGACGCTCCAGCCCAGCCGCGCCAGGAGGGGCTCGGCGACGTCGCGCGAGAAGCCGGTTGTCAGGGCCACTTTGACGCCTTGCCGGCGGAGTTCGCGGAACGCGTCTTCGACGCCCTCAAGTGCTACCGGCGGGTTGGCGTCGTAGAACTCCACGAGCAATTCCTTGAAGCGCTTGAAGGCGGCGGCGACTACCTGCGGCGTGGCAGCGCCTCCCCCGGCTTCAATGAGCGCTGTGATGGCCTCAACTTTGTCCGCACCCATCCATTGCTGCACTGCCTCGGGTGTGGTGGCCACTCCGGTTTCTTCAACGCAGCGGGCAAGGGCTACGTACACGTCTCCGTGTTCGTCGATGGTGGTTCCGGCCATATCGCAGGCAACAAGCTTGATCATGGGGTGGCTCCTTCAGTGTGGATGCGGACCAGGGCGGCCCTGCGTTCCACGGTGTTGTCGATGGTGAAGTTGGTCAGCGCCGGCAGGTAGCGGTCCTCCGAGTATTCGAGGGGTTGCCCATCGGCTGATCTGGTAATGCGGCGTTCGCGGAGGAGCGGAATGCCTTCGGTTTGTTCCAGGAGTTCGGCATCCTCCTCGGTGGCGGCGACGGCGTCGATGGTGTGGCGTGCACTGTGCAGGTCAACGCCTCGGTCCTTGAGGAAAGCGAAGATGGAGCCTGAGTCGGTATCAAAGTCGAACAGTTTCCGGCCCACCTCCAGGATGAACGTGGTGCGCTCGATCATCGCCGGTGCGTCATCCAGATAGCGCACCCGCAGGAGTTCCACCACAGTGGTGCCTGGCATCAAGCCAAGTGCCTCAGCTGCTTCCGGACTGGCTTCGCGCCGGGCCACTTCAAGGGTCCGCTGCCCGGGCTTTTTTCCGATCCCGCTGGCCCACTCAGTGAACGAGTTGAACGTCGAGAACGACTGCGATGGCACGGACGAGCGCACCATCGGTGGGCGGCCGCGCCCGCCGGTCACTGCACCCTCAGAGCGCAGGAAGGCGAGCGCCTGGCGGATAGGTCCGCGCGATGTTCCGAACTCCCGGCACAGCTCCGCTTCGCTGGGCAGCTGGAATCCGGGCGGCCAATCACCGTCGGTGATCCGGCGCATGAATTCCTCGCTCAAGCGGACGTGGAGGGGTTCATTCTGCTGTTTGCTCACCACTTGATAATACAAGTCGAGTGACCAGATAGCACTGTATTTGAGCCGCTGTAGGTGAATTCGGCATGAACTCACATGAACGGAAGTTAATTTCGGATTAACTTGTATATACAAGATGCGTTCTGGCTTGATTTACCCTTCCTTGAGCCGTCAAGGTCAGTGATGTGAACAACCCAAGCATTCCCACCACAGCCGCCAGCAGCACCATAGGCCAACCCAGCGACGTCCTGATTGTGGGCGCCGGAATCGTGGGCCTGGCCCACGCCGCGCATGCCGTCTCCAACGGCCTGACTGTCACCATCATTGAACGGGACCATCACGCCGTCGGCGCCTCCGTTCGTAACTTCGGCCACTGCTGCATCACCGCGCAGTCCGGCGAACTGTACGAGCTCGCGCAGACCTCCCGGAAGTACTGGCTGGAGTTCGCCGAGCGAGCCGGGTTTTGGGCGTCCGAAGCCGGCGCTGTGGTCCTTGCCCGCACCGAAGCCGAAATGGACGTCCTGCGCGAACTCTCCGAGGTGCGCGAGCCTGGACAGGTTGAGCTGCTCTCCCCCGCCGGGACCCGGGACCGGTTGGGTGCCACTGTTTCCGCCCGGGAACGAACGCACGACGACGACGGTACCTCGGGTGCATCATGGCCCGCTCTGGTGGGCGGCGCCTTCCTTCGGGACGACCTCCGCGTCGACCCCCGCACCACGGTGGCACAGTTGGCCGAGTGGCTGAGCCGGCAGCCCGGCGTCGAACTTCACTGGAACACTACCGCGCTGGGCTTCAATGAGTCCGCGGAGGGCGTCACCGTCCAGACGTCGCGCGGAGGGCTTCGTGCGAAGCGGGTCTTCGTATGCGTTGGCCACGACGTCGACTACCTGTTCCCGGATCTGGCCACCGAACACCGGATTCAACGGTGTTCGCTGCAGATGTCCTTGGCGGCCCAACCGTCCGGAGTCGAGTTCGCACCTGCAGTTCTCACGGCAACCTCGATGCTCCGGTACCCGGCGTTCACGGACATGCCCGCCGCCGCTGCACTCCGCGAGGAGGTATCGGAGAACCAGCCGGAACTTCTGGAGATCGGCGCCAATGTGATGTTTACCCAGCGTCCTGACGGCACCATCATCCTGGGCGATTCCCACCACTATGCCCGCACAGCGGACCCCTTCCTGGACGAATCCGTCACCTCCACGCTCAACGCCGAAATCGAGTCCAGGATCGGCGAACCATTGGAGATCATCCAGCGCTGGCAAGGCATCTACGCGTCCTCCGACGTCGGCCCGGTCCTTGTCCGGGAAGTCCGCCCCGGCGTCACGGTGGTGTCCGTGACATCCGGGGTTGGCATGACCCTGTCCTTCGGCCTGGCACACCGCAACGTGTCGAGCCTGTACTGAACTCCCCATCCCCTTCGCATAAGGATTCCCATGAAAACCACGCTCTTCACCGGTTCCGCGCTAGCCCTCGCTACCGTTTTGGCGCTCACTGCCTGCGGCGGCTCTGCACAGTCCTCCCCCGACGCCACAAGCGCCACCTGCCCCAATGGTGAGATCAAGTTCGGCATCGAGCCCTACGAGGACCCGGCCAAGCTGAAGCCCGCTTACGACGTCCTGGCCGCCGCGCTGTCCAAGAAGCTCGAATGTCCCGTCACCGTCCAGGTGGTGGAGGATTATGCCGCCGAGGTGCTTGCCATGCGCAACGGCAAGCTGGATCTGGGCCAGTTCGGCCCGCTGGGCTACGTGTTTGCTGATGCCAAGGCCGGGGCTGAGCCCTTGGTTTCCTTTGGCACTGCCGGGAAGGAGCTCAGCACGTACACCGCCGGGATCTGGGTTCCGAAGGACAGCCCCATCCGGGCCATTGGAGATTTGAAGGGCAAGTCCCTTGCCCTCGGCAGTGTCGGGTCCACCTCGGGTGATGTCCTGCCCCGCTTCGGCCTGCGTGAAGCCGGAATCGCCGATGCCGACATCAAGATGGACTACACCGGCGGCCATCCCGAAGCCCTGTTGGCACTGACCAACGGCAAGGTGGACGCGGCGCAGATCAACTCGCAGACCCTGGCGACGGCCATCGCCGCAGGCACGTTTGCTCCGGAGAATTTCCGCCAGGTGTGGACCTCCAACCCCATTCCCAACGACCCCATCACCGTGCGCGGCGACGCAGATCCCGCATTCAAAGCAGCCGTGAAGGATGCGTTCCTCAGCCTGGATCCCGCTGACGTCGCAAAGGTTGGCGAGTTCCTCGATGTCACCCCTCCGGGTCCGCTCCTGGAGGTCACCAAGGACAACTACACGCCACTGTTTGAGCTCGCCGAGACCATGGGCCTCACCGAGAAGGATCTGTAATGACTCTCTCGGTCCAAGGCTTGCGGAAATCCTTCAGCGGCAGGACTGTCCTTCAAGGAGTGGACTTCTCCGTAGCCGCCGGCGAACTTGTGGCATTCCTGGGCGCCAATGGCTCCGGTAAGTCCACCACCCTGCGCTGTGTCATGGGCATCACGTCGCCGGACGCAGGGAGCATCAGCATCGATGGGGCTGCATTGGAATCTTTGCAGGGCCGTGAACTGCAGCAAGCCCGCCAACGCATGGCCATGATTTTCCAAAAGATCCATCTCGTCCCGCGCCGCACTGCCTTGGACAACGTTTGCGCCGGCGCCTTGGCCCGTATCCCCACGGTTCGCTCGCTGAGTCCAGTCCTGTTTCCGTCGGACGTCCAACAGGAAGCCCTCGACTGCCTGGACCGTGTGGGCCTGGCCGACCGCGCTTTCGACCGGGTGGGCCGGCTTTCCGGCGGACAGCAGCAGCGCGTCGCCGTAGCCCGGGCACTCTGCCAGCGCGCCGACGTCGTACTCGCCGACGAACCTGTCTCCGCACTGGACCCGCACGCAGCAGAGCAGGTGATGGCACTCCTGCGCGAACTCGCCCACTCCGAAGGGCTGGCGGTGGCAGCAGTCCTCCATCAACCCGATCTCGCGCTGCGATACGCCGACCGGTCCATCGGCCTGCTCCAGGGCTCCATGACCTTCGACCTCCCCTCCACAGAGGTCACGGCCGACCACCTCGACACGTTGTACGCCCCGGACAGGGACGTTTCAGACAGGACCCAGGCAGCATGACTCCCCACACTTTGACCCCGGCCGTCGCCCGCCGGAACCACACCGGCACACCCCGCGTGGCACTGGTCCGCCCAAAGAAGCCGCTGCGGTGGATCACGACGGCGGCAGTGGCGGCCGCCGTCGTCGGGCTTCATGCCGTGGCCATCGAGGGTACTGACTTCAAGCCTGAGCTCTTGGTGGACGGTTGGAAGGGTATGGCCGCGTTCATCGGCGACGCGTTCCCGCCGGACCTCAGCTGGGAAAAGACGCTCAAGCCCGGGCTCGAAGCCACCCTGGTGACCCTGTGGATTGGTTTGCTGGGCACCACGCTGTCCGTGCCGTTCGCCCTGCTGCTCGCGGCGCTGGCCGCCGGGAACACCAGCCCGCACCGGCTCGTCTACCAAGCTGCACGCGCCATCCTGTCCTTCTTCCGGGCCGTTCCGGACATCGTGTTTGCGCTGATCTTCGTCACCGCCGTGGGTCTGGGTCCTTTTGCCGGGGTGTTGGCGCTGATCTGCCACAACACAGGTGTGATGGGGAAGCTGTGGGCGGAATCCATGGAGGAAATCGACGCCGGGCCGCAGGAAGCACTCCGCACGGCCGGTGCCAACCGGATCCAGCAGGTCGCCAATGCCACGCTGCCCATGGTGGTTCCGCAGTTCGTGGGGCTGCTGCTGTACCGCTTCGACGTCAACGTGCGGTCCTCGCTGGTCCTTGGACTGGTGGGAGCCGGGGGCATCGGGCTGCTGATCAACCAGTCCATTAAGTCGTTCCAGTTCGACTCCATGCTCACCCACATCCTGATCGTGTTGGTGCTGATCATCGTGGTGGACCAGTTCTCCGCGTGGATCCGCAGGCGCCTGGCCGCATAACGCTGCGTTGTTACCCAACTAACTCTCCACTGAGTCCTCATTGCGACGTTTGCTGTCACCTAGTTGGGTCAGTGGGGGCAGAATGGGAGGTGGCCCCAGATTGTGGCCACGGTCCTGAAGCGGGCCGGGTGTGAACGGAGCAGGCATGCAGGTTGACGTTGTGGTTGTTGGCGGAGGAGCCATGGGATCGGCTGCCGCCTGGCAACTCGCCCGGGCCGGGCGCTCGGTGGTTCTGTTGGAACAATTTGAGGCCGGACACCACATCGGCGCTTCGCACGGCGCAACCCGCAACTTCAACACCGCCTACGCCGAGGCCGACTACCTCGATCTCCTGGCCGAATCCAAGACACTCTGGGACGAGCTCGCGGCCGAGCACGGGGCTCCCCTGTTGGACATGGTGGGATTGGCGAACCATGGCAACCTTCCCCGCCTGAAGCAGGTCAGGGAGGCCCACGAGGAACGCGGCGTCGAAAGCTACTTCATCTCCGCCGAAGAAGCCGCCAACCGCTGGCGCGGAATGAACTTCGCCACGGACGTCCTCTTCGTGCCCGGCTCCGGCCGGATCCGTTCGGCGGACGCCCTGGTGGCGCTGCGCAAGTCCGCAGAAGCCCACGGCGCCGTTTTCAAGTATTCGACGCCGGTCCGGGACATCCGCATCGATGGCCCCGAGTCGGTGGTGGTAGTGACCGAAGAGACCGAGTACACGGCTGCCCGGGTGGTGGTGGCAGCGGGTGCCTGGACCCCGAAGGTCCTGAACGGACTGGCCAAGCTCCCGGCCTTGGTGGTGACCCAGGAACAGCCCGCGCACTTCACCCCCACAGACGACACGCTGGTGTGGCCTGGCTTCAACCACAGCCCTGATCCCGATCCGAACAACGAACTCTACGAATACTGGTTCAGCCCCGTCTACGGCATGCTCACCCCCGGCGAAGGCGTCAAAGCAGGCTGGCACGGAGTCGGGCCTGTCATGGACCCCGACGAGCGCACGTTCGAGCCCATCCCGCAGCAGCTCGAAGCGTTGGTGCGGTACGCAGAAGAGTGGCTTCCCGGCGTCGACCCTTCCACCGCAGTTCCCATCAGCTGCACCTACACCACCACGCCCAACGAGGACTTTGTGCTGGACAGCTTTGGACCGTTGGTGGTGGGCGCCGGTTTCTCAGGCCACGGGTTCAAGTTCACGCCGGCCATTGGCCGGGTGCTGAAGGACATCGTCGACGGCGGTGTGGCACCGGAGCGGTTCCGCGCTGACCGCTAGGAGTTTTTGTACAGATAATGCCCCCAAGACCGCATCTTGGGGGCATTATCTGTACAAAAACTCGGAGCTCGGGCGCCCGTGAAAGGCACCCGAGCTCGAAGGACTACTTCTTCAGGTCTGCGAGGACCTTGTTGAACGTAGCCGACGGGCGCATGATTTCAGCGGCCTTGGCGGCGTCCGGACGGTAGTAACCGCCGAGGTCGACGGCGGGACCCTGGACTGCGGCGAGCTCGCCGACGATTGCCTCTTCGTTGGAGGTCAGGGCTTCGGCGATTGCCGTGAAGTCCTTGGCCAACTCGGCATCTTCGGTCTGCTTGGCCAGTTCCTGTGCCCAGTACGTGGCCAGGTAGAAGTGGCTTCCACGGTTGTCCAACTCGCCAACGCTGCGGCGCGGGGACTTGTTTTCCAGCAGGAACGTACCCGTGGCGCGGTCCAGCGTGTCGGCCAGGACCTGTGCGCGGGCGTTGCCCGTGGTGGTGGCAAGGTGCTCGAAGCTGACGGCAAGGGCAAGGAACTCGCCCAGGCTGTCCCAGCGGAGGTGGTTTTCCTTGACCAGCTGCTGGACGTGCTTGGGAGCGGAGCCGCCGGCACCGGTCTCGAACAGGCCGCCACCGTTGATCAGCGGAACGATGGAGAGCATCTTGGCGCTGGTGCCGAGCTCGAGGATCGGGAACAGGTCCGTGAGGTAGTCGCGGAGGACGTTACCGGTGACGGAGATGGTGTCCTCACCCTTGCGGATGCGCTCCAGGGTGAAAGCCGTGGCCTCAACCGGGGAGAGGATCTTGATCTCGAGGCCCTCGGTGTCGTGTTCCTTGAGGTACTCGTTGACCTTGGCGATCAGGTTGGCGTCGTGGGCGCGGGTTTCGTCCAGCCAGAACACGGCCGGGGTCTGGGATGCGCGGGCACGGGTGACGGCCAACTTGACCCAGTCGCGGACCGGGATGTCCTTGGTCTGGCATGCGCGCCAGATGTCGCCCGGGAAGACCTGGTGCTCGGTGAGGACGTTGCCCTTGCTATCCACGAGCTGGACGGTGCCGGCTGCCTGGATCTCGAAGGTCTTGTCGTGGCTGCCGTATTCTTCGGCTGCCTGTGCCATGAGACCCACGTTGGGAACGGTGCCCATGGTGGTGGGATCGAACGCACCGTTGGCACGGCAATCGTCCAGGACAACCTGGTAGATGCCGGCGTAGGAGCTGTCCGGGATGACGGCCAGGGTGTCGGCTTCCTTGCCGTCCGGGCCCCACATGTGGCCGGAGGAACGGATCATGGCCGGCATCGAGGCGTCAACAATGATGTCAGAGGGGACGTGCAGGCTGGTGATGCCCTTGTCGGAATCAACCATGGCCAGCGCGGGACCGTCTTCGAGGCCCTTGGTGATGGCTGCCTTGACGCCTTCGCGGACGTCCTCGGGCAGGTCGTCGAGGCCGCTGAGGATTGCTGCGAGACCGTTGTTCGGGCTGATGCCTGCGGCTGCGAGCTGCTTGCCGTAGGTGTCGAACAGCTCGGAGAAGTAAGCCTTGACGACGTGGCCGAAGATGATGGGGTCCGAGACCTTCATCATGGTGGCCTTCAGGTGTGCGGAGAAGAGGACGCCCTCTTCCTTGGCGCGGGCAACCTGTGCCTTGAGGAACTCGTCCAGGGCGTCGGCGCGGAGCACGGTGGCGTCCACAACTTCGCCGGCCAGGACGGGGAAGTCCTTCTTGAGGACCTTGGTGCTGCCGTCTTCCTTGACCAGCTGGATGGTCAAGGAGTCGTTGGCGTCCAGGACAACGGACTTCTCGTTGGAGCGGAAGTCGTTCTCGCCCATGGTGGCCACGTTGGTCTTGGAGTCAGCGGACCAGGCACCCATGGAGTGCGGGTTCTGGCGGGCGTAGTTCTTCACCGACAGGGGTGCGCGGCGGTCAGAGTTACCTTCACGCAGCACCGGGTTCACAGCGGAGCCCTTGATTTTGTCGTAGCGCGAGCGGATGTCCGTCTCGGTGTCCGAGGAAGGGTTGTCCGGGTAGTCCGGGAGGGCGTAGCCCTGGGCCTGGAGCTCGGCGATGGCAGCCTTGAGCTGCGGCACGGAGGCGCTGATGTTGGGCAGCTTGATGATGTTGGCTTCCGGCTGCTTTGCCAGTTCACCAAGTTCAGCAAGGGCATTGCCCGTGCGCTGTTCTTCTGTCAGGAAATCACCGAACACGGCGATGATGCGGCCGGCCAGCGAAATATCGCGGGTCTCCACCTCTACTCCTGCGGTGGAGGCATACGCTTCAACAATCGGCAGGAATGAGTACGTTGCCAGCATCGGCGCTTCGTCTGTGTGGGTATAGATAATCTTGGCCATTGGCGGGGTTCTCCCTGAAAGTCTGCAGATTTCAACATCTCCTAACTTACCCGAGTAGACCGTTTTGGCGGCTCTTCGTGTCCGGGATCACTCCCTGCGTTACCGCTCACAACAGGAGCCACGCCCGACGGCGGCCTGGCCGCCGCCGCTGCCGGCCGCCGTCGTGCGCTTCTCCGGGCTCGCCCGACGAGGGTGCGCGGACATGAACTGCCCGGCCTCGACAAGAAGTGACAGCAAATTATCACAAACTCTGAAACATCTCTTTACAAACTTGTCACACGTTGGGTAACTTCAATTGCGTCAGTCGGCGGTCGCCATCACTGGCCGCCTCACTCCCTCGATAGGTAGGAACAACGTGACAAAAACCAAGACCCTGGCCACAAGCCTGCTGAGTCTGTCCGCTGCCGCAATCCTGGCGCTGGTTGGAACCACCAGCGCCAACGCGGCACCGGCCCAAAACGCAGACTCCAGCGGCGCTGCGGTCAGCAGCCATGCAGTGTCCGACGCCGGCGCTGCAGACTACTGGACGCCGGAACGCATGAAGAATGCCAAGTCCGGTGAGATCCTCTCCGCAAAAGCACTGGAACGCGGCAAACTCCTCAACGTCGGCAAAGCCCCGGTCACTGAAGCCCCGGGCGCCGTCAGCAGCATCGCCGGCCAGGCACCCGCAGCTGATTCCACAACCATCGACCGCAAGGTCAACCAGAGCGAAACTCCGGTCAAGCACATCGGCAAGATCTTCTTCACCCTGGGCGGCTCCAACTACGTCTGCTCCGGAAACTCCGTCACCGCAGCCAACAAGAGCACGGTCTCCACTGCCGGCCACTGCGTCAACGAAGGCCCCGGCGCTTACGCAACCAACTTCGTCTTCGTGCCTGCCTACCTCAACGGCGCGGCACCCTATGGGAAGTGGACGGCGAAGGCGCTGTACTCCCCCACCCAGTGGGCCTCCAACGGCAACATGCAGTACGACACCGCCTTCGCTGTCATGAACACCCTCAACGGCCAGAAGCTCGCCGACGTCGTCGGTTCCTCGGGCGTCCAGTTCAACGCCGCCCGCGGCCTGAGCTACAAGTCCTTCGGCTACCCGGCAGCCTCGCCCTTCAACGGTGAATCGCTCAAGAGCTGCTCCGGCAAGGCCACCAACGATCCCTACAATCCGCAGTTCAACAGCCAGGGAATCCCCTGCAACATGACCGGTGGTTCCTCGGGCGGTCCGTGGTTCATCGGCACCAGCTCCTCCGGCTACCAGAACTCCGTGAACAGCTACGGATACGGCAGCAACTCCAGCACCATGTACGGCCCGTACTGGGGCACCGTCATCCAGTCCACGTACAACACCGCAGCAGCGGCGTCATAGCGCTCCTGAATTGCCACGCACGTCCCTGTTAAGAATGTGCGGATAAAGCACGACGGCGGCCGTCCCCTACCGGGGGCGGCCGCCGTTGCGTTGTGGTTCTTTGTGCTTGGTGCGCTGTGATGCTCAGCGCACCGTGGTGCTCAGCGCTTGCGCGCCAGGCTGGCCCACGCCGCCCGTTCCCTGGCCGAAGCGCAGCGAGGGTTAGGGCGGCGGTGGGGATTAGTGGAAGAAGTGGCGTGCGCCGGTGAAGTACATCGTGATGCCGGCGGCGTTGGCTGCGGCGATGACTTCCTCGTCGCGGACTGAACCGCCCGGCTGGACGACAGCGCGGACACCGGCGTCGATCAGGATCTGCAGGCCGTCAGCGAACGGGAAGAACGCGTCGGAAGATGCAACGGCACCGCGTGCGCGCTCAGGTGCGTTGGCACCGCTGGTGTTGGACGCGCCGCCCGCACCTTCGACGTCGGACTCCACCGTCACGCCCAGCGTGTTGGCGCGCTCGACGGCCAGGCGGCAGGAGTCCAGGCGGTTGACCTGGCCCATGCCGATGCCCACGGCTGCACCGTGGTTGGCGATCAGGATTGCGTTGGACTTTGCCGCGCGGCAAGCGGTCCAGGCGAAGGCGAGGTCGGCGAGCGTTGCTTCGTCTGCGGCTTCGCCGGCAGCGAGGGTCCAGTTGGCCGGGTTGTCGCCGTCGGCATCTACCTTGTCGGACATCTGGACCAGGACGCCGCCGGAAACCTGGCGCATCTCCGACGGGTAGCGGCCATAGCCCTCGGGCAGGGCAAGGAGGCGGATGTTCTTCTTCTTGGAGAGGATCTCCACCGCTTCGGGCTCGAAGTCCGGGGCGATGACAACCTCGGTGAAGATGTCCGCAACCGTGCGGGCCATGCCTGCGGTGACGGTGCGGTTCGCCGCAATGACGCCGCCGAAAGCGGAGACGGGGTCGCAAGCGTGTGCCTTGGCGTGGGCGTCCGCGATCGGGTCTGCAGCGTCGGCGGAACCAACGGCCACACCACACGGGTTGGCGTGCTTGATGATCGCAACGGCCGGCTCAGCGAAGTCGAAGGCGGCACGGAGGGCGGCATCGGCGTCGACGAAGTTGTTGTAGCTCATGGCCTTGCCGTGCAGCTGGTCGGCCTGGGCGATGCCCGCCGGAGCAGCTTTGTCCACGTAAAGCGCGGCCTGCTGGTGCGGGTTTTCGCCGTAGCGGAGGACCTCGGAGCGTTCCAGGGACAGGCCTGCGTAGGCGGGCCAGTCGATGATGCCGTCGCCGTCTTCGTCCAGGAACTGGCTGGCGGTCCAGGAAGCAACAGCGTTGTCGTAGCTGGCCGTGTGCGCGAAGGCCTTGGCAGCCAACCGGCGGCGGGTGTTGAGGTCGAAGCCCCCGTGAGCTGCGGCGTCGACTACTGCGCCGTAGAAGTTGGGGTCCGTGACAATGGCGACGGCGGCGTGGTTCTTCGCAGCCGAACGCACCATGGCGGGGCCTCCGATGTCGATCTGCTCAACAACGTCGTCCTGGGGCGCACCGGACTTCACGGTCTCGACGAACGGGTACAGGTTGACCACGACGAGGTCGAAGGTTTCGATCTCCATGCCGGCCAGGGTGTCCATGTGGGCCGGGACGCGGCGGTCGGCCAGGATGCCACCGTGCACTCGCGGGTGCAGGGTCTTGACGCGGCCGTCCAGCATTTCCGGGGAGCCGGTGACTTCTTCGACTTCCTTCACCGGGATGCCCGCGGCGGCGATCTTCTTGGCGGTGGAGCCGGTGGAAACAATGGCGACGCCGGCTGCATGCAGGCCCTTCGCGAGCTCCTCCAGTCCCGTCTTGTCGTAAACCGAGATCAGTGCACGGCGGATGGGAACACGGTCAAGCTGCGTCAAGCTCACAAAAGTCTCCGTCTTAGTTCGCGTAGATATCGCGGGTAGTCTCGCGGGTGGTGGGATACGGAGAGTTTATCGCGTTTCGGGAATGGCCCCGTTTTGCGTCTTTGCGACCCTTCCGTTGCGAGGCCCACTCCGCACCCTCGGCCCGACCCAAACCCTGCACACCCGGCCCCACAAATCCCACCCCAGCGTTGCGAGGCCCGCACTACACCCCTGGCCCGGCCCAAACCCTGCACACCCGGCCCCACAAATCCCACCCCAGCGTTGCGAGGCCCGCACTACACCCCTGGCCCGGCCCAAACCCTGCACACCCGGCCCCACAAATCCCACCCCCACGTTGCGAGGCCCGCACTACACCCCAACCCAGGACCCAGGACCCAGGACCCAGGACCCAGGATTACGACGCCGGACCCCGCCACCCGCGCGACACCAACGCATCGCGCACCTTACGTTCCGCGTTGGCCCATCCACTTTTCATTTGGACGTCGGAGAACCTGAGCACGATCCAGCCCATAGCTCGCAGCCGGTCGTCACGTTCGATGTCTTTGCCCCACTGCACGGGGTCGGAGCGATGATGGTCGCCCTCATACTCCATGGCAATTTTGTACTCCCTGTACTGGAGGTCCGGCGTGGATACATACCTACCGTGTTCATCGAAGACCGGCTGCGTAACCGCTGGTTCTGGCAGCCCGGCGTCGACTATTTTCAACCGCAGCCTGGATTCCTGCGGAGAGTCGACCCCAACGCGAAGCAACGGCAGTATCTCCCGGGCCATCCTGATTCCCTTGACTTTGGGTCGCCGGTCAATGACTTCCTGGATGGCCTCGATCGATGACAGCGGATTCTCCCGAGCCAACAAAAAGTCTCCGGCCGCCACAAGCGAAGACCGCCCCATGTGCCGGGCTAGATCCAGCCATGTCCACTCAGGCGATGTCAATTGCACCCCGTTGACTACACGAACATCCTTGGCCAAGAGCGGCGCCCGATGCCCGATCACTCCCCTACGTTTGACTCGTCCAATCTCGTGTCGTCGCGTCACATGAATAGAGCCGTTGTTGCCTTCCTCCTCCAGATATATCGGAAGGGGAATCGACCAGAGGAGCGCAGAGGTCACATGGCTGACCGCACACCTGGGAGTGACTGCCGTATGCAGCCGGGCAAGTAGGGCAACGTTCGGGCGAGCGCTTCGGTTAACACGGATACCCCGGCTCGGTGTGACGAGGCCCGCTGATTGCAGCCTCCCGCGTGGGACTCCGGCGGCGTAGGCATCGCTGACCAGGAAGCCTTCGGGGTCGATCGCGGGCGGCAGAGGCATGGGTTTGCGCATTGGACCATGCTTGCGCGAAACGGTCGGCGGCGTTGCGTTATCCACAGATTTGGCCTCTGGAGGGCGCAGGGACTGTTCCTCCACAGAAGTGCTCCCTGCGTTGCGAGGCCCACTCTGCCCACTAAACCAGCACCAAACCCTGCAGAACAGGCCCCACAACGAAGGGGCCCACCCACTGCGAGGCCCACTCTGCCCACTAAACGAGCCCCAAACCCTGCAGAACAGGCCCCACAACGAAGGGGCCCACCCACTGCGAGGCCCACTCTGCCCACTAAACGAGCCCCAGACCCTGCAGAGCGGGCCTCACAACATAGGGTTGATCCATGGAAGCCACCGAGGTTGTTCTTGTTGCCGATGTTGGGAAGAGCCGTTGCCGCGTGGAGTTGCGCAGCGGCTCTGAATTGCTGGGGGCTGCCGACCAGCACGGCTTCGCCGGCGTGCACGTGGACAACGGACCCACCCTGGCGTTCGAGCTCCTTCTCGAAACGCTCAGCATGTTGCCGCCCGGCCTGCCCGTCGGTGCCGTGACCAGCGTGGGTGCCGCAGTGGCCGGCGTCGAAGCATCTGCGGAGAAGTCGCAGGAACTCGCCACCATGTTGTCCAGGAGATTCAGTGTCCCGGCCGCGGTCCTCTCGGATGCCACCGCCGCCCAGCTCGGCGCACTCCAGGGCGCCCCGGGGACCACGCTCATTGTGGGCACCGGTGCCGTGGCCTTCCGTTTCGATGAAGCCGGAATCCTGCACCGGGCCGACGGTTGGGGTCCCTATCTGGGTGATCGGGGCAGTGGACGGTGGATTGGACAGCAAGGGCTTCAGGCCGTCCTTGAAGCGCACGACGGCGGCCCGGCCACCTCGTTGTCGGCCGCGGCGGCCGCTCTGGTTGAGTCGCCGGCGATGCTCCCGGGGTGGCTCGCCGCCCATGAGAACCCCTACCGCGCCATGGCCCGTTTCGCGCCGCTGGTTCTGCACGCAGCGGAGGCGGGCGACGCCGTCGCGCATGACATCATCGGTGAGGCATGCCGCATCCTGACCCGCACCGTGAAGCTGGCCAACGGCGAGGCGGCCGGTTCGTCCCGCGTGGCGCTCCTGGGCGGAGTGGTGGGTTCGGACTTCTTCGCGTCGCTCTTGCGGAAGTCCCTCGCTTCGGCTGGGATTGAGGTGGTTGCACCGCTCGGCGATGGCTTGGACGGTGCTGCCCTCGCTGCGACGCGCCGCGGGCTCATCCAGGAAAGGTACATCCACCGTGACGGAACAAACTGGCCCGACTAACGCCGACAAACTAGCGGGCCTGCGTACGGAACTCGCCGGGTTGGCGACCGAGGCCACGGCAGAAGGCCTGGAAAACCTGGACATCCTGGGCACCGAGGAACTGGTCGCCGCGATGCTTGCCCACAGTGCAGGAGTACACGCTGCCGTTGAGGCCGCCAGTCCCGCAATTGTCCAAACGGTCGACGCCGTTGCGGAGCGACTCCAGCGCGGTGGCCGCCTTTTGTACGTGGGAGCCGGCACGGCCGGGCGTCTCGGTGTGCTTGACGCAAGCGAGTGCCCGCCAACGTTCGGCACCCCGCCGGGACTCGTCGTCGGACTCATCGCGGGCGGTACCAAAGCGATCCAGCACCCCGTGGAGTACGCCGAGGACAACGCAACTGCCGGGGCACGGGACCTGCACGATATCAACATCACTGAAGCGGACGCCGTCGTGGGCATTACCGCCTCCGGCAGGACGCCTTACGTGATCGGTGCGCTGGAAGAAGCCCGGAAGAGGGGCGCGTTCACGGCGTCGCTGGCGTGCAACAAGGGCTCGGCCGTAAGCCACGTCGCGGATGCAGCGATCGAAGTTGTTGTAGGTCCGGAGTTCATTGCCGGCTCTACAAGGCTGAACTCAGGGACGGCCCAGAAACTTGTCCTCAACATGATCAGTACGTTGGTGATGGTGAAACTCGGCAAGACCTACGGGAACCTCATGGTGGATCTTCGCGCCACGAATGAGAAGCTGCTGGCCCGCTCCCAGCGCACCGTCCAGCACGCTACCGGCGTCTCTGCCGAGGAAGCTGCTGCGGCTTTGGACTCCGTGGGTGGTTCGGTAAAGGCGGCCATTTTGGTGCTTCTGACCGGCATCGAGGCTGGTCAAGCCAAGGGTGCTTTGGAAGCAGCCGCTGGTTTCCTGCGACGGGCGATCGAGAACCAGAAGTAACGCGGACTTCCGCACCGTGCGCAGCGCATAAAGTTGCATGCAGGAGGCCCAATGAATACATACACAGCCGTGCCCAGCGGCGAGCAAGTTGTGCAGGAACTGCCGTGGCGGTGGAAGGTCCAGGGACGGATTTTCGTGATCGGCGGGCTTGGATTTATGTTCGATGCCTGGGATGTCACGCTCAACGGCATCCTGATTCCGCTGCTGTCCAAGCACTGGTCGTTGCAAGCTGCTGATGCGGCATGGATCGGTACGGCCAACCTTATTGGCATGGCCGTGGGCGCGTTCGCGTGGGGCACGATTGCGGACACCATCGGCCGTAAAAAGGCGTTCACTGCCACCCTCCTGATTTTCAGCATCTTCACGGTCCTGGGTGCTTTCGCCCCGGATATCGTGTGGTTCTGCATCTTCCGATTCATGGCCGGATTCGGCTTGGGCGGCTGCATTCCCGTGGACTACGCGCTGGTGGGTGAGTTCACGCCACGGAAGCAACGCGGCAAGGTGCTCACGGCCATGGATGGCTGGTGGCCGATCGGTGCTGCGCTCTGCGGCTTCGTCTCGGCCGGGCTGGTGGCGGCCTTCGGGGACTGGCGGCTCACCATGCTGATCATGGTGCTGCCCGCTTTGTTGGTCTTCTGGATCCGGCGTTCGGTTCCGGAGTCGCCGCTGTTCCTGATCCGGGCGGGCCGCCGTGCCGAGGCCGCGGCCGTGATCGATGGCTTGGTGGAGGCCACCGGCGCTTCGCCGCGCGCTTACAGCCTGCCTGAGCCGCAAGCCGCTCCGCGCCTCTCCCCCGGCAGTGCGTGGGCACAGCTGCGGCGGATTTGGCAGTTCAACTGGAAGATCACCACTGCTGCGTGGGGCCTGTTCTTCAGCATCCTGTTGGTCTATTACTTGTCGCTCACGTGGATGCCGCGCATTCTCATTGGTGCTGGTTTCGAGGAGTACAAGGCTTTCGTCACGACGGCGAGCATGGCCGCCGTCGGACTCTTGGGCGTGGTAGTCGCGGCGCTGCTGGTGGAGCGCGTGGGCCGCAAGTGGATCCTCGCGATTACTGGTCCTTTGTCCGCGCTGACACTGGTGATCGTGGCGTTCGTGGTGGATGTGCCCTCGGCTGCGGTGTTCTGGCTGCTGGTGTTCGGGTTCGTGGTCCAGGTGGCCATCCCGGTCCTGTACGCGTACGTCTCTGAGCTTTATCCGACCGAGCTTCGAGGCTCGGGCTTCGGCTGGGCTTCGACGTTCTCCCGGATCGGCGCAGGCTTTGGTCCCTTGGTGTTTGCTTCGTTCTTCTGGCCCGAGTTTGGGTTGGCTCAGTCGTTCGCGATGGCCGGTGGCCTGGTGTTGCTGTCAGTGCTGTGGATGGCGTTCTTCGCCCCGGAGACGAAGCAGCGCGAACTCTCCTAAACCGCGGCTTCACCCGACTAATACGCAGATCAGGTGGTTCCCGGGGCTGGGAACCACCTGATCTGCGACGTACTTGGGTGTGGGCCTACGCGGGCGTGGACCTATGCGGGCGTGGACCTACGCGGTGACGGCGGCGAGGTCTGCGAGGGTCTGGACCAGCAGGCGACGCTCCACTACCTTGATGCGCTCGTGCAGGGATTCCTCGGAGTCCTCCGGAAGCACGGTCACCGCTTCCTGGGCAATGATGGGCCCGGTGTCCACGCCGGCGTCGGCCCAGTGAACGGTACAGCCCGTGACTTTGACGCCATAGGCCATCGCGTCGCGGACACCGTGGGCGCCCGGGAAGGACGGGAGCAGCGCCGGGTGTGTGTTGACGTACTTACCGTCAAAGGCGTTGATGAAGTCTTCGCTGACAATCCTCATGAAACCGGAGGACACCACGACGTCCGGTGCGTAGGACAGGACCTTGTCGCGCAGGGCGGTGTCCCACTCAGCACGGGTTTCGAACGAGTTGAAGTTGACCACGAAGGTCTCGATTCCGGCCTCGTCTGAGCGCTCCACACCGTACGTGTCGGGGCGGTCGGCGCCCACAGCGGCGATCTCGACATCCAGTTCACCCGACTTCACGGCGTCGATGACTGCCTGAAGATTGGAACCGGTACCGGAGACGAGGACAACAATGCGCATTGCACTAGCTTATGGGCGGCTCGCGTAGGCTGGAAAACATGAATCCCGACGTCGGTCCCAAGCCGAGCCAGCAACCACGCTCCGAGGCCGAAAAGTCCGCCCTCGGCGTGACCCAGATCCTGTTCCGCGCTTTCCTTCTGACAGCTTTGGGTGCGTTCTTCGTGTTCTCCCTGAACGTGAATTACGTCTGGTTGAGTGCCATTTTGACGCTCGCGGGTTTGGTGTTGGGGATCGTCGTGCTGGTGCGCACCCTGAAGTACAAGCACCCGCGGTTGATTCTTTTCGGGACAATTTCCGGACTGGTAGTCACGGCCGTGATGTGCCTGCTGATCCTGACGTCGGTGCTTTTCTTCAACCAGGTCAGCACGTACCAGGATTGTTCCCGCGGGGCGCTGACGGAGTCCGCCAAGTCGCAGTGCCTCACGCAGCTCGAGAACTCCATGCCGGGACCGCTGCGCTAAGCAGATACCGGAGCAGCCCGGCGTAAGGGGCGCCGATCCGCTCAGGCGTGTTCGCCGTCGTACGCTGCTTCTTCGAGGTTCGCCTCGCGCTCCTTCTGGCTGCGTTCCAGCCAAGGCCCCACCGCGTAGCCAATAACGACGCCGATACCTACTTCCGCGGCCAGCCAGACTGCCGTCCACAACGGATGGGGTCCAATTTCGGTGAGCCGCCCGATACCGGCCGAACCGCGGGCGATCCATGCCAAGGCACCACCCAGGAGTCCCGCAACGGCCCCGATGAACGCGCCCAGGAACAGCGTTGAAGCGGCCGCGGTGAACCAGCGGGCCTTGATCTTGATGGAGAGCCACTCGTCAAAATGGTTCTCGCCTTCACGGAGGAACCACCAGCCGGCCAGGATTCCTGCGACGACGGGCAGCGCAAGTGCCATGGCTCCGGCGTCGAGCTGTCCTGCGGGGAGGGCGCCCAAAACGGGGACCGCCGGGAGCGGCCCCACGGCTGTGCCCAACGGACCGGCTGTGGAGCCTATGCCGAGCGAGAAGCCGGCGCCCGTGGACCAGGAAAGGGCGAAAATGACGAGGTTTGGCAGGAAGCCCAACTGCGCGATGGTGAGGACGGCCCCGCCGAGCGCGCCGGCCTGGATGCCTTCGTAGACGGCGATGATGTCCGTCCAGTGCCAGACGATGGTCACCGCCAAAAGCAGTGCGGCCAAACTGACCGAAGCCATGGCCGCAACGAACCCGGCCTTCAATGCCGAGCCCACGTACGAGCCCGCCCAACGGGAATGTTGGCTGGTCTTCGCAAGCCAGGCGACGGCGTCGACGCCGATCAGGCGGCTCCAGGAGCCGGCCTCTCGTCGTGCGCCCACGATCATGCCCAAGCCGAACGAAACCAACGGAATGGTCATGGCGAACCACAGGTTGATGACCACCTCGGGGGTGCGGCACACGAAACCGGTTGCGGCCCCGAACGCCGCGTACACCACGAAGGCGCCGAGAAATGCCTGCCACAGTTGGTCGGTGTATGAGGCCCGGGCCAGCCGACGACCCGCGCGCCACGCCAGCAGGAACGGGATGAGCGTCAGGCCCAGCGGAATCAGGGAGAGCAGCCCCGAACCTGGCTGGGCCGCGGTACCGATGTTGACCTGCGCCAGCTCCAGCGGGACACCGTGGATCAGCAGCCAGGCCTGTCCGCCCAAACGGGCCAGGGAGTCGACGTTGCGGTCCTGGAAACCATCGGTTGCCCAGACTCCCACCAGCGGCAATACCACCACGATGGCCGAAATGAACGCCGCCTGCGCCGCTTCCAAACCACCCTGGAGCCAAAGGGGCATCGGGAGGCCACGGTTTCCGGTCTGATCAGCGCGCAGTTTCATCGTGATCTATCGTGCCACGGCGGGCCGCTCCCACCCCGCAGGCGCCCCTGAAATACCGCGAATTCCAGCGCTTTTTCCGTGCGGCGGCCGTAAAATGGGAGGTGTTCTCCCGGGGCACGGAGCCCTCAACGACCACCTCAGCTCCGTCCCACCTGCGCAAACTTTGCAAGGCCCGGAAACAAACGAAGCCGGGAACTAGGAGCGGCCAATGAATCGGTGTCACAACTCATAACAGAAAGTCGTACTAGCAGCTGGTGCAGCCGCCAACGGATTCTCTCCATAGGCTGCACCAGCCTTCTTTTTGCCCCGCCTCCTGTACCCCACCCCACCCCACCCCACCCCACCCCGAGGGGCGACATCTCAGCACTTTGAAGCACCCTTACTGCCGAGATCTAACCCCTCGCGAGCCACCGCACGACGGCGGTCGGCCAGCCCAAGCGCGCACCCCACCACCCCGCCGAAGGGCGACATCTCGGCACTTTGGAGCACGCTTACTGCCGAGAGCTAACCCCTCGCGAGCCAACCCACGACGCCGGCCGGCCAGCACAAGCACGCACCCAACCACACCCACGCCGAGGGGCGACATCTCAGCACTTTGAAGCCGACCCATACTGCCGAGAGCTAACCCCTCACGAGCCAACCCACGACGGCGGCTGGGCAGCCTAAGCGCGCACCCCACCACCCACGCCGAGGGGCGACATCTCAGCACTTTGAAGCCCACACATACTGCCGAGAGCTAACCCCTCGCGAAAGAACCCACGACGCCGGTCGGCCAACTCAAGCGCACACCCAACCACCACACCGCCGAGGGGCGACATCTCAGCACTTTGAAGCACACACATACTGCCGAGAGCTAACCCCTCGCGGGCGTCCGCTAAAGCTGCGGCCCGTAGATGAACTCCTTGGCGTGATTGACGGCCTTCTTGAAGGCGTCGTTGCGGAGTGTCACCTGCTCCCTGCTGGCTCCCCCATTGGGTTCCAGAAACGTCGTGGGTCCGGGCCGGAGCATCCAAATGTCACCGGCCGGCGGAAGGTAGAACACGCCGAAAGACCGGTGCTCGGGGTCCTCGGTCCAGATCGGCACCACGGCAACCGCAGCGCCGGTGTCCGGATTGATCCACTGGGCACGGGGCATCGGCTGTTCATGGACTTCGGGGTCCAGGAAGGGCGCCGTTCCCCTCCCCCAGCGTTTCTCGAACCGCTCGTAGAACGCAGGAATGATGTGGCCGTCGTACGGACGCCAGGCGCTCATGAATGACTCCTTGGTGATCTCAAGTTGCGGACCGATGGTTCCCAGCGGGGCGGCCCAAAAGTCAGCGGTGACTCCTTGGCGCCCGCGGAGGGTTTGGGTGAAGTCTCGTTACGGTGCACCCGGACTTTCACGGGGGTACCTTCGGTCCCGGACGAAGCCCCACCTTGGGAACCGGGCGTTCGCCGCGCATGATCGTAAGCCGCCCGCTTCCTTGGGTCCGACAAAACGACGTACGCCTGCATGATGGCGTGCAGTTCCTGGAGGTCGGCCGCGGAGGTGGTGTCGCCGTCGTCGACCTTTTGGCGGGTGTCCGGGTGATGTGTCCGAAGCAGCGTGCGGTAGGCGCGCGTGATTTCTCGGGTCGTCGCCTCCGGCGACACGTGAAGAGTCGCGTAGTGGTCAGGTTTGATACTCACTGCTGGTTCCGGTTTCTGCCGCGGAGTTGGAGATGGCCCCCGGCTGAACCGGGGGCCATCACTCGGGAGACGACATCGGGGGCCGCTTTCATGTGCGCTAAAAAACGCTGTGACGTGGCGCGAAGCCTTCGCCCAACTATTCCGATGCGGCCGCTTCCGTCGTTCCCGGCCGGCGCTCCGCTGGCGGGCCACCCCCGGGTGAGCCTTCCGGCGGAGCGTACGGGTTATGCGTTGATTTCCTGCCTCTGCCCGCTGGAAGTAATTTCGATGCGCCGCGGCTTGGCCTTCTCGGCGACCGGGATCCGGAGTGTCAGGACGCCGGCGTCGTAGTTGGCTTGGATGCCGTCGGTATCGAGGGTGTCGCCGAGGATGAGCTGGCGGCTGAAGACACCCTGGGGGCGTTCGGCGGCGAGCATCTCGGTGTTCTCACCCGCGGGCGACTTGCGCTCGGCCTTGACCGTGAGGACGTTCCGTTCAACATCCAGATCCACGGTCTCCGGATCAACCCCTGGCAAGTCGAAAGCAACAACGAATTGTCCGTCCTCCTGCCATGCATCCATCGGCATTCCGGCCGGGCGTGCTGTTGTGCCAAAAACCTGTTGGGCGAGCCTGTCGAATTCGCGGAACGGGTCAGTGCGCATCAGCATTTGGTTCTCACTCCTTAGATCTTGATGCTGATTCTGTTGTTCGTGCCAGCTTCTTGATCTGTATCAGCTGGTATAGATTTTTTATAGCACTGGTGAGAGAGTGGATGCAAGTAGTTCTTCGGAAGATTTTTGGAGGTCTTTGATGGCAGCTTCGGATGGCACGACTGCCGCTGAAGAGTACGACGGCGGAACGACTGCTTCCGCGGCGAACGGCACCCCCGCTTCTGTCGACGACCGTGACGCGCGCGGGGTCTACGCGATCTCGGTGGCCGCGGAGCTTGTCGGCACGGGGCAGCAGAACATCAGGCAGTACGAGCGCAAGGGCCTGGTCACCCCGGACAGGACCGACGGCGGCACACGTCGCTACAGCGAGGACGACCTTGTGACGCTTCGCAGGATCGGAGTGTTGTTGGATGAAGGGCTCAACCTGGCCGGCGTGAAAATGGTGCTGGAGTTGGAGGCTGAGAACCGGGGGTTGAGCGAGGACAACCGGGGGCTTGCTGATGACAACCGGGAGCTGCGGGCTGATAACCGCGGGCTGCGGAAGGATTTGAAGCGGGCGCGGGGTGGGGATTCCTAAGTCCGCGAGTGAACAGTGCACATACCGGGCTACCCGCGTCACCTTCCGAAATGAGGCTCTGCGGGGGCAGGCGTCGCGATGCGTTACGAACGGGCCTCCGGCTCAACGGAGCCCCCGGGTAGTCCCCATCCTCAACTACATCGACTAAGTCTGCAGTCGCGTGAGGCAGCGGTTACACGCTCCCAGCCCCCGGTTCACATTAGACTTCTGGCGACGCATCGCCCCACTCCAGGAAGGGGGTGGTGACTCAGTTATGGGTAGGCCGACCACCGTTCTTCCTGATGTCGAGGACGAACATTGACCAACCCACCTTTTTTCGGCCAGCCCCCTCTTCCATGTACTTGGCGAGGCTAAACACACCGCTGAGCGCTGTCCCGACCACGGGGGCGACCATGTTGCCAAGAGCGCCCATTGTTGCAGTCCCGGCAGTAAACAACATGCCACGGCCTTTGAGGTACCTATCCATAGCCATGGCTGCATAGCCATCCACTTGCCGGTTTACTTCTGAAACCAAACCAACGTAGTCTTTCTGGCTAGGCGCTTCTTGCTGGAGGAATTCCCGGAATTCGGCTAAACGTGCATGAGATCGCAGGTCCTCGATAGACTCGTGATATGCGCCTTGCGCCGTCAAAAAATCCGGCGAGTGAAGACAAGCAACCTCTTCAATCGCCCTTGGGATAAATCCCGCATCCACTTGCTTCACGCTTTCCCCCACGTGCAGCGAGTGAAGTGAGCCAGCGAGAGCAGAATTGACGATCACATCCACCTCAAAATCCAATGAGGCGGCCATCATTAGGTCGGCGGCGAAGAGTTGGCCGTCAGCAGAATTTCCCATGCCGAAGTCGTTGCCTCGTCCATGATTATCTAGGGCAATGTCTGGTAGAACATCCCTGACAGCCTGTCGCCGTCGCTCCGTCAGATCGAAGTCGACCACCGGAATATCATCAGGCAAAAACATCTCACGAGCCTGTTCGGCGGCCACCAGGGCGCGATCTTTCGCTATAGGTTCATCGTCAATGAACCGCACATAATCCAACCCATGCAAGTCTTTTGGACAGAAGTCAATGGATGGGAACCACAGTTCATCGTATGAGAGTAAGAGGCCGTTCACGGATTCGAGAACAGGATTAGGAACGTCACTCAGACTTCCTTCACGTTCACGAATGGGATTTCTATACTCGTACCCCATGGGAGTGGACAAACCTACAAAACCACGCTTCATGTCACTCCTTTTGGCGCCGACACTGCGACCTCCATTGCGAAAAAGCAGCCCCGAGTGGGCAGCATCAGATAATCGTAAGCCCGATATGGATTGCGAAACGCGAATCCACTCCCTTACGGTAACCCTTTATCAGAGTAGATCTCCTGCAAGCTCCTAATCGAGCTTGGTTTTGGTCGTGATCTCATAGGCCACGACGCTTTCTGGGGCCAGGCCATACTCCTCTGTTATAGCAATGAGGCGTGCCTGGAGCTCTATAAACTGCCGTTCCATTCGGGCCAACCGAATCGGAGAAACTTGACCTGAGGCTCCGATCGTGTCCTCATGCCCCTCAAGGTCCGGAAGCTCCCGGAGATCAATTCCGAGACTGAGGGCGCACTCCTGCACCGTGCGACTGGACAGCATCACGCCGGGCGTCGGCTTTCCATCCATGAACCGCAAGTCAGAGACCACCGATGACTGGATCATCTCCTGCAGTAGTCGAACATAGAGCCGGTCCTCAGACGTGCCAACTGATCTTAGAATCTGCTCCGCGATGACTTCAACGCGTTCATTGACATTGGTTAGGACCGCCAAAGTGTCTACGACCTGAGCCTCCTTGCTTCCGTTCGTTAGGAAGCTGTGCATCATGCTGGCCCACTGACTCCGGAGATAGGACTCAATGCTTGCGGTAGACGCAAACGGCACGAGGGCATTGTTTGTGGTTCTCCCTTGCACGGACTCGATAAATTCAAAGATTTTTGGCGTATCCGCGTGAGGAAATGACACCTGGTCAATGAGGTCCGGTTTCGCAGCGTTGGCTCGATAGAGGGCATAGTCGTTGTAGGTTCCTTGCTCCACCAGCGCGAAGACAGGAATCTTCTTCTCCACGGCGGCCTGGAATTCACCATTAGTCACGGAGAGGTCAGATGAAGGTAGCTTGCTGCCGTATCGCCCACCAATCAGCAGTACGAAGATGTCCGCGTGCGACACCTCGCGAAGGCACGACTCCGCCGGCCGTCTCCTGAGGATTATAGAAGACGGTCCCGTCCTCACTGAGAACAGGAGAATATCCCAAGCTTTCGATAAACCTCTTGAGGCTTTCGCGAGGGTACCGAAGATCATAAAAGGTTGAACTCACAAAACTGTTGGAGCTGCCATGGCCTCGGTTTCCCTATAGGTGTACTCAGCGGACAGGAGGGTGCGCAAGCCCCTTCCGTCCTTGCCATTCGAGATTACATTGGCAATCTCCGCATCACGGCCGCCCTGCCATATAGTGATATTTGAGATGTCTCTGTCTAAACTCGGGTAGACCGGACCTGTGCACCGTCCACGGAAGAGAATATGTCAAGGAGTGCGGGGCAACTGGATGTGGTGAATGGGAAGTGGCATCAAACCATAATGTCGACACGTCCTGTGTTGCGCCCGATTACAGAATCGCCGTCATCCCGCCCCAGCCCGTGCCAACGCGGGAAGCCGTGGGCCACGCCGTTCCCCCGCTGCCGGCGTAGAGCCACAGCTCGCCGGCGGCGTTCCGGGCCAGGATGTCGGCATTGCCGTCGCCGTTGAAGTCGCCCGGGCCAACCAAGGAGTTCATGACGTTCCAGCCCTGCCCGATGACGCGCTGCTGCTGCCAGCTGCCGTATCCGTTGGGCGGGTAGAGCCAGAGCGCGCCGGAGCTGTCGCGGGCAACAAGGTCGGAGACACCGTCAGTGTTGAAGTCGCCCACCCCGGTGATCTCGGACATGCCGTTCCAGCCCGTGCCCACTTGGATGGGAGAGAGCCAGCCACCGGCTCCGTTGCCGCGGTACACCATCAGCACGCCTGAGGACGTTCGGGCTGCGATGTCCACATGGGAGTCGCCGTTGAAGTCCCCCGCGGATTCGATGGCGGTCATACCGGACCAGCCTGTCCCGACCTGAACGCGGGAAAGCCAGCCACCTGAACCGTTGCCCGGGTAGAGCCAGAGCAGCCCGCCGGTGTCACGTGCCAGGACGTCAGCGTTGCCGTCACCGTTGAAGTCGCCAGGAGCAATCAGGGCATTCATGACGTTCCAGCCTTGGCCCACCTGGACACGAGGCAGCCAGCCACCTGAGCCGTCGCCCGGGTACAGCCACAGCACGCCCGAAGCTTCCCGGGCCAGGACATCAGCAAAGCCGTCACCGTTGAAGTCGTTCTTGACCGGCGGCTCAACGTTTGCGTCGATGATGCCCACGGATGCCCGCAAGTAACTGACCACGTAGACCTTGTCCGTGGCGGTGTTGACGCCTGCGGCTACGGGCTCATTGCCGGTGTAGACGGTGTAGTTGGTGTTGTTCTGCCCGTTGATGACGGTGGTGCCGCCGCTGTAGGTGGCAGCGTAGATCTTGTTGTTAGTGGGGTTGACTACCAGTTCATGAACACGGGAGGAAGTACCGATAGTGGCGATCTCGGCGTTGGTTGAGCCGTTGAAGACCTTCACGCCACCAGCAGTTGACGGCCCGTCCACGGCAACATAAATCCGGTTGGTGGCGGTGTTAACAGCAACGAGGCCGAGTTGGCTGGACGATGCAAGAGTTGCGTCGATAGTGTCGCTGGCTCCGTCGATGACCAGGAGTTTGGCACCCGAGTTGGCCCCTGTGCTCGCATAGACCTTATTGGTCACGAAGTTCACAGCCACGTTGAGAACAGGGCTCCCGCTCGGGGCGATGGTTCCCGTCACGAAGCCGCCTGCTCCAATGACCTTGAGGGTTCCATTGGAAATGACGTAGGCCTTGCCGGTCACAGGGTTCACCACGATGTCCTGCGCTCCGCCGGCCAGCGGTACGAACGTAGTGGCCAGGGTGGCTCCGTCAATGATGGTGACACCACCTTTGACGCCTACGTAGATCTTGTTGGTGGTCTCGTTGACGGACACGATGTATGGCTGCTCGCCGACCGTAACTGAGGCCTTGACGAGCTCCGTCGCCCCGTCCACCACTGCTACTGTTCCGCCGATCAGGCTGGCATAGACGGTGTTGGTGACGGTGTTGACGTCTACGTCCCAGGGCATGTCACCGGTATTTATGGTTCCGCTGGCACTGATGCCGTTGATGACGGAAACGCCTTCGAAGGAGGCCACGTAGGCCTTATTGGTCACCGGATTCACGGCGATGTTCCCCGGGCGTTCGCCGACGGAAGCAAAATCAGTCACGGCGTCAGCAAATGCCGGCGTAGCATTCAGGCCCAAAGGCCCGGACAACAAAGCCAGCCCCAACCCGACGGCGACCATACCCGCCGCTGCCCGGCGCCGCCGTCGTACGTTTACTCCCCCGAGCGCGCGCGAACTATCCCCAGCAGCAACCATGGCAAGACCCCCAGAACTTTCGACGCCCAGCACGTCGGATACGGGAAGTCTACTTGGACGCTGGGACAAAACAGAGAACCACCTGTTAACCAACTCTTCCTCCACAGGCCACCGGATCGAACCCGCCACGCCAACCGCCCCGACCACCGTGGAAGGCGTGAGGATCGCAATCGTCGCCGAATCATTCCTGCCATTGATGAATGGGGTAACCCACTCGATACTGCGGGTGCTGGAGCATCTGCAGGAGCGCGGGGATGAGGTGATGGTGATCGCGCCGTCGACGTCGGACACTGATGTTTCGAGCGTCGAGAAGGGTGCGTATGTGCACCGGCTTCCCTCCGTGCCGCTGGCCGGTTACACGAATGTGCGGGTTGCGTTGGGTGGTGTGAATCGGGTCAAGCGAATCCTTGCCGATTTCTCCCCCGACGTCGTTCACCTCGCCTCCCCGTTCGTCCTCGGCTGGCGCGCCGTGCAGGCCGCCCACCAACTCGGCATCCCGACTGTGGCGATCTACCAGACCGAGGTTCCCAGCTACGCCGCCCGTTATGGCGTGCCGTTCCTGGAGAACTGGGCCTGGAACCGCGTGGACAACATCCACCTGCTGGCCACCAGAACCCTTGTGCCGTCCACGTTCGCGCTGAACCAGTTGCGCGGACGCGGCATCCTGCGCGTGGACATGTGGCGCCGCGGCGTGGATACCGCCCGCTTCAACCCCGCAAAACGTTCGACGGCGTGGCGCAGCTCGGTAGCGCCCGACGGTCACCGGATCATCGGCTACGTCGGCCGGCTCGCCGTGGAGAAGCAGGTTGAGGATCTCGCCGTGCTGGCTGATCTGCCCAACACGAAGCTGGTGATTGTGGGTGACGGCCCGCAGCGCGCGGCTCTTGAAGCACGGCTCCCACACGCGCACTTTGCCGGATTCCTCGGCGGGGATGGCCTCGCTGAGGCTGTTGCCAGCTTTGACCTTTTTGTCCATCCCGGCGAGTTCGAGACCTTCTGCCAAACCATCCAGGAAGCCATGGCGTCGGGCGTTCCGGTGGTGGCGACCGGCCGCGGCGGGCCCTTGGACTTGGTCGAAAACTCCCGCACCGGGTGGCTGTACGAGCCCGGGAACCTCACCCAGTTGCGCGGCTACGTCCAGGACCTGACGGGCGACGACGCCAAGCGCCGCGCGTTCGCAACGGCAGCAACCGCCTCGGTCCAGGGGCGGACGTGGCCTGTGCTCAGCGCCGACCTGGTGCGGCATTACACCGAAGTCATCGCCTCCTTCTCCCGCGAAAACGGGCCCACAGAACTCACCTCAAGCAAAGGACCCACCTCATGAAGATTTCCGTGATCGGCTGCGGCTACCTCGGCGCAGTCCACGCAGCAACTCTCGCTTCGATGGGCCACACCGTGGTGGGTATCGAGGTCGATTCCTCCAAGGTGGAGCAGCTCAACAAAGCTGTGGCACCGTTCCACGAACCCGGCTTGGACGAGCTCCTTCAGGACGGCCGCACCACTGGCCGCCTCGTGTTCACCACGGATTTCTCCGCTGCAACTGATGCGCAGGTGCACTTCCTTTGCGTGGGTACCCCGCAGTCCAAGACCTCTGACACCGCGGATCTCTCCTACCTCATGGGCGCTACGAAGAGCCTCCTGCCCCACCTGGCCAAGGGTGCCGCCGTCGTGGGTAAATCGACGGTGCCGGTAGGCACGGTGGAAACGCTCCGCGCAATCCTGGCCCGACGTTCGGACGTGCTGCTCGGCTGGAACCCTGAGTTCCTGCGCCAGGGCACGGCGGTCAAGGATTCGTTGGTGCCCGACCGGCTGGTTTATGGCGTCCCGGGTGGCAAGGGTGCCGCGGCCGGCGCTCCGGTTACTGCCGTGCTGGATGCGGTGTACGAGCCCCTGATCAGCGCCGGCATCCCGCGGCTTGTGTGCAACTTCGCGACGGCGGAACTCATCAAGTCGGCGTCGAACGCGTTCCTGGCAACGAAGGTCAGCTTCATCAATGCGATGGCCGAGCTGTGCGACGCGTCGGGCGCTGACGTAAGCGAACTCAGCGAGGCGATGGGCCTGGATCCGCGCATCGGCAACCGGTACCTGCACGCCGGACTCGGATTCGGCGGCGGCTGCCTGCCCAAGGACATCCGGTCGTTCCGCGCACAGGCACGCGAGCTTTCGGTGCCGTCGGTGGATGAGTGGATGGCCCTGGTTGATTCGGTGAATCTGGACCAACGATCCCGAGCCGTGGAGGTGGCCCGCGAGATGTGCCGGGGGTTCCTGTCCGGCCGCACCGTGACCATCCTCGGCGCAGCTTTCAAGCCCGACACCGACGACATCCGCGACTCCCCCGCCTTGGACGTTGCCCAGCAACTCGCCGCCGCGGGCGCTCACGTCACCGTCACGGACCCCAAAGCCATCAACAACGCCTGGATCCGCTACCCGCAAATCCGCTTCGAAGCCGACACCAAACGCGCCCTCGAAGGCGCCGAACTGGTGCTGCTGCTCACCGAATGGGACGAATACGTGTCGCTGTCACCTGCGGTTGTGGGAGGCCTCGTACGACGCCGGATGGTGCTGGACGCTCGGAACGTCCTGGATGCTGAGGCCTGGCGCAGTGCGGGGTGGACGGTCCGCGGGTTGGGGACGGGGGCATCGGTTGTGGCTGGCGAGGGTGGCGGGGCTGGGGTTGCTGTGTCAGGGCGTTCGGGCGGCGCCGGGCGTGCCGGTGGGAAGAAGCACGCGCGGGCGTAAGCCCCTTGCTTTACTGGGGGCATGGAAGAGCCTGCAAGAAAGGACCGTACCCTCAGAGCCGAGGGTCTGGTCAACGCACGCGATCTCGGCGGATTGGAACGCGTTGACGGCACGCTGACGCCGAGCGGAGTGTTCTTCCGCAGCGACAACGTGGACCGGATCAGCCCCGACGG
Source organism: Arthrobacter sp. UNCCL28 (assembly GCF_900102805.1). NCBI lineage: Bacteria > Bacillati > Actinomycetota > Actinomycetes > Micrococcales > Micrococcaceae > Arthrobacter > Arthrobacter sp. UNCCL28. The sequence goes on from NZ_FMWE01000002.1 coordinate 679,406, forward strand.
ATGGCAGCACGTCTACGAGGCCGGGATCCGTACCGTCGTCGATCTTCGCCAACCGGAGGAACGCGAAAGGGACACCCAGAAACGCCCCGCCTGGCTCACCACCATCAACGTGGACCTCGATGGCCTTGAGAACACGGATTTCTGGGCCGGCTACTGGGACAACGGTTTGGTGGGCACCGCCATGTACTTCCTGCCGCACCTCACTGAAATGCCCGAACGAGCGGGAGCTGCTGTCTCGGCCATAGTCAACGCACCGCCGGGCGGTGTCCTCTTTCACTGCATGGGCGGGAGGGACAGGACCGGTATCATTGCCATGATTCTGCTTTCGGCCGTGAATGCCGGTACGGAGGAGATCGTTGACGATTACCTCGAAACGGTCCGGTTGGGCGATATCAGGGCAGCCAGCGACAACAGGAACAATGCCGAATCTCTACTGAACGAACTCTGCGAGCGCCACGGGACCACCACGGAAGGTGCCTTCCGAACCGCTTTGGCCGGCTTCGACGTTCCCGGCTTTATCGAGGCAGCTGGCCTATCCGCAAGTGACCGCGACGCACTGTTCAGCTGGCGCGGCAGCATCCCAAGCACGGAAGCGTCCTGAGGCCGCTCTGCCTCACTGAAAGTCGTAGCGCCCCGATCCCGCGTCACTCGCCGCCGGTTCCGCTCACTACCTCTATGTAGGGGGTCGAACTCAACGAGGACAAGGACTTGCCAGTGATCACGCATTTCTACCCGGCGGCTCTTCGCATCATCACGTGCGTCGTAGCTGTTTGCTCGGCTGTGTCGGCAACCCTGCTTGGTACGGCGCCGCCTCCTGGTGGCCTCGACGTCCTGGACCCCGCAGATTTGAGGGCAATCGCCGTCGTCCTGACCATGGCGCTGGGAGTCGTGGCGCCTATAGCAGTCCTGATGGTGGACTCCCTCAAGTGCCTGCTTCTCAAAGCGGGCATCTTTGCTGCCGCGGGGTTCGGCAATGCCATGATGCTCAGTCCCTTGATAGTGGTTCCGTTCCAGGGCACCCCCACTTTGCTGGCTGTGATTTCCTCCCTCGCGCTGACCATCGCGAGCATCGTCACCTACATGGAGTCCGTGGAACGGCGGAACGCACGACGGCGGGCCAACACCTAGGCGGGCACCGTCACCACCTATTTCTTCCGCACCAACACCTAATTTCCGCGAATACGGCACCTAGTTGCCCCTTTTTGCCACCTAGTGCAGGAAAACGGGCCATAGTCTCCTGTTGTGCCTTCGAAGCGGGAGTCCCGGTGTCCGGCGGGAGCCCCACCCGCTTTGGCGTAGGAGGCACTGCGGCACGGCTCCACCCGTCTACCCCCAGGTGGAGTCGTGCCCAGCCGGGTACGTGAGTCGTCACAGGGGTAAACGAGAACGATTATTGATAATCTCGAACGTGCCTGCCGCCAAGGAAAGCCGTTCATGAAACCTGCCACCAGCTCCACCCAAACAACCCGATACCCAGGGGAACGGCCAGCCAGCCCAAACCCAAAACTCCTGCTCTCCAGCCAGCTCATCTTCAACATCGGGTTCTACTCTGTGGTGCCGTTCATCGCGCTCACCATGGCCAACGACTTCGCCATGAGCGCGGTGGTGATCGGCGTCGTTCTCGGAGCTCGGACGTTTGCCCAGCAAGGGATGTTCCTGGCGGGCGGCGCCATCTCCGATCGCTGGGGCGCCCGCTACACGATGGTCGCAGGCTGCATTGTCCGGGTGAGTGGCTATCTGCTCTTAGCCGCGGCCGACAACTTCAGCCTCTTCCTCGCGGGAGCCATCGTCACAGGCATCGGTGGTGCGTTGTTCTCACCGGCCCTCGAAAGCCTGGTGGCCGCAGCCGAGGCACGGCGGGAACCATCCGGGAAGCACCGGCCAACCTTGTTCGCGTCGCTGGTTATCGTCGGTGAATTCGGGGCCGTGGCAGGCCCGTTGCTCGGCAGCCTGCTCCTGGGTTTCGGCTTCGAAGTATCTCTCTACGTCGCCTCGGCCATCTTCGCGGTGATGGCTTTCGTCTTCTGGCGGTTCCTGCCGCACACCGACCGCCGCGGACATCCAACAGACGCAGCAGTCCCCAAGCACCAACTTCTGGCCTGCCTTCGGGACAAGCGCTTCGTCGCGTTCGCCTGCTTCTTCAGCGTCAGCTTGCTGGCACACAACCAGCTGTACTTCGGGCTCCCGGTGGAGCTGCGACGCAGCGGCCTCGACGCCGGCGCGCTGGGTTTCGTCTTCGCGTACGCGTCATTGCTGACGGTTTCGTTGCAGTGGCCCATCGCCAAGCTCATGCGCCGATTCGGCGAGCGCAACGCCCTGGCCTTGGGCCTCAGCCTGAAAGCCGCAGGATTCACTGCCGTCGCAATACTGGCCACCCAGCCACCCATCGGTTCGCTCCCGGCTTTACCGGCCCTGGCTCTCGTCACCGGCCTCTGCCTGGGCAACATGTGCGCGACTCCCACGGCGATGCGGCTGGTTCTCGACTTCGCCGGCGGCCGACCCACCGGCGCCTATTACGGTCTCCTCGCCAGCTGCGGCGGCGCGATGGTGCTGATCGGCAACACGGCTATGGCGCCGCTTTACGAGTTTGCTGACCAAACCTCGACGGCGGCCGCCTCACCGTGGCTGTTCACTGGCGTTATCGCGGTAGTCTCGGCGGTTGCGATCCGCCGGTTCCTTCCACTGCCGGCCCGCGCACTGGCCTAGCGGCGTACCCGCAGCCTGATGAGCCTGTAGGCGATACCCACCACGAACATCAGCACGCCCAGCCCCACTGACAACGGCGGCAGCGTCGCGACGAGAACAACACAGGCAATCGCTCCAGCCACCTGCAGGAACTTCGGGTATCGCCGGTCCTCACGTGGCTGGGTGTAAGCGGCGATATTCGCCACCAAGTAATAGAGCAGCACGCCGAAGGACGAGAAGCCGATGGCACCGCGAAGATCGGCCACGGCGATGATCAGGCAGATCACCACAGCGAGAGTCACCTCGGCCCTGTGAGGAACCTTGTACTTCGGGTGAACAGCGGAGAGCCAGTGCGGCAGGTCGTGTTTGCGGGCCATTGCCAGGCTGGTGCGGCCGAGTCCTGCAACCAGTGCCAGCAGTGCACCCAGCGAAGCGACAGCGGCCCCGATACGGACAACAGGTTCTGCCCACGCCAGCGTTCCTGCGCCGACTGCATCAGCCAGCGGTGTCGGCGTACCGGCAACACCGGAGGGCCCTAAAACAGCCAGCAAGGTCACGGCAATGACGGCGTAAATGAGGATCGTGATGCCCAACGCGATCCCGATCGCCCGGGGAATGGTGCGCTGGGGCTCACGGACTTCCTCGCCCATGGTCGCAATCCGCGCATACCCGGCGAACGCGAAGAACAGGAGCCCGGCGGATTGCAGGATCCCGTACCAGCCTTCGGCCAGCAAACCCTGCCCCAGGAAGCCGCCGAAGTCAGGACCGGATCCACCCCACACTGCGGTGACGGCAATCGCCAGGGCAGCCAGAACCGCAATCACCAGCACACGGGTCAGCCCTGCGGTGCGGGTCACCCCGTGATAGTTCACCGCGGTCAAAAGTACGACGGCGGCAATCGCCACCGGGCGTTCCCAGCCTTGCGGTGCGGCGTAGGCGGCGAAGGTCATGGCCATAGCCGCAGCGCTGGCGGTCTTGCCGATGATGAAGCCCCAACCGGCAAGGAATCCGGCCCAGTCTCCCAGACGTTCCCGGCCGTAGACGTAGGTACCGCCCGACGTCGGATATCTGGCCGCGAGTTGGGCTGAGGACGTCGCGTTGCAGAAGGCCACAAAGGCGGCCATTACCAAGCCAATGAGCAGCCCGGATCCCGCGGCAGCAGCGGCCGGGGTGAAGGCTGCGAACACCCCTGCACCGATCATGGAGCCCAGCCCAATGAGGGAGGCATCGAACGTACCGAGTCGCCGGGCCAAGGCCGGGGAGTTGTTCACTGAAACCCTTCACGCTGAGTGACCGGGCTCAGGGCGTGGCGTCGGAGACCGGCGTTGGGAGAATTGCTTTCAGCTTATCCCGGCTCCTCGCGGCGGAAGTGAATTCCCGACGAGCATGAAGAGTCCGTTGCGGGACGTTGCGCCGGTCTTGCGCAGGGCGTTGGAGATGTGGTTTTCCACGGTCCGTGCACTGATGCCCAGGTGTTCGGCAATCTCCACGTTGGTGCGGTGTCCCGCAAGCACGGCCACCTCGATCTCCCGTTCTGTGAGCGGTGTGGTCCTGAACGAGTTGAAGGAGAGTTGCTCGTTGGCTGCCGGGAACCTGACGGCGAACATGGAGGATGCCTGGGCCATGGCGTCGGCAGCGGCAGTGTCCCCTTCTATGACGTGCCTCTTGAGGGCTCCACGGAGAAGCATCCCCACTTGGTAGGTGTCGACGTCAGGTTCGTAGTGCATCAGCAGGAGACCGAGAAGCTTGTGGTCTCCTTCCACCACGGCGGTTGCGATGCCGATGAGTTGATCGTGAACCGTGACGCCGCTGTCCCGCAGGATCTTCTGCAACAGATCCAGGACCGGACGCCCCGGGTTCAGGCAGGTGCACAGCAGTGCAGTCATCAAGGCTTCCAGAACGTAGCCGCTCTTCAGCTGGCGCCGGATGAGCTTCGCGGCCTTGCGGTCGAACGTGGACGGCTGTGCGCTGTTATGCGCAACCAGCTCATAGGCGCCCTTTCCGATGCCAGGCAAGGGTCCGACGTCGGGCACTTCAGTCCGCGCCTGCGCGGCAATCGAGAGGGCTGGCGGCGTGGCAGTGGTTGCGTGGCGGAGCCCTGCGAGGCGCAGCATCGCATCGTAGAGGGCGTCGACCACGAAGCCTGGCCGGCCCATCGCGAAGACACTGCTCATAAGGTACTCGGCTTCTTCAAAGTGCCCGCGATACAGCAATCCGTGGGCGGCGACGTAGCTGCTGGTGATCACGCCGAATTGGTCCAGGTTCTTGCGTGCTTCGGTCCGCCAGTCCAGAGCAAAGACCAGGGATTCCTCAACACGTCCGGAAGCAAACATCGCAAAACCTCGGATGAACGGCCGGAGGTGCGAGAAAGCGTCGTCGTGATTCTGGCCTTCGACGGCATCGTATGCTGCGGCTGGCCTGAAGCGGTAGAGCTCCAGCAGCCCTTGGACCAAAGCGCCCATTCCGGAGGGTTGCGGTTCCACGGCACTGAGTGGCGCGGCTAGAGGAACCCGCCCGTGCGAGGCACTGAGGAAAGCGACCGCGTGGTCGGCTTCTTCTGCAAGGTGCGGGTTATCGGCTGCGAACTTTTGGAGGATGTCGACGGCGGCACCTGGGCCAAGTCCTGTGTGCACCGCGAGCATCGCGCGCGTAATGGTGACGAACAGGAGGTCTTTGGGATCGGCGTCGGACGTTGTAGTTTCGTCACAGATGCGGGCCACCCGCCGGACGTCCACAGGGGCACCCCAATAGATCCGGAGCACGGACGCGGCGTTGGCGGCGTTCTTGTTGGCTTCCCACCGCTCAAAGCGGATACGTTCCCTCGCGGAACTGTGGTCGTGGAAGTGGCGGGCGGTGACGGCATCGCCGTCGCCCCTTTCTGCCCGCAAGGTAGCCAGGACCCGAGCGAGGCAGTCTGCCGTTGTCCGGTTCTCCTGCTCTGCGCCCGGCACGGCTTCCAGTACGCCGGCGATCTTTCGACGCAGCAGTTTCCGGTCCCTGAGGTTCTTGTTTCCGCTGAAGTAGTCAGCGATGACTGGAGGGCTGATGGCGGCGATGGAACCGTTGTGGTGATCGTCCATGACGGAGAGGAATCCCCTGCGTTCAAGGCCTTCCAGTGCCTCGGGCTGGATGACTTTCTGCAGGACGTCCACACGGGCGGTGCCGAGGATTGCCATGGTGTGCAGGGCTGTGAACTCATCGGCGCTTAGTTCTGCCAAGAGCGACTCGAGCGTGCCCCGCAGGTGCTCGTTCCAGAGGGTGTTGCTGGTCATCCCCCACTGCTTGTCCTTCATGACCAGCAGGTTGCTCAGGGATGCTGTCTCGGCGATCCGCACGATGAGGCGCGGATTGCCGGCCGATTTGGTGAGTATCCGGGCTGTGGTGTCCGCGTCTGCCGGGGCACCGAGGACGTGGGCGATCAGCATGTGAACCTGCTCGTAGTGGAGCGGGTCCAGTTGCAGGTGTGCCTCGCGGCCGTTGTTCAGGATGGCCAGCTGCCCTTTGGAAAAGGCCCAGGTTTCCGGCGCCGTGGCCACCATGGGGCACGTGGATCGGCGTCGAACCGCCTCCAGAACTGCCAGCGATTCGCTGTCCACCAGGTGGAGATCGTCTACGACGAGAAGGTGCTTCCCGTTGGTCGCCAGCTGGCTCGTCAACACGTCCGCGATGTCGAAGACTCCGCTGCGGCCCGGCCTCAAGTCCAGCCCGAGTCCTTTGATGGCCGCGTACGGGATGGTGCGGTGCGTGCGCAGTCCGGTGATGAAGTGAACGGCTACGCCGGTCTTTTCCAGATTGCTCATGACACTGCGGACTACGGACGTCTTGCCGCTGCCCGGCGCGCCGACGACTCTCACGCCGATCCCGCGTGCGACGTAGTCGAGGATTCGCTGGACCTCAGAATCGAACACTCGACCCAACCTTCTGTTTCTGTGGATGCCCGACATGCGGCTCACTTCGCAGGCTAGATCGAGAAAACGGGACTAGGTGGCAAAACGGCCTTGCACAGGCCGATTTGGGACCGTCTAGGTGGCGATTTGGGCAAATCTAGGTGGTGGCGGGACTCGTCTAGGTGGTGGGGCTGTTCGGTAGTCAGGTGATCCATGGGATTCTCCCTCAGCTCTGTGGGTGGATTACCTCCAACGCTACGGAGGGCTGAGCGAGAGTTACATGGGTGTAATTTGCTATGTGGATATGTATTCGAACTATCTTTTCGTGACTAGTAAACATGTTCTAGGTGGCCTTCCCAGGCACGCCACCGGGCAGCGCCGCCGTCGCATCGCATTTGACACGGACCGGCTCCCAGGATGAGAGTGTTGCTCAATCACCCGGAACCGTTAGCGTGAAGGGGTGATTCTCGGGCATTCCATTGTGGGGGGACAAATGAGGATCAATGCTGCGCATCACCAACCTGTCCAAGAGCTACGGCCGCCATCGCGTGGTCAGCAACGTCAATCTCGTAGTTCCGTCGACCGGAATCCACCTCATCCGGGGTGAGAACGGAACAGGCAAAACCACTCTTCTCAAGTGCCTAGCGGGACTGGAGCGGTTCACCGGAGAGGCAACCTGGCACAAAAGCGACCTTCGGGATTACGTCTCCGCAGCTTTCGATGACTCAGCCGTTCATGAACGCCTGACGGGACTGCAGAATCTCAGCGCTCTCCTGGACATCCCCCGCCGCCTGGCCCTTGCCCATCCGATCATCAGGACATTCCTCAGCCGCGATCTGCTGAATCGGAGATCTTCCACCTACTCGTTGGGGCAGCGAAAGAAACTCAAGCTGGCAGCGGCGTTCGCAAGTGGCCGGCCATGCATCCTGCTGGACGAGCCGAACGCAGGCCTTGATGAGCATGGGAGGCGTGCGCTTCGCCAAGCGCTTGAATCCGCTGAAGCGAGCACTTGTGTCATGGTCGTTGATCATGACTATTCCGCTTACGGAGATCTTGCCTCTTCCAGCTTCACCATCCGCCGAGGGAAAGTCCGACTCGACCGGGAACCCGGGGCACTCGTTCAATGAACAAGTATCTGCGATCCTTGCGAACAGAACTCCGTTACCAGCTCTGGAGCAAGGCTTTGGTTCTGCCCATCGGCGGCCTGGCAGCCTCGCTTGTCTTCGCCTTCGCCGGGAGCATCAGCAACGTCAAGGCGACACTGTCTAGGCTGCATACCTCGGAGGCACACGCTTCGGAAAATGGCCTGACTTTAGGCGCCGCCATGGAACAACCCAATAACGTCCTCATCCAAGGCGCCCAACGAGTCGTGGACAATCCCCTCCGCTTTGACTACGAGGCCGCCTACTTCGCCAACCGCGCACTGGAGGGTACTCATGCTATTGGCACAGGACTGGAGATGATCACTTTCCTGGTTATCCCACTGCTCTTCTTCATCCATGGATGCGGGACAGCCGTGGGCGATGCTCGCCGGCGGATTCTGAAGGATCGAATTCTTGCTCAGGGCGCTGCGGCCTACGTCGCAGGGAAGGTGGCAGTAATCGCGTTGGTTTCAGTGGCGGCCGTGGTACTGGCTGCCTTACTGAGCTGGGGTGCAGCGCCAGTACTGAGGGCACTCTTCCTACAGGGCAATAGCCACGACTTCATCTATCCAGTCAATGACGCCGGTGCTGCCAACCCCATCGTTCAGATCGCGTTCGCCAGTGCTGTAGCCGTCGGATTTGGTTTGTTAGGACTCTTTACTGGGCTCGTGGCCAGGAGCATGCTGATCCCTTGCTTGGCCGCCAGCGCATTGCTCCTGCTGCTGCCGTTCGCCGGACCCTATGATCCCCGCAACATCCTTACGGCGGCGGCGGAAGGCGTCTTCAACTACTGGGGCGGATTTAACCCACGTGCGCCTTTTCCAGTGTGGACTGAGCTCGGGGTCTTGCTGTCCGTGGTGGTCTTGGTGTTGGCGGCGCTCGTTTCGACGGCGGCCTGGTCGCGGATGTCGAAGTTCGTATAACCCACACCTGTGGGAGGGCAAACAAAAGCAGGGCCGGTCAATGACCGGCCCTGCTTCTTTGTTATCCGAAGACTAGATAGCCTGGATGTTTACTGCCTGGGGACCCTTGGGGCCCTGCTCGACGTCGAAGGAAACCTTCTGGTTCTCTTCGAGGGAGCGGTAGCCCGAGGAGTTGATCGCAGAGTAGTGAGCGAAAACGTCCTGGCTGCCATCTTCAGGAGAGATGAAGCCGAAGCCCTTTTCGGAGTTGAACCATTTCACGGTACCTGTAGCCATTTTTTCAGTCCTTACTGAAGGTGGAGATGCTCCCGACTTTCGGGTCTCCGGTGTGGGGTGTTCTCCACCGTTACTTCAGAAGGTCACGATCCAGAGGGACCGTGGGGACTGCCTGAACTACCAAATGCCAAACACAACAACACCGTCAAGTCTACAGAGTTCTGAGCAGATAGCTAGTGCTGGGAAATATTTATCCAGTGGTTGTTTTCCGCAGGGCGGTCTGGACGGTGTAATCAGACCAGTTTGCAGGGTTCCAGACCACTAGTAGGGCAGAGTGTTCTTACAGCCGAGACTTGGAAGCAGGTGAGCATGGCCAGCACTGAATACCGGGCGGGGGAAACAACCTATGGCCCTCTCCAGCTGAAGAGCATCTGGATCAACCATGGGTTGAGGGACTTTGAACTGGTGGTCATCATCCAGGCCTCCGGCTGTGAACTCATCGCGGAACGGCTGATTCAAGGCGAATCCGTTTCGGGGACCGACGAACCTCCCTTGGAAGTCGCCAATTACATAGCCAAACAGAAGGGCTACCTGCCGCTGTTCGACCTGTCAGGGCAAGAACCGGACTTGGCAGGGGGTGCGGAAGCGGGATTGAGGGATTTCTTCTCGTCTGACGAATGGAATTCGCGGGACCCCCGAAAGACTCGTCGTATCTGACCGCCCGCGACCTGTCCTGAAGTGGACTGCAAGCGTACAGTTCACCCCATGGGACCGACCCTGGATACGGTCATCATCGGCGCAGGCCAAGCCGGCCTCACGACGAGCTACTGGCTCACGCAATTCGGCGTCGAGCATCAGCTCCTGGAACGACGCGATTCCCTGGGCGGGGCCTTCCAGGACCGCTGGGACAGCTTCTACATGAACACCCCGAACCTCGCACTGGACCTCCCCGGCATGCCGTACGACGGCGAGGACCGGGATGCGTTCATCTCACGCATCGCTGTCGTCAACCTCTTCAGGCGCTACGCAGAGCTCATCGCCGCTCCCGTCCACACGGGCGTGGACGTGACCCGGCTATCCCCTGCGTCGGACGGAGCCTTCAATCTTGCGACATCGCTCGGGAACCTGCGGGCCAAGAACGTGGTCCTCGCGACCGGTGCGTACCAAGTCCCCAAGATCCCTGCCCTGTCCGCCATGCTCCCCGCCGGCGTGACACAACTCCACACGCACGAATACCGCAATCCTGAGCAACTTCCGGAGGGCGCCGTGCTGATAGTCGGTACCGGTCAGTCAGGCGGGCAAATCGCCGAGGAGCTCCACGCCGCCGGCCGCGAAGTCCATCTCTCCGTCTCAATCGTCCCCGAAGCACCCCGCAGGTACCGCGGCCAGGACCTCATCTACTGGATGCTCGAAACCGGCAAGCACGGCCCCGAGTTCGGCGTCAACGCCCTCACCCGGGAAGCGCTCCCCTCCCCCGCCGCCCGCTTCGCGCCGAACCCACTGCTCTCGGGTACCGACGGCGGTCATGCCATCCACCTCCGCGAGCTCGGCCGCCGCGGCATGCACCTGCACGGCCACCTGGAATCAATCGACGACGGCGACATCACCTTCAGCGACGACCTCGCCGACCGCCTCGCAGCCGTTGAGTCGATCTTCGCGCAAAGGTCCGGAAAGGCAATCGATGCTTACATTTCGGCGGCGGGGATTGACGCGCCAGAGCAGGAACCCATAGCTGCCGATGAATGGCTCCCATCAGGGCCGGCTCAGCTGAACCTGGCAGGCTCGAACATCACGTCCGTCATATGGGCCAGCGGGTACAAACTCGACTTCAGCTTCATTGACACGCCAGTGATAGATGAGTGGGGCTATCCAACGCACTCGCGAGGCGTCATGGAAATCCCAGGGCTATACGTGGTGGGCCTGCCATGGCTGACGAGGCACTACTCAGCAATAGTCGGCGGAGTTGGACTGGACTCGGAGTACGTGGCCGGGACGGTCGCCGCAACGTGACAGTCTGACCAGTTACGCCCCGTCCCTCATCTTCTCGGCGCCCAGGCGCCGCTCAAGGATCACCCAAAGGACCGTCGTCGGGACCCCGATGAATACCAGGAGCGCCATGCCCCAGAACATGCTGATCACTTGGGTGGATTGCAGAGTCACAACGGTCACCAGCAGGACTGTGGCGGAAATGTTCAAAACGCGGAGCTTACGTGCAGTAGTCATCTTCAGAATCGTTCCCCTTACGATGTCGTCCATGAAGCCTAACGGCTCACGCCCATCAAAGACTTCGGATGGGTAGTGACGGTCTGTGCCGCGTTTGAGGCCGGTCACCCTCCCTGTTTAGAAAACCAAGGTTCCCTCTCGGAGAAAGCTGCTGTTGGGTACTCGTCCTCCTGAGGAGAATCGGCGCGAGGCTCCAAGCCGTGGTCAGTAAGGTATTTCAGCGCCCGCTCGATGGCTTCAATCTTCCGTTTCAGCTCCTTGAGCGCAGGTGCCGACGCATCAGAAAACTCATCAAGCCGCTCGTGCTCTCGCCGCACCTCTATTTCGGTTTCTACGAGGACCGCCCAGAGACCTTCGTCAGGATCGAGATGCTGCCGCTGGCGCAGAATTGCTGCTGCGAGCCGGCGCTCAATAACGCCGACAAGAGTTTCAGCCGTGGTTCCAGGACTGGCTAGTCCATATGCAATGCCGCCACCGCCGGCCGTAACGAGTGTGCCCGCAGTGAGCAGGCCGCCAATCATTCCGCCGGGGCCGAAACTGGCTAACGCGCTCGTGATCACTGCCGCTCCTGCAAGGCCCGGTGCGGCAGCGAGCGCCAAGCCACCGGTCGCGACGACTATGGCTGCCGCGCCCGCGCCGAGGGCGCCCCACTTGATCCAATTGACCCCACGACTGCCACTGAGTGCGTCTTGCGAATTCTTTGCCGCTACGAACACGTCTGCGCCGTACTGGCCTCCCAGCCCCATTTCAGCGGCGAGGTCCTCCATGGCTTCCTGCCATAGCTTTCTGGGGATCGAGATCTCGAAGGGGCGTATGACATTTTCTGCCGCAAGCACCGTCAGAAGGACAACTGCATCCTCTTTCGTGATGTGACTGCTCGGAAGCGGCTCGGGTACTGGAGTCTCTGGATCGGAAACGTCGAATTCGAGTCTGGCAACTTCTGATGGCATCGCCCTGCCTTCGCGGAGGTTTCGTTTCCTGATGTCTTCGACGGCGGCCGCCTGCACTTGCCGAAGGGCCCCCGCAAAGCGATCTTTTCGTTCGCCTTCCAGGCGTGTCTTCATCAGGTAGGCGTACCGCAAGGCCAGGAGTGCGAAGTGCTCTGTGGCGTCCAATGGAATGTCCAGCCCCCTACCTGCCTGCGCAACTTCTGTAGTTTTGGACCCGTAAAGGGCGAAGCCGATGGCGGCCGCCACGGCGTCATTCGCCAGATACTCGGCTGCCGCATGAGCGGTGAATGGCAGCGCCTTGGTGTTAATCCGAAAATCAATCATCCACGGAAAAGCGGACGACACGCCACGGTGGGCTGCCACAGGGTCAGCGACATTCCAGAAGTTCACCCACCATGCCAAATTCGTCGGCGGCTCACTCAGCGTGTCGCGAAGTTTATCCATGTCGAAGGCACCGTTCGCCAGGGGGCTCCCGATCGTGACCATGCCAGCCACCTCAAGGCCCACAGGCAAACGCCGGACGATGTCGGCCGCGATAACCGAACCCAAGCTGTGCCCCACGATCACTAGCCTCCCTGACTCCGGAAGTTTGCCTAGAATGCGGTCCAGAACCTGAGCTCGAATTTTCGGATTATTCAGGTAGTTGTGCGCTTGCCGAAAAAGTGGCAACTCGACTGAGGCATTGACCGCGACGTCACCGCCAAAGTAGCCGCTCCCTCTATCGTGACGGCCGAGTCTGTACTCCAGGGCTCCGATTCGACGCTCGAATTCGCGGCGGTTCTTTTTGGCCGCCTCCCGAAGAGGCTGCTTGATGGTCAGACCCGGCAGCTGGCACGGTTCGTCTGAGCCTTTTAGTGCATGCGCATATTTAGGGGCTATGACGCGCAGCGACTCCAAATTGGGGTAGCCGAGCCGTTCCAGAGATTGCGTCAGCCCGACCATCCAGTGGTCCTCCTGGTCGCCACTTCCCACACCATGCAAGAACAGCAAGATTGATTCGTTCGACAAGAAAAGTCCCTTCGAGTCCACCCCTGGACATCCGCGACAATGAACGCCAGGTCATTTGGGCAAGCATAGCTATGCAAAAGGTACCTTTCTCTGAACCGAGGCCCGAGAGCGCGCTCTTCGGCGGCGGGCATGCGTTTCAACGGAACGTAGGCGGTACCTGCGAAAATTAGGGCAGGTCGCTCTGCTGCTCGATCAAAGAAGGACAATCGACGCCACTTTCTACAGATCGGGCATCCTCCACCCCGTGCTCCTGCCACTGCCCATACGTCAGCCCTGTGGAAGGGTCTTTCCAAGTCACCCGTCCATTGGTGGCCCTCCCTGCGACCACAGCTGCAGCCGCACTAGGACTCTTGAACACGTAGTCCTTCGAGAATGCGAGATTCGAGCCGTTTGGGACCAAAACCCCATCAGAAACAAGGACTTCATGAAGCTTCGAGTAGCCGGGAGTGGATCCAACCCAACCGTTTCGGGCCGTGGATTCCGCCAGGACAACGAATTCGTTATCGGTCTCTTGTGCCCGAGCTAGGATCCCCTCGCTGCTTACTGTCATCTCGAATACCGGCGACTTAGAAGCTGAGCCCGTAGAGGCGGGCTCAAGGCTTGCAAGGGTCGGAACGGCGCGCAGAGCGTCAACGCCCAAGACTGGCAGGACTATCCGTGCGTGCTCAATAAATTGCTCCATGTCTGAGACATCCGCCTCGGGTAGCGGGAGGGGTACCGGAGCCGTACCGTTGGTCACAAAGGAACGCCCAGCGACCTTGGCAATAGAGATGAAACGGCTCTCAAGATACCTGGCGTGGGCCTTAGTGAGGTTTGCATCCTTACTGGTCAGAATAATGGCTCTGTTCCAGAAGTCTTTGCCGCCTTTATCCTCTGATCGGCTATGGATGCGGAGCCGCTCTCCGACCTCGTCAGCTTCTCCAATGTATATAGCGTTAGAGTACGAGTCATTGGGATCATCGCCTAAAAGCAGGTACACCCCTGTGCGTTTCACCTCATCACGTTTCAGCAGCTCCGGTAAATCAGATCTGCCGGCGGCCATGATATGACCAGTCCAGTTCATGATCTCCGCCGTCAGCATTCCTCCGGGGGTTCCATCAACCAGGAACAGTCGCACCTGCTTACCAAGCACCATTCTGTCCTCCGCTCCTACCAAAAGCTGCCGCATTCAAGGCTTAGCAGAATCTTAGGCGCCGCCTGCAGCATCCAGGGTGAACTCGCTCCGATAAGCATGTCCTGCTAGCTCACGCACACGCACTAGAAGAGCCTCCGGCTCCTGCGAAAGATCCAGCGGAAACTCCACCACGGACACCCCCGTATTCAGTACTCGGCGTACGCGCGGCTCTCCAGCGCCCGCGTAAACGAGCCAAGCACGCGGCACCCCAAGCGCCGTGCAGTAAGCCAGCATCTGGTAATGGTCCGCATTTGGATAAGCTCCACCGGCAGATGCGGCCTTGTACTTGGCATCAAAGATCATCGCCGGCCGTCCCCCAACGGAGTGCACCACGTCCACGTACATCCGTACTCTGTCGCTGCTCGGATACCCGGGCTCTGCTTCGTCCAGGAACGCTTCGTATTGCGACTCCGTCAGCCCTGGGTATGGCTCCAGCGCCTCCCTAAGCGCTGTCGCAACAAAGTCCTCAAACACGGTGGCCATGTTCACCACAAAAGACGCAACTGCGCGGTGACCCATTCCAGCTTCGGCGGACATGGTCCGAAGGATGATCTCAGCCAACCTCAACGCCGGCACGTAATGCCCGTTGATACGAGATTCGCTCCAAGACGGCAGCGGAGCCCCATGGTTCAAGGCCGAAACGCCGTCGAGTTTTGAATTCAAGTGCGCAAGTCGCGCAACAAGTGATTCAGTCAAACGCGGAACATGGAGCATCATCCGAATGGCCGCACGAAGAATCTGGTTTTCCGCTACGTCCGAGGTGTAGTCGTCATAGGACACTTCTAGTGGCAATAACATCCCAGGCCGACGGGTCATCTGATCGCCGACGCGAATGCGCCCTCTGACTGTTCGCAGTGATTCTTCCATGTGCACGTAGCCGTTGAGAGGGCCTCGTTCGAGTGCCCGTTCACCGTGCCTTGCAAGCGATTCACCCAGCGCAGCAAAGAGATCCTTATCCTCTTCCGCAGCCACGTTGCCTGGCCTAAACCCAGGATCGGCGGCGTAGCCCAGCAAAAAGAGCAGCCTGCTGAGACCTACCTTTTCCTTAGGGTTCACCCTGACCAGAAGGTCATCGATCTGGACGGCTCCAACCTTGCCAGAAGGCAGAATTGTCCAAGCACCGTTATGCGCCGGGACAACGGTAACCAAACCCGTATCCCGCAGGGTGGCCGCTACTTCGCGTTCCAGCACGACGGGCTCCGGGTAGCCCTGAAGCTCGTCGAGGATGATCTGCGTTGGCATTAGGCTCGCGCGTTGCCAGGGTCCGAAACATCGGCATTCGGGCCGACGTCACCGCTCGCCTTGCGCCGAATGGCGGCGAGGCCGAACTTCTCACGGATCTTGTCCCGACTCATTTGCCCGAAATATTGTTCCTCGAGCAACGGCAACAACTCGTACTTCCAGATCTCGGCCAGACCCTGATCAGTTTCCGCGTGCTCCTTCATGAAGTATGAAGGTCCTATCATCAAGTCGCGCTTCGTGTCACCAAGCTCGCTGTTCAGTGCATTTAGCAGGTCTGCACGCAGAGTCGGCTGCCCGGTCGTCTCCAGGAAGCGCTCGAGCATGCCCGAGATCATGCCTTCCTGCGGATGAAGCTCCACAAACGCGAACCGGCGTCGAATCGCGGCGTCCACCATGGCAATTGAGCGGTCAGCCGTATTCATCGTGCCGATGATGAACAGATTCGGTGGCAGCACGAACGTCTGGTGCGGGTTGTACTGCAGGTTGATTCCTTGGTCACGGTACTCCAACAGGAAATACAGCTCACCGAAGATCTTGGCCAGATTCCCGCGGTTCATCTCATCGATGATCAGGAAATACGGCTTGTCACGGTTCCCGTCCAGCGAAGCCTCTGCGGCGATTCGCCGCAAAGGTCCGGGTTCCAGGCGGAAGCCAACATCCCCGCCGTCGGACTTCGCGGGACGATAGCCCTCAAAGAAGTCCTCGTACGCGTACGAAGGATGGAACTGTACCGTCTTGACGTGATCTCCGTGCTCCTCCCCCGCAAGGAACCGTGCGATCTTTCCCGCCAAGTAGGTCTTGCCTGTTCCCGGCGGTCCGTAGAACACAATCTGCTGACGTGTTTGTAGGAGCCGAATGACTTCGTTAATGTCGTCCCGCTCGACATGCAGTTTAGTTGCGAGGTCGGCGGTCGCCTCGCGCAGTTGAGGTACGACGACGGGCTGCGGCGGTGCGGTCATCTTTGGTGTGGTGCCGTCCACCACTGGTTCGGCCGCGGACCACGCGCTGATGATGGAGAGTGCATCCGTAAGGTCGACGACGGACCCCTGTTCCTCCAACAACCGCGGCATCGGTGCCGGGAGATCATCATTGGCTATGGGTTCCTGCCGCCACGTGACTTGCCTACGCAAACGGGACGTCTCGTCGTCTACGTACTCCGCTTCGCCGGTGATAACGCCCAGATAGAGGTTGCTTTCGAAGGCTGTCAGGACGAAATCGTCCACCTTCATCTGGCTGAGGAATCGATAGAACTCTTGGGCCCGGACTTTACGTTCCGCATAGTCGATGTGCTGATATCCAGCATTTACCGCGGCCTGTACCTCATCAAAATTGCTTCGAGGAGAAGGTGAGCCGAGGTGCTGCGCCCTGAGGGAGACGAAGTCATGTCCGAACCAGGAATCGACCATCCCAACGCCGCCCTGATTCTGGCGAACCAGCCAGCCCCGTCGCCCCGGATTATCAGACGGCTGCCACTCGCTAAGGTACGGTTCGTCGTACCATTCGATGAACTCGTCCGAGTCGCCTTGCTGTGCTTTCCGTATGGCGAACAGGTCCTTGGCAATATCGAGATCGGAATCCCCGCTCGGCCCCCCGATAATTCCCGCGAACGCGTTGCGGATTTTGATCCGGTGATCACGGCTGACTATAGGCTGCAGGTGATCGGGCCACGCCAGAAAGTCGATGCAGTAACGGATTGTTGGCCAGTCCTTGGTGACCGCCTGCGTCAGTCCCATGAATGCCCACGGGTCCTCAAGAGCCACGTTGATTACGCTCGCAGGCTGCTCCGTAACGTGCTCCACAAAGCGGCTGAGCCAACCAACGTGGTCTGCGACTTGAATGTTGAAGCCTACTCCCCCGTTGAAGGAGCCTTTAGCTTGAAGCCCTTGGCGGAGCACCTCCGGCAACTCGGCATCGGCCTCGGCCTCGGGCACCCACGATAGGACTTTCTCCACCCGGGCGATCTTCGTTGACGGCATAACGTTCTCCAGAGGGAATACCTGGAGATAAACCAGTTCGGCTGCGAGAAGGATGGTCTCCCTTGGGGCGCCCGCTAGTTGGCGCTCCAGCTTGGCCATGAACGAGCCCGGGCCGACGTCGGTGTTCTTGCTCCGATTAGCAAGATCCTTGGCCGCTTCCGGCGTCCAGGTGTACGTGCGGCCGTCCATGGGCGAAGGCTCGCCACGGAGACCGCGTCTAATGATCAGCTGGGCCGGAGTCTCGGCCTGCACCGACCCAACGAATGCTGCCTTCACTTTGTCACCCCTCCATGCCCGGAATGCGGCACTATCTTCAGGACTCCAATCATCCGTCGGGTCCACATTCATGACAGTCCACATCAGACCCTGCGCGTCCAAGCGGTCGCGAAGCGCAATGCCATGTTCAGGAGCCAGCCGAATGATTTCGTCGAGCGCCTCCAGCAAAAGTTCATACCGGCGAGCTGGTTCACCATTGGCTCCTCTGTTGTCCCATCCCACAAGTTTGAGGAACTTCTTCGCCGCTTGGGCTCGATACGGTGGGAAACGAAGGGGGTCTCGACCCATAAGCAAGAGTGAAGCAAACCCGATTATCCCCCCAACCGAGAACTGCTCTTGATTGTGTGGGCGAAGCGCGGCTGTGAAGTCGTCAATGCGACGGGCATCCACGTTGCCTTCCCACAGCAAAGCAACCACTTTCCAGAGTTCGTCTGGTGTGGTTCGGCCAACGTCGATCAGACGCATCATGAAGTATTGGTTCATGAGATTCGACGAGGCGATGTCTCTGCGAAGAGCCTCGAACCATCCGTTGTTGTGCTGAAGGAAAATCTCCCTAGTCCTTCGAAGCTTCTCGGCCACTGCGAGCTTGTAGTTGTACTCGTCGGCGTCCAGGTCCACCGTCTCGACGAATTTGGCGGCGAACTCCATAAACTGCTGCCATTTGGGATCGCTCACGCTGCGACCGTCCTAGATAGCACCATAGATTCGCACTCAACAAGACGGGGCATTCATGAACTCCGATTTCTGGTCAGCCGGCACAACCGCATGCACCTTGGCCGCGAGGCAGCTCTAGGGCTGATTTCAGCTCGGCGTTCACGACCACCTATATATTTAGCACTTCAATGCGCCAATCCGCGGTTGACACAAGAGCACGGTCAGCATCGCGCGCGACAGATCCCCGCGCACTCACAGCACCGAAACCGAGGTCGACCTGAATGCGTCCACTTGTCCCGAGGCGCCCCGCCGTCACCGTGGCCACGACATTCTGTATCGGCGCCTCGAAACAGGCAAGTGCGGCCCGACTTGGCGTCAACGCCCTCATCGTGAGTCGTTCCCCCCGCGCTCGCTTCGCCTGGAATCCGCTCCTTTCCGGCACCGACAGCGTACACAACATCCACTGTGCAAGCTCGGTTTCCGCGCTCTGCATCGGCACTGTCGATTGGAAACCAAGCTGGCTCACTGAACCTGGGTGATGCCGGGATTACCTCGGTGCCGTGGGCTACAGGGCATGGGCTGGGCTGGACCGGTCGCTTATCAACCTGCCTGGGCTGGATCCGTGGGGGCCGGCAGGATTCACCGGGTACGCCGGAGATTCCCGGCCCGCACGCGACGGGACCGCCGTGGCTGACATGGCACTACTCATCGATCCTTGACGGTGTTGGCCTCGGCGTGGAGCGCGTAGCGCGTAGCGACCAAGATTGCCCCTCCTGTAAGGGTTAACAAGCGTCCGCAGTGGCACACTCGAGCAAGTCCGCACTTCAAGCCCTCCGGTCCGCCACGCTTACCCTACGTGGCTTTCCCTCGGTTGTGACGCTGACAAAGGAGCCTACCGTTGTCGAGCGTGGTCGTCCCGCCTTCAACCCAACGGATGATGTGGTCCGCATCTGCTGCACGGAAGTCAGGAAATAGCGCTTCGCAGCGTGTTCCGTTTACCTTGTGTTCGCACCGATGATCTGCACGCTCCCAGATAGCAATCTTTTGCGCCTCACCAAAAGCGCGTGCCGTGTCCTTAGGTTTCAAATTTGGGTATCTATGCATAATGAAAGTCATCAGAATGTCATGCCGTTCATTAGCTCGATTTTGCGCATATCCTGCATTACTAAGCGCGGAAGTGAAGTTAACCCACGGAGTAATCTTCGGATTCTCGATGCGAAGAGTTTCAAATTCGCTCACTACCATTGCAAAATCGTATCCAGGCTGCTTCGCATAAACATCCTCAACTTCTCTCCATGCTCGGTAGAATGTCAAGATCAAGAATGCACTCCTTAATTGAGGCAATATTCGCCTTTGCCCCCCGACCTCAACCGAGCATGAACGCTGGAACTTACCCAGGCGAGTTCTAAATGCTTCCTTCTCCCGCGCTGTCAGCGAAGCAGACTTCTCCCGATATAGAGCCTCCAAACCAGACCAATGCTTTGCAGTCCCCGGATAAAGATCTTCATGAAGCAGTACATCGCAGAGATTACGATGGGCCTTTCGGACATTTCGTACGTTAACCTGTTGAAAGAATGGATGATGAGAACCCGGTTCAATCTCATCCTCATCATCATCGGTTGTAGAGGTTGGAGAGCTCGTAAGTTCCGTGACAAAATCACACACCTTGCCGCCCAGAGCAGACCTAACCTCTGTTTTAGTGAGTGACTTCCCCCCTTGCAGTTTGATGAAAATGTCCATGGCCGTGCTCTCATCGATATTCTCAAACTCGACTATCTGTGGTTCGTAATCATCAAACTCCTCTCGATCAGAAAGTTCCAATTCTAAAAACTTTGGATCATCGCCGCTTAACCGGCGATACTTTCGATTCTTGTAAGAATCCGGCACGCCGGGAAGGTCGGGTATTGCTACCAAGCCGCCATGGAATTGCTCAATTGCTGTGAGCCGCTGACGGCCATCAATTGGAACGCGGACGCCATCACCCTTTCGCCACAATATGACGAGCCCGATTGGATAATTACATATTATGCTGAGCGCAAGCAGTCCCATCTCTTCGGGCGTCCATACCACATTGCGCTGCCATGAGGGGACATCTTTGTCGTGGGCTGAAATTTTTATTCCGCTGGCTTCCTCAGCGTGCATTCGATTGATCAGCTTCTTGACTGAATTAAAGTCAACCTTGCGTGGTCCCGCCTGGATACGAGGCATCAGTTCTCCCTATTTTTCGACTAATTCTGCGGAATCTGGGTCAGCAGAGTCGATTGAGTCGTTGTACTACTGAGTCGTTGTACTACTGCGCGCTTCGAACATCCCACATGGAACGGAAGCGGTTGTGCAAGTTGAAACGTATACGTCCCGGGTGAATGCGCAAAGAACAGACTTGGGGGCACCCAGATATGCGAACCGCGGGACTCAGGGCCCCAGCGCTTGCTTTCGTCCTACACACTTAGACCGCAAGCTAGGAGGCGGCCCAGAACCGGCAGGAATTGCGGCTGTCGCCGACGCTGGGTGCCTCTGCTGTCAGACTTTTGATACTCGCGCAGCTATCGAAGGCAAACAGCGGCATTACGTTGGATCGGTCCCGAGCCCACTTAGGAAATCGTGCGAACCATCCCCCTGACGACTGAGCAACGTCGGCCTGAGCAAGTTGAAGGTACCAAGGAGTTCTGCGTAGATCACCAGCTCTGTAGGTAGGCGATTCACTTCAAGTTTCGCGGGCCACTTGAGGTAAAGTCGCGGTATGTCCGACTTCGCCCCAATGCCTACTTCCGGGGGCGTCGGTACGTCCATCGAGCTGTTCTCTGGTGGCGGTGGGCTTGCCATGGCGTTACACGCCGCAGGATTCCGCCACCTTCTTGTCAACGAGTCAAACAAGCGCGCGTGCGCGACCCTCCGCGCAAACCGGGCCATCGACTTCGTGCCAGATGAGGCTCCGCCCGCGACGCTGTCGGATGCCTGGCCACTGGTCGAGGGGAAAGTTCAGGACGTCGATTTCGCTCCCTTTGCTGGCGAAGTTGACGTTGTTGCCGGTGGTGTGCCCTGCCAGCCATTCAGTCTCGGTGGAGCCCACAAGGGGCATCTCGATGAGCGGAATCTGTGGCCAGAGTTCAATCGGTGTGTTCGTGAAACTCGGCCACTAGTAATAGTGGCAGAGAACGTCCGCGGTTTGTTGCGGCCGTCATTCGAGCCCTATTGGGACTACATTCGTCGGGAGCTGGCGGCACCGTTCGAGCAACGGGTCGAGGGAGAGGCATGGGTCGACCACGACCGTCGGCTGGTCAAGGCATTGCGGTCGGAAGGCCATGACACCGAGCGGTATGACATCGCCTTTCAACTCGTCAACGCGGCGGACTACGGCGTGCCGCAGAATAGACTCCGTGTGCTTCTAGTCGGCTTCCGGAAAGACTTGAACGTCTCGTGGAAGTTTCCCGATCCGACGCATAGCGCGGGTGCACTTCTGCGGTCACAGTTAAGCGGTGAGTACGCCCAACGGCATCCGAACGCGCCGATCAAGGAACATCCTGGCGTCATCCCTCCAGAAGACGGTTTAAAGCCATGGCGCACGTTGCGCGACGCGATCAGCGATCTGCCGGAACCGATCGAGCGCCAGGAGACCCCTGGCTACATCCATCACATAGGCTGGCCAGGCGCCCGCGAATATCCGGGGCATACACCGAATCTGTTGGATAAGCCAGCAAAGACCGTCAAAGCAGGCGTCCATGGCGTGCCCGGTGGCGAATCCGTTCTACGTAGGGATGATGGCAGCATCCGCTACCTAACAGTGCGCGAGGTAGCTCGAATTATGACCTTCCCTGATGACTGGAGGCTTGAAGGTCCTCGGGGCGAGCAGATGCGCCAGCTCGGAAATGCCGTCCCGGTATTGCTCGGCTCCGTGCTCGGCGGAGCGATCGCGGAAGCGTTGGCTAGGCGATGACGCCAAGACGGACCGCAGCTGCGGAATCGGTAGCGCGAACAACGCGGGATCCCGCCGTGACACGTCGAATCATGGGTGCTGTCCACTCTAAGAACACAAAGCCGGAACTCCTTTTGCGCCGGGCATTGCACGCCCAAGGCGGCCGGTTCCGTGTACATGCGCGAGACGTAATAGGCTGTCCCGACATTGTCGTTCGTACACGCAAAGTTGCGGTGTTTGTCGATGGCGATATGTGGCATGGTAATCCTGCGGAGTGGAAGCGCCGCGGTCGGGACAGTCTGGCGGACCTGTTTCCCAATCGCACTGAATGGTGGGTGCGCAAGATCGAGAACAACGTCCGGCGAGACCGCGAGGTTGACCGCGCGTTGACCGAGAGTGGATGGCTCGTAATGCGACTCTGGGCCAGCGACATCCTTGCTGACCCTGATGGCACGGCTCGCCAGGTACTTCAAACGCTTCACCGCTCCGAACAAGAACCTCATCCTCACCGCTCTGACCATTCCGATCCGACAACGAACGTGAAAGCGACGGACAGCTAGATGGACATAACCCCCTCCCCTCGGATCTTGCGCATGCTCGGCCAGATCGAGTTCGACGAGTGGCAGTGCATCGCTGAGTTCGCCGATAACGCGTTTGACGACTTCACGGAGATCCTCGATTCCGGTCAGAGCTGGCCAGGCGGATTCAAGGTGAGTGTGACGCTCCCCGGGCCAGGCGCCGGGCTTTCGGGCGCCGAAGTGGTCGTGCGAGACACCGGCCGCGGCATGACCCGTGAAACCCTCGAGCAGGCAGTCAAAGCCGGCTGGTCGAGCAACGACCGCTTCGACAAGCTGGGCCTGTTCGGGATGGGCTTCAACGTCAGTACGGCCCGCTTGGGTCGCCGCACGCGCGTTCTGACGACGCGACAGGGTGACCCGGAATGGATCGGGGTTGAGATCGATCTTGACGAGCTCGGCGCCGACTTCGAGGCTCCGGACATCACCGAGCCCAAGGACGATCCAAGCGATCACGGAACGAAAATCATCGTCAGTAACATGAATCGCGATCGGGCTGAATGGCTGCAACGGAACGCGGAGAACCTACGCACAACGCTCGGCAGGGTCTACGGCTGGCTGCTCGACAATCGTCCGTTCGAACTCTGGGTGCAGGGCAACAGAGTGAAGCCGCGACGGGCATGCCGTTGGGGCGAAGATCGATCCATCATTTACGGCAGTGGCGCCAGTTCAGAGAAAATTCCGGCTTACATCGAGATCGATCAAACGTTCCAGCCCGCCGATGCTTGTGAGCTCTGCGGCAACTGGCAGAACCCGGGCAAGGAAGCCTGCGACCAGTGCGGCAGTGATCAACTGCGCGAACGCGAGCGTCGACTGCACGGCTGGCTTGGCGTGCAACGGCATCTCGCCCGCCGTGATTTCGGCATCGACTTCCTGCGCAACGGTCGCAAGATCCTCCAATACGACAAGAGCCTGTTCAACTGGCGAAACCCGAACGACCCCACCGGGGCGGTCGAAGTCGAGTACCCCATTGAACTTGCCAATCAAGGTGGCCGACTTATCGGCGAGATCCACCTGGACTACGTCCCGGTTCACTATGACAAAACGGCGTTTGAGTACAGCGACCGCGCATGGCGCGCTGCCGTTGACTATCTGCGCGGGGAGGCGCCACTGCAGCCGGAGAAAGCCAAGAATGCCGGATACGCCCCGAACGCCTCGCCACTCGCTCGCCTATACAAGGGCTACCGCCGCAATGCCGCCGGCATCCGCTGCCTTATCCCTGGTGACGGGTCACGCCCCCTTCACGAAGAGACCCGGCAGTGGGCACAAAAATTCTGGGCCGGTGACCCTGAGTACCAGACAGATCAGAAGTGGTGGGATCAAGTTCAAGCCCACGAGCAGCGACTCACCGAGGCCAAACTCGCGAAGGCGACGGGTGGTGTTAAGGACGATGCCGATGAAGCGGCGGTGCTTGCGGCGCTTGGTGTCGTACCGGGCCCGGACGAAGACGCCGAGACTTCAGCGACGAGCCCTGATCCCGCACCAGCACCTCCAAAGACTGAAACTGTCCAGGAACGACTCACGCGGTACACCATCGCTGGCGTCCTCGTGCCAGAGCTGACACGCGATTTCGGTCTCCCTGAGCTTGGCCAGATGAAGGTTGAGTCGCGCGCCGTGAGCGAGGCAATCATGGACTCAGAGGGCAACCCAACGCCCGTGTGGCTCGCTCAGGGCCCCGGCGGGACCGCAACCGCGCTTATCGATGTGACCCACGATGCATTCACGAAGCTCGGAATTGAACCGGCGGAACTACTGCTCGCCGAGGTCACGGCGGCGTTGAAAGTCAAGGCGGACAGCCACCTGAGCCATTCCCAGATCGCATCGCGCCTTCGTGCAGCCTGCATGCCAGACACTGCAGTCGATCCCCAGGTCATCCGCGCGCAAGCCAGCGAATTGCTGGCAGAGGTGCGCCAGCGCATGGCGGACAACGTCGCCTCGGATCCGCAGCGGGCGCTGGGCTTCCTAGACCCTGACGAGCAGACGGCGACCGAGAATGCTTTGATTGCAGATGGCGCCGACAAGCTCACGGCGACGCTTGGCGGCAGCGGCCAGTTCATCCTCTACGCGCCACCGTTGTACCTTGTGAAACTACTGGAGAGTTGGCCGGAAGCCTTCATGGAAGGCAAAGTCTTCTCAGGCGCCTACCAAACTCTCACGTCAGCCTCTTCGCGTCGACTGAGCCTCGCGCGAATTGTCGGCTATTTGAACGACATCGCAACGCTGTTGACCTTCCAGTCCCCGAACGTCGCGCAGCTTCGGCGCACACGATTGAGCGTCGAACTGTTGCAGCGCGAACTGGCATCGGATCAGTCATGAACGGATTCCTGTCGCCTGAATCACTTCTTGCAGGCGGGCCGCGGGGCCTGACCCATGCCACTGAAAGGGCGCTTTGGCACCTCGGCTTCACTGACGTCCGTCTCATCGACGGAGCGAACGACGAGGGAGCTGACATCCTCGCCGTTCGTGACCGCCAACAGTGGGTGATGCAGTGCAAGTACTCGAGCCGAGGGGCGATCGACCGCACCGGCGTGGATGACGCCGAGCGTGCTCGCTCACGGTACGCTGCCGACCACGCTGTGGTGGTGACAAACAGCCGGCTCAACGCCACAGCGGAGGCCCGCCGGAAGGCACTCGGCAGGATCGGCATTCGAATCGACGCGTGGACGGGGCCGACACTGGAGCAGATATTCGCCCAGATGCCCGGTCGTGTGCCGACGACCTACACGCTTCGCTCATACCAGGAGACTGCCGCCGATCGCGTCGAGGCCGATCTCGATGCCAATGCCCGATCCCTTCTGGTGCTCGCTACAGGGCTCGGCAAGACTGTCGTCGGCGGCGAAGTCATCCGGAGACATCTTGAAAAGAATCCGGGAACACGGGTCCTTGTTGTCGCCCACATGAAGGAACTCGTAGAACAGCTAGAGAAGGCGCTTTGGCGCCACCTCGACAAGTCAGTGCCCACCCAAGTGCTCACGGGTGACCTAAAGCCAACGTCCTACGAAGGTGTCACCGTCGCTACGGTGGACTCGGCCCTAGGGCTGATTCGGACGGATTGGCGGCCCAGTCTGATCATGATCGACGAGACACACCATGTTGGGGAGACAGGAATGTTCGCGAAGTTGCTGGACACCTGCGCCGATGCCAAGCAGTTCGGTGTTACGGCGACGCCGTGGCGTGGAGACAAGTTTGATATCACCGCACGGTTCGGTCAGCCGTGCTTTAGTATGGGCATCGCCGAGGGTATGGCGGCCGGCTACCTAGCCAAGGTCGATTACCGCATGTACGTCGACAACTTGGACTGGGACTTCGTGCGGCACATCAGCGAGCACGGCTACTCGATCAAGGAACTCAACCGAGCCCTTTTTCTGCCGCAGCGTGACGAAGAAATCGTTGATCAGTTCCGCGAAGCCTGGCGTGACATCGCTGATCCACGCGCCATCGTGTTCTGCCAGACGATGGAGCACGCGGAGCGTATGGCTACGCTTCTGGCTGGTGCAGACCAGAGTTGGCGCCGGGCCGCATTCCTACACAGCGGCGTGCCGCCTCAACAGCGCCAGGTGCTTCTCAATGCCTTTAGGCTGGGTCGTGTGCCGATTATCACGTGCGTCGATGTTTTCAACGAAGGTGTCGACGTCCCCGATGTGAATCTCATCGCCTTCCTGCGCGTAACGCATAGTCGGCGGATCTTCGTACAGCAGCTAGGTCGGGGCCTCCGGCTCCGCGACGGCAAGGAACGCTTAAAGGTCCTCGATTTCGTTACGGATGTCCGTCGCATCGCGGCCGGCCTCGATCTCAAGCGTTCGCTGGCGGCGATTCGTGGCGGGGACATCGAGGAACTGGATCTACCGCTCGGGGCTGACTCCCGCATCAGCTTCAACGACGAGACCGCTGGTTCCTTACTCGACTACTGGATCAAGGACGCCGCAGACTTAGAAACTGCCGCTGACGAGGTGCGGCTCCAGTTCCCTAACGCCGTTGGGCTCGACTGATGCGCATTCCAAAGGAGATTGAGCGAAAGGTCGTGTGCAAGCTCTATGCCGAGGCTAAGGAGCTTGACTGGGCAATGCTGACACCGCAACAACACTCCGCTCAGTACGCAAAGTGGGTTGCCGACGCGGAGGTCGGCGGGAGGCTTAGAGAGTACTTGTCTGACCCCGAGACTCGTGTGTGGATCAAAGACGGACCGATGAAGGAATGGAGTCGCTCCCTCAGCGGCGTCGGCAAGTACGCCGACTTGGTCGAAGATGCTGACGACGTTCCCTCGAAGCTGGTGCGCAAGGCGCTGGGCACGGATTGGGAGAGCGATCGCTCAACCATCCGTACCAAGCCGCTTCGGATCCTCGCGCGCAGGGGAGAAGACGAGACTGTTGTAACTTGGGCTGCCGCCAAGGATCTGAAACACCTCATTTGGGCGGCGCTCACGGCTGATGCCGAAGGGGACGCGCGCCTCTGGGTCGTGTGTGTGGTCGAGACTTTCACCAGGCCAACGCCTGCTAACGAGCGCAACGCCCACCTTCGGCTCGCCAAGCGGTGCGGCCTGCGACTAATCCACGTCACCCTCTAACCCGCAATGCACGAGACCCCTGAGAGCGATCGCGAGCTGGGCAATCTGGGACCACACTCCCCAGGATTCGGCGGAAACTGGCTGGACGCTGCATGGGAGTCCCTTTCTGAGAGGAATCGGGAGATTCTTACTTGGAGGGCGCGTCGAGAGACGCTCAACGCGATCGGCACCGAGTTTGGTTTGACACGCGAGCGTATCCGGCAAATCGAATCCCAAGGCGCAAAGCTGCTTGTTAGAGCACAGGAGATCTTCGACCCTAATCTCCCTATAAAGATTCTCGAGTACCTCGGTGATCAATCGGCGGTGCCTGATGACGTAATCGCCGCTCTGTTGGGCACTCGTGCCCCGGCCGCCGCGACGATCCTGCTCAAGCAGCTCGGCGTTCAGCCACCCGTCGTCCGTTCGGGGCCGCTAATCGGATATTGGAGTGCCAATCCCAAAGCGCTCGATGCGCAGCTCAAGGCACTCACGGAACGCTTTCCGCTTTCCAATGAAGAGTTTGGGCAAACAGCGCACGCATTAAATATCCCCCCGGCCGCGCCATTGGGCGTCATCTTGGAAAAGGATTATCGTGCGGAGCTCACTGAACTAGGTTGGGTTCGCGCCAACCGAGGCGCTCGAGATCGCGCCTACCTTTGGCTGCGACAACAGGGTGAACCGCGCACGGTCCTTGAAATCGCAAACGTCGCTGGTGCGTCGGAACACGCGACACGGGAGACCATGCGACGCGATGAGGCTTTCGCGCAGGTTCGACCCGAAGGAACCTGGGCGCTGACGGACTGGCGGGTCCAAGGAGCGGATCAGCGGTACGCAAACGCGGTTGACGTTCTGGTCGAGGTTCTTAGGGATTTGGGCCCACTTGACTACGCCGAGCTCCGCGCAGAGATCCAAAAGCGCTATCCCGTCGGCGAGTGGCGCGTCGCACAGTGTCTTTCGAGCAACCTAATCGGAAGAAATGCTGCCGGGTTGTACGACTTGGCGGAGCGCGGCGCTGAACCGATCGAAGACGCCGAACCTCAACGGCCCAAGCATATCCAGGCCAGCGGAAACGTGGTCGGCGTTGAGGTCCCCGTGACCCACGACGTGTTACGCGGCAGCGGTATTCCCGTGAATCGATGGCTGACCTGGTACCTCGGCCTCCGCACAGCCCCCTCCACTCGGTACTTCGCACTGGGAAATGGAGACGACGAGCTGTCGGTTCGACGAATGACGAGCAACTCGCAGCTATCAAGCTTGCGGGCGCAGGCACTTTCCCTAGGCGTCGCCGAAGGCTGCACACTCGTTCTGCTCCTGCGTCTTGACAGCAACACCGCGTCGCTCCGGCACGCGTGCACTCCAGAGCTCTGCCCGGCACGTTGATGCTTGCCCGTCCACAGCTGCTGCAGCCGTACTGGCTGGACACTCGTACCCACGGAAGGCATAACTTCTTCTGGCGTCCACCAGCCACTGCTAAAGCATTCGCGTCACTCAACGCTGTTGCGCAAAGAATCGTAAACGTCACCGATCCCAAACAGCCGATGACCCCACGCGTCACCCGCCACAGGCAGCTTCTTCTAGGAAAGCGGCGCCACAGCCTCCTCAACCACCCTCCAGCCCTCCGCAATCTTCGCCATCAGCGCCGACAAATTACTGTTCATAAGGCCGCCGACCGGACCCGCAGCCAATCCGCCAACCACCCCGCGTCTCCTTCCCCTACCGACAGGACCGCTCTTGAGCCTCAGAAAACGCCTACATAGCCAGCCTCGGCGGTTTATGGACGCACATACCTTTGACGGAAGTTAGACCTCTTGGCCAGCTCCAATCCCGGTCTACCGCTAGCCGATGAATGCCAGTTCCCGGATACAGCTCAGGGACAGAAACGACGCAACACCGCACGCGCGCTTCAGCGATGCATGTCAATTGATCATCCTTCCACCGCGACTATGGGACAAGTATCAGAACAGCACCCCTTTCAGCTAAGCGCTTCCGTCTTCGCCGACAGCCGCCGGCCCGCACTCGCCCCCGGCCGCTGGACCAAACCCACAGCCCCCAGCACCAACACCGCACCCACCAACTGCCACCCCGACAACGCCTCCCCCAGGAACACGAACCCCAGCACCGTCGCCACCAGCGGGCTCAGGAATCCCAGGAACGACACCACCATCGTCGGCAGCCGATGAATTCCCCGGAACCACACCGCGTAGGCAGCCAACGCACCAATCACGCTCAGATAAGCAAACCCCGCCAGATTAGGTCCAGTAACCGCCCCCGGCAACCCTTCAACCACCAACGTCACCGGCAGCAGCATGACCCCACCCATCGCTAACTGCAGGCCAGTAAACCCAAGCAGCCCCACGCCGTCGGGCCTTCCCCAGCGTTTGGTGAGAACTATGCCGGCCGCCATACTCAGCGCCGCCGCCATCCCGGCGAGCACACCCACAAGAGTCAACGTCGCGTCGGATCGAAGGACGAGCAAGCCGACACCCGCGGCTCCCACCCCGCAGGCAATGATGTGCGCCTTGCGGATCCTCTCCCCCAGCAACAGCACGCCAAGGAAAAGCACAAACAGTGGCTGGATGGACATGACCAGCGCTGCGAGCCCACCCGGCAGTTGGTACGCGGTGAAGAACAGGAGAAAGAAGAACAGCCCAATGTTGAGCGCGCCCAGCGCCGCCGCTTTGAACCACCAACTCCCCCGCGGCCACGTTCGAGTGACCAGCATCAGCACAATACCCGCCGGCAGGGCCCGCACGGTTGCGGCCAGGAGCGGCCGATCGGCGGGGAGGAACTCCGTGGTCACCAGATAGGTGGAACCCCAAACCATCGGGGCAAGGGCGGTGATGAAGAGGTCGCGAGGGGATGCTTTGGACGTACCAACTCCCTCCCTGCTGGCAACCGCTGCAGATGAACTCATCTTTCACTTCCATACATTTCGATGTCGAACTATTTGATGTAAGACAATTTAGGTGCTGTACTGTTTGAGGTCAAGCATGGGAGGACGATGAACCGCGACGCAGTGGACATGATTCTTGAGCAGTGGAACACCGAGCGACCCGACGTGGACGTCAGCTCCATGGGCGTTCTGGGCCGGCTCAACAGGGCGAGTCGCCTCGCCTCGCTCGAGGTCCAGAAGTTCATGAACCAGTTCGGGCTTGAGCCCTGGGAGTTCGACGTCCTGGCGACGCTTCGCCGGTCAGCGGCCGAGGCGCCGCTGACGCCGGGACGACTTGCCAGCCTCACGATGATCGGTTCGGCGGCCATGACCAACCGCGTAGACCGACTTGTAAATCGCGGCCTGGTTCATCGCGAGACCAACCCAGAGAACCGCCGGCAACTCCTCATCAGCCTCACCCCCGAAGGGCTCGCCCTGGTGGATGACGTGGTGGAGCACCACGTCGAGAACCAACAAAAAATGCTCGAAGGCCTCTCCAAGACCGAGCAAACACACCTGGCAAACCTGCTGCGCAAGTTCCTGCTGACAAACCACGACGGCGAACCCTCCTAAGCGGGTCGTGTCACCCATGCGAGGATGAGGCGTGGACACTTCCTCTGAGCAGCTGGCGATCGCGATCGGAAAAGCGCTGGGCGGCGGACAAGCAAGCGCCTACACCGGCACCTCGTATTGCCAGAGCGGCAACCATCAGATGAGTTATGCCATCTCGGTGCACCCCAGGGTTTTCATGTGGACCGCTAAGGAACTGCCGGACGGGCGCACCCGAACCTTCGACACCCGAAGACTGATCATCCAGACCGACGGAGTAGATGATCCTTACGGCCTCTCGATTGACCGCATCCCGTTCTCATTTCCTGAAGCTGTACACCTCTCGTTCCCGCTCTCCCTACCCATCTGGGGTCGGCAACTGGACGACTACCACCCTGTCACGTGTGAAGTTAACGGCTCGGACACAACCCTCCTGCTAAGACACCGAGTAGACCGGACAATCTTCGGGTCCTTCACCTTCGACAGTGAAAGCGGCATTGCGAGAACCCTGTTCACGCCGACGACGGCACTAAAACTGGAGCGCGATCTTCCTCCGGAGAACGGAGAACACGACTTCGGGTTCGTGGCCGGCTTCGGTGACCCCGATCTGCAGAATCGCCTTCGCCCCGACGAAAACACCCATTAACAAAGTAATGGCCCGCGGACATCAGTCCACAGGCCATCTGGGTCATTCAAGCTCGCTGGACTCCTGGATGGATTCCGTACGCTTGCTCCGGCGCAACACATAAACGCCGTAGCACCCGAACCCCAGCATGAGTACAGCAGCACCGGCACGCCACCACGAGAATGGTTGCCCCGTCGCGAAGATGACGGCCATGACGAAGAACATCACAACTTGCAGTGGATGTGGGATGGCTTTCATCGCTTGCTCCTCCAGATAAGGCGCCCGCCCCTGGTGAGTTCTCGAAACACTATGAGGGCCGCGACAACGCTGAGCAGAGGCGTCAACACGAAACTCATCGGGTATCCCCTCAGAAGCAACGCCACGGTCGTCGCCGTGACGGAACATACACTGAGTCTGGCCATACGCGCCTCGCCGACGCGAAATGGTACCCAGCGCCATTCTCTGAAGGACACGGCTGCAGCCAAGATGCACGCCATCAACGCCGCGCCCACGAGGAAGGTCTTCGGCTCAGGCATCAGCCCCACGCACGTTATGCCCGCCCCCAAGATCAACGACAAGTACAAAGAGTACCGCTTGGTCACCTCCGAGCTTGCCGGCATACAGCCTCCCCTAACCCAAATTGCCGAGACACAAACAGTCTGGGCCCGCTAAACACCCTCTAGGTGGCGGAAACCCCGAAACTAGGTGCTGTTTCAGCGAAATTAGGTGCTCAAAAGCCCCAAAATGAGTGGCCGCCAAGAGCGCCTAGGTGCCGCTCACTCCAACAAGAACTTGTCATTTCGGAAATTTCCGACATATCATCGAGGCGTGCCCATCGACGTCTTCGGAGCCCTAGCGAACCCTTCGCGCCGCACCATCCTCGACAACCTCCTCACCGGCCCCCTCCCGGCCGGAGAACTGACGGGACGTCTGGAACTGAGCCGCTCATCGGCGTCGGAACATCTGACCGTCCTCAAAGAGGCAGGCCTGATCCGTGAGGAACGGAAAGGCCGGCAGCGGATTTACCACCTCGAAGCCCGTGGACTCCAAGAGGTCAATGGGTGGCTGAAAAACTACGAACAATATTGGAACCAGCGCCTCGATGCCCTGGCCGATCTACTGGATGAGGAAAACACCCATGACTGAGAACGCAATCCGCCTGGAACGCACCTTCTCGCACCCTAAGGACGCAGTGTGGGCGGCCCTGACCACGCCCGAACTCCTCGCACGATGGTGGGCAGCGGGCGACATCGCATCCGTTGTGGGCCACCGTTTCACCATGGACATGGACCGCTGGGGCCAGCAACAATGC
The DNA here is from genome assembly GCF_900102805.1 of Arthrobacter sp. UNCCL28. Classification (NCBI taxonomy): domain Bacteria; kingdom Bacillati; phylum Actinomycetota; class Actinomycetes; order Micrococcales; family Micrococcaceae; genus Arthrobacter; species Arthrobacter sp. UNCCL28. The sequence goes on from NZ_FMWE01000002.1 coordinate 712,211, forward strand.
GAAGTCATCAGCGTCGAGCCCGGAACTTCCATCACGTTCCTCTTCGCCGAGGGCAGCCTGGACACCACCATCACCTGGACTCTTGAAACGGTCGACGGCGGGACCACACTTCACTTCGAACACGCCGGCTTCAACCTGGACTCACCCATGGGACGGCAAGCCATCGAGGGCATGGGCAACGGATGGCCCGGCCTCCTCAACCGCATCGATCACGTCCTGGCAAGCGTCAGCTAAGGCCCGCCGCAAGAACAACCCGCCCGCACTTACCCCTAACAAAAGGCACCCAGCAGGACTATGCTCCGTTGCATCGCGTGATGACGATGTTGCTAATGGGGGTAACAGTGATGTTCCGATCAAAGTCGACCAAGAATTCCTGCCACAAAACACAGGGAAAACCAAGGCGCCCACTTTTCATGGGGACAACTCTGGCCGCGATCGGGGCCCTGCTGTTGGGCACCACAGCACTTCCAGCACAGGCAGCCCAGCCGGGCACACGCGCATCAAGCGTCCCAACAAATAACTGGGACTACGTCGACATCAACACAAGCTACTTTGACGACGTCCTGGCTCGAGATACCGCCGGCGACCTTTGGGTTTACCCCGGGGACGGCAAGGGCGGGTGGAAGAAGCCCCGCTTCAAGATGGGCGAGGGCTGGAATGTGATGACTGCCATCATCGGCGCAGGCAAGTTCCAAAGCGAGTTCAACGACGACATTCTTGCCCGCGATACCAACGGCGACATGTGGCTCTACCCTGGCGGTTACGGGTACCTCAAACCACGAACCAAAGTGGGATTCGGCTGGAATGCCATGACGGCAATCATGGGTCCTGGCGACTTCGACGGCGACTATTGTGCCGACGTCATCGCCCGCGACGCGGAAGGCCGACTCTGGTTGTACCCCGGGGACCACGCCGGCGGCTGGAAACCCCGGAGCCAAATCGGTGTCGGCTGGAACGTGATGACAGCCCTGATCGGGCGCGGTGACTTCAACGAGGACGGCAAGCGGGACGTCATGGCCCGGGAAACCAGCGGAGCACTGTGGCTTTACCCTGGCGACGGCAAGGGCGGGTGGCTGCCCCGCATGCAGGTGGGCGAGGGCTGGAATGCCATGACGGCGATCATCGCAACCGGAAGATTCGACGGCAACTACCCCGGCTACTCACAGATCATCGCCCGCGACGCCAACGGAGACCTTTGGCTCTACCCCGGGGTCGGCAGCCGTCACTTGGAACCAAGGAAGAAGATCGGGGAAGGCTGGAACGTCATGACCGCGCTGATCTGACCCAACCCAAGCGTCCGTCAACGGCAGGCACCCAAAGCGGGCTCCGGCGTCGTACGTCTGCAGCGCCAGTGCTACTTTGTACGGAAGCTGCAGGTTCAGGGGGATGACATGGAAGCTTGGGAATGGGTCTTGGTGCTGCTGGCGGGACTGTCCGCTGTGTTCGTGATGGGAGCGAACATTTGGGCAATCTTCGATGTCCTGCGGCAGGACGGGCTCGATCAAATTGCCCGGATCCTGTGGGTCCTGCTGTTCTTCGTGGTACCGCTGTTCGGTGTTGTGGTGTGGCTGTACGCGAAGCCGCGGCTGACAAACATGAGCGGAGGCATACGCCTTCGCAGAACCCTCTAGTGCCATGAATTCACTGCTCCAAGGCCCCCGAGGACGCCGCCTTTGCCTTGAACTCGCCATGGAAATGGATCAGGACATCCGGATCGCCGTCTTCCATCTCGGGTACAACCTCGATCCCGGCGCCGGCAGGTCACGAAAACTCTTGACCATGAATCCCTCCGGAGAGGCCCCACCTCCCCCGCCGCAGCCAACCGTGGATCAACTCGCGGCACTGATCAGGGCCCTGGATCTTCGGAACATCACGGACGCGCCGATTCACTACGCCCTTCAACGCGCAGTAGATACCGCCAGATACTGGCAGGAGCCCGACGGCGAGGACGTCCTCGCCGCCACCGAGGAAATCACAGGGTCCCTGGCGCATATCGCCAAGAGTCTGAAAGGAAAACGCGGAACCCAGTGGTGGGACCAGAAGGCCCTACCCGGACAATGGGCCATCGACTGGCGTGCAGAATCAGATCCCACACCGCTCCCCCGAAACCCGCAACACACCCTGGCCGAATGGGGACGAAAGGAACGGGCTGAGGAAATCCGCGCGGCCAAGGAACGGCCACAAGACCCTCACGCCAACTTCAGTGGCGAGTGGTGGTCGATCCCCCACGGGCTGATTCACACGGTGGCGCGAATCCCCGACGGGCTCAGCCTGGTTGAAGATTCCCTCGGATGGGAAGAAGCAACCGTGATCCCCGTCGCCGGAATGGGCAGGATTTTGGAGATCACCACAGAAGCGGACTGGATCAAGCTGTGCAGGGATTTCCCCTTGGAGGTCACCGCGTCCCGGCGTCACGACTGGTTCCGCACCACTGGCCGCCATGGCCGCTGGGTCATCCCCGACTGGGAACTGGCCGCCAAAGAATGGGATGCCGTACATCTCACTGTCGCCGGCTACCTCAGTTCTGCTGGCCGGGCCCTACAAGTCGGTGAAGACACCGCAAGCGTCATCGCGGGCTGGGATCCCGGCAGCACCATTTGGCTCACGGACGTGGCCCGCGAAACTGAGGGTCCGCGGCAGCTCTGGCACCGGCCGCACAACGAGGACCTGTGGCAGTTGGTCCCGGCAGGCTGAACCCACCCTCGCAACCCGCCGCCGTCGTACCCTTCACGGAGCGCAAGCAGTCAGCCGCCCGCAATCTCCCGCAGCGTCTGCAAGTGCGCCGCCCACACGTCCCGCCCCGCAACAGTCAAACTCGCGGAAGTCCTCGGAAACTTACCGGCGAAGCTCTTCTTGATCTTCACGAACTCAGCCTTCTCCAAGATGGAGAGCTGTTTGCTCAGCACGGAGTCGCTTACCTGTATGGCGTCGCGCAAGTCCTTGAAGTCCAACGACTCCGCCTTGGCCAGCGCAGCCATGATGGAGAACCGGACCGGCGAATGCACTACCTCGTTGAGCTGGTGGCGCGGGTGTTCCGCCGGTGTGCTCATGCGCGCAGCTCACGGAAGGCGGCGGCGAGGCCAATGGCGGCCAGTGCGATAGCGGCCGGGATGTAGAACCAGAGGTTCCCGGTCGGGAACAAGATGGTGCCACCCACGAGGGCCGCGACATAGAGCCCGAAGTACCCCAGAAGTGACGTCAGGAAACGCTTGGTGTACCCGGCTTTGGTGGACCGTTGGAACATGGGCCAAATGCACGCCGTTAAAGCCGCCCAGACACCCACGGAGCATGCCAGCAAAGCAGCGCCATATCCCGTGTGAGTCACAATGTGCATCCCGATCATCAGCAGTGAACCCATGATGGCCAGGCTGGTGAACATGACAGCCACGGGCCAGGCCGCTGCGTTGATGGATGAAGCACCCACTGAGTCGGCCCTCGCAAGGAGTTCGCGGGCTTCAGCTGGTGTCATGCTGCCGGTGGTCTCGTTCATGGTTCCCCCAAAGTTGTGTGGATCAGTAGCTCCACCATAAGAAAGTACTTTCCAAGTTGTCAAGTACTTTCCCATGGAAGCCTAGTTAGCGCGCAAACCACGAGTCCCGGTAAATTTGATTCCACGAGTTTGACCCTCGGTGAGCAACACCACTCGCGCGCCTCACGAAAGCAGGATCATATGACCGTCTCTCCCCTCATCTGGGGCATCACCATCGTCGTCATTCTGGCGCTATTGGCCTTCGACTACTTCTTCCACATCCGCAAGGCACACGTCCCCTCCCTGAAGGAAGCCGCCATCTGGTCCTCCATTTACGTGGGCCTGGCTGTGGTCTTCGGCATCCTGGTGCTGGTCTTCGGCGGCGCCCAAATGGGCTCCGAGTACTTCGCCGGCTACATCACGGAGAAGGCCCTCTCGGTGGACAACCTGTTCGTGTTCCTGATCATCATGGCCAGCTTCCGGGTGCCGCGTGAGGATCAGCAGAAGGTCCTGCTCTTCGGCATCGTGTTCTCACTGATCGCCCGCACCGGCTTCATTTTCCTGGGCGCCGCGCTCATCAACTCGTTCGCGTGGGTGTTCTACATCTTCGGCCTCATCCTGCTGCTCACGGCCGGTAACCTGCTCAAGCCCGGCGACCACGGCGACGATCAAGCGAACAACTTCATCATCCGGCTCGCCAAAAAGCTTTTCCACACCACGGATAAGTACGACGGCGACAAGCTCTTCACCATGGTCAACGGCAAGAAAGCCCTGACTCCCATGCTCCTGGTGATGGTGGCCATTGGCGGCACGGACATCCTGTTCGCGCTCGACTCCATCCCGGCAATCTTCGGCCTCACCCAGAACGTATTCATCGTCTTCACCGCAACGGCGTTTTCCCTGATGGGCTTGCGCCAGCTCTACTTCCTGATCGACGGCCTGCTGGACCGCCTCATCTACCTCTCCTACGGCCTGGCAGCCATCCTGGCGTTCATCGGCGTCAAGCTGATCCTGCACGCCCTGCACGAGAACAACCTGCCGTTCATCAACGACGGCGAACACGTCAACGTCATCGAAATCACCACCGGCCTCTCACTCAGCGTGATCATCGGCGTCCTGATCATCACTGTGGTGCTTTCACTGATCAGCCCGGCGGGCAAGGCCCAGACGGCCATCAACAACGCCCGCCGCCACGCCGTCGATTACCTGGACCTCGACTACACGGCGGACGCCAACGAGCGCGAACGCATCTACCGTGCACTGACAGCCGAAGAGGCGCAGATCGTTCAGATGCCACTGAAGTACCGGAACAAAGCAAAGGACGTGGAGAAGATCCGCGAACAGGTGGCCGAAGCGCATCGCCAGCACGAGGCCTTCCTCAACCGCTAAATCCCGCGCAAATAGCTAAGACAGTCAGGCGCCCAGGAGCACGCTGATCTGATCCCGGATCTCGTCGCCAACCTGGGCGTCTGTCAGTTCCATGGTGGCCGATGACGTCATGCTGATGAACATGATCGAGGAGACGATCCGCGCCAGCTTGGCAGGGCCTCGGGCAAGCAATTGTTCGTCCCGGCGCAGGACGTCGGCAATGGCTTCTTCGGTGCGCATGGTCAGCGACAGCGCCTCCGCGTGGTGCGGCTCGGACGGGTCCCCGAAGACGATTTCCTTCAGGTAAGTCCGGCCGTTCTCGATCTGGACGCGGTTGCATACAATGATGGGCCGGATGATGGCCATCACCGCATCCAGCACCGCCTTTTCACTGGCCGCCGCGTCCACGCCTTTGGTAAAGGCCTGGGCGTACTTGACGTTGTGCACCAGCAGAAGCAGCTCCGCCTTGGTTTTGGCGTACAGGAACAAGGTTCCCGAACCGACGTCGGCCTTTTCAGCTACTTGCTGGGTAGTGACCTCATCCACCCCGTACTGGGTGAAAAGCTCACGGGCTGCCGCAGTGATGCGGTCAAGCTTTTCCTGCTTATTCCGCTCACGTCGGCCAAGGGTCTGGGGCGCAGGCTGCATGGAGCTACCGTATCAGCGGCGCCACATCAGCGGGCCGAAGTATCAGCGGGCGCCACATCATCGGCCTAGGAATTCGAGGGCTACGGGAACAAAGCGGTCGTGGAACTGGAAGATGCCGCCGTGCCCGGAGTCTGGGTAGATCACCAATTCGCTGCCCGGAATTCGCCGATGCATGTCGCTCGAAAGTACCGAGGGGACCATGCGGTCGTTGTCGCCGTTGGCGATCAACGTCGGTTGGGTGATGACGCCAAGATCGGCCGACGGCGACAATCCCCACCGGCGGATGGCTTTGAGTTGCGTCTGGAATGCGCCGAGTTTGATGGGCGCCTCGCGATTGGTGGTGCGTTCCTTGAGCCGGTTGATGAAGGCCCGGGCAGCCGGCTTGCCTGCGGCGTTCCGGTTGAAGAAGAGGAACTCCTTGGGGTCCTGCCGGGTGAGGGTTCCCCGGAGAACGTCGTAGTAAGTGGTCCCGATGATGTTCTGGATGCCTTCGCCACCTGCAGGGCCCGTGCCAGCGAGCACCATCTTGCGCACCATCGTGGGGTGCTTGAGCACCAGCGACTGGGCAATCATGCCGCCAAGGGAGAAGCCGAAAAGATCCACCTGCGGATAGCCGAGGGCCTGAATGAAGGCAGCGGCGTCATCGGCCATGCTTTCGATGCTGTCCGGAACACTGCCTGTAGACGCACCCACACCGCGGTTGCTGAAAGTGATCACGTGGTGCTTCGCGGCGATGGGATCGATGATGCGCGGATCCCAGTTGTCCATGGTCCCGGCCAGGTGGATCAGGAAAACTACGGGAACCCCGCCCTCGGGCCCCATCTCGCGGTACGCGTACGTAACATCGCCGGCCGTCACCGTTTTTGAAGGCACCTGCAAATACTGTTCGCTGCTCATGATTTTTTGTCCTATCGGGTGGTTGGTGGTGGCTAAAGGTGGCTGACGACGGTCTTGCCACGGACGCCGCCCTTTTCCAAGGCAGCAAGGACATCGGCCGTCTGTTCGAACGGGACTACCCGGCCCAGGACAGGCTTGATCTCCCCGGCATCGATGAGCGCCGCAATTTCCCTCAGCTGGTTGCCGTCTGCGTGCATGAAGAGGAACTCGTAGCTGACGCCCAAGCGGCGGGCTTTGCGGCGGATTCCCGAGCTCAGCAACGTCATCGCACCCAGCAGTACAGGGTTTCCGCCCAGCTGCCGGGCAAAACCCGCATCCGGCGGTCCCGCGATGCCGATAGCCTTGCCACCCTTTTTCAGGACCTTCAGGGACCGCTCCAGGTTCTCGCCGCCGAGGCTGTCCAGGACGAGGTCATAATCGTGAAGGATCTCCACGAAATCCTCGGTGCGGTAGTCAATCACCACGTCAGCGCAAAGTTCACGGACAAAGCCCTTATTGCCTGCGCTGACCGTGGTCGCGACCGTCGCACCCAGGTACTTGGCCAGTTGGATGGCAATGGAGCCCACTCCACCGGCCCCGGCGTGGATGAAGACCTTCTGGCCGGGGCCAACGTTTCCGCGCTCCACCAGTGCCTGCCAGGCGGTCAAAGCCACCAGCGGTAGCGAACCCGCTTCCTCCATGCTGATGGTGGCCGGTTTGATAGCCAGGTCTTCCTCGGCCACGGCGATGCGCTCCGCGAAGGTTCCAATAGTGTCGTTGCCGGGGCGGGCGAAAACCTCGTCGCCGGGCTTGAAGGACCGCACCTTCGACCCCACCTGCAGGACCACGCCAGCAACATCGTGGCCCAGGACCTGAGGCAGTTTATACGGGAGGATCTGCTTGAACTCCCCCAGCCTGATCTTCTCGTCCAACTGATTCAGGCCGGCTGCGTGGACCTGGACCAGCACATCGCGATCGCCGAGCACAGGCTCAGGAACGTCGGTCTGCTGCAGCGGTTCCTTGTACTGGTTGAGGACGAAGGCTTTCATGCGGGTTCTCCTATGCCTGGTTTACTGACTAAACTCAATTATGAGCGCACTCAGTAAATTAAGCAAGGGACAGCCCGGGTGAGGCCGCGAAGGGATCTTGTTGAGGAAAAGTAAGCATGCTTAGCTTAAGAACATCCCGGCTCCTCCCCTCCAGCAGGAGCCGGGTCCCGAACCTCAAAGGAGAGACCCATGGCAATCTGCGATACGTGCGGAAACGAGTACGACAAAACCTTCACCATCACCCAAGGCGAGCGCTCCGGCACCTTCGACAGCTTCGAATGCGCCATTCACGCGATGGCTCCAAATTGCGGACACTGCGGCTGCCGCATCCTCGGCCACGGCGTGGAAAACGAAACCGGCATGTTCTGCTGCGAGCACTGTGCCCAGCACACCGGCGTATAGTCGGCAGGCGCGGTTCACCGCTGGCCCGCACTACATAATGGTCGGGTGGGATGGCGGAAAAATGATGGCGCGAAAGAGCGATGGCGCACTAAGACACGATTGCCCCTGATCGTTGAGGCCATGGCGGCGTCCGAAGAAGATCCCGCCGTGCAGCGGCTGATCGATGCCTTCGGCGGTCAACCGGTGGCAGCCAAGGAACGGCTGGTGGGCGAACCTGCTTACCTTTCGAAGCGGCTGCAGTTCGCCTCTGGCAGCGAAATCATCATGCACGACGACGCCGTCGTGGCAGTCGTGCTGCACGCAGCACCTACCGGGTTCGCAGCCAACGGGTTCAATCTTTCCCAGTGGATCCAGGGTCTGGACAAGAACGCCACCCTTGCCGACCTCAAAGCCGCCATCGACGCACCCCGTACTCTCGGCGGCATGGGATTCATGCTGGACGGCGCGTACGCCGAACCAAGCTTCAAGAACAACCGCGGCTGGAATGACCCCGGCAACCTCCTCAGCATCAGTTTCACAGTGGAGGCTCCGCAACGCGCCTGCCGCCCGGAGGATGACGACTGCCCAAGCTGCTGCGATCTCCTGGTTCGCGCAAAGGCCCCGGACAGCGGAGTCTACGTGGAGCAGACCATCGCCGCGCTCGCCGGCGCCGCGGCCGCGGGACTGATCATCGAGAGTCCTCGCTGGGTTCCGCTCGCCGACCTCCATGCACTTCACGCATCCCGGCTCATGGAACGGGTGGAGAGCCAACTCAGCTGCACGGCGTGCAAGCGAATCATCTGCCTGACCCTGTATCGCGAGTCACCAGCCACCTTCGAATTCACCGTATTCAATGAAGCCCGGCAGCGACCTCTCGAAGCCATCCCGCCGGTTGAGCAGTGGGGTGATGACCTGAGGCTCGCCCAAGACCGCGACGCCATGCACTACGTGGACCACCAGCCTGGCTCGTGGTTCCTGGTGGAACAGCAAGGAACCCTGTTCCTGGAAGCACGGTACTGGCGCAACTCGATGGTGGATTCCTCGGCCCTGATCCGTTTGGACCAAGCCGAAACCGACTCCTACCGGGCCGGCGGACACGATTACCTCTCCGAGCTCGTTCATCAAATCGACAAGAGCGGCCCCCACACGGATGGGTCTCCGTATTTTCAGAGGGACCTCTACCGCGGGCCGGACAGTGCCAACTTATCCAAGTGTTTCGCGGCAGCCATTGTGAATCACACGTGGATTGCTGAGCAGCGGCGAGGGTCGTGATGCGCGCTCGACTCTCTCAGCGCTAAACCGTGGGCTTCCGCCACATCACGGCCAGCACCAGCACCACGGCACTGAGCCCCAGCATCACCAGGACCATGATCCCCCAGTTCGCCTGGTTCACGCCCGGTCCATAGAGGACACCAATCAGCACGGTGGCCGTGATGGCGCCAAGGTAGCGGCAGGTCTGGAAAATTCCGGCGGCAACGCCCCGCTCCTCGGGACGGGCCGAAACATACAGGCCTTGGTTGGATGCGGTGCTTACAACGCCATACGGAACGCCCATCAGCGCTGTCAGCACGAACACCAGCGGAGCCCACAACGTCATGGTCAGGAAACCCAGCATTCCCGCCGCAACCGTCAGAATCAGGACGCCGGTGATCAGGACGGAACGAACACCGTACCGCTCAATGAACCTCACCGTCAGTGGCGTCACCACAACCGACAACGCCGCAAGGGGCAGCATCAGCAGGCCCACCACACCGGCGTCGTAATTTCCGGCCTCCTGCAGCAACTGCGGCAGGCCGAAGAACGCGAAGTAATAGACGCCGCTGAACACGATGAACAGCAGGTAGACCAGCAGCAGCGGCCGGTTCCTGCCCAGCAGCCGAAGGTCCAGGAACGGGGGCTGGAAGCGCAGCTCGCGCCAGGCGAAGAGAGCGCCGATCACCGTGGCGGCACCCAGCAGGTACCAACGGTAGCCGGGCATCACGTTGAGCAGCGCCATCATGGCGAGCATCAAGGACGTGACGAAGGCGAGGATGCCGGGGATATCGGAATCGCGGATCAGTTGACCGAGCTTTCCGGTCTCGCGCCCGGAATCCACTGGCGCCACTTTGTACACCACAAACATGGCCAGCAAAGCGATGGGCACGTTGATCGCGAACAGCGCCTGCCACCCCACCAGGCTCACCAAAAGCCCGCCCACCACGGGTCCCACGGCAGCGGCGGACGTGTTTGCCATCTGGATCCGGCCCAAGGGCCGCGTAGACGGCAAGTTGGCCAGCTTGCTCAGCTCGGTGACCATCACGACGGCGGACGGGTACGCCGTCGCGGTCCCCACGGCCATAAGTGCGCGGGCCACGCAAACCAGCGCGAAATTGGGGAGGAACGGTGCGATGGCACAGGTGACCGCCACCAACGCCATCCCGAACATGAACAGGCGCCGAGGGCCGAAGCGATCGGCGAGCCGCCCCATCAGCGGCTGGCCGGCGGCGGAGGCGAGATAGAAGGAGGTGATCACCCAGGTGACCGTGGCGACGTCGAGCTCGAAATGCTCCCTCAGGACCACCAACGCGACGGCGATCATGGACGAGTTCAGCGGATTCAGCGCCGTCCCAAGGCTCAGCGCAAAGATCGCGAGGCCGGGGCGGGGTTTGTTGACGGTCACCCAACCCAGTGTGCTCCATTGTTGCCTCGGGTCACCAAACAGGGTCACAGGGCGGACAATCGCGGACGTTTACTGGGAGGATGCTCCCATAATCCACCTGTAGCATTACGCACACACTGCGCCGGACAAGCTAGGAATCTCATTTGGAAACTCTGGACCTCTCCCCCGTCAACCTGCGCGACCTCGGCGGGCTTCCCGTGTCCGGCGGCACCACCCGCTCCGGCGTGCTTCTCCGCAGCGACGACGTCTCGGTAATGCCTGCCGCGTTCGCCCAGCAAATGATCGACGACGGCGTCACGTCGGTCATCGATCTCCGCTCACCGGAAGAGGCACTCTTCACCGGGCGGGGTCCATTGACCGTTGCCGGCGTCAGCTACCACCACCTCGCATTGACGGCGTCCATTGCGTCGCCGGAAACCCTCAGCCACGACATGATGACGGCCGCCACCACCCCGGCTCACGTGGGCGCCTGGTACGCCAACCTGCTCGAGACCCAGGCCCGGCAGCTCGCCCTCGGTGTGACCTTGGTTGCCATGGCCGATGGCGCCACCGTCTTCCACTGCGCGGCCGGCAAGGATCGTACGGGAGTGTTCGCCGCCGTCGTGCTTTCTGCGTTGGGCGCTACGCCGGAAACCATCTCGGCCGACTATGCCGTCACCGCCACCCGCCTGCCGCAGCTGTTCCCGAGACTTAGGGCCATCCTGGGCGGGCTCATGCCGGATCGCGTGCTGGATGAGGAAGCCATCAAGAGCATGGGCGCCATGATGGGCGCCCACGCCGAGTCCATGGAGGCCATGCAGGCGCTGCTGATTGAGCGGCACGGAAGCGTGCTGGAGCCGGTTCGGCGTGCCGGGTTGTCCGACGCCACCGTCGCCCAACTGCGTGAGCGTTTGGTGGTTCCGGGCAGCTGAAGGCCGCCTACTCCTCGAAGTGCGTAGTGACCGTGCCCGAGGAAACTGCCGCGATGATCGACTTGGCCAGATGCCGCAGCTTAATGTTGCGGTTGCTGGATGCTGTGCGGAGGATGGTGAAGGCCTCATCCTGGCTGCACTTGTTCTGCGCCATGATCGCTCCAACAGCGAGGTCGATCACGGTGCGGGACTGCATAGCCGCAGCGAGGTCGTTCCTGGCATCGCTGAGCTGGGCGATCTTCAGGGCCAGACGCAACGACTTGGAGGCATGCTGGGCAAAGACTTCGGCACGTTCAACGTCGGACTCGCTGAAGGCGTCGGTTCGTTCTGAATAGAGATTCAGGGCAGCCCGCGTATCGCCCTCCACCATGAGGGGGACACTGAGAATGGACCGGAGTCCATGATGTGATGCCGCAGCGACGTACTCGGGCCAGCGATGCTCCTTCAGCAGGTCCGGCACCAGCACGGAGGTCAGCTTATCCATGGCCGTGAGGCAGGGGCCCTCAAAGTCGTTTTGAAGTTCGTCCATTGCCTGGGCGCGGTCATCGCTGCTGGCCGCCGTGGCCGCCTTCTTCCGGCGCAGCACGGTGATGCCGCAAAAGACGGTGGCGTCGGGATGCGAGAGGCTCTCGGCAGAGAAAGCCGCGAGATCGGCGAGAAAAGCTTCTACATCTTCACTGCCCAGGACTAGATCCAAAAAGTTTCCATTCTGGAGAGCTTCCTGCTCAGGGCGGGGGTTGACCATGCACGTTCCTACTGACTGAAATGCGTCCCCAGCAGACAGCAAAGGAGCGAAAAGGGCCGCCCTCTGCAAAACGGTCTGGCAATACCTTATCGTCCAACGATCAACGGTACAAAGTGCGGCTCGAAAGGTTTTGACCTGCGGCAACGCAAGCGGCGAGGAGCTATTTTGTCAACCCCGGGCAGGCTTTCGGATCAACCAAGAAGTAAGTAGGCTTACTATGCAAGCGCGGCCTGGTATCAGGCCTTTCATGCAAAGGAGTCAACTGATGGGCATAGAAGACAGCATCCGCAAGACCGCCGAAAACGCAATGGAAGATTTGGCCGGCACGTCCGATCCCGTGAACAATGACCGGGTCCCCGAGCCCGGCGAAAAGGATGACGACGTCCAGGTCCACTCCTCCATCAGCGAGGGCTCCAACGCCATGGACTCGGATGTGCCGGGCGAGAATGATGACCCGCGCACGGCCGGCCACGCGGAAACCGGAACCACACACGGGACCGCTTCGCACGGCACTGCTTCACATAGCACTGATTCACCCGAGACGACGGACGACGCCGACACCAGCCGCGGCAGCGAAGCGGACACTGACGTTTCGGCCGCCTCAGGTGACGTATCCGGCCCGGCAGGACTGCCACAGGACGATCCCGACGACCTGCGTGCCGATCCATCCGAAGGCGGCGGGGACCCGTCGACGAGCATGGGCCGGGGCTAAGCACGCCCAGCTGAGAAGCCCGGCTAAGACCGCTCTGACGGGACGCCCGGCTAACACCCCTCTGCCAAAGCGCCCTGCTAAGACCGCTTGGGGTTAGGCAGACCCGGCTAAGAAACCGGCCCCGCCGTCGAGCCCCTCACCACCAGCTCCGTGCCGAGTTCGATTCGCTGAGGCAATTCCTCATCACCTTCAAGGTGCCGGAGCAGCGCACGCATGGCCGTCTCAGCCATCTGCACCACAGGCTGGCGGATGGTGGTGAGGCCGGGCTCGATCCATTCCGCGGCGGGGATGTCATCGAAGCCGATAATGGAGAGGTCCTCAGGAATCCGGAGGCCTGCCGAGCGCGCAGCCCGGTAGGCGCCGAGGGCTTGGGCGTCGTTGCCGGTGAAGATCGCTGTGGGCCGGTCGGGAAGGGCCAACAACGCCTCGGTCCCCCGCGCTCCGGACTCTGTGGAGAAGTCGCCGGGCACCATCAGGGTCGGATCAGCTTCCACGCCCCCACGGCGCAGCGCCGCAAGGTACCCGTCTTCACGGGCACTGCTGCACTGGAGGTCATCGCGTCCACCGATCATGCCGATTCTCTTGTGGCCAAGCTTCAGCAAATGCTCGGTGGCCGAGAAAGCACCGTCCCAGTTGGCTGCGCCCACAGTCATGAGATCCGGTCCGGGCTGGCCCACAGGATCGATCAGGATCACGGGAATGCCGAGCGACTTGATCCGTTGGATCTGCTTGGAGTCCAGTTCGTACACGGCGAGCAGGACGCCGTCGGACTTTCGCTCCGCAAGGTTCGCCAGCCACGGCCGGATCCTCGAGCCGTCCAGTGACAAGCTGCTGACCACTGTGCCGTACCCGGCTTCCTGGGCCACCCGCTCCACGCCTTCGATGATCTCGCACGCCCACTCCGAACCCATGCCCGGGAAGACGAGGTCAATGAGCCCGGCCTTCTTGCTGCGCTTGGCGGGGCGGCGCGCGTAGTCGCGTTTGGCGATGATTTCTTCAACCCTCGCGCGGGTAGCTGCCGCGACGTGCGCATGGCCGTTGAGGACCTTGGAAACCGTGGGCACGGACACGCCGGCTTCCCGGGCGATCTCGCTGATCGTCGCCCGTCCCGAGTCCTGCTTGGTTACCATGGTCCCCACCTTCCCGGCCGGAAATCACGTCCCGGCGATGACAGTTTCGGAAAGTTCCCACGCTTGGATCCGGCCACACATGCCGTAGATCCTGCGGGTTTTCCGTTCGCCCATCGTAGTCCTCGCATCCTGCATGTAGAAACTTTCCATGGACCCAAGAGAGGCCAACTGCTCCCCTGTGAGGCCGGCCTGTCGCTCGGCGCCCTGGTTGAGGTATCCGCGCCAGCGTTCGGTTTTCCCCCTCACCAAGCGCGCTGCGGCAGCATGAAAGTCTGCGAGCGCCGAAACACCTGTTTCCTGCACGGCAGCTTTCAGTTCCAGATATCCCTCCAACGCCAGGTCACGACGACGGCGCGCAGCCGCCTCGGCGGACGCGTCACCGCCGTCGGCGTTCTTTGACGGCAGGGCGGCGGCGCGCGCGTAAGTATCGTGATCCACCAGGTGCCCGGGCGGAAACGTCATCACGGCGTCGCCATTCTCGGGCAGCCCCGCGTTCTGCATGACCACCAGAACCCTGAGGTCCCCCGAATCGTTGATGGCGCGGTGCACAGTACCCGGCGTAAACCACACCACGGTTCCCGGCGTCAGCGCAGTGGAAGTAAAGCCCCGGGAATCCAAAGTCTCCAGCCGTCCGACGCCCTGCTGCACCACGTACGCTTCCGTGGACGCAGTGTGCAGGTGCGGCGACCCTCCGGCCGCGCCATCCAGTCCGGGCCAATCGTAAATACTGACCTCGGACACGGCGGTTGCGCCCGGGAATGACGTGCACATCTCAGGCCCAGGCATCCAACGCTGTTTTCGCAGCGTCGGCGAGCGCTGCGGCCTGCTGGTCTTCCAGCGCGCCGTCAGAAATCACGACGGCGTACCGGTACGTCAGCGGCTGCCCCTCCTTGAGCGGGACTACTTCGCTGAAGAACGGAGCCGAACCGAGGCACGCAAACATGGACGAGCGGGCAAACCACTGGTTGGAGGCACCCGGGTTGGCTTGGTCCTCGACGAACAGGACGCTGGACTTCCGGCAGGTGACATCGTGCTGGCCGGTGAAGGCGATCCATGGTGAGCGGGTGCCCATGAACTCGTCCCCGCCGGTCCCCTTTTCGGATCGGAATTCCCCGCCGGTGAAGGACCGGGGTCCGCGCCAGAACAAACCGCCGTATCCCGCGTTGTCGCGTCCCTCGGTGGTGGGGCTGCCGATTCCGATCACAGCACCCGAGACGTTCTCCATGGTGGTTTCGAAGAGGATCGTCCACGCGTTGCCGGCCGGGAGGAGTTGAATGGCGAAACGGCGCTGTTCGCGGATCAGGGGTGCGCCCTGCTGCCCTGGTTCGGCTGGCTGAGCGGTCCAGAGAAGCGTTTCCGCTGCGGTGATACCCGCGCTGGCGCCCTCTATGCCGGTGACCTCGATGCTGGTGAAGGCCTCGTGGTTCATGGCCCCGTTGTTGTCCAGGTTCGAGTAGCCGGTCTCGCGGGTGTAAGTGGCTCCGCCCCAGAAGTTGTGCTCGCCCACGTTTGGCAGCGCCCATGAGAGACCCTTGTGCCAGACGTGATCCCACGGCCTGGAAATGGTGACCTCGTCCCCCTCCAAGGTGGTGAGCGGGTGGAAGTAGGGACGGGGGCTCTCGTACTGGTCATCCGTGGGTCGGTAGGTGTACGTCGCGATGTCCTGGGTTCCGACCGTGAAGGTCAGGGAACTGCCATCGTCCGTGTAGCTCAGCGTGGTGGCAGGGGCGGTTTGGGTAGTGGTCTGGGCAGCGCTCGGGGCAGTGGCGGCTGGATTGGTTTGGGCAGGTGTGGTCTGGGCTGTGGTGGTCATCAGGGTCTCCGTTGTGAGTGGGGTTTTCAGGCGCGGGCTGTGGAAGCGAGGACGCGGGTGCCACGGCCCTCGCCGTCCATGCCCTCATAGAAGGGATGGCCGGGAACGATTTCTCCGCGTCGGACGGGCTGCCCAGTAAAGGCTGAAGCGTAAATGGCGGCAGCGAACTCCAGCGTTTGCCGCGCAGAGTCCGCGCCGGCTGGGAGCGGCAATCCGGCGTCGAGCGCTTCATACATGGCAAGGAACTGGGCGGAGTGGCCGCTGCCGCGTTCCAACGGTTTCGCATTCCACGCGGCGGACACGGAGTCCTCGTGCCCGGGAGCTGCGGTGATGGTCCAGTCCTTGGTGCCGTACCCGTAGAGGTGGCTGAGCTCGATGGTGGCAAATTCGCAGTCAATCCGGATGTCCGAGGTCTCCCGCGGCGAGAGCAGCGAGTTGGTCACGGTGGCCGCGGCGCCGTTCTCGAACCGGACCAGGGCGGCGGAGAAGTCTTCAGTGGAGGTGGCCCGGGCTTGCCGTGAAGCGATCGCGGTGACCTCTTCCCACGGTCCCAGCAGGTGGAGCAGGAGATCGAACTGGTGGATGCCGTGGCCCATGGTGGGTCCACCGCCCTCGGCCTTCCACGTGCCACGCCAGGGGAGGTCGAAGTACTCGTCCGGGCGGTACCAGAGGGTGTCGCAGCGGGCTACGAGCGGACGGCCAAAATCGCTGCCGCCGATCAGCGTACGGGCTGCGGCCGAGGCGTCCCCGAAACGATGCTGGAAGACGCAGGAGAACTGTGCGCCGCCTTTTACCTGGGCGTCGTTGAGGCGGTCGAAGTCGGCCAGGCTGAGGGCCGGCGGCTTCTCGGAGAGAATGTGGACACCTGCTTCGAGGCACTCGATCGCTTGGTCAATGTGCATCATGGGCGGCGTGCAGAGGTGCACGATGTCCGGCTTGGCCTCAGCCAGGAGTTCCGTGAGGCTCTGGTAGCGGCCGGCGATGCCGTGCTCATCCGCGAAGCCCTGCAGGCGGGACTCGTCCACATCGCACGCTGCCACTAACTCCGCCCGATTATCGGTCCGTGCCAGGTTGGACGCGTGGACTGCCGCGATCCCGCCTGTGCCAACAAGGGCCACTCTGTACGTGTG
Organism: Arthrobacter sp. UNCCL28; assembly: GCF_900102805.1. Taxonomy (NCBI): domain Bacteria; kingdom Bacillati; phylum Actinomycetota; class Actinomycetes; order Micrococcales; family Micrococcaceae; genus Arthrobacter; species Arthrobacter sp. UNCCL28. The sequence goes on from NZ_FMWE01000002.1 coordinate 729,102, forward strand.
CATGTGAGTCTCTCCATCGGGATTCATTTCCGAAAGTTTCTTATTTCATCCGGGGAGTTTCTATCACTTCCGAGATGAATGCTTCCGCTTCACTGCTCAACGCTATGAAGCCTGCGCTGAACAAGTCAAGGGTTTGGGACTATGGAAACTAAATATGTATTTCTGATAGTTTCTAAAAATCATCTTCAGAATCCAAGGAGAAGCCTGTGAGCACCGGCGCCGCCGATCAGCAAGCACTTGCCCGCGTTCCGGCGTCGGACGTCGTAGAGCACCTCATCCGCGAGATGACCCTCGAGGAAAAGCTCGCCCAATTGGTGGGCGTGTGGGTCAACGCCTCCACTGACGGCGATTCCGTGGCTCCCCTCCAAAGCCAGATGGCGGGAGACGCCCGTTCCTGGGACGAGATCATCGCTGACGGACTGGGGCAGATCACGCGCATGTACGGCACCGTTCCCGTGGAACCGACCGAAGGCGCCCGACGCCTGGCCGCCGCACAGGAACAGATCATGGCCGCGTCCCGGTTTGGCATCCCGGCCCAGGTTCACGAGGAATGCCTGGCCGGCCTTGCAGCATGGAAGGCCACAGCGTTCCCAGTTCCCCTGGCTTGGGGCGCCACGTTCAACCCGGCACTGGTCAAGGAGATGGCAGCCCGGATCGGTAGCAGCATGCGGTCCTTGGGCGTCCATCAGGGCCTGGCCCCGGTGCTGGATGTGGTCCGCGACCTCCGTTGGGGCCGCGTGGAGGAGACCATCGGCGAGGACCCCTATTTGGTGGGAACCGTCGCCACTGCATACGTCCAAGGCCTGGAATCCACGGGCATCGTCGCCACGCTCAAGCACTTCGTGGGCTACTCAGCTTCCCAGGCCGGGCGCAACCACGCGCCCGTCTCCATGGGACCCCGCGAACTCGCCGACATCATGCTGCCGCCGTTCGAAATGGCGATCCGTCACGGCGCTCCCCGTTCGGTAATGCACGCTTATACCGACGTCGACGGCGTACCGGCCGCCGCGAACCGCGCACTGCTGACCGGGCTGCTTCGTGAGGAATGGGGTTTCACCGGGACTGTGGTTGCCGACTACTTCGGCGTTGCCTTCCTGGACGTCACCCATGGCGTGGCCGCGGACTCCGGTGACGCCGCCGTGCTGGCCCTAAGTGCCGGCGTCGATGTTGAACTGCCTACCGTGAACTGCTTCGGCGAGCCACTGCTGCGTCGTATCCGCGAAGGCGCGCTGAACGAATCCGTAGTGGACCAAGCCCTGCGCCGCGTGCTGACCCAGAAGGCGGAGGTCGGCTTGTTGTCGCCGGACTTCTCCCCTGTTCCGGCGGTGTTGGCTGTTCCTGCGGGACCGGGTGTGATCGACCTCGATCCCGCCGAAAACCGGGAGTTGGCGCGCCAATTGGCCGCACAATCATTGGTGCTGCTGAGCAACCGGGACTTCGCTGAAGCTCCCGCTCTACCCCTCGGTCACGTCGGTTCACTGGGCGTGGTGGGTCCCTTGGCCGATGACCCCTTCGCGATGCTTGGCTGCTACTCCTTTGACGCCCATGTTGGAGCCTCCCACCCTGAGGTGCCCATGGGGATCTCCGTTCCATCCGTGGCCGGCGTTGCTTCTGGACGCTTCGGCTCTGTGGCCGCGTCGGTCACCGGAAACTGCGAGGCCGCCACCGAGGAACAGATCTCCGAAGCCTGCCAGGTTGCAGCCTCCGTGGACACCTGCGTAGTGGTTGTGGGCGACAACGCAGGCCTGTTCGGCCGGGGCACCTCGGGCGAAGGAAACGACGCCGCCGACCTCCGCCTGCCCGGCGACCAACACAGGATGCTGGACCGTATCCTCGCGTCCTGCGCTGAGTCCGGAACGCGCGCAGTGGTGGTTGTGTTGAGCGGCCGCCCGTACGCTTTGGGCGACTTCACTGACCGCGCCGACGCGATCATCCAAGGGTTCTTCCCGGGCGAAGAAGGAGCCGAGGCGCTCTGGGACGTGCTCACCGGGATCGTCAATCCGTCCGGCAAACTTCCTGTCTCAGTGCCACGGTCCCCCGGCGGCCAGCCCGGCACCTACCTGCATTCCAAGCTGGCCGGTCCCAGTGGTGTCAGCGCCCTGGACCCCTCGCCGCTGTTCGGTTTCGGGCACGGCCTGTCGTACACAACGTTCGAGTTGACCGGCCATCAGTGCAGCGCGCCCACCATGTCGACGTCGGACTCGGTCACGGTCAGCTGCACGGTCACCAACACCGGTTCCCGTGGCGGCGCCGAAGTTGTTCAGTTGTACCTGGAAGATCCGGTGGGCGAAGTGGTCCGTCCCGTCCGCGAGTTGATCGGCTATGCCCGCGTCGAGCTGGAAGCCGGCGCGTCCGCCGTCGTCGATTTTGTGGTTCACGCCGACCGCACCTCCTTCACCGGACTGGACCTTCAGCGCGTGGTGACGCCCGGGCTGGTGAAGCTCCACGTCGCCACGGCCAGCACCGCCGACGCCCATACACATGAGGTGATCCTGCACGGGCCGCGCCGCGTGGTGGGGTTCGAGCGGGAAATGCTGACCCCGGTGGAGCTGCGGCCCCTGCCCTGATCGGTGTACGGCCACCACCCACTTTGGACTCCATGCCGGGCTAATGCAGCCAATAGCGGTTGTTTATCGGGGCCGCGGAGCTGAAAGTGGGTGGTGAAGACACAGCCCGACGACGGGTAGGCTTCGGGAATGCTCCCCCACCCCACGCCACGGCTGCGCTTCCGCGAAATGACCATGGCCGATCTCGATGCGATGAGCTCGCTGCTGGGTGATCCCGAGGTGATGACGTACTACCCCGCTCCCAAAACCCGCGACGAAGCGGCTGCCTGGATCCAGTGGAACAGGGACAACTATGCCCGCGACGGGCACGGGTTGTGGATTATTGAAACGCACGACGGCGGATTTGTCGGGGACTGCGGGTTGACATGGCAACAGGTCAACGGGCGGTCCGAGCTTGAGGTTGGTTACCACGTTCGCCGGGAGCTGCAGGGCCGGGGGTACGCCTCGGAAGCAGCCTTGGCATGCCGGGATCTTGCGCGGGACGTCCTCAGGGTTGAGCTCCTTGTTGCCATCATCCATCCGGACAATATCGCGTCGCGCCGGGTCGCTGAGCGGCTGGGGATGCGGCACCTAGAGGATGATGCGGGCGGGTCCGGGAGCAACCCCATTGTGCGGACCGTGATGGGCGTGGAGCTGGATTAGGGTGTGCCGTCACCACCCACTTTGGATTCCGTTAGGCCGTAATACACCCAATTTCGGTTGCACCGCGGCCTATCCGGGTTCAAAGAAGGTCAGGAAGCCACGCCTCCACTGCAGGGAAGCGCCGAAGTGCAGCAGTCCACCCCACTACCAGGCGAGGTCCGCCGCTCCGAGGGACACAAATCGAGGCGACACGCGGTCCCCCGAATCCACCAACTCCCGCAGCTCGCGGGCGGCCAGCCGTGGATCCTTCGAGGCATCGGATTGCCCCATCCCCGTGGCCAGCTTTCCCGGGTGAACAGCCCAACAGCGCACTTGGCCGGCGAGGTCCTGGGCGAGGGAGATGGTCAACATGTTTTGCGCAGCCTTGGAGATTTTGTAGGCGTAGCTCGTGGAAAGGTCCGAGTAGTCGCCCCTGGCCTGCGCCGCCACTGAGCCCAGGCGGGACGTGACGTTGATGATCACCGGATCGGGCGCGGCCAACAGGTTCGGCAGGACGGCCTGCACCAGGCGCAAGGGTCCAGCGACGTTGACGTCGACGGCGTTCATGACGCCTTCCGCTGCAATGTCGCCCAGCCCGGAGTGCCGTGCTCCCTGGGCGGCATTGTTGATCAGCACGTCGATTGGGCTGTCCCCGAGGGCTGACATCAGCTCAGCCGATGGCTCATGCCGGACATCGTGGGTGATTGTGGTGACGTGCTGCCGATCGGCCCACTCCGCGGGTGTCCGTGTGAGCGCGACAACCGCCCATCCGGCGTCGGAAAATTCTTCCACCAATGACTTCCCCAGACCGCGGCCGGCACCGGTAATGACCGCGAGCCTTTTCCTGGGCGTCAAGCGAACCGCACGTCAGTGTCCGGGTCCTTGCGGGAATCGAGCATGCTGACGATTTTGCTTTCGAGTGCGGCAACCGTCGCCTCCGGCAGGACAATCAGGCCGTCGAGTTCCTTGCGGGCACGCTTGTATGCGGTTTGGCGCTCGGCCGGGGTGGCGGCAGTGTCTTCGGCGATGCGCAGCAGCTTCCTCGCCGTCGCAAGTCGTTGGCGTTCGGGGCCACTGAAGTTGCCGTCCTTGATACGCCGGGCTTCCCGCTCGGCCACATCAAAAGCGAGTTCGTAGCTGTGGACGGCCGCACGGTATTCAGCCAGCCGGGCCGGCGTCGAAATCTCTTCAGGGGTGGCGGGCCTTAAGCCGTCGGCCTCTTTCTTGGCGCGCAGGAAGGCGACTGTGAGGGGTTCCCTAACGTCGGTCATGAGCGGGAAATCAATGAGGTTGCCGACGTCCAGCTCATAGTCGAGCCATTTGTGGTTCACGGAATCGTGAGCGGACATCAGCGAAACGACCTCGGCCTGGTTGGCTTCCTCGTGCACCGCCAACTGGTTCTGCAACTTCAACAACTCCACTTTGCGGCGGTGCCGTTCCTCGCTGGCCTTGGACCACGACCGTGCCCAGCCACCAGCCATCGCGCCGATAGGAAAAATGAGCCACCAGACACTGCCAAGGAAGTCGAAGAGGGGTTCCACTGCTCCATCCTCCCACCGGCTTGGACCAGGCCTCAACAGGCCGGCAGGACTCGCGCGGCGGGTATCGCCGTCGTACCTTCCCGTTAGGCTTTCCCTTATGGAACAGCGACTGCATTTCCTCACGTTCGCCACGCCGGACCTCGACGCCGCCCGCGACTTCTATCGGGACGGGCTCGGCTGGGATCCGGCCATGGATGTTCCCGGCGAAATTCTCTTCTTCCAGATTGCGCCGGGGCTGATGCTCGGCCTGTTCGATGCCGACAAGTTCGATCAGGACCTTGACGCCAGCACTCCTTCCCCCGGCGTTAGCGGAGTGACGCTCTCCCACAACGTGGGCAGCGCGGCTGAGGTGTCCAGCACCATCGAGGCGCTGGCGGCGGCTGGTGCGACGGTTTTGAAACCGGCGCAGGCAGGAGCTTTCGGCGGCATCTTTCACGGGCACGTCAAGGATCCGAACGGCATCATCTGGGAGATCGCTCATAACCCCGGTTGGAACATCAACGACGACGGAACGGTGGTTTTCGGATGAGCGCACTGCCGCACACGTTCACTGAGGACGTCATCAACCAGGACGCCCGCACGCAGTTTGATACGTTCCTCGACGAGCACCGCCGGGCCCTCAACGAGTGCCTCGACGGGCTCACTGAAGAGCAAGCACGACGGCGGCTGGTCGCCTCGCGCACTACGCTCCTGGGCTTGGTGAAACACGCAACCTTCGTGGAGAAGGTGTGGTTCGACGAAGCCATCACGTGCCGATCCCGGGCAGAGATCGGCATCCCGGCGACGCCTGATGAGTCCTTCATCCTGGAAGATCACGACACCATTGCCAGCATTCAACGCGCCCATGCGGAAGCTTGCTCAGAGTCCAGGGAGGCGGCCTCATCCCTTGGGCTCGATGACCTTGTGCTCGGGAACCGCCGCGGACCGCTTCCCCTCCGGTGGGTCTACCTTCATATGCTCCGCGAACTGGCACAGCATTGCGGGCATGCGGATATTTTGCGTGAGCAGGTCACTCGGTAGCGGAGGGTCCTAAAAATGTCAGACCCTCCTGACACGATGTTTTTATGGAAGATGCAGGGCAGGTATCGGCACTAAGGGCGCAGACGTCCCCTGCTGTGGCTGCCTTGACCGCTGTCCGGTCACGACGCTTCTTGAGCATGCCCGACTTGCTGAGGGCCGGATTCAAGGATTCGACGGCGCCGCTGACCGTCAGCGTCGGATTCCATGACGCTTGGATCCCGAAGAAGCCGGCTAAGCGCGCTCCGTCTCCGGCCGTTGCCACGCACAGCTCCGGATCGAGCCCGGCCCTCCAACCGATCCAACGTTTCGATGCTACGCAGTCGAAACACCTTTCATCTGCCGCGCTGGACCTGAGGGCCCTTCTGAACGACAGTGCGGCCCTTCTGGACTCCGCACGCGTGTCTGCTGCCGACGAAGCTTCTCTTTTTGCGTTTGTTGAGGCTGCTGATTTTGCTGGCAGGGTGGAGGAGATCGCCCGGTCCGTTGAGTATTTACAGGTCGTGGCGGCGCAGGCTGTGGAGCGGACGCGGACGGCAGCACAGCAGTCGAGTCGGGGGACGTTGTCGGCAGCGACGGAATGGCGGACGGGGTGGGTCGAGCCGGTGCCGGTGACGGAGCAGGGATCCGAGGGCGCAGCGGCTTCCCAGTCCTGGACGGGAACCAGCAGCGCCCAGGCTGGCAGCGCTCAGGCTGGCAGCATCGAGACCGGAGCGAAAACAGGGTCCGAGACTGCTGTTGCGGGATCGGCCGGTGTCTTGGATGACGGGTACCGGAACGCGGCTGAGTTCTTGCGGGCACGGTTGCGGATCGGGATCGGCGAGGCCCGGCGCAGGCTCGCCCTCGCCCCGGATGTCCTCCCCCAACCCGGCATGACCGGCCAGGACATCCCTGCCCGACGCGGGATCCTGGCCGAAGCCCTGGCCACCGGAGAACTACCGTCCCGGTCAGCGACCATCATCAGCAGCACCCTGGACAAAATCCGGAACCTCACCGACGACGCCACCATCACCCGGATGGAACACGCCCTGACCAAAACCGCAGTCGAGTCCGACCCGGACTTCGTCACCAAAATGGCCAAACGCTGGACCGACCGCATCGACCAAGACGGACCCGAACCTACCGAAGAAGTCCTCCGCCAACACCAAGGCGCGTTCCTGCGCCGCCGACGCCGCTACGGCCTGCACCACATCGAAATCTTCGCCACCACCGAACAATACGAAACCCTCACCACCACCATGAACACCGCCACCAACCCACGCCTGACCACCACAGGCGCCGGTAGGGTCACGGCCGCTGGTGCTGGCCCCGGTGTTAGTGCTGGCGCCAGTGTTAGTGCGGGCACTGGGGCCGGTGCGGGTCTGGGTGCTGATGCTGGCTTCGGCGCTGATGCTGGCCCTGATGCCGGCGACGGCCCTGACCTTGACCGGCGCTCCCGGGCACAGAAACTCCTGGACGGCCTCACCGGCGCCTGCAACCTCGCCATGACCACCGCGAAACTACCCTCCAACGGCGGACTCCGACCCCAACTCACCGTCACCATCGACTACAACGAACTCTTCGATCAACTCACCCACCAAACCAGCACCAGCACCGGCACCGGTTTAGGCGCGGGCTCCGGCACAGGCACAGGCACAGGCACAGGCACAGCGACGTTCGCCGGACCCATCCACCCCAACACCATCCGCAAAATAGCCTGCGACGCCGACATCATCCCCGTCCTGCTCGGCAGCGAAGGACGCATCCTGGACATCGGCCGCACCACCCGGATCTTCCCACCCCACATCCGCAAAGCCATCATCGCCCGCGACGGCGGCTGCGCCTTCCCCGACTGCACCATTCCAGCACCCTGGTGCGAAGCCCACCACACCACCTACTGGTCCCACGGCGGCACCACCTCAACACACAACGGCACCCTGCTCTGCAGCCACCACCACCACCTCATCCACAAAGAACAATGGCGGATCGACATGAAAACCGGCGTCCCCTGGTTCATCCCCCCACCCCACATCGACCCCAAACAAAAACCCCGACGCAACCACCACCACACACCCCAACGAACCTAAAGGGTGTTGCGCGGATGCGCCGCGATCTTGGGTGAGCGTGAACTTTGCGGGTCGAAATTTGGGAGGGCCAGGCGACGCGATATTTGCTTTCGGGCCGCTTCCCCGTGCCCGCGATGTGCGCCCTGCGAATGCCACCGCGGTAGACCAGCAGAGCGCCGGCGAATAAGATCAACCGCACGCTGGTAGGGGCCCGCACCGAAGCCGGCGATGAGAGGCCCGTGGTGCCCCGAAGTGGTTGCCATTTGGCATACCAAACATGCTGTTGATCCTGAGAGTTTCTCGTTATTGCTTGCGTCACACCTCTACGCTGAGGCATTCTGGAATACCAAATGCTCAACCGCAGGTAAGTAGCGGCCGGGCAGCTCGTTCCCCAGGAGTCCAATCATGTGCCTTCACGATCACACCTCAGCACCCAAACCCGAGGGTCAGTTGCCCCGCCGTGGCATCCTCGCCGGTGCTGCAGCATTGGCCGGAATCTCTGTTGCCGGCATTGCCGCGCAGCTGGCTTCAGCGCCGGCTGCCGTCGCCGACAATACGCAGTCGGCTCCAAACTACCCGGGCCGGCCATTGACCACACAGGCCCTAATCATCGAGGGCGGAACCGTGGTGGACCCAAAAACCGGCGATGCTGTGGCCGATGGGGTGGTAGTGCTCGACGGCGGCAAGGTCGCCGCCGTCGGTACCCGGGACGAAACGCGCAAGGCTGTTGCCGCCGTCGCGAACCGTGCCCGCAAACTCAACGCCTCGGGTAAATGGGTCCTCCCAGGACTCGTCGATGCCCACGTCCACGCCAACGCTCTGGCCGATGCCCGCGCCCTCCTGCAAGGCGGTGCCACCAGCGTACGCAGCGGTTCGAGCACTTTCTACCAGGACATTGCCCTCGCGGCCCTGCCGTCGTGGGCTCCTGGCCTCTCACCCAGGATGACGCCGGCGGGACTGTTTATTTCACCGGATCAAGGGGATTCCCTTTTGGCTGATCCGGATTTGGCACCCTTGGCGACCCTCAGCGGTGGTGTGAAGGAGCCGCAGGACCTCGCGTACCTCACCCGCATCAACCTCAAACGGGGCGCCGAGGTCATCAAGACCCGCGCCAACCCGCGGGCTGGCATTCCCGAACAGGATCCCCGTGAATTGGTCTACAACGTGGACCAGATCGGCGCGATCGTCAAGGCCGCCAAGGGAGCCGGTGTCCTCTGCCACGCCTACAGCGCCGAAGGAATCGATGGCGCCGTCCGGGCCGGGGTTCGCAGCATTGAGCACGGCGTCTTCATGACGGAAAAGACCATCCAGGAAATGGCCCGTCGCGGTACCTTCTTTACGCCCACCATGGACGCCATCACCAGCATGGCCCGCTCCGCCAACCCCATCCTGGCAGCACGCGGAATCGAGTACACGCCCATCCTCCAGGCCGCCGTACGGGCGGCCAAGGACGCTGGAGTGACGATCGTGGCCGGCACCGATTCCTTCGGAACGGATGTGACGCCCATTGGCACGGAAGCGCGTTTGCTCGCCGAAGCCGGGCTGACCCCGTTGGAAGCATTGCAGGCAGCCACCACCAATGCGGCGCGGTTGCTGGGCCGTGGCGAAAATGTTGGTCGCTTGGTTCGCGGCTCCATGGCGGACGTCGTGGTGGTGGATTCGGATCCCCTCACTGACGGCTCGGCCCTGGAAAAGGTCAGCACGGTGATCGCTCAAGGTGCTGTGGTGCGGACCAACCTCTAGCCCGTCGCGGAGGAACCCGCCGGGGAGTAGCCGGCCGCTGAAACCTCTGCAGCCACGGTGAACCTCTCTTCCACCAACGCCAGAAGCGGGCGGGAGTTCAAGCACAACAGGTAAAGGATCAGGCCGCCGATCAACAGCAGCAACCACACGCTGCTGGTGATCAGCGCGAAGCCAGCAACGAAGAGGATCCCTACGTTCCCGAAGGCTACCCGCGTCCGGGCTCCAATGGTGTAAACCGACAACCGGTAGATGTCCACAGTGCGGAAAGTGAAGCGGGACAGCAACAGCATCGCGTGCACAGCAGCAGCGCTCACCACCAGGCCCAGGCCCACCAGCCCGACCCGGGCAGCAACCGTTTCAGGGTTGCTGCCCGGCAGGCTGCTGAGATTGGCAGCAATAATTGCAAGGAGCGCTGCGTAGGGCAACCAAACCACCAAGGCTTGGCCGAAGTTGCTCCGGTATGACTTCACGAAGTCGCCGAACACGCCGGTGTCCTCACCGGCGATGAGTCGGTTGAAGGCGTAACAGCAGGCCACCAGTGACGGCCCCACCAGCACGAAGCCCAACAATGCGGCAGGACCCACCAGCCCGGCCAGCAACGGCATGAGTACCACCAGCACATTCGCCAGCACCAGCAATGCCCCGCCCACCATGACGCCGTACACCAGGCCCGCTGCCTTGAACAACGGGCCGGACCCGTACTGGGCTTCCTTCGCAGCCATCGGAAGGGCTACTTCTTGTCCGCGTAGGCCTTGTAGGCCTTGTTGGCCAACTCCACGTATTTGGTCTGGCCCTTGCTGTCGAGTTCCTTGACGTAGGCGTCGAACTCGCCCAGGGCCCGCTGCCCGGTGATGAACTTGAGAGCGTTCTGCTTGACGTGGTCCTTGAGCGGGGTGAGCGCCAGTGTTGCCTGTTCCCGGTCAACGTCGTTGAACGGAACGGGCGGGGGCACCGGGCGGGGCTTTTTGGACTTCATTGCCTCCTGGAACGCCAGCTCCTCTTCATTGAACGTCGAGTGCAACAGTTCCGTGGCACCGCCGTAGGCGAAGTTGCCACCGGAGAAGCCATAGTCCACCCGGAGATCCTTGGTGCCGGCGGGGTTGAGGCCCTGGAAGTTGATGTCGGAAGCGAGTTGACGCTTACCGCCCGACTTGGTGAACGTGGTTCCTTCCACGCCCCACTTGCTGAACTCCTGGCCGGCGTCGCTGTAGAACAACCAGTCGATGTACTGGATCAGTGCCACGAAGCTGTCTTTGTCCTTCACGGAAGAGTTCAGCATGATGCCGTTCTCCAAGCGGGTGCCTCCAATGACGTCACCTTCCGGGCCCCCGGGAACCGTGATCTTGCCGATCTCGAAGTTGCCCTTGCCCATGGACTGCTCCATGGAGGTGCGGTACGTGATGACATTCTGGGAGTTGGCGCTGATGACGAACGACTTGCCGGAAACAAACTTCTGGATGGCCGAATCGTCGGTCTGGGTGAAGCTTTCGGGGTCCATCAGGCCCTCGGAGACCAAGGAGTTGAAGTAGGTCACCAAGTCCTTGAACTTGTTCGAGCCGGCGGCGAAGCCGAACTCCTTCTTGTCCTCATCGAACTGCAGGCCGTCCACCAGCCCCCACCCGGCCTGGGTCCCGAAAGCCGCACTGGCAATATTCAGGACACTGTCGCCCTTGAACCGGTCGGAGTAGGGCACCACGTCAGGGTAGGCCTTCTTCAACGAGCGCAGGACCTCCCTGAATTCATCCCACGTGGCGGGTTCCTCAAGGCCTTCTTTCTTCAACACATCCTTGCGGAAGCAGAGGGAGTAATCCGGCCAGAGTTCCTCGTGCAGGCCCGGGAGGACGTAGTACTTGCCGTCTTCCTGCGTCAGTCCTGCAATCTCCGGCTCAAGCTTCCACTTCTTCACCTTCTCCTGGAAATGCGGCATCAGGTCCACGTAGTCACTGACAGGCAGGACGGCCCCGGCGGAAACAAATGCTGCTTCCTGTCCCGGGTAGGTTTTGGCGATGATTTCCGGGGCGCTGCCGGAGCTGATGAGCAGGCTGCGCTTTTGCTCGTAGTCGCTGTTCGGCACGATGGTGGGTTCCAGGGTGACGTTGTTGTCGCTGGCCATTTTGGTGAACAGCAGCCAGTCCTTCTTGTACGGGTAGGTGGGCTGGTCGGAGAACAGGAATGTGAACGTCAGCGGCTCCGTCGCCTTGAACGTGTCACCGACGCCGAAGCTGTCCATCGCACCCTTGCGGGACTTGGAGGTGTCCACCTTTTCGGTGGTTTCGGCGTCGCAACTGGTCAGCATGAGGCCGATGGTGACAACGGATGCGAGTCCAAGAAAATCTCGTCTGCGCAGCTCAGGTTTGTGGATCATTGGATGTCCTTTCATAAGGGTTATTCCTTGACGGAACCGAGCATGACGCCCGAGAAGAAGTACTTCTGCACGAAGGGGTAGACGCAAAGGATGGGGATGACGGTCAGGACGATGGTGACCGATTGGATGTTGGCGGCGATCTGGCCGACGTTCTCCGCTGTTCCGCCGGCTGAGCCCGCTGTGGTGACTCCGGCGATCATGTTGCGCAGGTAGATGGTGACCGGGAAAAGGTCGGGGTTGTCGAGGTAGAGGAAGGCCTGGAACCAGGAGTTCCAGTTGGCCACGGCGTAGAACAGGATCATGGTGGCCACGATTGCCTTGCTGAGCGGCAGCACCACCCGGAACAGCACCCCGTACTGGGTGAGTCCATCGATCGATGCTGCTTCTTCCAGTTCGCGGGGCATGTTCTCGAAGAACGACTTCATGATGAGCAGGTTGAACACACTGATCGCGTTCGGGAGCACGACGGCCCATATGGAGTCCCTCATGCCCAGGGAGCTGATGAGCACGTAGTTGGGAATCAGGCCGCCGTTGAAGAACATGGTGAACACGGCCAGGCCAATGAAGACGCTGCGTCCTTTGAGGTCCTTTTTAGCGATCGCGTACGCGAAGGCAGTAGTGAGGACCATGGAGATGGCCGTCGCCACAACGGTGTACAGGACGGTGTTGCCGTAGTTGTTCCAGAAGGTGGAGTCAGCCAGGATCAGCTTGTACGTCTCAGTGTTGAAGCCCATGGGGAACAGGTTGACCTGCCCCGCGTTGATGAACCCTTCGCTGGAGAATGATTGGGCGATGATGTTCAGGAACGGATAGACCGTCAGGAACACCACCAGCAGCAGGAACACCAGGTTGAACGCCCGGAAGATGCGCATGGCACGGGAGACTTTCATGTCTTTCACCAGGACGCCTTGGGCGGCGCCGCCCTTGGTTGCAGTAGCTGTTTTGTTCACCACAGGCTCGTTCCTGCGAGGCGCTTGGAGATCGCGTTCGCTGAGAGGATCAGCGTGAGGCCGATGACGGATTCGAACATTCCGATTGCGGCCGCATAGCTGAAGTTGCTGGATTCCAGGCCCACCCGGTACAGGTAGGTGGAGATGACGTCTGAGGTTGCATAGTTGAGCGGGTTGTAAATGAGGAGGATCTTCTCGAAGCCCACCGCCATGAATGTGCCGATGTTCAGGATGAGCAGGGTAATGATGGTTGGCCTGATGGCCGGCAGCGTCACGTGCCAGGTCTGCTGCCAGCGGTTGGCACCATCGATCCGGGCCGCCTCATACAGGGACTCGTCCACCCGCGTCAGCGCTGCAAGGTAGAGGATGGCGCCCCAGCCCATGGTCTGCCACACCTCGGAACTGATGTACATGGGCCGGAACCAGCCGGGATCCTGCGTGAAGTTCACAGTGGTGCCGAACAACGACTCCGCGATTTGGTTGACCGTGCCGTTCATGGAGAAGTTCTGCAGGATCATCCCGGCGATGATCACCACTGACATGAAGTGCGGCAGGTAGGCCACAGTCTGGACGAACTTCTTGAACTTCTGCGACCTCAACTCGTTGAGCATCAGGGCGAAGATAATCGGCATCGGGAAGCAGAACACCAGGGTCAGGACACCCAGGATGATGGTGTTCTGAAAGGCCTGCCAGAAGCTGGGATCGTTGATGAACAGGGTGACGTATTTGAAGCCCACCCATTTCTCGCCGAAGATGCTGCCACCGGGTTGGAACTGACGGAAAGCGATCACGTTGCCGGCCATGGGCAGGTATCTGAAGATCAGCAGATAAAGCAGGGGCAGCGCCAGCAACGTGTACAGGCGCCAGTCGCGTTTGAGGGCCAGCTTCCAGCTTCCGGGCTTGTCGCGGCGCTTCTTGCCGGCACCGGTCTCAGGGCCGGCCACTGCCTTGGGCGGAACATCAAGTCGCAGTGCCATTAGTCAGCCTCCCGTCCCGTTGTTTCGTCAAGGATCAGGACACCGTTGGCAGGGAGCTCAACCAGCCCGCTGACCGCGCGTCCGCTGAGGCGGTCCGTGCCGCCGTCGAGCACGTCCACCATGGACGGAGCGTCGTTGTGGTTGAGCACCATGAGGAAACTTCCGGCGGTGCCCTCAGCTGAGGTGCCAGTACGACGCCGGACCTGGACTCCGGCGGGCGTCTTCAGTTCCGGTTCCACACCGGCGGTGCTCAGTTGGTCCGCCAATATCTGGTTTAGCAACCCGTCATCAATTCGGGCCGATAAGTACAGTGCGGTGCCCCGCCCGAAGGAGTTACGGGTGACGGCCGGGGTGCCGGCGAGGCGGCCCGACGAGTAGCTGGCCAGGACCTCCGCAGATTCAGCGTGCAGGTGCTCGGTCCAGTAGCTCGCGGAGGAGGTGCCGCCGTCGGCCGTTGAGAGCTTTACTTGCTCATCCGCGCCGGCGAGCGGGTGCATTTCCTCGCTCCAGGCGCCCAGGACGTTCCTCAATGCCCCGGGGTAGCCGCCCAGCCGGACGGTATTGTCCTGGTCCACGATCCCCGAAAGGTAGGAGACCACCAGCTGTCCGCCGTCGGCGACGTAGTCCTCGAAACGCCGCGCGGCGTCGTCAGTCAAGAGATACGACGCCGGCATGACCACCAGGCTGTACCCGGAAAGGTCGCTGTTGGCGTTGACGAAATCAACGGTGATGTTGGCATCGAACAGCGGGCGGTAGAAGCGCAGGACCTCCTGGGCGTAGTTCAGGTCCGACCTCGGTGAGTTGCCGAGTTCCAACGCCCACCAGCAATCCCAATCGAAAACGATGGCCACCTTGGCCGTGGACCTGGTGCCCGTCAGGTCGCCAAGGGACTTCAACTCTTGGCCGAGCTCGCAGACTTCCCGGAAGATCCGGGTGTTCGGTCCGGCGTGGTTCACCATGGCCGAGTGGTAGCGCTCCGTGCCGCCCTTGGCTTGCCGCCACTGGAAGAACAGGATGGAATCAGCGCCCTGGGCTATGGCCTGGTATGAGCCGAGCCGCATCTTGCCCGGGAGTTTGGAGACGTTGACAGACCACTGGCTGACGGCCCCGGTTGCCTGCTCCATGACCATCCAAGGCTGTCCGTGGCGCAGCGACCGCATGAGGTCGAAGTTCAAAGCAGCAGCAATGTGGGCGTCGTCCTCCCGCGGGTCCGGGTAGATATCCAGCGCTGCAGCATCTTCCTCGGCTGCCCAGGCCCAGTAATCGTTGGTCTTGTAGAAGCGCATGAAGTTCGTGACGATCGGCAGGTCCGGGCTGTGCCGGCGGAGGATGTCCCGCTCGGCCTTGAAGTGCTCCAGCATGCTGTCCGAGGTGAAGCGGTGGAAGTCCAGGCGTCGCGACGGGTTGGACCAGGTGCGGGGTTGGGCAGGGACGCGGACTTGCTTCCAGTCGGTGTAGAGCTGACCCCACACCGTGGTGCTCCAGGCCTGGTTGAGCTCATCCAACGACGAATACTTCCGCTGGAGCCACTCACGGAACGCCTTCTCAGCCCACGGACCATAGGACACGGGTCCGTATTCGTTGCCGACGTGCCACATCCGCAGCGCAGGATGGCTGGCGTAGCGCTCGCCCATCTTCTCCGCCAGCGCCAGGGACTTGGCGCGGTAGACCGGGTGGGATACATCGAAGTGCTGCCTGGAACCGAAGCCGAAGATGCTCCCGTCCGGACGCTCAGGCATGATGTCCGGGTGCTGCTCCACCAGCCAAGCCGGGGGTACGGCATCCGGGGTTGCCAGGTCTACGCCGATGTCGTGCGAATGCATGAGGTCCATGACGTCATCCAGCCAGCCGAAATCGAAAACGTCATCGCTGGTTTCAAGCCGGCTCCATGAGAAGACCGCCAAGGTCACCAGGTTTACCCCGGCCTGCTGCATGAGTTTGGCGTCCTCAAGCCAGACTTCGCGTGGCCATTGCTCGGGGTTGTAGTCCCCGCCGTAGGCTACGCCGCCTATTCGTTGGTGCAGTTGCCGCAGCCGCGCCCCGGCTGTCCGCAAGTCCTCTGGGTGGATGGTCATCATTGTCCTTCACTCGGCCTTCGTCGCCCTGAACAACAGTGCGACGCACATCACACAGAGAAACTATCGTAAAGTTTACGCAATAACAACAGGTTGATATCGGAAACCCGTGAGTAACATGAGAGCCCGGGAAATAACGGATAATCAAGCGTTTGGCGGGGTTTCGGGCCGATGGATCGCAGTAGTGGCGGGTGTAGATCAACCTGAAAGCAGTTAAGTTTCCGACCCTTCATGGAAACTATCGGAGGCTGCCGGCGGCTCGGACCATCGCTGGCGGGTCATTGCTCTGCCGGGCTAGCTACCCTGTCGGGCGCACTGCCGAGTTCGTGGGTAAGCCTGCGGGATCGCGGGACCGGAACGGCGATCCAACACGCTTCCCGCGATCTCGCCGCCATCCCCGCACGCTTCCCGCGATCTCGCCGCCGTCCCAGCACGCCCCCGGCCCGCTTCCCGCGATCTCGTTGGCATCCCGTACGCTTCCCACGGTCTCGCCGCCATCCCCGCACCCTTCCCGCGACCTCGCCGCCATCCCCGCACATACCGGCCCGCTTCCCACGATCTCGCTGGCATCCCCCACGCCCACCCGCGGCCCAGGACCCAAAATCCATTGACACGTTACCAAAAGGTCACCTATCCTGAGGTCATGGACGCCGTGTTCAAGGCCCTGGCAGACCCCACCCGCAGGGAATTGCTGGACGAGCTCTTCCGCGAGGACGGCCAGTCCGCGTCTGCCTTGGGCGCCCGGTTCGAAATGACCCGTTTCGGCATCGCCAAGCACCTCAAGCTCCTGGAGGATGCCGGACTGGTTGTCACCCGCCGTCGGGGTCGTGAAAAGCTGCACTTCCTCAACCCGGTACCCATCCGCCTCATCCACGACCGCTGGGTGAGTAAATACTCAGAACCATGGGCCGCTGCCCTCAGCGACCTCAAATCCAGATTGGAAAGTCCCATGGAAAAGATCTTCGAAATCTATATCAAGACCACCCCGGAACGGCTCTGGGAAGCCATCACCACCAGCGAGATCCGCAGCAAGTACCAGTTCGGGAACACGCTGAGCTCCGATTGGACGCCGGGCAGCCGCTTCGAAATGCGGAACCCCAAGGCCGATGCTCCGCTGGGTGAGGGCGAGAACATCGAGGTTGATCCCCCACGCCGGCTCGTCCAAACCATGCAGTCGCTGTGGGGCGAGGATGTCAAAGCCGAGGGCACCTCGCGCATCACCTGGGAAATCGAACCCGTGGGCGATTCCTGCCACCTCACCGTCACGCACGATCAGCTCCGCGAAGGCGCAAACGACCAACTCTACGGCGGCTGGCCCATGATCCTGTCCGGCCTCAAGACCTGGCTCGAGACCGGCGAAACCCTGACCACCCCCGGCTCGCTCATGTACGCGTAGAGGGCCCGAATAGCAGCGGGTTAAAAGAGGACGACGACGGCGGGCCGCTGCCGCCGTCGTCGTCCTCTGTCACTCTTCCGCCTGTCACTCTTCCGCCACTCAGGCGACAGGTTCCACTGCCCTTATCACTTCAGATTCCGTCAGCCAGGCCGCCTGCAGGGTTCCCAAAAGGTGGGGCGCGAAGTCCTCGCCGATTTCCAGGACCACGCGGCAACGTGCGCCCCGCTGATCCGGCAGGCCAGCATAAAGTCCTCGGAGATCGCACACTGTCTGTCCGCGTCCCGGTCCGTCCGTAGTGTCCACCTGGACGCGGACGGTTGGTGCCGAGGCCAGTTCCACTCCCCTGACGGCGATGGCGGCGGCGAGGGGGTCGTGCATGGCAGAGCATGCCCGGCCGAAGATATCGACGTAGAAGCCGAAGTAATAGCCCAGCATCTGGCCCAATGCCTGCGAGACGGGGTGCTCGTTGGCGAGCAGTTCCTGGCGGTGGTTTTCCTCCAGGACGTTGGTCATGGTGACATCCAGGGGTACCAGCGTCACGTTCCAGTCCGCGGCCAGGACCTCGGCTGCAGCTTCGGGATCGTTGGCGATGTTGGCCTCGGCCACCGGCGTAATGTTGCCCGGTGCCAGCGCCGCGCCACCCATGATGGTGACCCCGGCAACGAGTTCGGGCAGCTTGGGTTCCAGGCGCAAGGCCTGGGCAATGTTGGTCAACGGGCCAATCGCCACCAGCTGCAACTCCCCCGCGTACTGGTGCGCCAACTGGACCAGCAGTTCCGCTGCGGTAGCCTCCACCGGTTCGCGGTGGGACCGGACCAGGTCCACTCCACCGATGCCGTTGTCACCGTGGACGTGCGGGGCGCCGCCGTGGAAAGTACCAATCTGGGGATCGTGCGCCCCGATTGCCACGGGAACGTCCGGGTGGCCGGCCAGGTTCAGCAGGTCCAGGGTGTTCCGGGCACCACCGGCTGCACTGACGTTGCCGCTGACGGTGCCGATACCCACCAGGTCTGCCTTCGGAGAGGCCAGGAGGTAGGCGAGGGCCAAGGCGTCGTCAATGCCGGTATCGCAGTCGAGGAAGAAGGGTGCGGGCTGGGTCATGGTGGTCTCTCGTTTCAGGTGAAGCGGGCTGCAGTTGTGCGGTGTGCGGTGAGTGCAGCGTGAGGGGTTTGCTTGGGTGCCCAGTTGGGGTGCGCCAAGCGCTAAAGCCTGGTGCCGGCGTCGTGCGTTAGATCTTTTCGCCCTTGGGGGCTGCAATAAAGAGGCTGACGATGAAAGCCAGTGCCGTGATGGACACTGAGATCCACAAGGCTGTGGAGTAACCGGCTGCAGTGCCGAGGCCCGCGAACGGTGCAACGATCACGACGCCGAGACTCGCCCCGATGCCGAACGAGGCACCGTTGATACCCGGCAAGGCAGCGGGCGCTTCCTTGGGCGAGAGCAGCACGGACAATCCGTTGATCGCAGTAAGGAAGAAGCCGTTGTAGAAGACGCCCAGCGCGGCAATGGCGATGAGGACCGCCACTTGGTTGTGGGAGAACAGAGCAGCGACGATTGCGCAGGCGAGGCTGGTTGCCGTGCCCACGCGGACGGTCTTGATCCAGCCACGGCGGTCGGCGATCCAGCCGGCGAGCGGAGCGGCAAAGACGCCGATGAGGGCTGCAGGAGTCAGGAACAGCAGGGCGGCAACCGACGCGGAGAGGCCAAAGCCGTTCTCCTTGTCCTGGCTGAGGAGCACCACGGTGAAGTTGATGATGGCGAAGATTCCGGCGAGGGTCAGCACGGTAGTGGCGATGACCGGCCAAACCTGGCGTGAGCGGAGGTGGTGGACGGCAACCAGCGGGGTTTCGCGCTTCTTCTCGATGAGCCAGAACGCGGTGAAGGAAGCGATGCTGCCCGCGAGCAGGCCGAGCGCGGCAGGTGAGGTCCAGCCAGCCGAGGAGCCCGTGGACACGAAATAGGTGATGAAGACCAGGAACACCGACAGCGAACCCGCACCCCACCAGTCCATCCGGCCGGGAGCGATGGCGGATTTTCCGCCGGGAACCACTTTGATGACACACACGACGGCGATCGCGGCCAGAACCAGCACGGCAACAAAGATCGACTGGAAGCCCAGGGTCTCGGCCATGAGCCCGCCGAAGTAGCCGTCCACTCCGCCAACGCCACCGTTGATGGCCGCGATGATGCCGATGGATGTTCCGAAAAGCCGGGCGGGCAGGTACTCGTTGAGCACGATGTAGGAGAGCGCAAAGATGGCGCTCGAGACGCCCTGCATGAACCGGCCAGTGACAAGCAATGGCAGCGTGGGCGCGAAAATGCACAGGACGGTTCCGACGGCCATGACAGCCAAAACCAGCAACAAAGCGTTCCGGCGGCCGATGAAGTCGCTCCACCGCCCGATCACGGGACCGGAAATTGCTCCTGCCAGGAAGAACATGGACTGAACCTGCGCCACGGCTTCAGGGGATTCGCCAAAGAAGGAACCGATATGCGGCAGTGCCGGGGTGATCATGCTGGCGTTGAGCTGGAAGGCCAGCACGGCCAGGACCAACGTGGTGATCAGCAGCGCAGCGGCTTTGCCATGGAAGCGGCCCTCGTCCGTCTGCTCAGTTGTTGCTGCCGATGCTCCCGGGGGTTGGGTGTTCACGGGCTGCCCGTCTACTGTGTTCGGGCCTGTCGCGGTGGGGATGTTCACATCAAACTCCTTTGTCCGAGGGCGCGGGGCGGCGCCACGAGATGTGAGTTGTTATACAAGCATGTATTACGAGCTTGTGCAACCTATCACAGTCATCCGGTACAGTGTCCGTAACCCATCCCAAGTGAGGCACCCTTGACCGACAACGCCGTCCAGTTCCTGTCACGACCCATCGCTGCCCAGCCGGGCCAGCCCTTGCGCGTCGCAGCCTACTCGCGCATAGCCGAAGCCATCAGGACCAAAATCCTGCCGCCCGGCTCACTGCTGCCCACCGAGACCGAACTGGGCACCATGATGGACGTCAGCCGCACCGTGATCCGGGAAGCCCTGATGTTGCTCGAAGAAGACGGCCTCACCCGCGCACGGCGGGGTGTTGGCCGCTTTGTTGCCGACTCACTCCCCCGCATCGGAATCGAGCACATCCGCCCCTTCGATCAACTCCTTGGCGGAACCGAGCAAGACATCCAGGTCAAACGGGTTGCGGCCATCAAACAGCCGGCGTCCGAATTCGTGGCGCCCGGCATCGGAGTCCAGCCCGACCAGGATGTGTGGTTCTGGGAGAGCGTACTGATCCGCAACGGCGAACCCGTTGCCCACCTGCAGGAAAACGTGGCCCAGGAAATACCCGAAGCCGAAGCGCTCGCCGACGCAGCAGAAGCACCCACGTTGTCCGCCTCGACACTCCTCGAGGTCCTGGGCGGGCTCCCGGGCATGTCCCTCGGCCCCGGCGAATGCCAGATCAGCCTCAGCACCGCCGGCCCCAGCCGCGCAAAGCTGCTGGGACTGCGCCCCTCCGACCCCGTGCTGGTCCTCACCCAATACGTTCGCCGCAACGGCAATGCGTTCTACCTTGCCAAATGCCTCGTAGCTGCCAAGGCGGGCCACCTCTCCGTCATCCAGTCCTCCTGATTTACCTCCCCGATCTTCCGTAAAGGACCTTCCATGAGCACGCCCCTCCAGCCTGCTGCGCCCTCTTCCCTGACCGTAGTGGGCAGCATCAACCTCGACATCACTGCCACAGCCGAACGACTCCCCTCCCCCGGTGAAACCGTGGGCGGCGGAGTCCTCCGCCAGCAGCCCGGCGGCAAGGGCGCCAACCAAGCCGTTGCGGCGGCCCGGCTCGCCGGCACCTCCCGCATGGTGGGGGCAGTGGGCCAGGACCACGCCGGACTCAGCCTCATCAGCGCCATGGCAGGTGCCGGCGTCGACGTCCAGGACATCGCCCGCGTGGATGCGGCCACGGGCACCGCCCTGGTGCTGGTGGACAGCAACGGCGAGAACCAGATTGTGGTGTGCCCGGGAGCCAACGCGGACGTGGCCCTGGAGGGCGTGACCTTCGGTGCAAACGAGGCCGTTCTCTGCCAGCTCGAAGTGGACCAGGACGTCGTCTTGGAAGCCGCGCGGCAGGCCAAGGGCTTCTTCGCCCTGAACGCCGCCCCTGCGGCACCGCTCATTCCTGAACTCCTGGAGCGCTGTGACCTGGTGATCGTGAACGAGACGGAGTATGAGCTGATCCCCTCTCTTCGTGACGCCCCGATGGTGGCAGTGACCTACGGCGGGGATGGATCGGCCATCTTTGTCGACGGCGAACGGGTGGCCGAGGCTCCTGCCGTGCTTGTGAACGATATCGCCAACACCATCGGAGCCGGGGACGCCTTCTGCGCGGCACTGGTCCTGGCACTTCAGTCCGGACTGGAGTATGCACACGCTTTGGCTGTCGCCAATGCCGTTGGAGCGGACGCCGTCCGGGATGCCTCATCGCAGCCGGTTTTGAAGCCGTTGGAGCACTACATCGAGGCGACGAAGACCGCTGCCCAGCCCGCTTGATACGCGCGAGGGGTCTCCAAAACCCGCGTGCTACGATTGCTACGGAGGCAAGCCATGACAACTATTCCGCACCGGGAACTACGCAACCAGAGCAGTAAGATTCTGGAACGCGTCAAGAATGGGGAAGTCATTGACGTCACCAACAATGGCGAGGTGACGGCCACCCTCATTCCTCCATCAGCTTCGCCATTTGAGCGACTTCTCCAAGCGGGCAGCGTCCGGCCCGCCAGTGAGTCGCCTGTGGACTTCACTCTCCTGCCTCGCATCAGCAGCGACATGACCACAGCCGAGATCCTGGCCGATCTGCGTGGCGATCGGTGATCGCCTACGTAGACACTTCAGCCGCCATGAAGTTGGTGGTCAATGAACGCGAGTCCTCGGCCGCTGCCGCCTACTTGGTAGAGGTAGCAGCCTCCGGAGGTCACCTGGTGGCCTCCATGCTCCTTTACACAGAGCTGCACTGCGCGGCCCGTCGCAGGAATATGCCGTTCGACGTTGTCAATGCCGTTTTGGCCGGCATCAATCTGGTGGACGTAACCCGCTCAGATCTCATGTATGCAGCTGCCCTTCCGGGACAACTTCGCAGCGCCGATGCCATTCATTTGGCCACAGCCATTCGGCTCCAGACCGACAAGTTGGTTGCTTATGACCATGAACTGCTCCTTGCCGCTACAGAATCAGGCCTGACCACCACGTCGCCAGGGGCGTAGCATCCGCTGACTCGTTAGTCCACAATCCGGAAGTCGCTGAACTCCCCTGTTGCTTCGGAGAGCTCAAGGTCAACATTCTCCACACGGCCGGGCGCGCGGGTGGAGTGGAGCCATGCCACGAGGTGCTCAACGTCGGAGACAGTTCCCTCGTCAACCAATTGCACAGAGCCATCGTGGTTGTTACGGACCGTTCCCTTCAGCATGAGCTCGTCGGCTTTCCGGGCAGTCCAATAGCGGAAACCCACGCCTTGGACAACGCCGGTGATGCGGGCTGTGACGCGCTGGGCTTGGTCAGTCATGGAACCACCTTAACGAAAACCTGCCCCTGTCCGTCCCACTCACCGTTGAACTGGGAGTGGAGCGAACAAGGGCAGGTTTGATGCCGGCAAAGGAACTTAGCTGACCACGATGTCCCGGGTAGCGTGGCTGTACGTGATGGTGACCGGGCCGCCGTCGTGGTTCAACTCGTGGTTGGCGCCGTCGCGGGCACCGAACGCACCATAGTTCTCGTCCCACGAGCGGTTGAGCGCGATCTTGTAGGTGTAGAAACCGGCGGGCAGTTCAGCCGTGATGGTCCATACCTGGACCAGCGGGTTGAACTCCATCTGGGCTTCGTCATACTGCGGCGCCCAATCCTCCGGAGCACCGAGGATCTTGTTGAAGTCCCCGGCAACCGCTACGGCGTCCGGCTGCGGCAGGGTTTCGACGGCGGGAGCCGCCGCTGCTTTCACCGGCGCCTTGCGTGTAGCCTTCTTCGCCGCCGGCGCCTTCTTCTGCGTGGGTGCAGACTCCGCAGCTGCAGCCTCGGTGGATGCAGACTCGGCGGGTGCAGCTTTGCCCGTGGCAGCTTTGGCCCTGGGTGCCGAGACCCTGGCGGCAGCAACCTTGGGCTCAGCCACGTCGGTCGCGGCAACTGCGGGCCCGGTTGCCTTTTTGGCTGCAGCCCGTTTGGTGGCTGCCTTTTTCGCCGCAGGCTTCACTGGCGGGGCCGTGGGAACGGCGACGTCGGACGGAACCGGAGTTCCGGCGTCGAGCGCTGCTCCAAAGGCGGCCGCATCCGGGAAGGCCACTGTGGCGCGCAAGCCGTCCTCCGGAATGGTCCAGCCAGAACGGCCCTTCACCAGCCAGCCGGCCTTGACCAGCTTGGCCGACGCCGATGTCAGGGTCTTGTGCCCGCGGGGGATCCCCCCACTGAGCAGCTCAGCCTCGTGATCATTGAAAGGTACGCGGACAATCGCTTCGGCCAGGACTTCGCCTGCGTTGAGGGTGGTCTCGGACCACACACTTTCAGCGAGGATGTCCAGTACGGCCTTCAGACGAAGGTTGGTGTTTTCGGCGGTGTTCGCGCCCATGCTTCTCCTTCAAAGGTGATTACTCTCTTTGCAGTTTGCCAATGAATTGTTAATTCCCGCGACTGCAGAACGTAAACACCGTGTGTCGTGACTGAGTGTGACATCCCCGACGCCGCAAGTGATGGACGGGTCTCAGCTGGGACGCCGGCGCGCGGCTTAAGGGTGGGGTACCGAGGCTTTTACCCACTCAGTGACCTCGTCCAGCAGGACGGATTTCCGCGCGTCACTGGCGAACGAGGAACGGATGGAGTTGGCAGCCAACGTGGCCTGCTCCGGCACCGAGAATTCCAGGACCTTGGCCAGCTGCTCAAAGTTATCGTCCACGTAGCCGCCAAAGTAGGCGGGGTCGTCCGAGTTCACGCAAACATTCAGGCCGATGGCCAGCATTTCGGGCAACGGGTGGTCAGCCAACTTGTCCACTGCACGGAGCCTAACGTTGGACAAGGGGCAGACCGTCAGCGGCACCTGCTCGGCCACCAACCGCTGGACCACCTCGGTGTCTTCCATGCAGCGGATGCCGTGGTCAATCCGCTCCACGTGAAGCACGTCCAACGCCTCGGTGATGTAGCTGGCCGGGCCTTCTTCTCCCGCGTGGGCTATCCGGCGGAGCCCGGCCTCGCCGGCGCGCTGGTACAGGCGTTCAAATTTCGACGGCGGATTACCCACCTCTGCCGAGTCCAGACCGATGCCCACGATGGGCGCGTGCATGGCAAGGAGCTGATCCAAAACCTCCAAGGCGGAATCCTCGGACATGTCCCGCAGGAATGCGGCAATGAGCAGCGTAGAGACCCCGAAGTCCTCTTCCGAGGTAGCCAAGGCGTTGGCCACTCCGTTGACGCAGGTTTCCAGGGCGACACCGCGGGAGACATGCGCTTGGGGATCCATCATAATTTCCGCGTGGCGCACTCCCCCGGCGGCAGCCCGCTCCAGGTAGGCACGCGTCATGTCGGTGAAGTCCTGCTCTGTCTGCAGCACAGCCATGTTGGCGTAGTACAGGTCCAGGAAGGACTGCAGGTCCGTGAACTGGTACTTCTCGCGCAGTTCCTCGATGTCTTGGTACGGCAACTCAATGCCGTTACGTTCGGCCAGGGCAAAGATCAGCTCTGGCTGGAGAGTCCCTTCGATGTGCAGGTGCAATTCGGCAACCGGGGGCGCCGTGGTGACAGTTTTCTCGTCAAAAGTTTCCACCCTGCAACTCTAGGCCCAACAATGGCACGTGTCCCGGAGCACTCAACTTGGTTCTCACGCCCGGCACCCTCAAACTGAAAGGATGCAGACTTTCCTCCCTTTCGCCGATTTCCGTGAAAGTGCCAAAGCCCTCGACACTTCCAGGCTCGGCAAGCAGCGCGTCGAAGCGCTCCAGGTCCTCCGCGCGTTGGTGATCCCGGAGTACGGTTGGCAGCAGCACCCGGCTGTCCGGATGTGGATGGGTCATGTCCCCGCGCTGACCATGTACGGCCTGGCCATGGCCGACGAATGGATGGAACGTGGGCACCCGGACAACACGCGCGCGAACATCGCCGAGTTCGCCCCGCAGGCAGCCCACCCGGACTATGCCTCCCGGATTGTCATGCCGCCGTGGCTCGGATACGAGGACCTGCACCTCAGCCACCGGTCCAAGCTGCTCAGCAAGGACCCCAAGTACTACGCACAGCTGTTCCCGGGCACGGAGGAAAAGCTGGAATACGTGTGGCCTGAGCCCAAGCACGAGTTCCACCCCGAGGACCCGGAAGAGGACCGCCTCCTGATCCTTCGCTCCAATGTCGAAGACCTCCGCCCGGAGCAACTCACCGTTGTGAGCATGCCCCCGCACGGCAAGGCGAAGGCAACACCGGCCACGGACCCTGACGAGTACCAGTTTGTGTACGCCGAGGAGAAGTCCCGCCGCCAGGTGGGCGGTCCCAAGAAGCGGCCGGTTGCACCCCCGGAGAAGAAGCCCACGCGGAAGCGCCAAGCCCAGGAGCGCGCCTTCAACACCTTGCCCGGCAAGACGGAACTGGCGGTACCCTTCGACAACGGCCAGACATTCGCCGTTGGTTTGATCCAAGGCCGACCCATCACTGTGGATGGCCGATTTGCCCGCAACTTCGAAGTCACCAACGTGATCAAGCGCTCCGACTTCGACTACCCCGCGCTCCTGCAGGATCCCCGGGTCTTCTTTCCGGTGCCCGCGCCGGCGCTGTAGCGGCACCACCCAATAACGCACGACGGCGGCAGCCCGGGTTCTGTTCTTACGGAACCCGGGCTGCCGCCGTCGTTATGTGTTCTGTGTTCTGTGTTCTGTGTTCTGTGTTCTGTGTTCTGTGAGACGGTGGGTGCACGCAGCTATCGGGGAGGGCCATGGATTTCCAGCACATCATTGAACAAGTTGGCCGGTACATGGACGCGGCCGGGGTGGCGGTCATGGTGATCGGAGCGTTGGTTTCCATCCCGCTCGCGCTGCGCGGGTATCAGCCCAAACGCGCACGCGGCCTCACTCCGTTCACGCCCTACCGCTCGTACCGGCAACTGCTTGGCCGGTCCATCCTCCTGGGCCTGGAGCTTCTGGTGGCGGCCGACATCATCCGTACCGTCGCCGTCACCCCCACTTTTGAAAGCGTCGGAGTGCTGGCAATCATCGTGCTCATCCGGACCTTCCTCAGCTTCTCCCTCGAGCTGGAAATTACGGGCAAATGGCCGTGGCAGAAGGAAAAGGGCCCCGACGCCGGCGAGCCGCTACGATCGACGTCATGACCCAGCCATGGAAACCGGACATTCTTGGCGAAGGTTTTGAACAGCAAACGCTGACCCTCGACGACGGTGCTGTCGCCACCTTGGTGCGCTACCTTGGCACTGACCGGCCTTACCCCGACGCTGAAAGTGTTGGCCTCGACGCCGACGTCCTTTATGTGCACGGCTGGTCCGACTACTTTTTCCAACGCCACGTCGCCGAGTTCTGGCACCGGGCGGGAGCCCGCTTCTACGCCCTGGATCTGCACAACTACGGCCGGAGCCTAAGCCCGGACCTGGTACCGGGCTTTGTCACCAGTCTCTCCGACTATGACGCCGACATCTCAGCCGCCCTGTCCGCCATGGGCCGCACAGGGGCTACCGGGGCTACCGGGGCTACCGGGGCTACCGGGGCTACCGGCGAGGATCGGCCGCTCATTCTGTTGGGGCACTCCACCGGCGGACTCACGCTCAGCCTGTGGGCTGCCCGCCACCCCGGCATGGTTTCAGCACTGATCCTCAACAGTCCCTGGTTGGAATTCCAGGCGACTGAACTCGGCCGGCGTGCCATTGCCCCGTTGGTTGGGCTCCACGCCCGACTCCACCCTTTGGCCCCACTGCCACCAGTAGATCCGGGCATCTACACCCGGGCAGTATCAGCCACCTTGGATGGCGAGTGGGACTACAACCTCGAATGGCGGCCAGACCGGGGCTTCCCGGTTACGCCGGCCTTCCTCGACGCCGTGTTCCGCGGCCAAGCCACCGTTGCCGCCGGTTTGGGCATCGACGCACCAGTCCTGGTATTGCTCTCGGACAAGAGCTACCTGCAGCCCAAGTGGTCCGCCGATGCGCTCACTGCCGACGTTGCCTTGAACGTGGACGCAGTAGCCCACCGGTCGTTGTCCTTGGCGGACACGGTGACTGTGAGCCGGCTGCCCAATGCCTTCCACGACATCTTCCTGTCCCCCGAGCCCATCCGGCGCGAAGCATTCACCCGGATCGGGCGCTGGCTGCCTATGGCTTTGCAACCGGCGGACGCGGTGGGGTGGGACGCCAAGACAGCGGGTTTGTAGCCCACGCGCGCCGGGCAGACCCGGCCTTGTTCGCCCGACCCACCGTGGTGCGTTGCGCGTCAGGCTGTTGTGTGTCGGGCGAACCAAGGCGAGGATTCGACGGCGGTTGGCCTACTTCCCGAGTCCGGCCCGGCGGAGGGCTTCTGCCATGGCAGTGTTCGCGGGTTCCGGGGACTGCTGGGGCCTTCCTTGCCGCGAGCCGCCCTGCCCGCGATCACTCTGTCCCTGCCGCGGCGCCCCCTGACCGGGCTGACCGCCACGCTGGGCGGGCTGACCGGAACGCTGACCAGGCTGACCCCCGCCACGCTGACCCGGCTGTCCCCCGTCGCGCTGGCCACCTGCACGCTCGCCGACACTCTGCCCGCCCGAGGCGCGCCCGCCGGAGCCGCGGCCACCCGCAGAGCCGGGTTCGTCGTCGAGCCTCAAGGTCAGGGAAATACGCTTCCGTTCGGGGTCGGCTTCGAGGACCTTGACCCGGACCACCTGGCCGGACTTCACAATTTCCCGCGGATCCGAGACGAACTTGTTGGACAACGCCGACACGTGGACAAGACCGTCCTGGTGCACCCCGACGTCCACGAAAGCGCCAAACGCTGCCACGTTGGTAACGGTGCCTTCAAGGATCATGCCGGGCTTGAGGTCGGAGATCTTCTCGATGCCCTCAGAGAACGAGGCCGCCTTGAACGCGGGACGCGGATCCCGGCCCGGCTTCTCCAGCTCGGACATGATGTCCTTCACGGTGGGCAGGCCGAATGTGCCGTCCACGAATGCCTGCGGATCAAGCGCCGTGGCCGGTCCGCCTCCGGCTGCGGCCAGGATTTTCCGGGCCACAGAATATGCTTCCGGGTGCACGCTGGAGGCATCCAGTGGCTCGGCACCCCCGGTAATCCGGAGGAAGCCCGCGCACTGCTCGAAAGCTTTGGCTCCAAGCCGGGGTACTTTCTTGAGGTCGCTGCGCTTGGCAAACGGCCCATTCTCGTTCCTGTAAGCCACGATGTTCTCACTCAGAAGCGGTCCAACACCGGCCACACGGCTGAGCAGAGCCGGCGAGGCTGTGTTCACATCCACACCCACAGCGTTGACGCAGTCTTCCACCACGGCATCCAGCGAGCGGTCAAGCTTCGCTGCGGTGACATCGTGCTGGTACTGGCCCACGCCGATAGACTTCGGCTCGATCTTGACCAGCTCCGCCAGGGGATCCTGGAGTCGTCGGGCAATGGATACGGCGCCCCGGAGGGAAACGTCCATGCCTGGCAGTTCGGACGCGGCGAGCGCGGAGGCCGAATACACAGACGCTCCAGCTTCGGACACCACCAGCTTCTGGATTCCCTTGGACCCTGCAGCTTCGAGGGACTTGATGAGTTCGGTAGCCAGCTTGTCAGTTTCGCGGGAGGCTGTTCCGTTGCCGATCGCCACCAATTCCACGTTGTACTGCTTGGCGAGGCGGCCAAGGGTGGCCAGCGCCTCATCCCACTTCCTGGCAGGTGCATGCGGGTAGATGGTGTCCGTGGTGACAACCTTGCCCGTGCCGTCCACCACGGCCACCTTCACGCCGGTCCGGAGTCCGGGGTCGAGCCCGAGGGTGGCGCGGTTCCCGGCAGGCGCGGCAAGGAGGACATCGCGCAGGTTGGCCGCGAACACACGAACAGCTTCATCTTCAGCGTCAGCGAACATACGTCCGCGGAGGTCGGTGGTCAGCCTGTCCAGGATCCGTCCGCGCCAGGCGAGCTGGGCGGTCTGCATCAGCCAGGTATCGGCGGGCCGTCCCTGGTTGGCGACCCCAAGGCACTTGGCCACCGCGTTCTCGTACTTACCGCGGGCGGCGGCCAGGGCGTCGTCGTCGGCTGGGTCCGCCTCAGCGAGGTCCAGTTCAAGGACACCGTCCTTTTCACCACGCAACAGCGCCAGCACCCGGTGCGAAGGCATTCCGGAGGGCACTTGCGTGAACTCGAAGTAGTCCTTGAACTTCTGGCCCTCAGCCTCCATGCCCTTCTTCACTCGCGACACCATGCGTCCTTGCTTCCAAAGGCGTTCGCGCAGGTCCTCGGCGAGGTCGGCGTCCTGCCCCACCCGCTCCACCAGGATGGCGCGGGCCCCGGCGAGCGCGGCGCCAGCGTCCTCGATTGAGTGCTCGGCGTTCAGGTACTTCACGGCCTCGGCATTGGGGTCCAGTTGCGGGTTGGCGAGCAGGACGTCCGCCAGCGGCTCCAGCCCGGCTTCGCGGGCGATCTGGGCCTTGGTTCGCCGCTTGGATTTGAAGGGGAGGTAAATGTCTTCCAGCCGCGCCTTGGTGTCGGCCCCGACGACGGCGGCTTCCAGTTCCGGTGTCAGCTTGCCTTGCGCCGCAATCGCCTCGAGCACGGACTTTCGCCGTTCCTCGAGCTCACGCAGGTATCTGAGCCGTTCCTCGAGGTCGCGGAGCTGGGTGTCATCGAGCGTCCCAGTGACTTCCTTGCGGTAGCGGGCGATGAAGGGGACGGTGGATCCGGCGTCGAGCAGTTCCACTGCGGCTTTGACTTGCCACGCCTTGACGCCGAGTTCTTCGGCGATCTGGGCGTGGATGGCTGAGTCGGCTGACTGGTGTTGGAGATTTGAAGTCACCATGACAGTTTGCCTCACCTGGCCGACAGTTTCCGAAGGCAGGTACTCGGCGGCCCTATCCGGGCTGTGGTCTTAGTGCTGTAGTTGTATCAGGCGGGACCGCGGACAGGCTGCGATGACAGCGAAATCCGTGTGCCCAGAGTCGGGCCGCGAGGCGTACCTTCCGGGGATGCCTCGCGGCGGCTGGTGTGGGACGGCGGCCGGACTTGTCGGTTAGGCCAGCCGCACCGGTTCAACTGGTCAGTGGGCCATGTGCTCCTTGGCGGAAATGTGCTCCACCATTTCGCCGAGGCGCTGTTCGGCGTAGTGGTTGCGGGCAATATCGCCTTGGCTGATGATGCCAACCAGTTTGTGATCACTGATGACTGGCAGGCGACGCACCTGGTGCTCTTCCATCATGGTGACGGCCTCATCAACGTTGGCATCCGCGTCCACCCAGTAGGGCTTGCCTGTGGCCAGTTCGCTGGCACGCACTTCGCGTGCGTCCTTACCTTCTGCCAAACACTTGACCACAATGTCGCGGTCGGTGATGAAGCCGGTGAGCTTGCCGTCGTGGCCGCAGATGGGAAGTGAACCGCAGTCCATATCCCTCATCAGCCGCGCGGCTTCCTGAAGAGTCTTGTCCTCTTCGATGCACTGGGCGTTGGTTGTCATGAATTCGCGTACGGCACTCATGGGTCCTCCTTCATCGATTGGGATTATCGACGCGCGGGGCCTCTCGGCACCGACGCCGATGATGCCAGCCTACGCTCGGAGGGTGAGCGTGGCTAGGCGAATTTGTGGCGTTCCAAGGGGCCGCTTTCCGGCTGCTGTTCGGCGATGTCTTCAGCCCACAATTCGGGGTGTTCCTCCTGGAAAGTGCGCATCATATCCACGCACCGGGGATCGTTCAGGACCACCACCTCCACGCCACGTGAGCGCAAGAGGTCGAACTCGCCCGGGAAGGTTTCGGCCTCGCCAACCACCACCCTCGGGATTTTGAACTGGATGATGGTTCCGGTGCACATCGCGCACGGTGCCAAGGTGGTGTAAAGAGTGGTGTCGAGGTACGTCTTCTGGCGTCCTGCCGCCCTGAGCGCAGACATCTCCCCGTGCGCAATCGGGTCGCCGTGCTGGACCCGTTCGTTGTGGCCGCTGGCCACCACCTCGCCGTTGCGGGCCAAAGCGGCTCCAATGGGGATGCCGCCCTCACTGAGGCTCTTTTGCGCCGCTTGGTAGGCGGCTTCGAAGGCAGGGTCAAAGGCCTGGGCTGTTTCAGTCATGGGTGCAGTCTAAAGTGACTGCGCACTAAATTGTCGGTGCCCGCTGATAGCTTGGCTGCAAGGGTTTGTTGACGGCATGGAGAGGTAGGTGGGTCGCGGTGTTCTTCCTCGATCCTGAGATAGCGGGCGCTCCGCAGGACCTGGTGTTCTCGGCCAGCGACCTCGTTATCGCTGCAACCTGCGAGTACCAGCTGCTGCGCAAACTTGACGAAAAGCTCGGCTGTTCCCCCAAACCGGACTTCGCCGCTGATGCCATGCTGGAACGTACTGCCGCCCTTGGCGATGTCCATGAGCATCGGGTCCTGGACGGGTTCGTGGAAGAGTTCGGGCATTGGGATGCGGCCACCGGGAAGGGCGTTTACGACGTCGTTCCCGCCTCTGCGATGGACCGCGCCACCCTTTCGGCCAAGCACGCGGAATCCATCGACGCCCTGCGGTCCGGCGCGGACGTGGTGTTCCAAGCCGCCTTCTTCGACGGCCAGTTCCATGGGCGGTCCGATTTCCTGGTGAAGCAGCCCGGTGGGCTCTATGCGGTGTTCGATACCAAGCTCGCCCGCCACGCGAAGGTCACAGCCCTCCTGCAGCTCGCAGCATACGGGGACCAACTCCTGAACGCGGGCATCACTCCGGACCCCACTGTCACCCTGGTGCTGGGCAACGGAGTCCACAGCGACCATCCGTTGTCCCGCATCCTTCCTGTCTTCAAGGAACGCCGCGAACGTTTCCTCACCATGACCGGAGCGCACGTGAGGGCAAGCGGGCCGGTGGAGTGGGGCGATCCCCGGTATTCCGCCTGTGGCCGCTGTGATTACTGCGCTGAACAGGTGGAAATTCACCGGGACCTCCTCATGGTGGCCGGCATGCGGATCAGCCGCCGCAAAAAGCTCATCGAATCCGGCGTCACCACCATTGATGAGCTGGCTGCCCTTCCAGCGGTTGGTGACTCCACCCTGCTCAGGCTCCGTGGGCAAGCCCAGTTGCAGACTGGCACGGGCACCCCCGATGGCACCGTCCACTACTCGGACAAGAACGGGGAAGCCAAGGCCATCAGTTACAACGTCTTGCCGGAGAACACCCTTGACCGGCTGCCGGCCCCGGACCCCGGCGACATCTTCTTCGACTTCGAGGGCGATCCCCTCTGGCAGGATCCCGCTACCGGGAAGTGGGGGCTGGAGTACCTTTTCGGAGTCATCGAGAATCCTGTGGAACCTGGTGCCCGGCCCGTGTTCCGGCCCTTCTGGGCGCACTCACGTGCTGAGGAGGGCGCGGCATTTGTCGACTT
Source organism: Arthrobacter sp. UNCCL28 (assembly GCF_900102805.1). Classification (NCBI taxonomy): domain Bacteria; kingdom Bacillati; phylum Actinomycetota; class Actinomycetes; order Micrococcales; family Micrococcaceae; genus Arthrobacter; species Arthrobacter sp. UNCCL28. The sequence continues at coordinate 761,913 of NZ_FMWE01000002.1, forward strand.
CCTCGACTACGTCTCCCAGCGCCGTGCCGAGTACCCCGGTATGCACATCTATCACTATGCCGCCTACGAAAAGACCGCCCTGCGCAACCTTTCCCTGACGCATGTGGTGGGTGAAACCGCCGTCGACGACCTCCTGCGCCAAGGGGTCCTGGTGGACCTCTACGACACCGTCCGGCACAGTATCCGGGTCTCCGCGAATTCGTACAGCATCAAGAAACTCGAGCCCCTGTACATGGGGCAACACCTGCGCTCGGGCGACGTGACCGACGCCGGAGCTTCCGTAGTTGCCTACGCGGACTACTGCACGGCCCGGGACAACGGAAACGCCGGGGAAGCAGCAGCCATCCTCGAAGGCATCCGGGATTACAACGAATACGACTGTCTCTCCACCCTGGAACTTCGGAACTGGCTGCTTGCCCGTGCTGCAGAGCGCTCCATCGTTCCCGGCCATGCTGTGGCCGAGGCTGGAAAACAGGACGCCGAGCCCGAAAAATACGAGGCTCCGCCCGAAGAGAAAGCCCTGTTCGACTACGTCGCCGGGCTGCCCGTGGAAGAACAGTCATCATCGGATTCACGGGCCATCGGCATCGTCGCCGCCGGAGTGGGGTACCACCGCCGGGAAGACAAACAGCATTGGTGGGGACACTTCGACAGGTTGGAAAAGCCAACCTCACAGTGGCCCGATGAACGCGACCTCTTCATAGTGGATCACGCCGAGGTGCTCCAGGACTGGGCCAAACCCACTCCCCGCAGCAACCCCGCCCGGCGAGTGAAACTGCTCGGCCGGTCCGGAGACGGCGCTGGATTGGACGCCGGCAAGAAGTACTTCAGGATGTACCAGTCTCCCCTGCCGGATGCTCTGGCTTCGAAGGAATCCTCGGTGCTCGGCCGTGCAGGGTGGGGAGGAACCGAGGTCATCGAGGTAGGGGAAGACGACGATTTCGAGTCAGTCACCATAGTCGAGAAGCTGCGAAACGACTCCACGGAATTTGGCCAAACTCCCATGGCCCTGACGCCCGACAGCCCGATTCAGACCACTGGACAAAGGACCGCATTGGCTGCCTTGGCCACTAAGCTCCGCGCCTCGCTGCCTTCCTGGCCCAAGGATCCTGCCTTGGACCTTGTCCGTCGGAAACCGCCCAGGCTGGGCACCCTCACCGCACTGCCGTTGGTTCCCTCCGGGCCCGATGGCTACGTTGAGGCCATCACAGCAGCGGTCAAAGACCTGGATCACTCTTACCTTGCCGTTCAGGGTCCTCCAGGCAGCGGCAAAACCCACGTGGGCGCCCACGTACTGGCCCGGCTGGTGGCCGCCGGGTGGAAGGTCGGAGTGGTGGCGCAGTCCCACGCCGTGGTGGAGAACATGCTCTGCGCAGCCGTTGAGAAAGCAGGTCTCGATCCCCGGTTGGTGGCCAAGGACGTCAAGCACAATGAGCCCGTGCCCTGGACCAATTGTGCCAAGGGAGATGTGGAGGAGCTCTTGTCCAGGCCCGGCGGTGCCCTGATCGGAGGCACTGCGTGGACCATGGTTGGCAAGGAAGTGCCCCCCGGATGCCTCGACCTCCTGGTCATAGATGAAGCAGGACAGTTCTCCCTGGCCAACACCATGGCTGTCAGCCGGGCCGCGCAGCGCCTGCTGTTGCTCGGGGATCCCCAGCAGCTTCCGCAAGTCACCCAAGGCAAGCACCCGGAGCCCGTTGATGAATCGGCCCTGGGTTGGTTATCCGATGGCCACAACACGTTGCCGTCCCACTTGGGCTACTTCCTGGCGTTGTCATGGCGCCTGCATCCTGAGTTGTGCAGCGCAGTCTCTGAGTTGTCCTACGACAACCGACTGGAGGCTGCCCCCGTCGCCGCCCTGCGGGAACTGGAAGGGGCCGCCCCCGGGATTTCCTGCGTCTACGTCCAGCACAGTGCCAACTCGACGGCCTCTCCTGAGGAAGCTGCTGAGGTTGTCCGGCAAGTGCATGCCCATCTGGGCCTGAAATGGCTGGACCCTTCAGACTCTCCGGAACGCCGTCCCCTGGAGGAAACGGACATTCTGGTGGTCGCGGCCTATAACGCCCAGGTCCAGCTGATCAAGCATGCCCTTCGCAGCGCCGGACTCGGGAAAGTACGGGTGGGTACCGTGGACAAGTTCCAGGGCCAGGAAGCGCCCGTGGTCATCGTCTCCATGGCCGCCTCCGCAGCCGAAGAGGTCCCCCGCGGCATGGAGTTCCTGCTCTCACGCAACCGGATCAACGTGGCAGTCTCCCGCGGGCAGTGGCGTGCCGTCGTCGTACGTTCGCCCGAACTGACCAACTACCTGCCCACGCATCCGGAAGGACTGGAGAACCTCGGCGGTTTCGTGGCCCTCTGCCAGCGATCTCTTCTAAAGAGCCGATCCGCCAGCTGACAACGGCAGTCCAACCGACAGCCCACAGCCCACAGCCCACAGCCCACAGCCCACAGCCAGTATTCAGCTGAGGGCGAGGGCCTCGTCCAGCACCCGGCCGAAGTTGGCGGGATCGTGGGCGAAGCGGCCGAGGAAAAGCCCGGATACACCGTCCAATTGCGGCAGGAGGCCGGGTTTCGCCGAGCCACCATAAATGATGGGCAGTGTTGCCAACCCGTGGGGAGCCAAGGCGGCCCTCAGTGCGCCGACCACCTCGGAGACGTACTGCGCAGAGGCAGGCTCGGGTGCGCCGATCGCCCACACCGGTTCGTAGGCGACGACCATCCCGGAGGCAACGGACCAGTCGCCGGACACTGCCGCCTTCAGCTGCCGGAATACAGTTTCTGCCGCTGCTTCCGGGCCGGTCAGCTCCGTCTCCCCTACGCACAGCAAAGGCTTCAGGCCGGACTCGACGGCGGCACTGACCTTGAGCGCGATCATCGCGTCGTCTTCGGCAAAGTGGCGTCGCCGCTCCGCATGCCCGATTTCCACAAAGCCCACGCCCAGCTCCGCGAGCATGGAGGGTGACACCTCGCCGGTCCACGGGCCATCAGACCAGCCGCAGTTCTGGGCACCCAGGACCAGTGGTGTTCCCGTGATCAAACGCGCTGCCTCAGGTAGCACCGGGAACGACGGGATCACCAACGGGACCACCCGCCCGGCCGCGAGGGCCGGACGGGCGTCCACTTCGACTATCAGCTCTTCCAACCACCGCAGGCTGTGTGCGTAGCCCATGTACATCTTGGTGCTGACGCCAACGAACACTGTGTCCATGGGTGTGTCGGTAACAGCCAGGTTCACGATCTACTTCCCCAGGAGCTCGTCGGCTTTGTTGCTGAAGCGCTTGGTGCCGAACATGAGCAGCGCCGCAACGAACGGCAGGACACCCAGCGCGTAGACACCCATGGTTCCTGTATCCGAAGCCGTGACCTGGTTAACAGTGGTGCGCAGGATTGGGGCCACGAATCCGCCCAGGTTTCCGAGCGAGTTGATCAGCCCAATACCGGCAGCCGCGGCAGTTCCGGTGAGGAACGCCGTCGGGTATGACCAGCAAATGGGACCGGCGGAAAGGAAGCTGCACACCGCCAGGGTGATGAAGATGATGCCCAGGGCGGGCATCTGGTTGGCGCCTGCCCACGCGGATCCGAAAATGCACAGTCCAGTGGAGATGAACAGCGCCGTGCCCCAACGGCGGCGGCGCTCCACGGTGTTGGCTGCCTTACCGATGAAGTAGCAGGCGAAAATTCCGAAGAACCACGGGATGGCGGCAAGGAGCCCGACGGCGAAGCCCACCTTTTGGCCGGTCAGTTGCGCCACCTGCTGGGGCAGGTAGAACGTCACGCCATAGACTGCCACCTGCAGGCAGAAGTAGATGACCGTGAAGTACCAGACGCGGCCGTTTCGCATGGAAGCAAGGACGCCCCGGGGGCCGGTTTCTTCCTTGACAGTGTCCTCAAGTGCCATGACATCGGACAGTGCCCGCTTCTCTTCCTTGGTCAGGAACTTGGCGTCCTGTGGGCTGTTGATGAGGAAGAAGTACGCGGCGACACCGGCCAGGACGGCCAGCATGCCCTCGACGAAGAACATGACCTGCCACCCTGCGACGCCAGGAACCTGATCGCCGATGTTGATCAGCCAACCGGACAGGGGTGCGCCCATCATCTGGGAGAACGGCTGCGCAAGGTAGAAGATGGCGAACATCTTCACGCGCACCTTGTTGGGGAACCATGCGGCCAGGAACATGATGACGCCTGGGAAGAGCCCGGCCTCCGTGACACCCAAAAGAAACCGGAGAATGATGAAGGACGTCTCGCCCTGCACAAACGCGAAGCACGCCGAGACGATGCCCCAGGTAATGGCGATACGGGCAAGCCACACCTTGGCCCCAAATTTGGTGAGCAGCAGGTTGCTCGGAATCTCGAACAGTGCGTAACCGATGAAGAAAATACCGGCTCCCAGCGCGTAGGCGCCGGCAGTAATACCCTTATCAACTTCCAGGGCCGCTTCGGCAAAGCCAACGTTGGTGCGGTCAAGGAAGGCCACCACGTACAGGATGACCAGCATTGGCATGAGCCGCCGCGACGCCTTGGAGATCGCCGATTTCAAGACCGGCGTATCCAGCAACTCCTTCGTGGAATTGGTGGCAACAGACATTGAAACTCCTCTTTGAGTGACAGGAAAGTGATTAATGCAGCGCAATCAGCGCGGGAAGAAAATGAGCACCATGCCCACTGCGCAGGCAAGGACGCCCACGGCAAGGTAGATCTTGCGCTCTCTGGTCCAGGTCTTCATGCCAGGGACCTAGTGCATGTACAGTCCGCCGTCCACATTCAGCGTTTGGCCGGAGATGTATCCGGAGTCCTCGCTGATGAGGAAGGCGATGGCGGCGGCGATGTCCCTGGTGGAGCCCACACGGTTGACCACAAGGTCCTTGGTCAGCTCGTCCTTGCGTTCCTGGCTGAGCGTTCCACCCATGATGTCGGTGTCGATGGGTCCCGGGGAGATGGCGTTGACGGTGATGTCGTATTCGCCGAGCTCACGAGCCGTAGCGCGGGTCAGTCCGATAACACCGGCCTTGGCTACGGAGTAGGGGGTCTTGGAGAACGTGCCGCCGCCGCGCTGGGCCGAGACGGAGGAAATGTTCACGATCCGGCCGATCCGGTTCTTCACCATGGACTCGGCCACACGGCGGGTGGCGTAGTGGACACCGTTGAGGTTGATGTTCAAAACCCTGTCCCACTCGGCGGGTTCGAGATCCAGGTACCCAACCGGCGAGCTGACGCCGGCAACGTTGGCCAAAGCGACGATCTGCGGCAATTCCGCTTCCAGTTCGTCAATGGCTGCCCGGACTTCGGCTTCGCTGGCAACGTTCGCGCCAACACCGTGGGCCTGCACACCGTACTCTGCGGCGATTTCCTTCGCGGCAATCTTGCAGGCGGCGTCATCCAGATCGATGATGCCGATGTTCCAGCCCTGTGCGGCCAGGTAGTTGACGGTAGCCCGGCCAATGCCGCGCTCGGAAACGGCTCCTGTGACAATTGCTGTGCGTTCTGCGGGGAAAGTCATCTGTGCTTCTCCTCTAAAGAGTTAGTTGATGGGGGCCGGGCCGAGCTCTTCAATGAGCTTCTGCATGGCGACGTAGGCCTTGTTGCGGTAGGCGATGAGTTCGGGAGTGCGTTCTGCAGGCACGTTGAGGAACCCGGCGCCGGTCTTGGTGCCGAGCTTGCCTGCCTCCACAAGGTCCGAGAGGATCTTCGGGGTCGCGAAGCGTTCCGGGAACCCGGTCTGCAGTGACTTGTAGCAGAAGTTGTACACGTCCAAACCGGCCATATCCGCAATGGCGAACGGGCCAAAGAAGGGCAGGCGGAAGCCGAACGTCGTACGTACCAGGGTGTCGACGTCGTCCGCGGTTGCGATTCCCTGCTCGACAAGCTGCGCTGCCTCGTGGAACAGCGCGTACTGCAGGCGGTTGAGCACGAAACCGGTGACATCCTTGACCACCGCGGTCTGCTTGCCGGCAGCGTGAACCAGCTCCCGGGACGCCGCAACCGTCGCGGCTGAGGTTCCGGCGTGGGGGATGACCTCGACGCCGGGAATGAACGGCGACGGGTTGGAGAAGTGCACGCCCAGGAACCGTTCCGGATGGGTGACGGCTTCGGCGAGGGAAGCGATGGAAATCGTGGACGTGTTGGAACCGATCAGCGCCTCCGGACGGGCCGCTGCGCTGATGCGGGCCAGGGTCTGGTGCTTGATTTCCAGCACCTCGGGAACGCACTCCTCGATGAAATCGGCGTCGGCCACGGCTTCTTCGATGTCCTTGGCGGCCCACAGGTTCTGCTTGAGGATTTCTGTGGACCCTGCGGGGAAGAGGCCGTCGGCGATGAACTGGTCCGACTCCACCAGCAAGCGGTCGTAGTTCTTCTGGGCGATCTCGGCAGAAACATCGGCCAGGGCAACGCGCGCCCCACCCAGCGCCAGCACCTGGGCGATGCCGCCGCCCATGTAGCCGGAGCCGACGACGGCGATCTTCCGGGCCGCGCCGGGCACCGTGGATTCAGTTGTTTCAGGAGCTTCAGTTGCTTCAGGGGTGGTCATGATCAGACTGCCTTCGTGTAGTCGGGCTCGTAGGAGCAGATTGCGTCCACCTTTGCGGCGGAGGATGAGGTGTGGTCGAAGTGGTGGCCGAGCCATTCCCCGACGAGCTTCTTAGCCAGTTCCAAGCCAATCACCCGCTGGCCGAGGGTGAGGACCTGTGCATTGTTGCTCAGCACGGACCGTTCCACCGAGTAGCTGTCGTGGGCGGTGACGGCGCGGATCCCGGGGACCTTGTTGGCCGCGATGGCCACCCCTAGACCGGTGCCGCAAATCAGCAACGCCCGGTCTGCTTCGCCTTCAGCGACCTTCCGGGCAGCGTCGACGGCCACGTGAGGGTAGGCGGTGGAATCGTTGAAGCCCACACCCACGTCCGTCACCGATGCCACCCGGGGATCTGCCTCCAGCAAGGCAACGAGTGCCTGCTTGTACTCGACGCCGGCCTCATCGTTGCCGACGACGATCCGCCAGCCTGGGTTGTTGCTCATGCTTGTGCTCCGTTTCCGGCCGCTGGGGAGGCGGCGGCCAGTTGTGAATCGACGAATTGCGAGATCCTGGCAGTGATCAGCCCAAAGGACACTGCACCGGGATCGGGATGGCCAATGCTTTTCTCGGCAAGGGGACGCGCCCGGCCCTTGAGGGGCCGGAGTTCGGCTGTCTTCGCGGCAGCGGACTCCGCTGCTGCGGCAGCGACGGCCAACGCCCTGTCAACGGGAGCTCCGCCGTCGAGCTCTGCCAGGAACGTGTCCCGGAATGGCAGGAGGGCGTCCACCATGGTCTTGTCCCCGGGATCGGCTTTGCCGAGTTCGGTAATGGCGCGGACGAAGGCCTTGACGGCAGCGGCCGCGTCGGCGGAGCTGTACGTTTCACGGTTGCCGAGGGAGATTCCTGCGGCAATCACGGCCGAACCCCAGAGGGCTCCGGATGTCCCGCCGGCCCGTTCGCTCCATGCTTCCCCGGCTGCGGTCAGGACGGCCGCTACCGAGGATTCACCTGCGGCCTCGCTGGCCGCGGCTGCTGCGTCAACGCCACGCCGCATGCCAATGCCGTGGTCCCCGTCGCCGGCGATCGCGTCCAGCTTCCCGAGTTCCTCTTCATGCTCGACGACGACGTCGCGCACCTGGGCGAGGATCGCCACGGCCTGCCGCCCGAGTTCAGCGGCTGCCGGGGTGGGCTGTTCGACGTCGGCGGTTTCGGCGTCCTCGAGTGCTGTCTCGGCGCGGGGTGCGCGCGGCGCCATGCTGCCCTTGCGGACAGCGGGAGTGTCAGCCGGCGCAGCCCAGTACTGCTCGAGTTCCTCGTCCAGCCACAGCAGGGTCAGCGACAGTCCGGACATGTCCAAGCTGGTCACGAGCTCCCCGCACTCGGGCTCCACTACGGTAAGGCCCGCGTTCGTCAGGAGCTTTTCGATCTTGCCGAACAACAGGAACAGTTCGTCGTACTTCACCGTGCCAAGGCCATTGACGATCGCCACCACACGATCCCCTGCGTCCTCCGGCTTGTCCTCGAGAAGCTTCGAGACCAGGAGTTCGGCAAGCTCGGAAGCTGTGGGCATGGGGTGCTCGGAGATGCCAGGCTCACCGTGGATGCCCAGGCCCAGGGACATCTGCCCCGCAGGTACATGGAAAAGCGAATCTTTGGCACCGGGAAGCGTGCAACCGTCAAAAGCCACGCCCAGGGACCGCGTCCGGTAGTTGGTCTTGATGGCCAAACGCTCGACGTCGTCAAGGTCCAGTCCCGCTTCTGCTGCGGCTCCGGCAATCTTGAAGACTGTCAGGTCGCCGGCGATCCCCCGGCGCTTCTCGAGTTGCTCGATCGGCGCACTGGCGATGTCGTCGGTGACGGTGACCGTCCGGGTTTCGATGCCCTCGGCATTGAGCCGGAGCTGTGCTTGCCCGAAGTGCAGGACGTCACCGGCGTAGTTGCCGTAGCTGAGCAGGACTCCCCCGCCGGCGTTCGCGGCTTTGGCTACGCGGTACACCTGGCCGGCGGCCGGGGAGGCGAACATGTTGCCGCACGCAGAACCGGTGGCGAGGCCTGGGCCGACCAGTCCGGCGAACGCGGGGTAGTGTCCGGAGCCACCGCCCACCACCAGGGCGACCTGGCCGCCGGGGACTTCAGTGGACCGCACCACGCCGCCGTCGACGCGGGCAACATAGCCGCGGTTCGCTGCAACGAAGCCGTCCAGCGCGTCATCGGCGAAGTCTGCGGGATTGTCGAAAATCCTGGTCATCGTCCTAGACTCCTGCGAGCTCGGTAGCCGGTACCTGGCGACCTTGTGCTACCTGGCTCTTGCCGAGCTCGTAGCCTTCGGTCTTCGGGAGAACATGCCTGCGGAGGTATTCCTGGTTGCTGGCGGTCACGCTCAGACCATCTCCGCCGTAGTGCTCCGTGCAAAGGATGCCCTGGAAGCCCACGGAAAGTGCCAGCTTGAAGGCCTCACGGTAGTTGATGAGTCCGCTTTCCATCGGCGCGGGCATGGTGATGTAGCTGTCGCGGGCAACGTCTTCGTCGCGGATGTAGTTCTTCATGTGCCAGTAGTTGGAGTACGGCAGGGTCTTCGCCACCATCTCGCGCCAGTCCTCGATAGGGCGGTGAAGGCGGATCAGGTTGCCCAGGTCCGGGTTCAGGCCTACGTTGTCCAGTCCGATGTCCTGGACCAGCTGGACCGAGGAGTCCGCGGTTCCGAGGTAGGTGTCCTCGTACATTTCCAGCGAGACCAGGATGCCGGCCTCTGCTGCATGCTTGCCGAGTTCACGAATTCGGGAGACTGCGTTGCCCCAGGCTTCCTTGTCCCCCACCGGGTCCTTATAGCCTTCCACTGTCCAGAACCACAGCTGCTTTTGCTGCTCGGGAGTGATGGCCTGGTGCAGCCCGAAGGACACTACTTCGCAACCAAGCTCCGCCGCGGCGTCGATGGTGCGGTGGCTGTAGGCAAGGTTGTCCGCCCAGTCGGTGGCGTGGATGACGCTGCGTCGAATGGCGGAGATGACGGGGACGCCGATGCCCACTTGGTCAGCTGTCTGCTTGAACTCGGCCAGGCGTTCCTTGCTCAGGTCGCCCGGCCGGACCCAGCTGTCAGTGAGGTCCGCGTTGACGAACCCGGCTTCCTTCACTTCCTGCAGGACGGATGCCCAAACCGAAGAGTCGGCGTCGTTGATGTGCTGTCCCGCGGCATCTGTGCCGGGGAACTGCAGGAGGGCCGCGGTGATGGGCCAATTCTCGGCGGTGTACGCCATGATGATCACTCCTTCGTGGAATCCTGTTTCCTATAGGATTTACGAACGAGGCAAGGCTGTCAACCCTTTTCGGAAACTTCCTAGATCCTATATGTCATACAAATATGTGTGAAGGGGGTCACTGGGAGGTGTTTTCGGTGGTGGAGAGGGATCGAGCGGGTGCGCCCGTGCGGAAGCGGCAGCGCCCCGGTTCAGTCTTCCGGCGCGTCAGCCATGGCCCTGCCACGGACCTTTTCGACGTGGTCGATCATCATTTCAGCGGCCTTGTCCGGATCGCCGCTGGTCATGGCGTCGAGCACGGCCTGGTGTTCGGAAATAGCTTGCTCGGCGTCAGTGATGCCCACTCCCCCAAACAACCTGAAGCGTTGGATCTGCCCGCCCAAGGTGTTGTACGCCGCGAGGAGGAACTGGTTGTTCGCCTGGGCGGCGATGAGCTGGTGGAACCGCTCATCGGCTTCCAGATAACTGCGGTACTCGGCGAATGTCCCGCCCCGGGGGGCGGTCTTCAGATCCTCGACAGCCTGCCTGAGGGCATCCAACCCCTCCGGTGTCATACGGGAACACGCGAGCTTGGCATTCACGGGTTCAATGGAAAGCCGGGCTTCCATGAGCTCAGCGAAATCTTCGCGGGTGAATACGGGCGCCACCCTATAGCCCTTCAACGCCACCCGCCGCACCATGCCGGTGTGCTCCAGACGGGCCAACGCTTCGCGCACCGGCGTAGGCGAAACCTCAAGCTCGCGCGCCATCCCGTCGATGCTCACTGCCGCACCAGGCTCAAGCCGTCCATCCATGAGCCACTCAAGGAGTGCTTCGTAGACGTGGTCGGCCAACACTTGGCGGCTAACGGGGAAGCCGGCGCGGGCAGCCGGGGAAGGAACAGACATGCCACAAATCCTATAGGAACTCAGGGTTCCCGCAGGGGAAGCGTATCCGTCACATTCTGTGCGGGCAGCCACGCCTCGGGCTCCAGGAAGTTAAACCACGACGTCGGCACTCGCGTGAGTGCCGACGTCGTGGTTCAACCTTGGGTTGGTGTGCTGGAGTGGTTAGTTGGCGTAGAACGGGTAGTCCGTGTAGCCCTCAGCGCCGTCAGCGTAGAACGTGGAGGCGTCCGGCTCGTTGAGCGGCAGGCTTTCACGCCAGCGGCGGGCGAGGTCCGGGTTGGCAATGGCGGGACGGCCAACTACAACCGCGTCGGCAAGCCCGTTGTCGATGATGGCGAAAGCCTCTTCGCGGGTGGTGATCTCACCGAAACCGGTGTTCACAAGGAACGTTCCGTTGAATCGTTCGCGAAGGTCCTGGACCAGGCCGCTCTTGGGGTCATGGTGCAGGATGCTGAGGTAAGCAAGGTTCAGTGGCGCAATGGTGTCCACCAATACCTGGTATGTTGCGCGGACGTCGGCGGGGTCGGTTTCTGCGATCCCCTGCACGTTGTGTTCGGGTGAAATGCGGATGCCCACGCGGTTGGCGCCGAGCGCCTCCACCACGGCGTTTACCGTCTCAATGACGAAGCGCGCCCGGTTCTCCGGGGAGCCGCCGTAGCTGTCCGTGCGGATGTTGGAGTTGGGGGCAAGGAACTCGTGAAGCAGGTAACCATTGGCGGAGTGGAGCTCCACGCCGTCGAATCCTGCCTCGATGGCGTTCTTTGAGGCTGTGACGATCTCCTGAATGACTCCCGGCAGCTCATCGGTGCCCAGTTCGCGGGGCACCGGGTAAGGCTGCTTGCCGTTGGGGGTGCGGACGTCCCCGTCGATGGCGACGGCGCTGGGGCCAACGATCTCGTGACCGCTGGTGATGTCGGCGTGGGAAACACGGCCTCCGTGCATGACCTGGGCGAAGATGCGTCCACCCTCAGCGTGAACTGCGTCGGTGACGGCCTTCCAGCCTGCGATCTGTTCTTCGGTGACAAGCCCGGGCTGCCCCGGGTAGGACTGGCCGGCCTGGACAGGGTAGGTTCCTTCGCTGACGATCAGCCCCAAGGAAGCCCGCTGGCGGTAATGCTCGGCGATCAACGGACCCGGGACACCATTCTGCCCTGCGCGCAGACGCGTCAGGGGTGCCATGACAAGTCGGTTGGAGAGTTCGAGCTCGCCGAGGGCCAGAGGGGAAAACAGCATGCGCAGTTCCTTTCAGAATGAATCAGGTTCATAGTGCGCAACTGCATGGCGTCTGCAACTATTCCGAAAGAGTTGCAGGTCACAGGATGTGCTACTCGAGTGCGCCCTCCAGCTTCCTTTGCTCCAGCAGCACCCAAAGGCCTTCCAAGTATGAATCGCCGAATCTCTGCATGGCCTGCTGATCTGCCATGAGGAAATCGGGAGTCTCAACGATCGACTCGAGAGTAAGGCTGCAGCCCCTGGCGGTCGGCTCCAGGCGGTACACCGTTTTTGTGGAGGCCCCATCCTCATCCGGAGGGAAGATCGACTGCGTCACGGCGAGCCGCTCGGGCACTTCCTCAATAATCTCCAGCATGGAAATACCGCCATTCCGGCCGAAAAAACATTGTCGTTCGCGCGGCCCGTCGGGGATGGCCGGAACGGTGAAGGCGTATGCGACGTTGCTTCCATCCACGATCGCAGCTTCCGCGGGCCGGATGGTTGACCAAACGACGGCTGGAGAAAAATCGTAGTCGGCGGTGCTCGTTGTGGCGGTGGTCCTGACACCGGGCATTTTGGCAGCTTTTGGAGGTTGGACCTTGACCCTGGCAGTGCGACTAATGATCACCCCATAGAGGAACGTCAACAACAACCCGCCCACCACAATGATGAGGACCAAGGCGCCGCGAGGGTCACTCTTCTGTAGCAAAGATGCCCCTTGGATGCTCAACGTCACAAGGCCAGTGAGTGCCAAAACAGCGAAGTAGGCAATAACGGTGTTCTTCACGGGAACACCATGCCACGCACTTCAGTGATTCGAGGAAGCCACGCGCGTAGCCAGCGGCAGCCGTTCGGCCACCTGAGCGACGCCGCCCCGCCGGTCTACTCTTGGCCGGCGGCCTTCATGGCGTCATCAAAGCACTCGCACAACGCCAGAACAGCCACCAGGTGCGCTTCCTCAGCGTGGGCGGGGTCCGTGTTGACACAGATCGCCTCGTTGACGGACTGCGCAAGGTCCCTTGAGTCCCTGCCGGTCAGCGCCCACACCCGGGCGCCCTTTGATTTGGCGGCAGCAGCCGCAGCGCGAAGATCGTCCGTGATCCCCTTTGCCGCGAGCAGGACTACGATGTCGCCGTCACTGACCTGTTGGGAGACTTGGTCGCTGATGCTCCCGGCCCCGTCAGCCTCCGCATTGGCGTTCCTGGAGAAAGAGATGGCTTTGAAAGTGCCGCCGTCGCCGGGGTCGTGGGCTGAGAGTTCAGAAGCGAAGCGCTGGGCTTCGTGCGCAGATCCGTCGCTGCCGGCTGCGAACACACTGCCTCCCCGGCGTCGGACCCGAGCCAACTCCTCACCCCATTCGGCCAGCCGGGAAGATTCCCTGCGCAGCGCTGCTACAGCTGGGCCGATCTCCCCCAGGTGCCCCAGAACCACATCCACTGCGTGCCTGCTCGCCTTCGACTCTGCAGAACGCACCGCCTGACCTGTCCGCCTCACCACGATGCTCACTTCCTGCCTCCCTTCCTCAACTGAAACTATGAATTCCGGTCGCCCTCGCGCGTTGATCCCTCAGGGGGCAAATTTTCACGGCCGCTGCGGTCCCGGGTCAGACGCTCGCCCTCGTTGACCGACGCTTCGTTGCTCCGGTCCCGGTCACGGTCACGGTCGCCAACACCGTCCCGCTCGCCAACATGGTCGCGGTCACCAACATGGTCGCGGTCACCAACACGGTCGCGGTCACCAACACGGTCACCGTCCCGCTCACCAACACCGTCCCGCTCGCTCCGAACATTCGGGTCGAGTTTGTCGGCGTGACGAAGGTGCTCTTCCACCCGGTCGTGTGCTTCGCCGGCCTTCTGGGCGTGACGCTCCGCGTCCTTGCGGAGCCGGTTGGCTTCGACTTCCGCCTGGAGCGCAGCGGCCTCTGCCTGTGCCGATTCGGCCTTGGCCTGGTGGGCTCCGATGGCTTCTTCGGCTGCCTTCTCACGCAGTTCGGCTGCCCGATGCCGGTTGGCTTCGGCCTTCTTGCGGCGTCCAATGACTACCGCGACGATCACCACAGCAATAACAACCACGGCCAACACGATGATGAGAACCACTTGTCCTGTGTCCATCTGCACTACCTCCTGGTGGGCGGCTTGTGTGGGCGCCGCCCGCGGCCCTCGCTGTGCTTGATACTCGAGGTGTACCCATATCGGGCACCTCAAAACTGCTGTCGCCTCAGGCCGGCAGCTCCATTCGGAAGCCGCAGCGGCACTGGATGACGCGGGTCTTCAAATACACGTCCGGCAGGTCCTCGTCCACGTCTTCGGTTGATATGGGCGCATAGACGCTCCGGCCTGAGTTCTTTGCGAACGTCATGGGCTCGCCGCAGTGCAAGTACGTGCCGCCGAATTGGAGCAACCCGGCGAAGCTTTCCTTGCGGTTCAGGACGGCGGCCACATTCCGGAAGGAGGCGTTGTGTTCATAAGCGGATTCACAGGCCGAGCAGGTGTAGGCCACCCGGACCATCAGCTCGCCGGCATGCGGCTCGAGGGATTCGATGGTCTCCAGGTTCAAAAAGTAACTCGTACCGCAGCTGGCGCAGGCGAGCGCGTCCCCTGGTGGATGGGGCGCATCCCCGGAAATCAGCGGGTTCTTCCTCTTGGGCACTGCGATCACTCCTCGGTCAACTCCGGCCGAAACTCTCTCCCTTTCACCATCTTAACACTAATAATCAGGTTGCTTACTATGCTCCGGGCCGGCCTCAGCTGCCGGTTGCCTCCGGGTGCTCCCTTGCGCGCTGCTCTTCCGGGGTCTCTTTTCGCTCGTCGGGGATAAAGGTCGGATCCACTTCCGTAGTGAAGTCGCCGGTACCGGCGTCGCCTTTGTCATGCTCGACGGCGGGTGGCACAGAAGGCTTCGGGGCTTCAGGAGGTGCCCCGTCACTTGTGTTGGGTTCATCGCTCATAGCCACAATGTAGGCGCGGCCACCGGCGGTGTCGAGGGTGGGCAACCTTGTGCTGAACTGCCAACTCTGTTTCGCTGGGAGGGTCTCCAGCAGCGAGGGACCCACCCAGCCGAAACGCCAGGGAGAACCAATCGTGAAAGCAGTGACATGGCAAGGCCGGCGCTCACTCAGCGTCCAAGAAGTCCCCGATCCATCCATCCAGGAACCAACGGATGCAATTGTCCGGATCACGTCCACAGCCATTTGCGGCTCGGATCTTCACCTCTACGAAGTCCTGGGACCCTATATGCACAAGGGTGATGTGATTGGCCATGAGCCCATGGGAATCGTGGAAGAAGTCGGATCCGGAGTCCACCGGCTCAAGAAGGGCGACCGCGTGGTGGTTCCGTTCAATATTTCCTGCGGGCATTGCTACATGTGCAACCAGGGCCTGCAGTCCCAGTGCGAGACCACCCAGGTCACTGCGAAGGGATCAGGGGCAGCCCTTTTTGGCTATTCCGAACTGTATGGATCCGTCCCGGGCGGGCAGGCACAGTATTTGCGGGTCCCGTTCGCAGACTACGGTCCGGTCAAGGTCGATTCGGATGCCCCCGACGAACGCTACCTCTTCCTCTCCGACATCCTGCCCACTGCATGGCAGGCCGTTGAGTATGCCAACGTTCCCTACGGCGGCACCTTGGCAGTTCTGGGACTGGGACCGGTGGGGCAGTTCGCCTCCCGGATCGGCGTGCAGAAGGGCTTCCGGGTGATCGGCATAGACCCCGTCCCGGAGCGTCGGGCCATGGCCGAGGCACACGGCGTGGAAACCATGGACTACGGTCCCGACGTCAGCGGGCAGGTTCGCGAGCAGACACTGGGCCGTGGCCCGGACGCTGTGGTTGATGCGGTGGGAATGGAGGCGCATGGCTCCCCTGTGGCGTCCTTCCTCCACAAGGCCGTCTCCCTGCTTCCGGACAAGCCTGCACAGGTTGCCATGGAGACCATGAGCGTTGACCGACTCGCCGCCCTTCACACGTCAGTGGACATGGTTCGCCGCGGCGGAACGGTTTCGCTGAGCGGGGTTTACGGCGGCCAGGCCGATCCCATGCCGCTCATGACCATGTTCGACAAGCAAATCCAGCTCCGGATGGGCCAGTGCAATGTGCGGCGCTGGATTGATGACCTGCTCCCGTTGGTGGAGGACGACGCCGATCCGCTGGGAGTCATGCATCTGGTCACCCACACCGGCGGGCTCGATGAGGCGCCGGCGCTCTACGAGAAGTTCCAAAAGAAGCAGGACGGCTGCATCAAAGTGGTCCTCAAGCCTTGATTTGGGGGCGATCCGGACGGTCAGGCCAGGTGCTTCCCACCCGTGACACCAATGACCGAACCCGAGATAAAGCTGGAGTCCTCGCTGGCCAACAACACGTACGTTGAGGCCAGTTCGGCAGGTTGCCCCGCCCGGCCCAGCGGGGTGTCCTGGCCGAACTTCTGGATCTTTCCTGCTGGCTGGGTGGGCGGTTGGAGCGGAGTCCACACCGGGCCCGGGGCTACGGCGTTGACCCTGATTCCCTTGGGCCCCAGTGATTCTGCCAAGGAGAAGGTGAGGCTGTTGATGGCGGCTTTGGTGGCGGCATAGTCCATCAGCGAGGGGCTGGGATGGTAGCCCTGTATGGATGACGTGTTGATGATGGCGGCACCGGGCTGCAGATGCGGGAGGGCAGCCTTCGTGAGCCAGAACAGGGCGTACACGTTGGTTTTGAAGGTCCTGTCGAACTGCTCTGTACTGAGGTCTTCGATCCCTGCGTTGGTGGTCATTTGGAAACCGGCATTGTTCACCAGGACATTGAGCCCGCCAAACTCGGTGAGGGTTTGGGCAATGACCTCCTGACAGAATTCCTCATCCCGGAGATCTCCTGGCAGGGCCAACGCCTTGCAGCCGGCATCCTCAATCAGCTGGACCGTGTGCTCGGCATCCTGCTCCTCTTCGGGCAGGTAGGTGAAGGCCACATCGGCACCTTCCCGGGCAAAGGCAATGGCTACGGCTTTCCCTATTCCGCTGTCACCCCCGGTGATCAAGGCCCGCCGGCCGAGCATGCGGTGGTGGCCCACGTAGCTTTGCTCACCATGGTCCGGCCGGGGGTTCATGGCTTCGGTCCAGCCCGGGTAGTCCTGTGTCTGGGGTTGGAATTCTCCCGACGGGTACTTTGTGCGGGGATCCCCCGACTCATCGTCCGGATCGTAGGATTCGGAGACCACATTGTTGACCAAAGCCATGGCGATGTCCTCGTCCAGGTCTGTATTTTCCGTTTGTTCGTTGCGGATCTCCTCATCCATGCTCTTAGTGTAAGCACCCTGACTATCTATGGGACCCGTTCAGGAAGTACTCAGAATTGCTCGATAGCCTAGCGATTGTCAGCGTTGGATTACATCGAAGGAGGGCCCATGGGACTCGGAGACAAGATCAGCAACAAGGCACAGGAAGTCACCGGCAAGGCAAAGGAAGCCTTGGGCGACGCCACCAATAACGAGAAACTGCAGGCAGAGGGCGTCGCTGACCAGGCGGCAGCCAAAACCAAGCAGGCCGGCGAGAACGTCAAGGATGCCGCGAAGGACGCCTTCGACAAGTAAGCCGCACAGCACAAACCACACACAGCAGAACGCCCCGGTTCCCTTCATGGAAGCCGGGGCGTTCTGCATGAACCCCACTAAGTCAGTTGGGTGGACAGGGCTACTTTTGGGCCGGGAGCACCAGTCCGCCCGACTTATCCGTGGACAAGGCGAGGGACGAGATGTACTGGGGTTCGCCGTCGGGCCCGTCCTGGGCGGACCGGAGCATGTCCGGGCGCTCGAACTCCAGGCCGGTGACGTGGCAAAGCAGCTTCTCGTCGCTGGGGTTTCCGTCGGCGTCGAACATGGGAAGGTCAATACCGTCGTCGGTGCGGCGGAGGTAGTACCGGCCTTTCGTGGCAAGGGCCAATAGGGGCGGCAACACCAGCGCCAGGCCCACGGCGAAGATGGGCGAGAACGGCTGGACAGCTGCACCAAACGCTCCAAAGAACACCGCAATGGACACACCAGCGGACACCAGCATGGACACGAAGCCCACCGGATTCACGGCGTAGAGCATCCCGCGGCGGAATTCAGGAACCTTGGGCGAGATCTTCAACAGGTACTTGTTGATGGCAATATCGGAGGCCACCGTCACCACCCAGGCCATGGCGCAGTTGGCGTAGAAGCCCAGGATGGTGTTGAGGAACTCGAACATGTTCGACTCCATGAGGATCAACGCGATGACCAGGTTGACCACCACGAACACCATGCGGCCCGGGTACGTCTTGGTGATGCGGGTGAACGAGTTGGTCCACGCCAGCGAGCCGGAGTAGGCGTTGGTCACGTTGATCTTGATCTGGGAAATGACCACCAGCACCACGGCCAGTGTCATGGCAAGCCATGCCGGCATCATTTCTTCGTAAACCCCAAGGAACTGGTGGACAGGCTCGTTCGCGTGCACAGCTGCCGCGGGATCGAGCTTGGCGATGAGGTAGATCGCAATGAACAGTCCGATGATCTGTTTGATGGCGCCAAAGATGACCCAGCCCGGTCCGGCCAGGATCACTGCACGCCACCAGGCGCCCTTGTTCTCAGCGGTCTTGGGCGGCATGAAGCGGAGGTAGTCGATCTGCTCGGCAATCTGCGCCATCAGGGACAGGCAGACGCCCGCAGCCAGCATCACCGAAGCCAGGTTGGGACCACCCTCGCCTGACGCCCCGGTGAAGGCGAAGAAGGCATCGATGCTCTCCGGGTGGGACAGGAGCAGGTAGCCCACCGGAACCACCATGAGCAGCAGCCACAGGGGCGTCGTCCATACCTGCAACGTGGCGAGCGTCTTCATCCCGTAAATCACCAGGGGAATGATGATGATGGTGGACACCGCATAGCCGATCCATTGCGGGATGCCCAGGCCCAACTGCAGGCCTTGGGCCATGATGGAGCCTTCGAGGGCGAAGAAGATGAAGGTGAAGGTGGCGAAGATGATGTTGGTGACCACCGAGCCGTAATACCCAAAGCCCGAGCCGCGCGTGATCAGGTCCAGGTCGATGTTGTAGCGGGCTGCGTAGTAAGCCAAGGGAAACCCGGTAGCGAAGATGATCACTGCAGCCACGATGATGCCGAAGATGGCGTTCACCGTTCCGTAGGCGATGCCGATGTTGGCGCCGATGGAGAAGTCGGCCAGGTAGGCGATGCCACCCAGTGCGCTCGTGGCCACAACACCGGCACTCCACTTCCGGTAGGAGCGCGGGGCGAACCGGAGCGTGTAATCCTCCAGGCTCTCCTTCGCAGCGCTCATGGCGTCGGCGTTGCCTGCCGCAGGTGCAGATGTGGTGCCGGGCCCGACGGCGGTGCGGGCCGCCGTCGTCGGTTCCAATGTGGCGGTACTCGTCTTGTCGTCGATCATTCGTGGTCGCTTTCGTCGTGGTCCATGCCTCGCCCAGGACGCTAGTCACGCAGCGCGTCAATTCAGTCACGTCCATGTTTCACGGTTGTAACTTCTGCCAAAACCAACCATCCACGTTTGTCCGGACCCCACAAAACCGCCGCCCACCAGCGCCGATACCGTCAGGACATGACCAGCCAAGGAACATATGAAGCCCCTGAAACCAGCACCTACGCCATTTTGGACACCGCACGGGAGCAGGTCCTCGAACGCGGAGCAGGCCTGGACGAGGCCCAGCTGATCGACATCCTGGAGCTTCCCGATGACGCCATCCCCGCCGCCCTCCAGCTCGCCCACGAGGTTCGCCTCAAGCATTGCGGCGAGGACGTGGAGGTGGAAGGCATCATCTCCATCAAGACCGGGGGCTGCCCGGAGGACTGCCATTTCTGCAGCCAATCGGGCCTGTTCGATTCTCCCGTCCGGGGCGTATGGCTGGACATCCCGGAGCTGGTCAAAGCCGCCAAGGAAACCGCGGCCACGGGGGCCACGGAATTCTGCATTGTCGCAGCTGTCCGGGGTCCCGACATCAAGCTCATGAACCAGATCAAGTTCGCGATTGACCGCATCAAGGAAGAAGTGGATATCAACATCGCGTGTTCCCTGGGAATGCTGACGCAACGTCAGGTGGACCAGTTGGCCGGGTGGGGCGTCCACCGCTACAACCACAACCTGGAAACCGCCCGCAGCTACTTCCCGGAGGTGGTCACCACCCACAGCTACGAGGAACGGTTGGAAACCTGCGCCATGGTGAAGGCCGCCGGAATGGAATTGTGCTGCGGCGCCCTGATTGGCATGGGTGAGTCCTTGGCGCAACGGGCGGAACTTGCTGCCCAACTCGCCGCCCTTGAACCCCATGAGGTCCCACTGAATTTCCTCAACCCACGCCCCGGCACGCCTCTGGAAAACCAGGGCATCATGGACGGCAAGGATGCACTCCGCGCCATCGCGGCGTTCCGGCTCGCCATGCCCCGAACCGTGCTCCGCTACGCCGGTGGACGCGAGCTGACCTTGGGCGATCTCGGCACGCGCGATGGCCTCCTGGGCGGAATCAACGCGGTCATCGTGGGCAACTACCTCACCACGCTGGGCCGGCCCGCAAACGCGGACCTGAACCTGTTGGTGGAGCTCAATATGCCCATCAAGGAATTCCAGAAGTCGCTGTGACCACTGCGCTGATCCCGCCCTTCTGTGGGCACTGCGGCGGTGCGGCCGACAACGCAAGTGGCCGTTCGACGTCGGACGCCCACCGAAGCTGCCACCAGCGGCTCGCGATGGAGCCGCCCCGCTTTTGCCCGGAGTGCCGCCGCCGCATGAAAGTCCAGGTCACACCTCTGGGCTGGACCGCAGAATGCTCCCGGCACGGCAAGTTGACGTCCTGAACTCCTGGGTAGGCTGGACCCATGGGCCAGAGCCGGGACCTCCTGACGCCGGAGCAACGCAGCCGCAACATGTCCAACATCCGCGGCAAGAACACCAAGCCTGAGTTGCTGGTCCGCAAGCTACTGCACGCCAAAGGGTACAGGTATCGGCTGCACGGTCAAGCTGGCTCAACGAAGCTGCCGGGCCGGCCGGACCTGGTGTTTGCAGGACGCCGGAAAGTCATTTTCATCAACGGCTGTTTCTGGCATTTCCATGACTGCCGGGTCGGTCAGCACGCTCCTGCGGCAAATGCGGAGTTCTGGGAAGCAAAGCGCAGCCGTACCCGTCAGCGCGACGCCCTGCAACGTGAGCAACTCGCCACGGACGGCTGGGAGGTACTGACGGTGTGGGAATGCGAATTGAAGGACCGGTCAGTGCTGGAAGAGAGGCTCACAAGGTTTTTGGGGCGCCGGCAGTCGCTGGAAGACGTTAGCAGCCCGAAGCCGGCCGGAAGGCGTCAGCGGCCCGAAGGCGCCGAGGTAACTGACGGGGCAGAGTTGACGGACTGATTTCCCCCCGAGGGGTGCGTGCCCTGCTCCCAAAGCGCATAGGCAGCAGTCCCGCCTATGCCAAGGAGGACGGTCATGCAAAAGACGATGATGACCATCAGTCCTGGTGATGGACGTGCGCTGCTGTTCATGCTTTTCCCGTTCCTTGATACAAGCCTGGAATCCCCCGGATCCACGATCTTGCCTTTGCTTGTCCTACTCTGGGGGCCGGCAATCAAGACTCCCTCTGAGTCCGCTCAAGATTGGATCAAGCTTTCGTTTTGTGACGTCCTGCCGGTTCGCGGGGTCCTACTGTTGAATCGTGAATCTATTGTTTGGAGGCGGGAGGAGTCTGGTGTCTGAGTACGACGAGTGCACTGATTCCCTGGTGGATCGCACCGTTCTCACCGAACTCCAGGCCGAGCTTGGCGGAGACCAAGCCATCATCACCACGTTCGTCCGCAATTATGTGGGGCTCCTGCCGTGGCGCGTGGACCGCCTTCACATTGCCTCGGAAAACCTGGACATTGAAGACGCCATGGACGCCGTCCTCAGCCTGAAGACCTCAAGCCACATGGTGGGCGCCATCTGCATGGAACGCCTGGCCGCTGAGTTGGAGATCAGCATCAGGTTGCTGCCCAACGGGGATCATTTGGACGAACTCGCGGTACAGCTCCAGGCGATCGACAATTACGTGCACGGGACCATCCGCGAGCTCACAGCACCACGGTAACCCTGCGCGTCCGTTAGCCCCGGTAGAAAGCAGTTCAGGCCGTTCTGAGCACTCTGAACGGCCTGAACTGCTAACTGCTTGGGTCTTTTAATTATTGCTGGAGGCAGGCGCCAGCCGGTATCCGACTCCTCGCACCGTCTCCAGCCAGCGGGGCGCCTGAATGCTGTCGCCGAGTTTTTTGCGCAGGTTTCCCATATGGACCTCGACGGCCCGTTCGTCTGCGTCGCTGACGTAACTTCCGACGTCGTACGGTTCGTTGCGGAGGCGACGCGCCAGGTCCGCCTTGGTCCGGACAATCCGTCCGGTTTCCAGCAGGGCGAGCAGGAGGTCGAACTCGGTCCGTGTGAGCTTCAGCTCCTGGCCGTTCAGGACGGCTGTGCGTGAGCCCGCGGAAACGGCCAAGCCGTTGTGGCTCACCTCGGGATCCACTTGTTCAGCGACGCTCTTTGAGTCCGACGACGCGCGGGGCCTTCGCATCATGGCCTCGACGCGGGCGCGCAGTTCCCGGGGCCGGAACGGCTTGGTGAGGTAATCGTCGCCACCGGCCTCCAACCCCATGAGGGTGTCAAGTTCCTCGGCGCGGGCAGTGAGCATGATGATGTAGGCATCCGAGGACTTGCGGATTTGGCGGGCGACCTCAAAGCCATCAATGTCCGGAAGTCCGAGGTCCAACGTGATGACATCCGGATTCAGTTCCCGTGCCGACGTCACACCAGCAGAACCGGTGGACGCAGTGTGCACATCGAACCCTGCCTGGGATAGGACAACCCTTACCAGTTCACGGATATCCTGGTCATCTTCAATGACCAGCCCCACACGTACTTCACTCATCGCTGCCCCTCAGCCCCTTCGATAACCTCAGAAGTATATCCATTATGGTTAGGCTGATCTCATGAACCGACTTTCTTCTGCATCCGTGGTGGATGTGCCATGACCCACCCTTCGACGTGGGATATCGGTGAAAAGAAGAAACTCTTGTTCTTTCAGCGCTCTTTCCACGAACATACCCTGAGAATGCGGGTTGTCCTCAGCCAACTGCCGTTGTCGGTATGTGTTTGCATTTCTGCCATCCTGGTCTGGCTGTATTTCCCGGCCACACTGGAAAATCCGCTCTTTCTGATATTCCTGCTGAGCCAGGCACTGCTCTTGGCTTTGTGCGTCATGGTGCCGTGGCACCGGTTGCCCTTTGCCAGTTTCCTCAGCATCCCCATCCTGGACATGGTGTCCATCGGTTTCGCCCGCGAAGGCGCAGTGGAGTCCATCACAGGCCTCAGCGTTTTGGTGGTGCTGCCGGTCATTTGGCTGTGTGCCTCGGGCCTATATCCCAAGCTGGCCATTTCCATGTCCTTCCTCGGACCCTTGGGCATCGTGTGGGTTCCCCTGTTCGTTCGTGGCACCTTGACCGAGCAGGACCTCACCAAACCCCTGCTGTTCCCCATCCTCATGCTCGGCATCGGGATCTCGGTCAGCGTCCTGACCCTGAGCATGGTCCGCCAGCAACGGGCGTTGGAGGAAAAGGACCAGGCGCTCAAGGACGCCCTGGATGTCAGCACCAAGCAGGAACGGCTCCTCAACACCGTGATGGAGGCGCTGCCCCTGGGTGTGGTGGCTGTGGATGGCGAGGGCCATGACATCCTCATGAACCGCCGCCAACGCCAAACGCACGTCCTGGCCACCCCCCGGGATAACGATGATCCCAACGAGTCCCAGTTGCTGATTTTCGATATTGACAGGACCACGCCACTTGATGCGGACCGCCGGCCCGTGCGGCGCGCCGTACTGGGCGAACGGTTCACGGATCAACTGGTGTGGCTGGGGTCCGGCCCGGACCAACGCGCCTTTACCGCAAGCGCCCGCCCCATGGTGGACGACGACGGCAAGTTCGCCGGCTCCGTTGTCGTCTTCAGCGACGTCACCGAACTGGTTAACGCCCTGGCCGCCAAAGACGATTTTGTTGCCAATGTATCGCACGAGTTCCGCACGCCGTTGACGTCCATCCTGGGCTATGTGGAGCTGATCATGGACGATCCCGATGCCCTTGACGCCCGCGCCCGGAAGCAACTGGACATCGTCCGGCGGAACGCCGAGCGCCTTCTGACCCTGGTCTCGGACCTCCTGGCAGTGCGCTCCGGACATATCGTCATCCAGCCCCACGCGGTGGACATCGCCGAACTGGTCCGCGGCAGCGTCAACTCCGCTGAACCACGCGCAGCGAAGGCCGGTATCCGGCTGTCCATGAACATTCCCGAGGCCTTGGAAGCCCGCGTCGATTCATCCCGCATCGCCCAGGTGCTGGACAACCTGGTGTCCAACGCCATCAAGTACTCCCCCGACGGCGGCGATGTGGAAGTAGCGGCCTGGGAGGATGACGAGTTTGTGTTCTGCCGTGTCACGGACACCGGTATGGGCATGACCGAAGAGGAGCAGGCCGAAGCTTTCACCAAGTTCTTCCGTGCCGGTGCTGTCCGCAAGAGTGCCATCCCTGGCGTCGGCCTGGGGCTACCCATCAGCAAGGCGATTGTGGAGGCGCACGGCGGCACGATCACCCTGACCAGCCAGCCGGGCAGGGGAACCACCTTTACGGTGAAAATGCCGTCGTAGTTCTACCTAGCTCTTCAGGGCCGCCTCGCGACGCTTTCCGAACAGGAAGTAGCTGACCGGTCCGAAGAAGTTGACGAAGGACACTGCGCGCCAGAGCACCTTCTTGCCCCTGATCATCGAATCGGGCGTCTTGGCGATGCTGCGCTGCGCCGCCACCAGCAATGCCAGGTTCAGGGCCCCGCTGACCACCAATGAGATGCGTTGTCCCTTGCTCATCCCGCGCCATGATTTCTTGCCCGCCATCATGCCTCCTTTAGCTCCGAATCCGTTGTCCTTTCAGGCTAGTCCGACGCCGATCGACCCGCCACAGCCTGGCGTACTACTTCACCCCAGGACTGCTCAGCGAGGTCAGCCACCGCTGCAAGGATTTCCGACGGCGGCAGTGACAAGTCCAGTGGATACTCCACAATGTCGATGTCCGTGTTCAGGATGCGCCGCAATTTCACGTCCCCCCGGCCGGCGTAGACCAGCCACGCCGTAGGCACCCGGAGCGCCGTGCAGTATGCCAGCAATTGGTAGTGGTCGGCACTGAGCGAGGCACCGGCGTCGGAGGCAGCTTTGTACTTGGAGTCGTACACCACCACAGGGCGTCCACCCAGGAAATGTACAGCGTCCGGACGCACGGTGAGGCGGTCCGAGTCATGCACGGCCTCGTTGAGCAACGCACCGTACTGAAGGCGCATCTCCCCCGGATGGGCGCTCATGGCCCCGCGCAGTGCAGTTCCCACGAATTCCTCGAACACCCGGGCCATGTCCACCACGAAGGATGCTGTTTGCTGTTTGCCCTCGCCGGCTTCAGCGGAGGCATTGCGCAGGATCACTTCTGACAACCTCAACACGGGGTGGTAGCGCAGGTTCATCCGGCTGGCCCGCCACTGGGGCAGCGGCGCCCCGGGCTGAAGCCGGGTCACGGCGTCGAGTTTTCCCTTGAGCTGCCGCAGGCGGCTCAGGACATCGGGCCTGACTCCGGGGACCTTGCCCATCCGCTCCAGTGCGGCACGCAGGATCCGGTTCTCAGCAATGTCTTCGGTGAATTCGTCGTAGGCAACCTCCAGCGGCACCATCATTCCGGGACGCCGGGAGATCTGGTCCGAGATCCTGATCCGGCCTTTGACGGTCCGCAGCGACTCCTCAACGGTCAGGTACCCCTGCAGGACTCCGCGGTTGAGGGCCCGGTCCGCCAACTGTGCCAGCGATTCGGCCAGCGCACTCCAGAGGTCCGGGTGCTCCACAGCCTCGACGGAATGGTCACGAAACCCTTGTTCGCCGGCGTAGCTGAGCAGGAAAAGCAAGCGGCTCAGGCCAAGGCGGTCCTTGGGCCGGACTTCCAGCTGCACCGTGGACGTGCGGACCGAGCCCACCTTGCCCAGCGGTTCAATCCGGTAGAGGCCCAGGCCCATGGGAGAGGCCTTGGCCAGTCCGCTGGTATTGATGAACGCTGCGGATCCCGGGTCGAGTTTGTCCACCACGCCGCCGGAAAGCTCGTCCATGACGATGTGCCGGGGACCTGTTGGGGCCTTCGCCGCTGAGGCAGGCGCCCGGCCCGGCCTTGGCGGAATGGCCTTAGCGGGCTGCAAGACGTCCCAGCAACTGGTCCAGCCCGAAGCGTTCCTCCAGCTGGGCCCGGTTCAGTTGCCCGTGGTAGTGCTCCTCCAGCAGCGGCATGAGCTCGTACTTCCAGATCCGGCGGAGACCCGCAGGGTTTTGGGCAGCGTTCTTCATGAAGTAGGAGGGCCCGATCATCAGGTCCCGGTCCCAGTCATCAATCGCATCATTGAGCGCATCCAGCAGGTCCGCGTTGAGTGTGTCCAAACCCCGAGCCGCCAGGAACCGACGCAGCGTGCCGCGGATTGGCTCTTCCTTGGGATGGAGCTCAATGAAGGCGAACCGACGCCGGATTGCCGCGTCCATCATGGCGATGGAACGGTCCGCCGTGTTCATGGTGCCGATGATGTAGAGGTTGTCCGGCAAGCTGAAGGGCTCGTTGGGGCTGTACTGCAGGTAGATGCGGTCATCCCGGTACTCCAGCAGGAAGTACAGCTCTCCGAACACCTTGGCCAGGTTGGCACGGTTCATTTCATCAATGATGAGGAAGTACGGTTTGTGCGCGTTCTCCGTTTTGGCAGCTTCCTCGGCGAGCCGGCGCAGAGGTCCGGCCACCAGCTTGAAGGAAACCTGGCCGTCGTCGGTTTTGTCCGGGCGGTAGCCCTCAAAGAAGTCCTCGTAGGCGTACGAGGGGTGGAACTGGACCAGTTTCACCCGTTCATCGGTGTGATCACCGGCGAGCTCGGCTGCCAGGTGCTTGGCCAGGTAGGTCTTGCCTGTGCCCGGCGGACCGTAAAGGACCAGCTGCCGGTTCTCTTCGAGCAGTTCCGAGATTTCCTTCAACGGTTCCAGGTCCATGTGCAGGGACGCCGCGAACTCCTCGGTCAGCGGCCGGAAGCCCTGCTGGACAACCTCGACGACGGCGGTGGGCGGCGCTTCGTCCTCGCCGTCGGTTTCGGCTTCCACCGGGAGCAGTTCCTGCAGCGCCTGGATGACCCTGGTGACATCCACCAGGATCCCCGGGGTGGACAGTTGACGCTGGGCATGCCGGGGAAGCTCAGGGATGGCATAGCTGTCATCGAACCAGCGGACCTTGCGGCGGATACGGCGGTTGTCCTCGTGGTGTTCGGGCTCGCCCAGGACCACGCCCACGCGAACCCGCCCGGCGTGCTGGTACAGGGTGAGATCGCCCGGTTTCATGACCGTGAGGAAAGCGAAGACAGCCGTCTTCGTGTCCTCGCGTTCGACGTATCCCAGGTGCTTGTAATCCTCGTCCACGGCGTGCTGGACCACGCCCGCCGTGACACCTGCGGTCAGGGCGCGCAGGTGCTCCACGTCCAGGGTGGCTTTTTCCTCGGCGACCCAGGCGGCCAGGAGGTCCGCGTTGTCATGATGGGTGCGCAGGAGCCAGGAGCGGCGCCCGGGATCCCCTACTTTGCGCCATTGGCTCACCAGCTGGCGCGCGTACCAGTCGATGCGTTGGCCTGCCTGCTCATCGAGGTGCAGGCGGATGCGGTGGATGTCCGCGGTGATGTCCTCATCCGAATCACCCTTGGCGCCGCCCACCAGTGAAGCAAAGGCGTCCCGGATCTCCTGGCGCTCCACATCGGCCACCACGGGCTCAAAGTAGCTGGGCCACACCAGGTATTCGATGCTGCGACGCAGGGCGGGCTGGTCATCAGGGGTAGCGGCCGCGAGTTCGTGGAACTTCAGCGGGTCTTCCAGGGCTTCAGTGATGGTGGCCGTGCTCTGGCTGTCCACGTGGGCCACGAAGCGGCACAGCCACTTCAAGTGGTCCCAGATGGTCCAGTTGAACTCAGCAGTACGGTCCCGGATGACGCCATGGTCCGTCATGCCCTCATAAAGGGCCTCCGGCAGCTCTATGGCCGGCTCAACCCAGGATGCGGCCTCGGCAACACGGGCACGCTTCACCCGGAGGGACTTGACCTCATGCGCCAGCGGCAGCGATTGCAGGAACAACAATTCCACCGCGAGCAGCTTGGCCTCACGCGACGCGCCTTCCAGGTTCTGCCGCAGGTTGGTCATCATGGGGGCTTTGGAGTCCTCGACGCCGCGTTCCAGCCGTTCCAGGAGCTCACCGGCGGCGTCCGCGGTCCACGTCAGCGTCTGTCCGTCCAGCGCTGAAGGTCTCCCCTGCAGCGCCGGACCGAGCACATACCAGGCCGCGTCCTCGATCTCCTTGGAGACTCCGGGGGCGCGGTCAATGGCAGGTTCTACGGAGGGAATCACCATGCCAACTTACCTTGTTTGGCTTACCTAAGCATCCGGATATCCACAGGCACCCGCTGCACCCGTTTGACCGGGACTAACTTCCGTCGCGCAGGTCCGCAGGAGGTTCTTCCGTCAAGGTAATGGCATCAAAACGTGCCTCGCAGCTCTCTCCCATCGGCGCCTGGGACATGAAGCCAACGTGCACGGGTTTCTCGGATTCCAGCCTGAAAAGGCGGACAAAGTCCCACGCACTGCCATCGGCTGACGAGTGGAACGCCCATGCCGGGCCCACTCTGCTGATGCGAAGGTAAACCCATGGAGCAGTGACCACGGGCCCGTTCGAATCGTCCGAGAATCCGTTGGTGACCACACTGACCACCATGGCTTCGCCATGGGGTGAATACTCGAAGCAGAGCTTTGCCCAGTGGTCGCTGTCCGCCCACAATGTCAGCACGCCGGCGTCGAACGTTGTCCGGGGTGAGGCCACCAGGACCCTGGCCGAAAGCGAGAAAGCCGCCGGAGCCCTGAACCCCAGGGCCGTGGCGCCATGTTGCGGCACCCCGCCCAGGGAATCGTTGGTCCAATCGACGCCGGGAGCTGCCGTGAGCACCAAGGTCCCGTCCGCTTCGCCGTAGCTGGCATGACCGGTGGACGAGGTCCACTCCATGGGCGGCAGTCCTGGTATTTCGGGGATCAATTCATGCTCCGTTCGTCGTCGCTGCGTTCCAGAACACGCTTTCAGAGAATGTCCCGGATGAGCGGGAGGCCACCCCGGGGACCCTCGGAAAAGATCCCTAGTGCATGCCGAATTGGTAGCTGAACGGCACCGCCTCCCCCGGGCAAACCTCCTGCCACAAGGCCGAGATCGCATCTTCGCCTTCGCGGAGGTCCGGAATCTCGACACCCTCCCGCAGGATTGCCGCTGCCCCGCCGGGGTTCCCCGTCCGTGCGAGCGCCAATGCCTTCAGGAACCGCAAACGTCCGACGCCGGGGCCCTCCTTGGGTGCGGTGTCGTTCAGTTCCAGCGCCATGGCCGGGTCGCCGTGCCGGATGCTCAGCGTGACAGCCTCGGTGAGCAAGGACGCGTTGGCGGGGTCGGCAGCCACCCCCTTCCGAAGCCACGCGAGTCCTTCCGCTTCCTCTCCCCCAGCGAGCAACGCCAATCCCAGCCCCCGATGGGCAAGCGCCTTGGTCCGCGGCCTCGCATCGTTGGCCGCCACTACTTCCCCATAGAGGGATATCGCCCCTTTCAGGTCCTGGCGGGCATGCTTGATGGTGGCCAAGTGGAAGCGCGCCTCCGGGCTGTCCTGACCTGCCAGCAAGTCTTCCCAGTCAGTACCGGCGACGAAGCTGGGCGAGCCGTCGAACGCTTTTCCATGCAGCAGCCTCAGCCACGGTTCCTGCTCCCCCGTGATGCTTTCATCCACGAACGGTGTTCCGCTCTCGTCCACCCAGCCTTTGCCGGTCCTCAGCCGCCGGGCCCGCTCCACCACGCCCCAGCCGCTGCCGTGCAGCAACATTTTCGACGGCGGGACGTCGGCATCGGCGATGGCTGCGGGAAGCATCGCCTCGAGTTCTTCGTGCGGCAGAAGCCCTTCCAAACGTTCGCCGGCGTGCGCCACCGCGGCGGCCCAATCATCACCGTGGGAGGTCC
Source organism: Arthrobacter sp. UNCCL28 (assembly GCF_900102805.1). Taxonomy (NCBI): domain Bacteria; kingdom Bacillati; phylum Actinomycetota; class Actinomycetes; order Micrococcales; family Micrococcaceae; genus Arthrobacter; species Arthrobacter sp. UNCCL28. The sequence goes on from NZ_FMWE01000002.1 coordinate 791,873, forward strand.
CGGGGTCCAGGTGTCCGTTCCCGTAGGCCTCCACCCACGCCCATTGCGCACCGGCAGGCATCACCAGGTGTTCAAACTGGGTCTGCGCAAGGCCGGCCTGGATTTCGGCGTACGGTCCGGCTCCGGGGCTCAGCCATTCCTGCCACCGTTTCCCGCCCTGGCCCTGGCCCCAGACGAAGAGCTTCTTTCCCCGCAGGAGTCCCGTGGACAGCATCGCCAGCCCATCGCCGTCGTCGTCCGCGGCCACAACCCAACGCCGTTCGGAGGGGTCGATGTCGAAGAAGAAGTCGGCCGCGTGAGGGCTGTTGACCAGCCAGGTTCCGTCGTACCCCTCATGGCTGGTGGGCCGGACGCGCGTGATGTCCGTGGTGTAGTCACTGCCGAACGCTTCGTCCGCCGGGGCGATCACGCGGGTGCGCTCCGTTTCGGGGATGGCGGCGTTGCTCCACCAATACATGGGGACATCGTGGTCATTCGGGTTCCGCAGCCGGACGGCGGCGAACAGAACGGCAGAGTCTTCCGGCAACCAAATGTCCACTTGGAACACCACTTCCCTCAGTCGTTCAAACTCCCAGAGGCGAAGGATGTGCTTGCCGTCCTCGGTGTGGACGATTGCGGTGTGCAACGGATCGCAGCTGGTGGGCGAATGTCCACGGGTTCCGATGTTCCACTCAAGCCCACCGGCAAACCACGCCTTACGCAGGGCAATATTGGCCAGCTGCGGAGCATTGTGGGTGTGGAGGAGCTGTTTGCCGGTGGCTTTGTCGAAAAGCTCCCAGATGCGGCCGCCCAGCGAAGGGATGACTGTCACCTTGAGTTTGCTGTTTTCAAGCACGACGGCGGGTACTTCCCTGGGTGCCGCGTCACGGCTGTACCCGTCCTGCATGAGATATGGGTAGACGTTGGGCACCACTCCGTAGCGGGCCGACGCCTGGAGTTCCTCCGGCACGCCCTCACCCACGGTGTAAGGCTGATCAAGTTCGGCGGCCACCACGGGCAGGGGATTGAGCGGACCGGTTTCGGCCATGGTCAAGGTGATGGTGGTGACGGTGAGGTTGGAGCTCGCGGCAGTTGTCACGTCAGTATCCGATCGTCAGGAGGAGGCCGCGCTGCGGCTGGAGGGTGATGGCTTCGCCGGGGGCGTAGCTTGCTGCGGATTGGAATCCTGGAATGGCCGGGGCATGCACCGGGCCGGCGGCAGCGTCGTCGTCGTCGAAAATCAACGTCACCTGCTCAGTGTCCCCGGCCCATGACGCCAGCGCCACCACCAGTCCCTGAGCGGTCTCCCACGAGGTGGCAAGAACGTCCGGGTGGCTGATCCGCACCGGTGATTCCGGGTCCCAGAAGCCGCGCATTTGCGCGCCCTCCAGCCCTGTTTCTGCCCAGAAATCCCAGAGGGGACGGTTGTCGACGGCGGGTGCCCGGCCGGTCATGCCGAACACCATCCCACGCCACGGGTTGCCGCCGCCTTCCAACATCTCGCCCATCAGCCCGAACGGGATTCCGGAGAGCTCCACCAACCAGTAATCGGGACCGGTGGAGTCGTAGTCGAAATACTCCCCCAGCCAGAGCCTGTCCACATAGGGCAGCTGCTCCATGTACAGATTGGCGGAGGATGCGTAACCGTCATGTGCCGTGAACTGGTTGGCAGAGTGGAGGTCGATCTCCGGCCCGTCCACGCCGCGGTCTTCGCAGGCCCGCTCCAGGACCTTGCGGACCCGGAGCATTGCATGCCGGTCATAAGCAATGTCATCCAGGTAGATGCCGTCAATCCCGTCCTCGCCGGAGGCCAGCTCCTGCAGGCTCCGCACGTAGAAGTTCTCCCACCGCGACTCGCCAGTGGTCACCACGGCGATGTCCTCCACATTGGGAGCAAACCAGGCGGACACATAGCCAGTGCCGGCATGCTCCTGCAACCAGATGTGCCCCTTGCCCGGGCCATCGCTGAAGATCTCATGGTCCAGGTGCAGCAACGGCAACAACTCCGGGCTGTGGAAAGTGAGCTCCCTGACCGTGTTGTACACCTTGGCTTTGAGTCCGTGCCGGTGACACTCAGCCACATACCTCCGGAGCCTGTCCTGCGTCAGCAACGGATCGTTGATGTATGGCGCCGGTGCCGTGGCGTGATGGACGTTGACCACCGTGGCTCCCGCCGCCTTGATGTCCGCAGGCTCTGCCGGTTGGTGGAAATACCGCTTGGCAAGGTGGTTGCCGGGCTGGATGGGTTTGAACGGCGTCAGCAGCAGGCGGAAATCAAAGTCCAGGGGTTCATGGGCCGCCAGAGTCCGCGCGCCACTGTGCGCACGGACGGTCACTGTCCCCTCGTGGGTCCGAAGCTTGACCCCTCCCTGGACTGCGGTGCCGGAACCGGACACCTGGCGGTTGGCCCAGGACGACGGTTCCACCAGCGGCTTCCCGAGGTAGAAGTTGGTATTCAGTGGACGCTCGTAGTTGCCGTCCCGGAGTGCCAGCTGCATCCCCACATTCACGCTACCCAACCACAGCGCATCCTGGTTCCTCGCCGCAACGTCCCAGGTCCAATCCAGGGATTCCGGACGCCGCCCGCCCGGGACTCCCAAGCCCATCGCGAGCGGAACCGCAGCCTCATCAAACGCAAGCTGCAGGCCGACGTCGGGCACCTCCAAGGTTCCCAGGGACCTGAGGCGAAGTGAGTACGAGACCGCACCATCGGCCTCGAGGACGCCCTCCAGCTCCAGCCACAACGCAGGGTTTCCGTCTTTTGCGCCCATCCACGTGGACTGCCACGAGACCCGCCCGGGCCCCTCCTCCGTGAAAGTCAGCGGCGGGTGACTCCACTGGATACCGTCGATCTCCAGCCGCATCGGACCGCTGAAAAGCCCGACGCCGGGACCGTCCGTTGCGGTCACGGCCGCGGTGAAGGTGGACGTCACCTGCGCCGGAAGCCCCGACTCCGTCAACTCCAGGACCCTGCCCAGGATCCCCAACGTCCTGCTGTCCCGGTCCAAGGTGATGGCGGTGAAAGGACGGACCAGCCCGGCATCCTGGGCCACACTGGAATCCAGCCAGGCCAGGCGCCGCAGGTAGCGCGGATCGCCGAAACCTCCCCCTGGCTGGTACTTGTCGCTTGCCGCAGCAACCTTCTCCGCAGTGGCCGCATCGCTCGCAGCAGCCACATCGTGCGCCGCAGCAACCTTGTCTGCAGTGGCCACATCGCTTGCAGCAACGTCGTGTGCAACAGCCACTTCGTTCCCAGCAGTAACGTCCAGGCAGACCTCAACTGCTTGGGCAGCGTGACCGGAGGCCGTGACCGCGACCACGGCTTCGTGGCGCCCTCCAGCACTGTCCTCGGGGACAGGCAGTAAGACGTAGAGTGCGCGCACCGTCCCAGCCCGAAGATCCAGAGTCCTTCGCCACGGCTTGCCGAACCGGTCCACGCCGTCGGTGTTGAGGCAGTGTCCGCGCGCCGGGGAGGCCACCTGCACTTCGACGCCTTCCAGGTCCTCCAGCGCGTACAACCCCAACTGGACCACATAGTCCTCCCCGCATTGGGCCAGCGCGTGAAAGTTTTGGGCCGGCCCGTTGATCACCCAGTGCGCCGGAAGCTCCCGCCGCAGGGAAAGGGGATTCAGCCGATCCTCCGGAAACAGCAGGAACGCTTTGCCGGAATGCCTGTTGTGCAGTTGTTCCAGCTCGTCCGCGCGGGCTGTGAAGTTCATCGGGGCAAAGGAGTCGCGCTGGCTCGCGGCCTCATAGCGAAGGACAGTTGCTTGGGAAATCGAGCCCTTGGCGGCCTGCCATGGTGAAGGCACGACGCCGGCCGCCCACCCGGGCTCCGCCGAGGGCCGGTACGGGAGGTACTCCGCCTGCGGATAGTGGGGTTTCCCCAGCATGGCGTAGGGCAAGTAGTAGACGAAATAGAGCCCCGGACCATCCGTGGGCTCGAAAACGATGGTTCCCGCCTCCCGGGTGGCTTCTTCGACCACCACATTGCGGACCCGGGTCCCGCTTCTTTCCGAGATCACGATGACGTCCACCGATGATGGGTCCTGGTCTTGGCGACGCCATGGAATGAGGACCCGGCGGGCGGGTATTTCGCCTTGCTCGTCCCGGTCCCGTTCCTGGACTTCAATCACGAACCGGTGGTTTCCATAGCGCAATTGGTCCCACGTCCCGATGCCGCATTCCACCTCCGGGTGGCCTGTTGTCCGCTTGCTTCCGGCGAGTGGGTGGGCGGGCATGACAACCGGTGAAACCGGCGTGGGCAGCGGCATCGCTGGGACTCCTGAAGGTAGCTTCCGGGATGTACTCACCGAGTTGGTGAATCCTTACATCATCCCGGCCTCCGGCGGCCCGGTAAAGGGTTATTGCGATGCGTACTTACTGGGATTCATACGGCGGGGCGCATGCCGAATCCATCCTTGGCTATGAATGCCTGACGCTCGGGCTTCAGATCCCGGCGTCCAGGTTGAGCGCGTTCACCATCGCTTTGGCGGCCCGGACCACTTCACGGTCTGTGACTGTGTAGGCGGTAGGATCGGCCCCGTCCTGGGCACCAAGGGAGATGGTTCCCTCCCCCAGGGTGGACACGGTCTTCTTGGCGGACAGATGGACGGCGGAAAGACCGGCGGCGTGCATGGCAGGGATGTCTTCGAATGCCAGTCCCCCGCCAGCCATGATTTCCAAGGCGCCCGCTGCCCGTTCGACCATGTCCGACAACGTTTGCAGCCCAGCGCCGGCGGTGGCCGCATGCCCGGAGGTCAGCACCCTGGTGAACCCCAGTTGCAGCAGCCGCTCCAGCGCAGCTATGGGGTCTTTGGACTGGTCGATGGCACGGTGGAAAGTCAGTTGCACTGCAGGGTTGGCCTCTTTGGCAGTGTCCACGAGCCGTTGGATCGCATGAACGTCCACTTCGCCTGAAGGCGTCAGAGCTCCGACCACCACTCCGTGGGCGCCCTGTGCCAGCAGGTGGCGGATCTCATGGACCATGGTGTCCACATCCGATGCCGAGTATTGGAAATCTCCTGGCCTGGGACGTATCAAGGGATGGATTTCCAGGCGGCCATCGACGTGCTCCATGCTTGCCTCCATGAGCCCCTGGCTTGGAGTAATGCCACCAAGTTCCAGGCTGCTGCACAGTTCAACGCGGTGCGCACCCTCGGAAGCGGCGGCACCTGCGCCGACGGCACTGACCACGGCAATTTCAAGTTTCATGCTGAAACTCTACGCGCAGTTTTTGTACAGGTAATGCCCCTAAGAAGGCTCCTTAAGGGCATCAACTGTACAAAAACTCGTCAGGCTTGATAGCGCCCGAGCTTTTCCTTTTGCTCCGGAGTGAGCCTGAGGACCCGTCCGGTGGCTTCGGCTACGAAAGCCAAATGAGTGGTGGCCTTGACGCAGTCTTCCCGGGTAACGGGATCCTTGATGACGTAGTGCAGATCGAAGCTCGCACCCTTGATCGCCCCCACCCAGATTTCCACTACGGCCGGAATATTGCGGTAATCCAAGGTCCTGACGTACCGGACCTTGTGTTCGACCACGAGGGTCATGGTGCCTTCATCGACATCGTTGAACAGGGCAGCCGGCGGCTCTACGCCGGGAAGGCCTGCTCCGCGGGGTGGACCGAAGGCCGCAATACGGGCTTCCTCCAACATCCGGACGATCTGGACGTTGTTGATGTGCCCGTAGGCGTCCATGTCACCCCAGCGCATGGGTACTGAAACCTCCATGCGCCGGGGTGCCACGGACTCCGTCAGTGCTTCGGTGCTCAGCTGTGCACCGCCGTCGAATCGTCCACGGCGGTCTCTTCCTCACCCGCGAACTGGGACATGTACAGCCGGTAGTACGCCCCTTGGAGGGCGAGCAACCGGGCGTGGTTGCCCTGCTCCACGATCTTGCCGTTCTCCATGACAAGGATGGTATCGGCGTCCCGGATGGTGGAGAGCCGGTGTGCGATCACAAAGCTGGTCCGGTCCGTGCGGAGGGCGGCCATGGCCTTCTGCAGCAGCAACTCGGTGCGGGTATCAACGGAGCTGGTGGCTTCGTCCAGGATCAGCAGGGAAGGATCGGAAACGAACGCGCGGGCAATGGTGATGAGCTGCTTCTCACCGGCACTGACGTTGTTTCCTTCTTCATCAATGATCGTCTGGTAGCCGTCAGGCAGTGCACGGACGAACCGGTCCACATACGTGGCCTTGGCTGCTTCCATGATCTGGTCCTCTGTGGCGTCCAGGTTGCCGTACTTGATGTTGTCGTAGATGGTCCCGCCGAAGAGCCAGGCATCCTGCAGCACCATGCCCACCTTGGACCGGAGCTCGGAACGGGTGAGGTCCTTAATGTCCACACCATCCAAAGTGATCCGGCCGGCGTTGAGCTCGTAGAAACGCATGACGAGGTTTACCAGGGTGGTCTTGCCGGCACCTGTTGGTCCAACGATTGCAACGGTGTGCCCCGGTTCTGCAGCGAAGGACAGATCCTCAATGAGCGGCTTGTCCTCCACATAGCTGAACGAAACATGCTCGAACTCGACGTGGCCGTCGGTCTTGGCGGGCAGGTGGCGGGTGCCGTTCTCCTCTACCTCTTCCTCAGCGTCAAGGAACTCGAAGACACGCTCGGCTGAGGCTACGCCGGACTGGAGCATGTTCGCCATACCGGCGATCTGCCCCAGCGGCTGGGTGAACTCACGGGAGTACTGGATGAATGCCGTGGCATCGCCCAGGCTCATGGAGCCCGAAGCCACCCGAAGGCCGCCTACCACTGCGATGCCTACATAGGACAGGTAGGACACAAAGTTCATGGCCGGGAAGATCACGCCGGAAACAAACTGCGCGCCGAAGGAGGCTTTGTAAAGTTCCTCGTTCTTCTCATCAAAACGCTCCAGCATGTCCGCGTCACGGCCGAACACCTTCACGAGGTCGTGCCCGGAGAACGATTCCTCGATCTGTCCGTTGAGGGTACCGGTGTTCTTCCACTGTGCCGCGAAGAGCTTCTGGCTGCGCGCGCCGATGACACCTGCCACGATGCCGGAGAGCGGCAACGCGATCAGGGCGATCAAAGCCAGCTCCCAGGACACGATGAACATCATGACGGTGATGCCCAGGACGGTCAGCACGGAGCTGACCAGCTGAGCGAAAGCCTGCTGCAGGCCCTGCTGGACGTTGTCGACGTCGTTGGTAACGCGGGAGAGGATGTCACCACGCTGGCGGGTGTCGAAGTAGTTCAGCGGAAGCCGGTTCAGCTTCTTCTGTACATCGTTGCGGAGCTGCTTGATGACCCGCATGACGATCCGGTTGAGCAACCAGCCTTGGGCCCACAGGAAGATGTTGGCCACGAAGTACATCAGGAGCACGATCGAAATCAGGAACGTCAGCTTGGGGAAATCGATTCCGTTGGTGAGCTCCATCTTGGACACCATGTCCGCGAAGTTGCCTTGCCCCTGCTGGCGCATCAGCTCGACGAACTGTTCCTGGGAGACCCCTTCGGGGATCTGCTTGCCCATGACGCCACCGAAAATGACGTCCATGGCGTTGCCAAGGACCTTGGGGGCGATGACGTTGAGGACAACTGAGACCACCACGAGGCCGATCACGATGTACACGCCGACGCTCTCTGGCTTCAGCAGGCCCATGAGGCGCTTGGCCGAGGGCCAGAACGCCTTTGCTTTCTTGGCCGGAACATCGCCGAACATGCCGCCGTCGGCCTCCGAAGGAACGTATTCCTCTTCTACGAAGTCGTCGTCGTCCAGGACCTCTGTTGCCACCTCGGCCTCGGCTGTTGCCTTGGCATCCTTGGCGGCCTCGGCTTTGGCGGCCCAGCCACGCTTCTTCTGCTGGTTCTGCTCGCTCATGCCACTTCCTCCACGCTCAGCTGGGATTCAACGATTTCCTGGTACGTCGGTGACGTCTCCAGGAGTTCGTCGTGGGTACCGCGGTCAACGATGCGCCCGTTATCCAGCACAAGGATTTCGTCAGCATCCGCGATGGTGGAGACGCGCTGGGCCACAATGATGACCGTCGCATCCCGGGTTTTGGCCTTCAGGGCCTTCCTAAGCCGGGCGTCAGTGGCGACGTCCAGGGCGGAGAAGGAGTCGTCGAACAGGTAGACGTTGGGCTTGGTGACCAAGGCCCGGGCGATGGAAAGCCTCTGGCGTTGTCCGCCGGAGACGTTGGTTCCGCCCTGGGCGATGCGTCGGTTCAAACCTGAGGACTTTTCCTCCACGAAACCCTTGGCCTGGGCTGTTTCCAGCGCGTCCCAAAGTTCCTCGTCGGTGGCATCGGGTTTGCCGAAGCGGAGGTTGTGCTCGATGGTTCCGGAGAAAAGGTAGGGCTTCTGCGGCACGGCCGATACTCGGCTGGTGATCTCCGAGGCATCCATGGCGGTGACGGGGACGCCGTCGAGCAGTACATCACCGGAGGCGACATCGTAAAGCCGCGGGAGCAGCGAGACCAAGGTGGTCTTGCCGGCACCCGTGGAACCGATGATGGCCAGGGTCTTGCCCGGCTCGGCAGTGAACGAGATGTTGCTCAGCACGGGAGCCTCGGCTCCGGGGTACTTGAACGTAACGTCGCGGAACTCCACCCGCCCCTTCTTCTCGGCCGGAACCACCGGCGCGCTGGGGTTATGGATGGAAGGCTCGACGTCGAGCACCTCGCCGATGCGGTCTGCACAGACAGAGGCGCGGGGAATCATCATGGCCATGAACGTGCCCATCATGACAGCCATCAGGATTTGCAGCAGGTACTGCAGGAACGCTGTCAGGGCGCCCACCTGCATCTCACCGGAGTCGACGCGCTGGCCACCGAACCACAAGACGGCGGCAGTCGAGAGGTGGAGGATCATCCCGATCGCCGGGAACATCAGGACGAACAGGTTGCCGATCTTTACGGACACGGCCGTGAGGTCTTCGTTGGCGTTGCCGAAGCGTTTGGCTTCGTGGGGTTCACGAACAAAAGCGCGGACCACGCGGATACCGATGATCTGTTCGCGCAGCACTCCGTTGATGGCGTCGATCTTGGTCTGCATGGAACGGAAGAGCGGCATGAGCCGGACCACAAGGTAACCCACCACGGCTACCAGGACGGGCACGGAAACCCATACAAGCCAGGAAAGGTTGAGGTCCTCGCGGAGGGCCATGATGATGCCGCCGATGCACATGATGGGCGTGGACACCATGAAGTTCAGGCCCATGAGGACCAGCATCTGAACCTGCTGGACATCGTTGGTTCCGCGGGTGATCAGCGTAGGGGCACCGAACTTGTTGACGTCCTGCGCGGAGAAGCTGCTGACCTGCCGGTACACGCTGCGGCGCAGGTCCCGGCCGATCGCCATGGCAACGCGGGAGCCGAAGTACACGGCGATGATGGCAGCGAGCACCTGACCAAGGGCAACGGCGAGCATGAGCGCGCCCGTCTGCCAGATGAAGTCGGTATCGCCGCGGGAAACACCCTCGTCAATGATTTTGGCGTTGAGGCTGGGAAGGTAGAGCGTGGCGATGGTGGACGCCAACTGAAAGATCAGCACGGCCACAATCTGCGGCAAATACGGCTTGGAGTAGCGCCGTATAAGGGTGACAAGCATGCCCACGGGTCCTTAGAAAAAGTGCACGAATGAGATAAGAGAAAGTGTTGCAGCAAGGGCTGACAGTATTAGCCTCCCTACTCTACGAAATCCTTTGCTCCGGCGAAACAACTTACGGAAAAGATCATCCCAGCGGAGTATTTGCCGTGTCGCTGATGCTCCCGCCGGCGCAGGAACATCGTCCCGCCGGCGCAGGAACATCGGGAGGCAGAGTCAACAAGGCACCGGCTGGAATTCCAACCGGCGCCTTGTTTCCGCTGCTTCGAGCGGGGCAGTCATTTACTTCAGAATCACCCTGCGTGCTTGCCGTGCTCAGGCCGGGCTTCCACGCCTTGCAGGAGCAGCAGCGCCATGCGTTCCTGCTGCCGGCGTTCGCGCTTCAGTTCCTTGCGGATGGCGGCGAGCTCCTCGGCAGTATTGGCCTGCTGTTCGGCAATGGCCTGCTGTTCCCGCAACCTCGCCTGCAGTTCCACGTTGGCGCGGCTTAGCTGCAGTTGCTGTTCGGCCAGGACATACTGCGTGCGGGACAACTGCTCCTGGACGTCCTTGATGTCACTGGCAGCTTTGACGTCACTTGCCGCCTTGACGTCGCTGGCAGCCCTGACGTCACTGGCCGCTCTGACATTACTGGCAGCGTGCGGGCGTTCCTGGGTAAGGATCCGGGCGAACTCAAGGTCGAGGTCGGATCCGGAATCCTGGCGTGGGGCAGGGTGTCCGGCTTTCGGAACCTGCCGTTCCCCCACCGGAAGCCCCTGCCCGGCACCCAAGTTACCGGCGGCGTCGTCGTGCGCTTTCATTCCGTCCTCTTTTACGGCGTCCAGGGAGGAGGTATCCAGAGACATCCCGGCATCGCCGGAAGCGGTCGCCATGAGTTCCTTCTCCGGTGCGGCATCCACGGTCCGCCGCAGGGGGCGTTCCTTGATGAACAGCACTGCCAGAAGGGCCACAACGCTGATGATCGCGGAGATCAGGAAGATCTGGGCGGTCGCATCACCATAGGCAGCGCGCATGATGTCAGCGATGGGGGCAGGCATGTCGGCCAGGTCCATGCTGGCTCCGGAGCCGCCGCCCTGGACTGGAATGCCGGCAGCTGCCATGCCCTCAACGGCCAGGTCCTTCACGTGGTTGGACATGATGGCACCCAGGACGGATACGCCGATCGCGCCACCCACCGAGCGGAAGAAGGCCACCGAAGCACTGGCGGTTCCAATGTCCTTCGCCTGGACGGTGTTTTGGACAGCGAGGACCAGGTTCTGCATCAGCATGCCCAGGCCCAGGCCGAACACGCCGGTGTAGATGGCAACAATCCAGAGTTCAGTGGTGTGGTCCATGGTTCCGGCGAATGCGAGACCGCCGATCAGGAGGACGGAGCCTGCAATCAGGAACCTCTTCCACTTACCGAAGCGGCTGATCAGGACACCGGAGGCGACCGAACCGATCAGGTTGCCGGCAATCATCGGCAGCGTCAGCAGGCCGGCTTCGGTGGGCGTGGCGCCGCGGGCTACCTGGAAATACTGGCCCAGGAAGGTGGAGGAACCGAACATGGCGATACCGACAGCAACGGAGGCAATGATGGCCAGGGCGGTGGTGCGCTCGGAGATGATCTTAAGCGGGATGATCGGCTGCGCCACTTTGGTCTCCACGAACACCAGGACGGCCAGCAGCGCTACACCGCCACCCACCATGAGGGCTGATTGCCAGGAGAACCAGTCATAGTAGTCAGGGTTGCCGGCAAAGGAAACCCAGATGAGGAGCAGGCTGACGCCCGAGGTCAGCAGGATGGAGCCCAACCAGTCGATCTTGGCAGGACGCTTGATGTGCTCGATCTTAAGGGTCACCTGAAGCAGGATGAGCGCGACGACGGCCAGCGGCACGCAGACGAAGAACGTCCAGCGCCAGCCGAGGGGGCTGTCAACGATGAAGCCACCCAGCAGCGGGCCACCGGCAGTACCCACGGCCATGACGGCACCCATGTAACCGGAATACTTGCCGCGGTCGCGGGGCGGAATCATCGATCCGATGATGGCCTGGGCCAAGGCGGTGAGGCCACCCATGGCAACACCCTGGATGACGCGTGCGGTCAGCAGGAGTGGAATGGTTTCGGAGAGGCCGGCCATGACCGAACCGGCTACGAAGATGATGATGCTCAGCTGGACCAGGAGCTTCTTGTCGAAGAGGTCCGCGAGCTTGCCCCAGATGGGGGTGGTGGCCGCGTTCGCCAACAATGCGGCCGTGATGACCCAGGCAAAATCGGTTTGCGTGCCCTTGAGCTCGGACATGATGGTGGGCAGCGCGTTGGCAACAATGGTGCTGCTGAGGATCGCGGTGAAGAAGGCCGCGAGGAGGCCCGTGAGGGCTTCCATGATCTGCCGGTGGGTCATGGGTGCTGCGGCTTTGATGGCCGCGGTGCTGACTGAGGCGTCCGCCGCCTTGGTGTTCTGAACTGCTGGTGTGGCCATGGTGGCTCCTAAGCTGTCTGGTGTGTTGTGGTGGAGCCGGCCGCCGTTGCCCGGATTGAGTCCTTGAGGGACTCTGTGAGTTTGTTGATGACCTGGGAGGCCTCGAGGGCGTCAGCCTCGCTCCAATCCGCCAGGTAATCCCGCAGTCTCACGCTGCGTTGTTCTTCAAATTCGCGCAGTTTCGCTGCCCCTTCGGGCGTCAAGGCAAGGAGTTGGGCCCTGCCGTCGGCCGGGTCCGGCCGCCTGACCACGAACCCCAGATCCTCCAACTCCGTGACGTGCCGGCTGAGGACCGGGGCGCTGACGCCCAGGCGCGTGGCCAGATGCGTAGCGCGGGTCTCCCCCTCGCCGATGAACCGCATGACGCCCTGAACTGCCATTCCGACGTCGGGAACGCGGGCCATGTGGGCGGTGACCACGCAGCGCAGGGTGCGTTGGAGATCGAAGATTTGATGCACAAGATCGGTTGCTGTGGCAGAACCGACGGACATGGAAAACACCCCTCTTTTTGTTTGCCTAAAGCAACTATAACCTAATTTGATTGCTTTGGGAAACTAAAGATGGCTCCGGGGTTCAGCCTGCCAGGTGAATCGCGGCTCCTATGACCTCATCCACCCGGCGCGCCCGCTTGATTCCAGGAGGCACGGCGGCAACAAGCCAACTCTCGGGAAGCTCATCCTTGATGGGCACCAGCGCAACCTTGGCGTCGGCATAAACAGGAGCCACTCCCGGCCATGCGTGGGTCACGGAAATCGCCCTCCCGCTGGCCACCACGCCGCGAATGGTCTGCGCCACCACACTTTTCCAGCGAACCCTTGGCTCGATCCCCGCCGCAAGGTACATAGCCGTAACGCGTTCGGCGCTCGGCGGCACGTTGAAGAGAATGACGTCCTCGTCCGCAAGATCCGCGAAGCTGAGCGACGCACTTCCCGCCAAGGGGTGGCCGGCCGCGAGCATGAACTGGGGACGCGACTCCACCACCTTGACGACGTCGACGCCGGGCACCACTTGCAGGGAGTAGACGAAGGCAAGGTCCAGCTCCCCCTCCCCTACAGCCTTCTGCAGATCTTCGGCCGCGCCCTCCACAAAGTCGAGTTCCACCTCGGGCCACTTCTCGGCGAAGTAGCCAATAAGCTCCGGGATGACCCGGGGCGAAATGGCCACCATGCAGCCAATGGAGACCCGTCCGCGCATCTCCTCATGCGATCCCAGGAGCGCACCGCCCCGCAGGTCCGCAGTCTCCCTGAGGATCCGGCGCGCCCGCAGCCCCAGCTCGATTCCCGCCGCCGTCGGCTCCACACGCTTGGCGCGGGTCCGGATCAGCAGGTCCAGACCGAGGCTCTTCTCCAATTGGGCAATGGCCATGGACGCTGCGGCCTGGGAAATATTGCTTTCGCTCGCAGCCTTGGTGAGGGATCCGTGATCGAGGACGGCCACGAAGTACTCGAGCTGGCGCAGCGTGAACTCAGCCATCAGTCCTCCTTATGAACTTCTTTGAATTGATTGATTATACAAGTCACGTGAGCCCGGCCACACTTGAAGAAAGCCAAGAACTGCAAGGAGAAACAATGACGACGACGTCATCCCTGAAACCACACGTGATCACCCTGGGCACGGCCGGCGGCCCCCGTTGGTGGGCGGCAGCGGACTCCGGCGAGCGCACGGGAATCGCAACTGCCGTGGTGGTGGGTGACGCCTTCTACCTGGTCGATTTCGGCCAAGGTGCCGGACGCCGGCTCAGCCAATCCGGGCTCGAGCTTAAGGATCTTCGGGCGCTCTTCATCACGCATCTGCACTCGGACCACGTCTACGATCTCGCAGGCCTTGGCATTTTCGGACTGTATGCCCTCGCCGATCGGAGCGAAAACCCGGTCAAAATCATTGGGCCGGGCAACCGGGACGAGTTGCCCCCGGTGTCGCCACGCGCCGTCGTCGAGCCTCTTCCGCTGGCGCCGGAGAATCCGACGCCGGGTACCCGGCAGATGTTCGAGCAATTGATGGCCGCCCACGCTACGGACCTCAATGACCGCATCCTGGACAGCCTCAGGCCCAGCCCGCTCGACATCTTCAACGCCGAAGATATCCAGGTACCGGCCGGGTCCGGGTACCACCCCAACAACAATCCGACGCCGGACATGGAACCGTTCGAGGTCTACCGCGACGAGCTGGTGATCGTAACGGCCATCCTGGTGGAACACCCACCGGTTGCTCCGGCGTTTGCCTTCCGCTTTGAGACCACCGAGGGCTCCGTGACTATTTCCGGCGACACCGCCTACACACAGAACATGATCACGTTGGCCCAGGACACGGACCTGCTGCTGCATGAGGCCATCGACTTCGCCTGGGTGGAATCGCTGTACGCGGACAAGACCGACGACGGCAGCCGGGCCGCCCGGGACCACCACTACAAGTCCCACACGAGCGTGCGCGAGGCAGCGAAACTGGCCGAAGCCGCAGGCGCCAGGCACCTCGCCCTGCATCACCTCGTACCCGGCTCGGCCTCCGCATCCGTTTGGCTCGAAGCCGAAGAACACTTCACCGGAACATTCACCGTCCCCAACGATCTCGACGTCATTCCGTTCGCCCGTCAGCGCTGATGAGCGAACCCTAACCACCGTGAGGAATCACATGAGCTCAGCATCACCGCAGGACACCCTGCCCGGAACTGCAACGGACACGCCCCAAGCCTCCATGAAGTCCAAGGACATGCGCCGCATCCTTGCCTCCAGCTTCATCGGCAGTGCCATCGAGTACTACGACTTCATGCTGTACGCCACGGCCGCCAGCCTGGTTTTCAACAAGGTGTTCTTCGCCAACCTGGGTCCTGGCTTCGCGCTCTTCGCCTCCTTTGTCACTCTCGCCGTCGGCTATGTTGCCCGCCCCCTTGGAGGCCTCATCTTCGGCCACTTCGGCGACAGGGTGGGCCGAAAGAAGATGCTGGTTCTCTCCATGCTCATCATGGGCTTCGGGACCACGATGATCGGTTTGTTGCCAACCACGGCCCAGATCGGCATTGCCGCGCCCATTGCGCTGGTGGCACTGCGCCTGGTTCAGGGCGTCGCGGTTGGCGGCGAGTGGGGTGGCGCTGCATTGATGGCCATAGAGCATGCGCCCAAGAAGCACCGTGGATTCGCGGCAGCTTTCGCCAATGCCGGCGGCCCGGCGGGAGCAATCCTGGGCACACTCGCGTTGTCCCTGTTCGCAGCGCTCTCCGGCGAGGACTTCCTGGCCTGGGGTTGGCGCGTGCCGTTCCTGCTCAGTGCCGCGCTGATCGCCGTCGGCATGGTCATTCGCCTCAAAGTCTCCGAGACTCCTGCTTTCCAGAAACTTGAAGCAGAAGGAGCCAAACGGCGGGTGCCCCTTCTTGACGTCCTCAAGAACAACCGCCGCGCCGTGGTACTCGGTTTGCTCGCAACCACAGCGTTCTATGTGTGCCAGTCGATGACTACCGTGTGGGGTGTATCGGTTGCCGTGGAAAACGGCGCCGACAAGAACGGCATCCTGAACATCAAGGCGTTCGCGGCACTGTTGACCTTGATTATCTGCTTCTACTCGGCACGCCTCAGCGACAGGATCGGCCGACGCCGTGTCCTCATTGGAGCGTCGCTGCTGGGCGCCGTCCTGGCTTACCCCATCCTGGTGCTCATCAACAACGGCGAACTGTGGGCATTTGCCCTCGCCATCGTGCTGGGCAATGGCCTCGTGCAAGGTTTCCTCTACGGACCTATTGCTGCCTACGTTGCAGAACAGTTCCCCACCCGCAACCGTTACACGGGCGCTTCGCTGGCGTATCAAGGTGCCTCGATGATTGGTGCCGGTTTTACTCCCATGATCGTCGCCGGCCTAAGCCTCGCGACCGGTGGTGGCCTGTGGCTTATTGCAGTGTTCTGGATCGCTGCGATGCTTGCGGCGGTTGTTGCCGTGAAACTCACACCGGAGGGCACCGAGCGCGAACTCGACTGAGTGTCAGGATAAAAGTCAGCCCCCGCACGGATCACCGTGCGGGGGCTGGCTGAACTGCGTGTCTAGTCGTCCAAATGCGTGGGGCCGAACATCTTCAAAAGCGTTTCAACCACGACGACGTTGGGTCCGTCCGCTGCAAAGGATGCCTTCAGCGCGTCCCCCACTTCCTCCGGGGCAACCCGGCGGGCCGGGACGCCGAAGGACTCAGCAAGCTTGACGAAGTCCGGGCGGGCAAGCTCGGTGGCCGTGGCCTGGCCGAAGGCCCCCACCATGTATTCGCGCAGGATGCCGTAGCCGCCGTCGTCCACGATCAACCAGGTGACCGGGACGTTGTGCTGCTTGGCGGTGGCGAGTTCGGAGATGGAGTACATGGAGGAACCGTCGCCGGAAACTGCAAGCACACGTGCAGAACCGTTGAGTTTGCCGGTCGTTTCCAAACCCACGGCACCGCCGATTGCTGCCGGGAAGCCGTAGCCGAGGCCACCGGCGCCCTGTGCAGAGTGGAACTGGCCCTGCCGGGCGTCCCAGCAGCTCCAGCCCCAGTACGCGGAGATGGTCATGTCCCAGAAGGTTTGCATGTCGGCCGGGACGGCCTCGCGGATGTCGGCCATGAACTTCAGTTCCTTGGCCAGGTCCTGTGATTCCAGGCGTGCCTTAACCTTGGCCAGGGATTCCTTGACCACGTCTTCCGGGCTGCTGCCATGCCAATCCCGCTTGGTTGCCTCCGAAGCCCCTGCTGCTGCGAGGGCTTCGTCCAGGGCTGCGAGTGCCTGGCCGGCGTCGGCACGGATGCCCAGGCCTGGCCGGTTGGATTCGAGGACCCGCGGCTCGGCGTCGATCTGGATGATCCGGCCGCGAGGCTCAAACGTGAAGTAGTTCGAGGTCACTTCACCCAGGGATGAGCCGATCACGATCAGCACGTCGGCGTCTTCAAGGACGTCGGTCATATACCGGTCTTCGATCCACGACTGCAAGGACAACTCGTGGGTCCACGGGAACGCACCGTTGCCACCGGGAGTGCAAATGACCGGGGCGCGAAGCTGCTCGGCGATCGAGAGCAGCGACTTCTCAGCCCGGCCACGGCGCGTACCGCCACCTGCGATGATCGCGGGACGTTCCGCCGTCGAAAGCCACTTCACGGCCTCGCGGATCAACTCCACGCGGGGCGGGTTGTCGAATGCCTCGGCGAGCGCATCCTCAACCGGCGGAACCATGATCGGATCCAGCAGGACGTTCTGCGGGATTTCGATCCAGACCGGGCCCTGCGGCGAGGAAATGGCTTCGGTCCAGGCGTCCTGGATGGCCGACGGGATTCCGGAGGCATGCTGGATCAGCCGCTGGCTCTTGGTGACGTTCGCGGCCGAAGCCTTCTGGTCATCGAGCTGGTGCAGCATGCCTTTACGGCGTGCGCCCAGGCCGTCGAGCGGGATCTGGCTGGCCACAACCACCATGGGAACACCCGTGGCGTAAGCCTCCTGCAAACCGGCCAGGGAGGTCAGCGCGCCCGGTCCCGTGGACAGGAACAGC
This sequence comes from Arthrobacter sp. UNCCL28, assembly GCF_900102805.1. NCBI lineage: Bacteria > Bacillati > Actinomycetota > Actinomycetes > Micrococcales > Micrococcaceae > Arthrobacter > Arthrobacter sp. UNCCL28. The sequence continues at coordinate 809,377 of NZ_FMWE01000002.1, forward strand.
ACACCCACCTCGCCGGTGGCGCGGGAGTACCCGTCAGCTGCGAATGCGGAATTGTTTTCCACACGGGAAGAGACGAAGTGCAGGTTGCCGCGGCCCATCGCGTCGAACAGACCCAACGCGTGCTGGCCCGGGATACCGAAAACGGTCTTCGCGCCCAGCGCCTCGAGGGTCTCGACGACGAGGTCCCCACCGTTGCGCTGATTGGTGCCAGCGTCCCCACCTGCAGCAGCGGCTGCCGTGCCGGGGTCGAAATCGATCATCGCTGATCCCCGGCCGCTCCCGTTGCCTGCGCGATTTCTGCAATGCGTGCGCCAAGAGCCTGCTGTGCATAGCCGTTCGGAGCGCCGTGGCGATCCCCTTCAACGGCGTTGTCCGCCATGAGGGTTACCAGTTCATAGGCCACGTGGCTGCCTGCAACGCCGGTGATTTCAGCGTGGTCGTATGCGGGGGCGACTTCCACGACGTCCGCGCCAACGAGGTTCATGCCACGGAAACCGCGGATGATTTCCAGGAGCTCGCGGCTGGTGATGCCACCGGCTTCAGGGGTGCCGGTTCCCGGGGCGTGTGCCGGATCCAGGACGTCGATGTCCACCGAGATGTACAGCGGACGGTTGCCGATGCGGTCCCGGATCTTTGCAACCGTCTCCAGGACACCCTGGTAGTAGACATCAGCGGAGGTGACAATGCCGAAGCCGAAGCGGTGGTCGTCGTCGAGGTCCTTTTTACCGTACAGCGGGCCGCGGGTACCCACGTGGCTGATGGCTTCGGTATCCAGGATGCCTTCCTCGACTGCGCGGCGGAACGGTGTCCCGTGTGTGTACTCGGCGCCGAAGTAGGTGTCCCAGGTGTCCAGGTGGGCGTCGAAGTGGAGCATGGCGATGGGTTCACCGGCACGCTCTGCTGCTGCGCGGAGGAGCGGCAAGGCAATGGTGTGGTCACCACCAAGGGTGACCAGCTTGCTGCCGTTGGCCGTGAGGTCCATGGCGTTCTGCTGGATGGTCTCGATGGCTTCGTTGATGTTGAACGGGTTGACGGCCATGTCACCGGCGTCGGCGACTTGGACGTTCTCGAACGGGCTGACGTCCCAGGCGGGATTGTACGGGCGCAGCAGACGGCTGGCCTCGCGTACGTGGTTGGCGCCGAAGCGCGCGCCGGGGCGGTACGAAACGCCGGAGTCGAAGGGGACGCCAACAACAGTGACGTCGGCCTTGGAGACCTGGTCCAGGCGGGGCAGGCGGGCATAGGTGGCGGCACCGGCATAACGCGGGATGCGGGATGAATCGATGGGACCAAGGTTGCCGTTGGCCTCAATACGGAGCTCTTCCAAAATGCGCCACTCCTTAGTGGATAGCTGGGATGACTGTGACACCCATCATACACTCAAAGTTGTCTAATATGCATCACTTGTTTACACATCTGATTTGAAGGCGGGCGTCATGAGATGCCCGTCACAGCAGGCGTAAAGATTCCATAAAAACCGGGGTCCCGGCGTCGAAAGCGGTCATACGCTCCTTGCGGAAGCAGCACAGTGCTGCACGAAAGGACACAGTGACCACCTTGTCGAGGCCTCCGGCCGATCCGGCCAACCGGCCGAAGAATTCCTTCCAGCTCAAGCCCTGGCTGCTGGAGGGAATGCCGGACACCTCGGGCAAGAGGCAGGGCCCCCACGGCCGCCCCTCGGACTCCCATAAGCCGCAAGCCTGGTGGAAGGTCATGTGCCTCACCGGCCTGGACTACTTCTCCACCCTGGGCTACCAGCCCGCCATTGCCGCGCTTGCCGCCGGGCTGCTCTCCCCCTTGGCCACCCTCCTCCTGGTGTTGGCGACCCTGGCCGGCGCCCTGCCCGTTTACCGACGCGTGGCTAAGGAAAGTCCCCGCGGAGAAGGCTCCATCGCGATGCTGGAGCGGCTCCTCCCCCGCTGGGGCGGCAAGCTCTTCGTCCTGGCCCGCCTGGGGTTCGCCGCAACGGACTTCATGATCACCATCACCCTTTCAGCAGCCGACGCCACGGCCCACTTGATCGAGAACCCCTTCGCCCCGCACTTTTTGGAAGGTCAGCAGGTGGTCATCACGCTTGCCTTGATCGCCGGGCTCGGTGTGGTCTTCCTGCGCGGATTCAAGGAAGCCATCAACGTGGCCGTAGTCCTCGTGGCCGCATTCCTGGCCCTGAACCTGGTGGTCATCCTCGTGTCCATCAGCCACCTCTTTACTGAGGCACACGTCATTTCGGACTGGTGGAGCGCCCTCACCACGTCCCACGGCGATCCGATCATGATGGTTGCGCTGGCCCTCCTGGTCTTCCCGCGCCTGGCACTGGGACTCTCCGGATTCGAAACCGGTGTAGCCGTCATGCCGCAGATCAAGGGCCACCCTGCAGACACCGAAGCAAACCCCGCGGGGCGGATCAAGGGCGCCCACAAACTGCTCACCACCGCAGCAATCATCATGAGCACCTTCCTCATCACTTCCAGCTTCACCACGATCATGCTGATCCCGGCAGCCGAATTCCAGGAAGGCGGCAAAGCGGAGGGACGCGCCCTCGCCTACCTTGCCCACAAGTTCCTCGGCGACGGCTTCGGCACCGTTTACGACATCAGCACCATCGCCATCCTCTGGTTCGCCGGAGCATCTGCCATGGCCGGACTGCTGAACCTGGTCCCCCGCTACCTGCCGCGCTACGGAATGGCTCCGGCGTGGGCCAGGGCGCTGCGCCCATTGGTCCTGGTGTTTACGGTCATCGCGTTCATCGTCACCGTCATCTTCAAAGCCGACGTCAACGCCCAGGGCGGCGCCTACGCCACAGGCGTGCTGGTCCTGATCACGTCCGCATCCATCGCTGTCACCCTGTCCGCCCGCCGGAAGAAGCAACGGGGCCAAGTCATTGGCTTCGGGATCATATCCCTGGTTTTCGTCTACACCACGGTGGTGAACTCGATCGAGCGTCCCGACGGCCTGAAAATCGCGGCTCTCTTCATCCTGGGCATCATGGTGGTCAGCTTCATATCCCGCATGAGGCGCGCCTTCGAGCTCCGGGCAACCCACATCAAGATGGACGAGAAAGCCTTGGAATTCACCGCCAACGCTTCCGAAGGGCCGGTCCGGATCATCGCCCATGAACCAAAACACCTCAGCGCCAGCCGGTACCGCGAGAAGCTCCAGCACGCCCAAGAGGCAAGCCACTTACCTGTCGATTGCGACGCCGTCTTTATTGAAGTGATCGTGGACGACAGTTCGGACTTCGAACAGGAACTTAAGGTGGTCGGCAAGACGCGGCACGGCTTCAAGATCCTTGAAGTGCACAGCAACAACGTTCCCAATACCGTTGCCGCAGTGCTGCTCCACATCCGCGACGTCACTGGGTTCATGCCGCACATCTACTTCCGCTGGACCGAGGGCAACCCGATCTCCAACCTCAGCAAATTCCTGTTCTTCGGGGAAGGCGAGATTGCCCCGGTGACCCGTGAAGTGCTGCGGGAGGCAGAGCCGGACATCACCCGCCGGCCTTGGGTGCACGTCGGCTGACCGCTCCCACCCTCGCCGCGTTCCTCCCCACTTCCTGGCGGGAGCGGGGAGCATGGATCCCGGATTCCCGTATCCAGGGATCAGCCTTGGGCCTCCTGCGCCGAGGCAACCGGGAAGGAACGCACCCACCACCCGAGGCAACCGGGAAGGAACGCACCCATCACGAATCCGGAAAGCCTCCTGGGTTACCCACATACGGGCACCCCGGCATTCCCTGCGCCCCCTCAGTCCCGGTGGACTTGCTGGATGGATGCTCTCCAATACCTTCAAAAAGTAGGCGGCGTGGCCCGGACCGGGCAACTCCTGGCCGCAGGCTACTCTCGTACGGACGTTGCCCGGCTGCCCACGCAGGGAGCCGGGCAACCGCGCCGTGGCGTCTTCATGCTCAAGGGCTGCAGGGCGGAATTTGCCGCGGCGATCCGGAACAACGCCAAAGTGACGTGCGCGAGCGCCGCCGGCCACTACGGTCTGTGGCTCAGGAGGCCGCCCGAACGGCACCACTTGGCGTGTAACCACGGCCATGGATCAGGTTTCGTGCGGCACCGGACCGTGAGGTTCGACGGCGATCCAACACTTCCCGTCGCGGGCGTGGAGGATGCCGTGATTCACTCGCTCGGATGCCTCGAGCCCAACGCCGCAGCAGCAATGGCGGTTTCGGCTGTTCGGCTTCACGGAGTGCCCTTGGCCCTGCTGCGGGAGGAACTCTCTGCAGACAAGTCGCGGCCGGCTCTGGTGATCCTTCAAGAACTCGATCTGCGGGCCGAATCCATCGTGGAAGTTGACGCCCAGTACCTGTTCAAAGCCCACGGGATTGGCTATGACGCCCAGGTGCAACTCCCAGGCATCGGCCGCGTGGACTTCCTGATCGAAGGAATGCTCATTGTGGAGGTGGACGGCTTCGCTTTCCATGCGGACCGGGCTTCCCTGCGCCGGGACCTGTTCCGGAACAACGCGTCCACACTCAAGGGATTCTCTGTCCTTCGCTATCCGCCGGAGGCAATCTGGTACGAACCGGACCGGGTTATTGCGGAAATCCGGGCAGTCTTGGAAAGGCTTCGCGACGTTCCTCCCCGGTTCGTCAGCAGCTGAATCGAACCTACCCCCGGCAGTGGCAAGGGCAAGGAGAACCACAGCTCCGAAAATTCGGGGTATCCGGGAAGGAGCGCCGTGGCTCGAAGGAACTAGCGGCTCGCCGCTGGCACCAGGACCCAGAGCACCTCGACGGTCTCGTCCGTGGGGTTGATCCACGTGTGGGGTTCACGGCCGGGGAAGGAGAGCGTGTCCCCTTCTTCGAGGTCGTACTCCTCGTTGGTCAGAATCAGCTTGATGCGGCCTTTGACCACATGCAGGACATCCACATCGCAATCCACGGCGTAGAGCTCGTTTTCCCCACGGCCCCGAGGTTCGATGGTGGCCTGCAGAATCTGGAGGCGGCGCTCCGAACGTGCCGTCAGCAACCGCTCCACGATGCCTTGGCCACCCAGGGAGATGCGGGGGCCGTCGTCGCGCTTGGTCAGGTGCGTTTCCGGGGCGGCGAACAAGTCGCCAACCGAGACCGACAACACCTGGCACAGGGTGACCAGGGAAGCGACCGACGGCGATGTCAGATCGCGCTCCACTCGGCTGAGGAAGCCCTTGGTCAGCCCGGTAGCGTCCGCCACTTGCTCGATGGTGAGTCGCTGCGCCTGCCGGGCTGCGCGGATTCTGGAACCGATGGCAACGGGTACATTGCTCGGTTCAACGGGGAGAGCCTTCATTCACGAACCTTTCAGGCCTGTCATGTGGCCCTGTCATTGGAGCAATAGTAGCCGGGAGACGGGCCAACAAGGCCAGAATCCGCGTAACCATGACCAAAGCATCTTGACTGTTACTCCGATCACAACATATCCTCAGAGGCAACAAGTGTTGTCTGTGAGGCACACAACACCTCCCCAATCTCCAATCGTCAGCACAGAGACTTCGACGCTTCGCAGGAGTATCGTCGAAAACCCCAACCTCCGTGCATCAGCTCCAAGGACCGTTCATGGAATCTTCGGCTATTAACATCGCAATCGTGGTGGTGTACCTGCTTGCCATGCTGGCATTCGGCTGGTGGGGCAAGTCCCGCACCAAGAACAACAGCGACTTCCTGGTGGCCGGCCGCCGCCTGGGCCCCTTCCTTTACACAGGAACCATGGCCGCAGTGGTCCTCGGTGGCGCATCCACCGTGGGCGGCGTAGGCCTCGGCTACAAGTTCGGCATCTCCGGCATGTGGCTGGTCGTAGCCATTGGCTCGGGCGTCCTGCTGCTCAGCCTGCTGTTCGCCGGCACCATCCAGCGCCTGAAGATCTACACGGTCTCCCAGATGCTGAGCCTGCGCTACGGCAGCAGGGCAACACAGACCTCCGGCATCGTCATGCTGGCCTACACACTCATGCTCTGCGCAACCTCCACCGGCGCCTACGCCACCATCTTCGTGGTCCTCTTCGATTGGGAACGCTGGCTGGCGATCGCAGTCGGCGGCGCGATCGTCCTGGTCTACTCCACCATCGGCGGCATGTGGTCCATTACCCTGGCCGACCAAGTGCAGTTCATCATCAAGACCGTAGGCATCTTCTTCCTCATGCTCCCGTTCGTCATGAACGCAGCCGGTGGCATGGATGGCATCCGTTCACGGCTTGAGGACAGCTTCTTCCAGATCGACGGCATCGGCACCCAGACCATCATCACGTACTTTGTGGTCTACACCCTGGGCCTGCTGATCGGCCAGGACATCTGGCAGCGTGTGTTCACTGCCAAGACCCCCACCGTTGCACGCTGGGGCGGCGCCACCGCCGGTGTTTACTGCATCCTCTACGGCATCGCAGGTGCACTGATCGGCCTGGCTGCCCGTGTAGCCCTCCCGGATATCGACGTCGCAAACCTCGGCAAGGACGTTGTCTACGCAGAGGTTGCAACGCACATCCTGCCCGTCGGTATCGGCGGCCTGGTGATGGCAGCAGCTGTTGCCGCCATGATGTCCACCGCTTCCGGAGCGTTGATTGCAGCAGCAACGGTTGCACGCGCCGACGTAGTTCCGTTCGTGGCCAGCTGGTTCGGCAAGACCATCAACACCGATGACAGCGAGAACCCCGAGCACGACGTCAAGGCCAACCGCTACTGGGTCCTTGGACTCGGTGTTGTGGCCGTACTGATCTCCATGGCCGCACAGGACGTGGTGGTTGCCCTCACCATCGCTTACGACATCCTGGTCGGCGGCCTCCTCGTGGCAATCCTCGGCGGCCTGGTGTGGAAGCGCGGTACGGGCATCGCCGCCGCGTGGTCCATGGCAGTTGGCTCGGTGCTGACGCTTGCCCTGCTGATCCTCTTCGCCGTCGGTATCATTCCGAGTGCGGACGGCGTCTACGCCAACGAGCCGATCTACTACGGTCTCGCCGCCTCGTTCATCGCCTACGTGGTGATTTCGCTGCTCACCCCGCCCACCGACCCCGCAGTCCGTGAGGCCTGGGACAAGCGCGTTGCCGGGGCCGTCTCTGAGGAACTTCCCCCTGAGGCCCACCCGGTCAGCAGCCACAAGTAGGACCCCACGCAATACCCCAACAACAAAGTTCGACGGCGGCGCCTCCCCTTTTCGGGGAAGCGCCGCCGTTGTTTTTCCCCGGGGAAGAGGGCGTTGCGTGGCCCGCTTTGCTCCCTAAAACCTCGCCAAAGCCCGCAGAGCAGGCCTCACAACGGGAAGGAAGAGGGCGTTGGGTGGCCCGCTTTGCTCCCTAAAACCTCGCCAAAGCCCGCAAAGCAGGCCTCACAACGGGAAGGAGGGAGGGGTGGGTGCTGTGCGGTAGGGTTGTCCCAGCTTCAAGAGATGTGGTGCCAAGCTCCGACTGGCCACACACCAACCCCATGTTCACGGGTGGTTCGGATGAGGAAGCGGCCCGTCCCGGACCAGAGACAACCGAGCGGGCAAGAGCACTCCCCCAAGGAGAAGTCCCTTGCCGTACCAAGGCGCTACCACCCCGGCCGACTCATCAGACCCGGCAATTTCCAAGCCCACGGCCCCCGTTGCCTCGACGGTCGCGGTGATTCCCGCCGTCGATCTCTTCCTCGGCACGGTGACGATCGTGGCAAAAGCCGGAACGGCGAAGTTCCGCCATCCCCAACCGCACCTGATCGCGGGGGCGTTGGCCCGGGCCGTCAGGCCCACCCGCTGGTGCGGGCCGACCAGGACCCTCACGGTGACTGTTGCCGCCGTCGGCCAACGGGCGGGTGCGCAGCAGCACTACACCCTCACCGACCAGGACCCGTCCTAGATCTCCTCGTCTTCCTCACGGAATTCTTCAGACTCGTCCAGGGGAACCACGCGTTCGTCGTCCTCCGGGGCGTCTACTTCCTCTACCCAGGGCTCGTCCACTGGCTGATCTTCGGCGTAATCGTAGGCCGGGTCGGACTCAATGGTGGTCCGTTCCGGGTGGTTGGCGTGTGATTCGGTGGTGTCCATGGTGCAACCTCCGTCTCGCGGGCCGCTCAAAGCCCTGGTGACCGTGTGCGGGGTGGGCCCCGCCCCTGTCCTTCCATCTGAGCACCGGCGCAGGCGAGGGTCAAGGGCCCAAAATTACGGTGCGCCGAACATTCCGATTGAGGAATACCGGCCAAAAAACCGCGCAAATACGCGGTACAGTGGGGCGTGCAATGGGGCCGCAACTACCCCACCCAGCACAGGAGAAAAAGTGCAAAAGCACCAGGAATCCCACGGTTCGTCGAGCCCCGCTCCGGACCCCGCCCCCGAAACAGCAGACCCCGGCAACGCCTCGCAGCATCCCACGTCCTCGGACATCCGCCGCTGGCGGCAGTACCTGGCCGACGAGCGGGCCGAAGCCGCCGTCTACCGCGAACTCGCCCAGCGACGCGATGGAGAAGAGCGCCAAATCCTGCTGGCTCTGGCAGAGGCCGAAGGCCGCCACGAGGCCCACTGGCTCAAGCTCCTGGGCGAGCACGCCGGAATGCCCAAGGCAGCATCTGCCCGGAGCCAGTTCCTGGGCTTCCTGGCCCGCAACTTCGGATCAGTCTTCGTACTCGCCCTGGCCCAGCGCGCAGAGGGCCGCTCCCCTTACGGCACCGAACCCGCAGCAACTCCTGCCATGGTGGCTGACGAGCAGATCCACGAGGAAGTTGTCCGTGGCCTGGCAACGCGTGGACGGAACAGGCTCTCCGGAACTTTCCGGGCCGCGGTCTTCGGTGCCAACGACGGTTTGGTGAGCAACCTTTCGCTGGTCATGGGCATGGCCGCAACAGGTGTGCCCAGTCCCGTGGTGCTGATGAGCGGAGTGGCAGGCCTATTGGCTGGCGCGTTGTCCATGGGCGCCGGGGAGTACGTCTCGGTCCGCTCCCAGCGCGAACTACTCAACGCTACGTTGCCAACGCAAGCCACCCTCACGGCCGCACCGTCCCTGGACATCGAGCACAACGAATTGGTCCTGGTCTACCTAGCCCGCGGAATGACGCGTGAGGCCGCAGAGCACCGGGCCGCGGAGCGCATGGGCTTGTTCAGCTGCGATTGCGATCCCAGCCTTTCCTTGCAGCCTGAGAAGCCTGCCACCGATGAGCACGAATCCGTTGGCTCGGCGTGGGGCGCGGCAATGTCCAGTTTCTGCTTCTTCGCCTCCGGCGCCATCGTTCCCATCCTGCCTTTCATTTTTGGGATGACCGGCTTCGCCGCCTTGGTAGTGGCCGGCGCTTTGGTGGGCGTCGCGCTTCTGGCGACCGGCGCCGTCGTGGGCTTGCTGTCCGGAACCTCGCCGCTGAGCCGCGGCCTGCGCCAGCTCGCGATCGGGTTGGGAGCAGCTGCCGCCACCTACGGGCTGGGCCTGGTGTTCGGCGCCACCATCGTCTAGTTTGGACGGCTCCCCCCGCAGCCCGTAATGTTGGTTCGTCCTCCGCGCTGCCCCGCGTGACCAGGGCGTGAGGAATGGAGAACCGTGGACTCAGAGCGGGAAACGCGTGCGCCCAGACACCGGCGTGCCGGTACAGTGTGGCGCATTCTGCGGGGTGTGCTCATGGCCGCAGTTGCCGCTGTAGTGGCAGTGCTGGTCAGCGGCTACTTGCATGGCGACCCACGGATCACGGCCCTTTTCCCGGGTTTGAGCGTCCCTGGAGCAGCGCCGGGCGCGCAAAAACAGGCCGCGCCCGCACGCGCGGAAGACGCCCCGCCTCCCGGGTTGGAGGAGGCGGACGCCCCGCTGGCCCCGCCGGCGCAGCCCGCCACCACCAACAGTTCATATAAGTTCCTGGCCACCAACGACGACGGCACTCCGGTGGGGTACTCGCCCTGCCGGCCGTTGCACTACGTGGTGAACAACGCCTCCGCACCGGAGGGCTCCGATGCCCTGTTGGAGACGGCGATCGCCAATGTCTCCGCCGCTTCCGGGATCCGGTTCGTCAACGACGGCACCACCGACGAGTTGCCGGTAGACCGCCGGGAGCCTTATCAACCGGCCAAATACGGCGATCGTTGGGCTCCCCTGCTGATTTCGTGGACCACCCCTGAAGCGGCACCGGCGTTGGCGGACAAGGTCATTGGTACCGGCGGCAGCACCATGTATTCGCTCAACAAAGGACCCAAAAGCTACATCACGGGCAGCCTGGAGCTGGACACACCCCAGGTCTCCGAACTCCTCGCCAGCCCTGAAGGAGCCGACTACGTTCTGGCGGTCATGCAGCACGAATTGGGGCACGTCATGGGATTGGACCACGTTGATGACCCGGTCCAATTGATGTATCCCGAGATCGGCGCCCCTGACGGTCTTGCCGCGGGCGACCTGACCGGCTTGCACCTCCTTGCCTCAGCACCCTGCCGCAAGGACATCTGAGAGCCGGTTCCCTGGCCATGGACTCCCGGCCCGTCCGGACCTATGCTGGCGATTACGGCCGACGGCGGCGCCCCATCTCCCGTCGCAGCCTCCAGGTCAGGGGGTTCCATGGAACCTTACGGGTCGCCCCAGTGGCAGGACCCCGATCCCCGCCGCCCGCATGATCCCCCGAACGGTCCCCTGAACAGCCTCCATCACTACGCCCCGGAGCCCACGCCTCCCATCAAGCACAGCAGCATCGCGGCCATCCTGTTCTTCCTGGGCATCCTCGGCCTGGTATGTGCCGGGGCCTATTTCAGCGGCGACCTCCAGCGGTTCCTGTACGGCTCCTCCGCGACGCAGAGCCAGGCGCCCCGGCCCGGGCTGGTTCCATTCGGGCAACGCCAGGACCCTGTGCCAGGTTTGGAAGAGGCAGATGCACCGCTGGGAACCCCGGCGCCCGTGAACCGGACCAGCACTTCCTACAAGTTCCTCGCCGTGAAAGAGGACGGCACTCCCCTGGCGTATTCCCCCTGCAGGCCCATCCATTACGTGGTGAACTCGGACCTGGCCGATCCCTCCTGGCAGCTGTTGGTGGAAGAGGCCATCCGGCAGGCCAGCGTGGCCACGGGTTTGAAATTCATCTATGACGGTCCCTCTTCAGAGGTCCCCTCCACCAACAGGCAGGGGTACCAGCCGGCCAGATACGGTGACCGGTGGGCGCCCGTCCTGATCGCCTGGAGCACGCCGGAGCAAGTACCCCGCCTGACCGGCCAAACCGTGGGCCTGGGTGGGAGCTCCTCGATTGGATTGAGCAACGGGTACAAGGCCTATGTCACTGGCACTGTTTCCCTTGACGCGCCGCAGTTCGCCGGCATCGTGGACACCTCCGAGGGGAAGGAGATCGGTGTAGCGGTGATCATGCATGAGCTGGGACATCTGGTGGGCCTTGACCACGTGGACGATCCCCGCCAACTGATGTTTGACCAGGCGTCCTGGGTGCGGCAATACGCTGCCGGCGACAGGACCGGCCTGGCCCAGCTCGGCTCAGGTCCGTGCAGCAAGGACTTCTAGGCGCACCTCATGCCGCGCCGGCCACCACTGCGAGCGCATCCTCCACGGTGTCCACCAGGAAGATCTTCTCCGCCATGGGTTTTCCCGCGGCAAGGCTCTGCAGCATGGGCCATGCGGGCAGTGTCCGCTCCCAGTGTTCGCGGCCCACCAACACCATGGGACTGATGGTTTGGGGCGCTCCGTAGTAGTTCTCGCAGGCATCCTGGAAAATCTCCTGCACCGTTCCGGCGGCACCGGGAAGGAAGACAGTCCCTCCGGTGCACAGCTCCAGCAGTATGGCTTCCCGGACGGCGTTGGCAAAGTATTTGGCAATGTGCGTGGCGAACAGGTTTGGTGGCTCGTGTCCGTAGAACCAGGTGGGAATGCCCAGCGTGGGCGCACCGTCGGGATGGCGTTCGACGACGGCGGCCGCCAGCCGCGCCCAGGCCGTCACCGAGGGCCTGAACCCGGGGACTTCGGCGAGGGTTTCGAGCTCGGCCGCAGCATCGGCGTCGGAGATCCGGCTCAAGTAGGCGCCCAGGTTGGCTGCCTCCATGGCCCCGGGTCCCCCGCCGGTGGCGACCCCAAACCCTGCCTGGGCGAGCAAGCGGCCCAGCCTGGCGGCGTCGGCGAATTCGCTGGTGCCGCGCTGGGCGGCGTGTCCGCCCATGACGCCCACTACTTTGGTCCCGGCGAGGGCTCCGGTGTCCAGGAGTTCGTCCAGGGCGTCGCCGATTGCGTGGTCGTGCAGGGCAGCGGCGAGGGTGGCGTCCAGGTTTCCCCGTTGCCCGGGAATGATGCTCCACTGGTAGACCCGGGCGTCCAGGGTGGATTCATACTCTGTGGAGGAGATGTCCGGGTAGAGTTCCGCTGCTGTGTACAGGCCGTTGCGGTAGGGGTTGAAAGGCACACCAGCCAGCTTGGGGAAGATGAGCGCTCCGCGTCGCCGCAGGCTCTCTTCCACGCCGTCGTCGAAGGTACATCCCAGGAAGATCGCGCCTTGGGCGTCCAAGGTCTTAAGCTCCTTGGCGTGGCCCCTCAGGTCCAGTGACTGTGCATGCCAGCCGCTCATGGACCCGGCTCCCCCGGCGACCAGGTTCTCGAAGTGGACCAAGCTTTCTACATCCAGTGTCCGCGGGCTCGGGTTCAGGGGTCCGGTGCGATTCATGGTTTCAGCGTAGTATCGGCCGGGCATGACGCCGGCTTTTACGTGCGGTGCTGTTGCCCGGTGCATCATGGAGCATGAAGAGTTCAGAAGTGGGCCGTCCGCGCATCGGTGTTCCGATCAGGCTCAGCAGTTCGGACACCCCGGACGCCAGGGTGGGTGCAGCCAATCAGCTCTTCACGTTCATTGTGGAACTGCTGCGCGAGGCCGGCGCGCAGCCGGTGCTGCTGACTCCGGTCTCGGCGGACAGTGCCGGGCGTTTGGCGGCCGAAATGCAAAGGCTCGACGGCGTGCTGCTGCCCGGCGGCGGCGACATCGACCCCCGCCTGTATGGCCAGGATCCCGAGGACGCGCTCTATGACGTGAACCAGGAGCAGGACCACCTGGACATTGACGTTGCCCGCGCAACCATTGATGCGGGCCTGCCTCTTTTGGGGATCTGCCGCGGCCACCAACTCCTGAATGTGCTGTACGGGGGGACCTTGACCCAGGACATGGCCGTTACCTCGGTGACGCACAGCAGCCTGGACCCTGGCAACCCGGGGGCCAGCGAATGGGCTTGGCATGATGTCCGCCTCTCCCCCGGTTCCAAGGCCGCTGCACTCCATGGCTCCCCCGAAGGCTCCACCATCAAGGTCGCCTCCGGGCATCACCAGGCGGTGGCCCGCGTAGGGGAAGGCCTGGTGGTCACGGCGATCGCCGACGACGGCACGGTAGAGGCGCTGGAAGATCCGTCGCGGTGGGTTGCTTCCGTTCAGTGGCACCCGGAGGTTTCGCAGCTTGCCGACTCGGACCGGCTTGTACTTTTCAGCTCCTTTGTCCAAGTGTGCCGGCACCCTACCCAGGCTCGTCCTGGTGGAGTACAGTAGCGCTCACTGCATCGCTTTCAGCCTCGCTGGAAGTTCAGCCAGTACCAACTTCATCTGCAATGACGTCCGCGGGCGTCGTAAGTTTGCCGGCTGGGGGGCCCAACATCTGCTCAAAGGAGCATGGTTGTGGACCGTCCAAAATACGCCAGTCGACCCCTACGTACTACTATGCGCACTTCGTTCCATCGCTGGGTCCTGGGCTTTCTGCTCGGCCCCGCCATGGTGATGGGCTCTCTGGTCCTCACCACTGCATCTGTGGCAACCGCCGCCGAACCGCCGTGTGCGGGCACGGGTGGTGCCCTGCAGATTGTTGCCCATACGGACGATGACCTGCTCTTCCTCAGCCCTGACTTCATGCGGGACATCCAAGCCAAGCGTTGCGTCCAAACGGTTTTCACCACAGCAGGTGAGGCCGGCGAGGGAGCAACGTACTGGCGCAGCCTCGAATCGGGCATCCAGGCAAGCTACGCCAAAATGGCCGGCGTCTCCAACAGCTGGACGACCTCAGACGCCGGAGTACCGGGGCGTCCGCTGACGATGCGGACCCTCAACGGCGCTCCCAACGTCTCTGTGGTGTACATGCGGCTGCCGGACGGCTTTCCGAACGGCTTGGGCAGCGCCGCCTACAACAGCCAGAGCATCCTGAAACTCTGGGATGGCCGGCTTTCCTCCATCCGCCCCGTGGATAATGCAGCGACGTTCACCAAGTCCCAGTTCCAATCGGCGTTGAACCGGCTTGTGGCCAACTTCCAGCCCACCACTTTCCGCACCCAGGACTGGACCGGAAACTTCAACAGCCCCTATGACCACAGCGACCACTGGGCCACCGCAAAATTCGCCCAGCTCGCAACCCGCAGCTACACCGGGCCGCACACTTCCCTCGCCTATGACGCCTACGTCATTGACGAGTATGCCCAGAACGTGACGGGGGCCGAACTGACGGCCAAAGTTGATACCTTTGTCCGGTTCTCCGACTTCGACATGTATATCTGCAGCACCCCCGGTGAGGGCTGTCCGGATTCCCCGTATGACGAGTGGCTGAAACGGCAATACATCACGGCCATTGAATGGGTGGGCAATGCCGCCAAATCGGCGGGCACCACCGTCACGGCTTCCTCACAGAAGGCCGCCGCACAGAGCCCGGAAAAGGTCCGCGACGGGTACCAGTGGGGTGCTCCGATGGATGCCACCCGTGAGTGGGTGTCAGCCGGGGAAAAGGCGGGCAGCTGGATCCAGTACAACTTCTCCCCCACCCGGACAATCGATGCCGTGACGTTGTCCGACCGACCCTTGCTCACTGACCAGATCACCGCCGGCAACCTCCAGTTCTCCGATGGAAGTACGGTGGCTGTACCGGCCCTGCCCAACAACGGCTCCGGCCTCACCATCAAGTTTCCTGCGAAGACGGTGAGCTCGGTGCGGTTGAACATTACCGGGGTCAGTTCCGGGACTACGAATGCCGGCTTGGCCGAGTTTGAGGCCTACCTTGGCGCTGATACCGCGGCTCCGGTAGTCACCGCAGCGCCCCCGGGCGGAAGTTACACCGCAGGCCAGGCGATCACCCTGACGGCCAACGAAACATCCACCATTTACTACACCACCAACGGAAGCACCCCGACCACCGCCAGCAGCAAGTACACGGCACCGCTGATCCTGAATGGTCCGCTGACGCTGAAGTACTTCGCCGTGGACGCAGCAAACAATTCATCGGCTGTGGTCACACAGACATACTCCACGGGTCCGGACGTCACCAAGCCCGTGGTCACGGCCAACCCCGTGGGAGGCCAATACGCTGCGGGAACCACCATCACCTTGTCCGCGAATGAACCGGCTGAGATCCGCTACACCACGGACGGCACGGATCCCCTGACGGCAGGACTGACCTACACCACGGCCATCCCCTTCAACGGTCCCGGTCCCATGACGTTGAAGTACTTCGCCAGGGATACCGCCGGCAACGTCTCCGAGGTAAGCACTCAGAGCTATTCGATTCCGCCGGACACAGCCGCCCCCACGGTCACGGCCAACCCCACCAGTCGTGCGCTGGCCAGTGGAGCAACCATCGCCCTGTCCGCCAATGAACCTGCCACCATTTACTACACCACCAACGGAAGCACGCCAACGGCCACGGAATCGGCCACCAACATCAAGTACAACCCCGCCAATCCGGTAGTCATGGGCAGTTCCACCCTGGTGCTCAAGTACATCGGCGTAGACACTGCCGGCAACACCTCGGCTGCAGGCACCCAGACCTACACTGTTCCGGCAGCCGGGCCGCCGTCCAGCCATGACTTCAATGGAGACGGACGGGCGGACGTGCTGGCCGCCGATACTGCGGGCACCCTGTACCTCTACCCCGGCAATGCCTCCGGCGGACTGGACCCACGTCAGGTCGCCCTGGCCGCACCAGCCTGGTCCACCATCACTGACACCGTCACCCCCGGTGATTTCAACAAGGACGGTAAACCGGATCTGCTGGCCCGCGCAGGCGACATCCTCTGGTTCTACCCCGGCAACGGCACAGGGAGCTTCGGGGCACGGACACAGGTCAGCACCGGATGGAGCACCATGACGCAGATCTTCTCACCCGGCGACTTCAGCGGCGATGGCATCCCCGATTTCATTGGTCGTCGCAGCAACGGCGAGCTCCGGCTCTACGAAGGAAACGGGACCGGAGGGCAGCGGGCTCCCTACACCGTGGGCTGGGGCTGGGACGTCATGAACGCCATCTTCAGCACCGGCGATTTCAACGGCGACGGCAAGGCAGATGTACTGGCGCGGCGAACCGACACAGGCGCATTATGGCTATATCCGGGCGATGGAACCGGGGGCTGGTTGCAATGGACCCAGATTGGGACGGGCTGGGGAACCCGCACCGCGCTGGTCGGTCCGCGGGACCTTGACGGCGACGGCAAGAACGACATCCTGGGCCGCATCGGAGACACGTTGTGGCTGTATCCGGGCTCGGGAGGCGGAACGCTCAGCAACGTCCCGCCGATCAGCCTCGGCACCGGCTGGCAGGCGATGAAAGTCATCGCCTAGCCGACCCCTTGGACCTGGCGCGGGTCGGAGTTTTCCCCCAGACTCTTCGGCTCGCGTCAGCTGCTTAAAGTACGACGACGGCCCGGTACCTTCCGCAGGGAAGGTACCGGGCCGTCGTCGTACTTCTTGTGCCTTTCGGCGGTAAACCTAGAGCGTGGCGAAAACTTCGCGCAGCAGCGTAGCGGTCTCGGACGGCGTCTTGCCGACCTTCACGCCTGCGGCTTCGAGAGCTTCCTTCTTGGCCTGCGCGGTGCCTGCAGAGCCGGACACGATGGCGCCGGCGTGGCCCATGGTCTTGCCCTCGGGAGCCGTGAAGCCGGCAACGTAGCCAACAACGGGCTTGGTGACGTTGGCCTTGATGTAGTCGGCTGCACGCTCTTCAGCGTCGCCACCGATCTCACCGATCATGACGATTGCCTTGGTCTCCGGGTCAGCCTCGAACGCAGCCAGGGCGTCGATGTGCGTGGTGCCGATGATGGGGTCGCCACCGATGCCGATTGCGGTGGAGAAACCGAGGTCGCGGAGTTCGTACATCATCTGGTAGGTCAAGGTACCGGACTTGGACACCAGGCCGATGGGGCCCTTGCCCGTGATGTTCGCCGGGGTGATGCCCACCAGGGCTTCGCCGGGGGTGATGATGCCGGGGCAGTTCGGCCCGATGATGCGGGTGATCTGCTTGCCGTCGGCGTCAACCTTGGACTGGGCCAATGCCCAGAATTCGGCGGAGTCCTGAACCGGGACGCCTTCGGTGATGACAACAACGAGGCCGATGCCGGCTTCGATTGCTTCAACAACGGCGTCCTTGGTGAATGCCGGCGGAACGAAGACGATGGAGACGTCTGCGCCGGTTTCAGCGATGGCTTCCTTGACGGTGCCGAAGACGTTGATTTCCTTGTCGCCGTGCAGGACCGTGGTACCGGCCTTGCGGGCGTTGACGCCACCAACAATGTTGGTGCCGGCCTTGAGCATCAGGGCGGTGTGCTTGGTGCCCTCGCCGCCGGTGATGCCCTGAACGATGACCTTGGAGTCTTTGTTGAGGTAGATAGACATTGTCGCGTCCCTTTACTTAGCTGCGTTGGCGAGCTCGGCAGCCTTGTCGGCGCCCTCGTCCATGGTGGCGGCCAGGGTAACCAGCGGGTGGTTGGCCTCGGTCAGGATGCGGCGGCCTTCCTCAACGTTGTTGCCGTCGAGGCGGACTACCAGCGGCTTGTTCGCAGAGGTACCAAGCTCAGCAAGTGCACCCACGATGCCCTTTGCCACGGCGTCGCACGCGGTGATGCCACCGAAGACGTTCACGAACACGCTCTTGACCTGGGAATCGCCAAGGATGACGTCCAGACCGTTGGCCATGACCTCGGCGGAAGCTCCACCGCCGATGTCCAGGAAGTTGGCGGGCTTGACGTTGCCGTGCTTTTCGCCGGCGTAAGCAACGACGTCGAGGGTGGACATCACGAGGCCGGCGCCGTTGCCGATGATGCCTACTTCGCCGTCAAGCTTGACGTAGTTGAGGTCCTGCGCCTTGGCCTTGGCCTCGAGCGGGTCAGCTGCGTCCTTGTCTTCCAACGTGGAGTGGTGCACGTGGCGGAAGTCGGCGTTCTCGTCCAGGGAGACCTTGCCGTCGAGGGCAACAATTTCGCCTGCGCCGGTGCGGACCAGCGGGTTGACCTCAACCAGGGTTGCGTCTTCCTTCTTGAAGACATCCCAGAGCTTCAGAATGACGTCGGCGACTTTGCCGCGCAGTTCTTCAGCGAAACCTGCTTCGGCGACGATTTCGTCGGCCTTGGCCTGGTCGATGCCCACAGCGGGGTCGATGGCGATCTTGGCCAGGGCCTCGGGACGCTCAACGGCAAGCTGTTCGATCTCCATGCCGCCCTCTACCGAGCACATGGCCAGGTAGTTGCGGTTGGCGCGGTCCAGGAGGACCGAGAAGTAGAACTCTTCGGCGATGTCTGCGCCCTGGGCGATCATCACCTTGTTGACGGTGTGGCCCTTGATATCCATGCCCAGGATGTTGGTGGAGTGCTCAAGCGCCTCTTCGGCAGTCTTGGCAACCTTGACGCCGCCAGCCTTGCCGCGGCCACCAACCTTAACCTGTGCCTTGACGACAGTTACGCCGCCGATCTTCTCGGCAGCTGCCTTTGCTTCTTCAGGAGTGTGCGCCACGATGCCGGCGAGCACGGGTACACCGTGCGCTTCGAACATATCGCGCGCCTGATATTCAAACAGGTCCACGGTTTAGTGTCCTTCTACGTCGAAGTAGTTTTCTGTTCAGCCGGGAACCGCGATGACCGCGATAGCCAGCTGCGGAGAGTACGCGGTAACAACCAGGATTGAAGCCGGTCACATTGCGTAAGGTCCTCTCGGAACTTTAGCCCTTTGAGGAGTCCCGCCAGCTACACACTACCTGTTAAGTGAGTAACCTTACACTTCTATGCGCTGTAGAAAACCCGCAGAATTTCGCGGTTTTTGGGCCATCCACCGGCTGTCACGACGCTTGTTTCAGGTTCCCCGTGACTGTTTTGCCGCCGTCGGAAATCAGCTGGTAGCCCTCTGGCGTCACGAAGAAGGCCACGCCACCGGAGACGTTTCCGCAGGCAACCCCGCCGTTATAGGCCGAGCACCGCAGCCCGTTACGCTCAATGTTCTGCCCATCTGCCAGTTCCCGCAGCTTGGAGATTGGCCCGTTGCGGCTGCCCTTGGGACCGAACTCGGACTCCATTTGTGTTACGCCGGAACGACACGAGCCGTAGACCGCCTTGTCCGGAGAGAGCAGCACCGTACCGCCGAGGTAGCCCAGCCCCGTTCCGGCGCAGTCATCGGCGATGTCGGTGAGATCGGGCTTGGCGTACTTCGCCAGTTCGCAATGCGCCACCGGAACCACCGGGAACTTGTTGTTGGCCGCGTCCGAGTAGGAATTTGCCTCGTAGGGCAGGTTCAGGTGGCCGCCCTTGGACGACGTCAAGGCGCACACGATGCTCTTGTCCTGGGTGACGAAGGCAGTGACATCCTCCCCGGCCGCCAGAGTGGTCTGCTCCGTGACAGGAACCTGCTTCAGTTGCTCAAGGGGTGGCAAAGGGGCCGGTGGAACGTAGTCCGGATCCTTCGTGGCGAAGGAGCACCCGGTGGCCAATACCAGGAGCACGGCAGCAAGAATCCCCAAAACAGTCCGTCGCATGCCACCAATTATGCCGGTAACCTCACGCCGTACTGCCTCGGCGGCGCCGGAGGCTGTTGAAGACCACCAGCGCGACGCCCGCCGCAAACATGGCGGCAGCTGCCCACAGCATGGTGCGCAGCCTTCCGGACTCCAGGCCGGTCGCCGCGAGTTCAGCGCTGCCGTATTCAGAGCTGCCGTATTCAGAGTTGCCATATTCAGCGCTCGACGCCGGGACCACCGCTCCTGCCGGAGTCACCGCCGCTGGAGGTGCTGGCGCCTCGGCAGCCGGCGGCGGGTTCTCCGCGGGCGGCCGGGTTTCGAGGACGGTCACGACCGTAGAGAACACCCACTGTTTGTACAGACCGGAGTCACTGAAGTACACAAAGATCTGGAAAGACCCGGCTCTGGTAGGGATGCCTTGCAACACGCCATTGTCATCAATAGTGAGCCCGTCCGGTCCCGGATCGTGCCACGACAGGCTACCGGCCATATGGCGGGGCGTCGCCCACCAAAAATCATAGGGAGCCACGCCCCCGGTGACGGAGGCGATCTTCGCAGAATACGGTTCGCCCAAGACTGCCGCTGGAACGGCGAAACCCGTGGGCTGTGGCCTTGAGGCGCGGACAGTCAAGGTGAACTGCGCATCGATGGATTCATAGAGGTCCGAGAACCGCACAGTGAAGGTGTACGTTCCCGCCGCAGTCGGCGTGCCGGAAGCGGCGTTCCGCCCCCACGACATCCCCGGCGGAAGAGCACCTGAAACCACAGCCGTGGTGTATGGCTGGCCACCCACCGTCCAGACCAGGATGCTCTCGCTGTACCAGGCTCCAACGACGCCGTCAGTGAACTTCTCCGAGTTAGTCACCGTCCTGAAGTTGGGCGGTGCGTAGTCGAAAAAGTCTATTGCGACCTCCTGGACAAGTGATTGCGCGGGCTCTGATGAATCCGTCACCGTGACAGGCATCCGGAAGTAGCCCGCTTGGGTGGGCATGCCGGTGAATCTGAGGCTCGCTGGGTCGAACGTCAGACCGGGAGGGACGTTATTGACGGTGGCGGTGTAAGGTGCTGTTCCTCCGGAAATCACCAGCGGCGCATCGTACGTCTTGGTGAGGTACCCCCTGTCCACGTAAGACCGCACAGTCAATGGATCAGCGAGGTCCGCTACAGCTGGTGCAGGTGGCTCTTGCTGCGGCGTGGCGGGATTCGTCGCGGGCGGATTGGTCACTCCCGGTTCCGCGAGGGCCGGCTGGGTGGCCCCGGAAATGGCAGTGGGTGTCGGCGTTGGACTGGTGCTTGCCGATGGGTTCGGGCTGGCCGTCGGCGTCGGGCTGGCGGTTGCTGCCGGACTCCCGGTTGGTGACGGCTCCGCATCGGCTATCCCAGGCGGAGCGAACTGGAGCGCCAGGGCGCTTGCCACGGCCCCCACCAGCAGCAGCCTCGCGGCCTTGCCCCGCAAACGACGTTCCCCAACAAAAGCGCCCACGCGCGTCCTCCCCCACAAGAATGCAAGCAAATTGGCATTGCAAGGAGGGAAACAAACCGGCGTCGGCCCCAGTGCAACGCCCGGTCAGTCTAGGCTGGGATGGGGTTCAGGACAATGGGTATGGAGCGCTGCGGTGCTCAAGCATCGAGTTTTGTCAGCGGCGCGTACCTCAGCAGCAGGCGCTTCTCGCCGACGTCGAACTTCACCTTGGCTACCGTCTTGTCTCCGGCGCCCTCGACGCCCAACACCACGCCATTGCCGAAGCTCGTGTGGTTGACCTTGTCCCCCACCACCACGGAAATAACTTCCTTCTGCGGCTGCACCCGGTTGCGGGCGACAGCGGCAGGAACGTCGGCGTCGAACCCTGCTGTGGGGCTTGCGGCAGCCCCGCGTGAGGTGCCCGCCCCCCAGAACGAACCACCGTACCGGTTGGAGCCGATGGGGGCGCTTCCCCAGCCACCGGCTTGGCGGCTCATACCTTCGCGCTTCCATTCCACCAACCCGGAGGGGATTTCCTCCAGGAACTGGCTGGCGGGGTTGTACTGGCTTTGGCCCCACATGCTGCGGACTTCGGAACGCGTGACGTAGAGGCGCTTGCGGGCGCGGGTCAGGCCCACGTATGCCAGCCGGCGTTCTTCCGCGAGCTCCTTAGGGTCCGTGGCCGAGCGCTGGTGCGGGAAGATCCCGTGTTCCATGCCGGTCAGGAAGACCACCGGGAACTCCAGGCCCTTGGCGGTGTGCAGGGTCATGAGCGTGACCACACCCATGCGCTTTGCCTCTGCCACTGCGGCGTCGATGTCAGCGCCCGGTGCATCGGGGATCTGGTCGGCGTCGGCTACCAAGGAGACCTGTTCCAGGAACTCCCCCAGGGAACCTTCCGGGTTGTCGCGTTCGTACTCACGGACCACGGCAACCAGTTCGGCGAGGTTTTCCACCCGGGATTCATCCTGCGGATCCGTACTGGCGCGCAATCCGGCAAGGTATCCCGTCTGCTCCAGCACGGCTTCCAAAGCGGCAGCGGCGCCTGAACCCGATGCCACCTCAGCAAGGTCATCCATGAGTTTCACGAAGCCAAGAACCAGGTTGACCGAACGGCTGGCCATTCCGGGCGCTTGGTCGGCGCGTCGGGCGGCGGCCATGAAGGAGGAGCGCTCACGTTCGGCCAGGGCAGCAACGGCGCCTTCGGCCCGATCACCGATTCCCCGCTTGGGTTCGTTGAGGATGCGGCGGAGGTTGACGTCGTCATCGGGGTTCACCAGGACGCGAAGGTACGCCAAGGCGTCCTTGATTTCCTTGCGCTCATAGAACCGGGTGCCGCCCACAACCTTGTACGGCAGGCCCACCCGGACCAGCACGTCTTCAATGGAACGGGACTGTGCGTTGGTGCGGTAGAAGATGGCGACGTCACCGGGACGCAACCCTTCCTCGTCCTGCAGCCGGTCTATCTCCTTGGCGATGAACTGGGCTTCGTCGTGCTCGTTCTCGCCCACGTAGCCGATGATCTTTTCGCCATCGCCCTCCGCAGTCCACAGGCGCTTCTCCTGGCGGTTGGGATTGCGTGAGATCACGGAGTTGGCCGCGCTAAGGATGTTCTGGGTGGAGCGGTAGTTTTGCTCGAGCTTGATGGTGCGGGCGTTGGGGTAGTCGGCCTCGAACTCCACAATGTTGCGGATGTCCGCGCCGCGGAAGGCGTAAATGGACTGATCGGAGTCGCCCACCACGGTCAGTTCGCTCGGCTGAACGCTGGTGTCCGTTCCCACCCCCACGATTTCCCGGACCAAAGCGTACTGGGCATGGTTGGTGTCCTGGTATTCATCCACCAGGACGTGGCGGAAGCGGCGACGGTAGGACTCCGCGAGCGCCGGGAAGGCCCGGAACATGTAGACGGTCTCGGCAATGAGATCGTCAAAGTCCATCGCGTTCGCTTGGCGGAGCCGCTGTGTGTAGCCCTTGAAAACCTCGGCAACCGCTGTATCGAAGGGGTCGTTGTAGTTCGCGGTGGAGGCATAGGAATCGGCGTCGATCAGCTCATTCTTGAGTGCCGAGATCTTGTGCTGGATGGCCTTGGGCGCGAATTTCTTGGGGTCAAGGTCCAGGTTCTTGGACACCAGGGTGATCAGGCGCAAGGAGTCCGCTGAGTCATAGATGGAGAAGTTCGAGTTCAGCCCCACCGTGGTGGCTTCCCTCCGCAGGATCCGGACGCAGGAGGAGTGGAAGGTGGAGATCCACATGGCCTTGGCCCGCCCGCCGACCAGCGCTTCGATGCGTTCCCGCATTTCGGCTGCAGCCTTGTTGGTGAACGTGATGGCCAGGATTTCGCCATGGTGGGCACGCTTGGTGGCGATCAGGTAGGCGATCCTGTTACTGAGGACACGGGTCTTGCCGGACCCTGCACCGGCCACGATCAGCAAGGGAGTGCCCGCGTGTTTAACGGCTTCTTCCTGCTGCGGGTTCAGCCCTTGCAGGAGTGCTTCGGCAGAGGGAAGTCCGGACCCTCCGCTGTTGCCCCATCCTCCGGACGCCGACCCTCCGGCAGTGTCCGACGACCCGCCGCTGCCCCCTTGGACGCGGGCGCCGGCAATGCCTCCCCCGGGGCGGGAAAGCTCCGGGGCAGCCTTGACTGCGGCCTTGGTGCCTGCTTTGAAGGGTCCGTCTGCGTAGGGGTCAAACAACATATCCATGGTGCCTACCAGTCTAGGCGGTGGCCCTGACACTATAAGGCGCCGGGTCTGCAGCCCCCGTAATCTCCACGGATATACAAGCATCCAAGCGCTTCTGCGGCTTTACTTCCTAGGCAAACTGGGGAACAGAGGTGAGGGCAGCGCTCAACTCACGTACCGCCGTCGGGCCTCCCGCGACGAACCAGTTCAGCCCGTTCACTTTCACGACGGCGGTGTCCCCGCCTGCTGCGCGGACAATCGCTTTGCCGGGGAGCCAGTCCCATTCGGGGCAGCTGTGCTGGAACCAGCAACCGAGCTCGCCGTCCGCAACGCGGCCGAGATCACACGAACCCGAGCCGAACATGCGCAAAGAGGCGGCAGTGATCGCCGCAGCGTGCCAAGGCATTGCCGTGCGGGGATCGGCCAGCCAGGTGGGGTGGATGTAGGTGGCCGCACTGATTTCACCCACGGCCCGATCGCCGGACCCGGAGATCGGTTCGCCGTTCAAGGTGGCGGGGTGTTCTTCCCCACCCAGCCACAGCTTGTCCAGCTCAGGCTGGTAGATGGCTCCGAGCAGCACCTCCGGGTCTGCTGCAGGGCTGGTTCCGTGCTCCGGGCTGTCCCGCTTGAGGGCGATCGCTGAGCACCAGTACGTGGACCCGTGCAGGAAATTGTAGGTGCCATCCACGGGGTCGATCACCCAGGTCCGGCCACTGGTTCCGGCTACGGAGGCGCCCTCTTCTCCGAGGATGCCATCCTCGGGCCGGCAACGGCGCAACTGTTCCAGGACGTAAGCCTCGGCCGCGTGATCGGCTGCCGTGACGACGTCGGACACTGAGGTCTTCCGTTCGCCTTGGAGGCCGCCCATGCGCATGAGCAGCGCCAGCTGGCCTGCCTCACGGACCAGGGCGCTGGCCAGTTGGTAGTCATCGAGGGTGGGATCAAGTTCAGTTGCGGTGTGCCTGCCGGTGGTCATGGTTCCAGCTTATGTGGCGGGATAATGAATGACATGGCCAAGACACCAGCCCAGCGCATCAAGAAGCACGGAGCAAAGGCAGTGGTTCCCGACCACACGCTGCCTCCCGTGATCAACACCACCACCGGGCGCACACCGCAGAAGGCGCAGAGCAACTCCAAGCTCATCGTGATCGCGGGCGTGGTGGTCAGCTTGTTCCTGTTCTGGTACCTGCACCTGCTCACCTTGAACCAGATGACGCAGCTCTCCGGCGGATTGGCCATGCCGGATTCCCTGATCGGCGGGTTCTCGCAGGACTACATCAGCCAGCTTCGCGGGGCCATGGACGAGTCCGCCCGCGGCCAGCTCAACTACGTGCACAAGACCGCAGGCACCCTGTTTCCCCTGATCTTTGGATTCAGCTGGCTCCTGTTGATCGGCACCAATGTGGCGCGTAAGTCGTGGCGCTGGGCCATGTGGGCTGCTCCCCTGCTGTTCGCTGTGGCCCACTTGTGGTCCAACGTGGCCATTGATTCGATGCTGGCTACCGAAACGCCCGACGCCGGTTCGGTGGCTTTGGCATCGTCGCTGACGGTTGGGTCGTGGGTGCTGTTTTTGGTCAGTCTCCTGTGCGGCGTGCTGGCTGTATTTGTGGGTCGGAAAAGCGCAAAGCCCTCCTGACACGTAGTCCCCGCACCCGTACCCGCCCGACGCACCACTTGTTCGCCAGCACCGCACCCCTACCCGCCCGGCGCACCACTTGTTCGCCAGCACCGCACCCCTACCCGCCCGGCGCACCAGAGCTTACGGGCGCGATCCGCGGCAAAGGGTGCAGCACCCCAAACTCCGCCACCGCACCCCTACCCGCCCGGCGCACCACTTGTTCGCCGCCACCGCACCCCTACCCGCCCGACGCAGCACTTGGTCGCCGCCACCGTACCCCTACCCGCCCGGCGCACCACTTGGTCGCCGCCACCGTACCCCTACCCGCCCGGCGCACCAGAACTTACGGGCGCAATCGGCGGCAAAGGGTGCGGGACAGGCCAAGAAAATTCAGCGCGAACCTACCCGCTGCCTGGCAATGTGGGCTTTCCGTTCCGTCTGGACACGCTGGGCGATCACCAAACCAGCCGCAGCCAACCCGATCGTTACCGGGTACCCCATGAAGCGCTCCAGCAGGCCGGGCAAGGGCACCTCCATCCCGGTGATTCCGCCGATGATGAGCGCGCCGATGCTGACCAGGCCGCACACGCCCAGGAACCAGCTCATGGGTGTCTGCCGGAACCACAGGATGCCCAGCAACAGCAGTGCGAATCCGCCGCCGATGAAGAACATCAGGGCGCCGGCAAAATGCCATGGCGAGTCGAGGTCTTCGGGAACCAGGCCAACAATGATGGTCCCTACACCGGCTACACCAGTGAGGATTCGAATGGCCACCGCCAGGATCCACGGGACCGTCAGCACCCGGGCCGACTCACTGCCAACAGAACCACCGGAACCAAACGCACCACCCCCAACAGACCGGAAACGCCGGGCAGCAACACCGGGCTTCGCCGCGACGCAGAGGAGGCCCGCGGTCAGGAACAGGGCGCCCAGGACCAGCGCCAATCCCTGGACCACGAACGAGGCATTCATGAGCACGTGCAATGGCGAGCAGACTGCCCGTTCTGCATACACGCCGCACGAGACCGCTCCGAGGTCGCTGATGTATCCGGTGGCCCGGCTGTAGGGCTCCGGTCCGGCCCACGCTTGTATGACGGCCGCCTCGGCCACGAAGTACTGGACAACGCTCAGCTGCGCCCAGCCGCCGATGTTGGCCCTGATGTTGCGGACATCGGGAAAGAACGATCCGGCCTGCGCCGGTGCAGAGGAGGGCCCAGTCATGCTCGCCAGCCTAGCGGTGTTCGGGCAGCGCCCCGGCAGCTTGTATGCTTGTAGTCGTGTCCGGGCCCTCGAGCTCCAGCAGTGGGATTTTAGAGTCATGGACATACAGGCCCTCGTAGCTCAGTGGATAGAGCACGGCTCTCCTAAAGCCGGTGTCGTTGGTTCGATTCCAATCGAGGGCACTTGAATCACCAGCTACCCGCCCAGGACTTGCAGGCCTACCTGGCCGGCAGCTGGAGTGTGGAGCGGACACTCCTGGACCGTGCCTCCGGTACCAACGGAACCTTCACCGGCGTCGTGCGTTATTCCCTGAATCCCGACGGCGGACTGGACTACCGCGAAGACGGAACCATGCAATGGCCCACCCATTCAGGGCCGGCTTTCCGTGAGTATGTCCTCAAACCGGGCGCCACCGCAGACTCGATGGACGTCTTCTTCCCCGATGGCAGGCCGTTCCACAGCATGAGCTTCTCCGAACGGGGCAACCAGGACAAGCACTGGTGCGACCCCGACGACTACCACGTCAGCTATGTGTACCAAGGTCCGGATTCGTTCAGCTTCACCTGGGACGTGCACGGCCCGGCAAAGGATCTCCTGCTCGAGTCGCACTTGGTCAGGATCGACGCCGGGAGGCAAGAGTGACCACTACGGACCTCATCGTTGTCAGCGCCGTGTGCGTGTACAACGCCGAAGGGCACCTGCTGACCGTCCGCAAACGCGGAACGGATAAGTTCATGCATCCCGGCGGCAAGCCCGAACAGGGCGAGACCGCGGCGGAAGCGGCCTCACGGGAACTGCAGGAAGAAGTAGGCATCGAGGTCAGCCCCGGGCAGCTGGAGTTGCTGGGCGTCTGGCTCGCCGTGGCTGCCAATGAAGCGGCCACCACCATTGAAGCCACCGTTTTCACCGCCCCCGGCACCTGGGAGGCGCACCCCTCGGCGGAGATCGCAGAGATCCGCTGGCTGGACCTCAACGGCCCGTTGCCCGAGGACCTGGCGCCCCTGCTGACGGACCACATCATCCCGCTGCTGAAGTAGCTACAGTTCCGGGACGGCTTCCTGTGCCACCGCTGTGGCCTCCGCGAACTGCGTTTGGTAGAGCTCCGCATAGCGCCCGTCCGCGGCGAGCAGTTCAGTGTGCGTGCCCCGCTCCACAATCCTGCCGTCCTCCACCACCAAAATGGCGTCGGCGGCGCGGATGGTGGACAGCCGGTGGGCAATCACGACGGCGGTGCGCCCCTCGAGCGCCTCGCCCAGGGCCGCCTGGACGGCGGCTTCGTTGGTGGAATCCAGTGCTGCCGTGGCTTCGTCGAGGATCACAACCCGGGGCTGCTTGATGAGCAACCGGGCAATGGTGAGCCGTTGGCGTTCACCGCCGGAGAGCCGGTAGCCACGCTCCCCCACCACGGTTTCCAGGCCATCCGGCAGTGACCTGATCATGGGTTCAAGGCGTGCACGCCGGAGCACATCCCACATGTCGTCCTCGGTGGCGTCGGGACGGGCCAGGCGCAGGTTGGAGGCGATGGTTTCGTGGAACAGGTGGCCGTCCTGCGTCACCATGCCCATGGTGTCGCGGAGCGATTCAAAGCTGAGGTCCCGGACATCAACACCCGTTCCGGACTGCTTTCCGCCAAGCCGCACAGCCCCGGAGTCGACGTCGTACAGGCGCGAAAGGAGCTGGGCCACCGTGGACTTGCCTGCACCGGAAGAACCCACCAGGGCAACGGTCTGGCCCGGTTCAACCCGGAAGCTGAGTCCGTGCAGGACTTCCTCACCACCGCGGGTATCGAGGGTGGCGACGTCCTCCAGGGAAGCCAGCGACACCTTCTCGGCCGAGGGGTAGGAGAACCGGACGTCGTCGAATTCCACGGCAACCGGTCCCGCAGGAACCGATACGGCGTCCGGCTTTTCAGTGATGAGCGGCTTCAGGTCAAGAATTTCAAAAACCCGCTCGAAGCTCACCAGCGCGCTCATGATTTCCACACGGGCGTTGGACAGGGCTGTGAGGGGCGCGTAGAGCCGTGTGAGAAGCAGCGCCAGGACCACGACGTCACCCGGGGCCAGCTGCCCGCCGAGGGCCAGCCAACCACCCAGCCCGTAGACCAAGGCAAGGGCGAGGGCCGAGACCAGTGTCAGGGCGGTGACGAACGTGAACTGCAGCATGGCGGTCCGGATTCCGATGTCCCGCACCCGGCCTGCGCGGTCAGCGAATTCACGGGATTCCTCATCCGGGCGGCCAAACAGCTTCACCAGGGTGGCCCCCGGGGCGGAGAACCGCTCGGTCATCTGCGTGCCCATGGCGGCGTTGTGCGCGGCGGCCTCACGGCGGAGGTCAGCCAGCTTGGAACCCATCCGCCGTGCCGGGATCAGGAAGATCGGCAGCAACACCATGGCCAGTACGGTCACCAGCCAGGAGGTGTTCAACATGACCACAAGAGTCAGCGCAAGGGCCACCACGTTGCTGACCACACCGGAGAGCGTGCCGGCAAATGCGGACTGCGCTCCGATGACGTCGTTGTTCAGGCGGCTGACCAGGGCGCCGGTCCGGGTCCGGGTGAAGAATGCGATGGGCATGCGCTGGACGTGGTCAAACACCCGGGTCCGGAGGTCCACAATGACGCCCTCGCCGATGATCGAGGACAACCAACGGGTCAACAACCCCACGCCCGCTTCACCCACAGCGACGATGGCGATCAGGACTGCGAGCCAGATGACCGTGCCCACGCCTGCGTTGGCGATGATGGCATCCACCACTTGCCCGGCCAGGACCGGAGTAGCAACAGCGAGGAAAGCACCCGCGATCGATGCGATCACAAAGGCGATGAGCTTGCCTTTATGCGGGGCGGCAAAGGCCATGACCCGTTTCAGGGTTTCCTTGGAAAACGGCTTGGATCCGCTCTTGGCTGTAGTGATGTTGTACAGCGAGCTCCAGGCCACGCGGTCCATGCTCATGGGTTATTTCTCCTGGCTTGGGGTGTGGTGCAGTTCCTGGACCTGGCCGTTTTCCAGGTGCCAGCGTGAATCGAGCCGGACGTTTTCCAACAGCCGGCGATCGTGGGTGACCAGCAGCAGCGCGCCTTCATAGCTCTCCAGCGCCTCTTCGAGTTGCTCGATCGCGGGGAGGTCAAGATGGTTTGTGGGCTCGTCCAGCACCAGCAGGTTCACGCCACGGGCCTGCAGCAACGCCAGGGCCGCGCGTGTCCGCTCCCCCGGGGACAACGAGTCCACCGTGCGCGAGGTGTGGTCGGCTTTCAGCCCGAATTTCGCCAACAGCGTCCGCACATCTGCGCTGTTCCAGTCCACCAGGACCGCTTCGACGGCGTCGCCAAGCGTCTGCCCGCCGTCGAGCAATCCGCGTGCCTGGTCGATTTCACCGATGGCCACTGAGGCACCCATGGAGGCATCGCCGTCGTCCGGCGCCTGTGTCCCCAGCAACAGCCGCAGCAGCGTCGACTTTCCTGCGCCGTTGGGTCCTGTGATGCCAATCCGTTCGCCGCCATTGAGTTGCAGGTTCACCGGTCCCAGCGTGAAGTCGCCTTGACGGGCGACGACGTCACGCAAGGTAGCGACGACGGCACTTGAGCGCGGTGCCTGGCCGATGCTGAACTGCAGCTGCCATTCCTTGCGGGGCTCCTCCACCTCGGTGAGCCGGGCAATGCGGGACTCCATTTGGCGGACTTTCTGGGCCTGCTTCTCGGAGGACTCGCTGCTGGCCGCCCGGCGGATCTTGTCATTGTCCGGGTTTTTCTTCATGGCGTTCCGGACGCCCTGGGAACTCCACTCCCGTTGGGTGCGTGCGCGGGAGACGAGGTCAGCCTTGGTGTTGGCGAACTCGTCGTAGCGTTCACGGGCATGGCGTTTGGCCACGGCGCGTTCTTCGAGGAAAGCCTCATAGCCGCCGTCGTACACAGCCACCGAGTTCTGGGCCAGATCCAGTTCCACCACAGTGGTGACGCAGCGGGCCAGGAATTCACGGTCGTGGGATACCAGCACCACGCCGCCGCGAAGGCCCTGGACAAAGGCCTCAAGGCGGGCCAGTCCTTCAAGGTCAAGGTCGTTGGTGGGTTCGTCAAGGAGGACCACGTCAAAACGGCTGAGCAGCAGGGCAGCCAGAGCCACGCGTGCTGCCTGCCCGCCGGAAAGCCCCGTCATGAGGGCATCGGCGCCCACTTCGAGTCCGAGGTCCGACAACACAGCCGGTATGCGGTCCTCAAGGTCCGCCGCACCGGAGGCCATCCAACGGTCGAAGGCCAGGGAGTAGGCGTCATCGGCTCCAGGAGCCCCGGAGCCAAGGGCTTCTGCGGTGGTTTCCATTTCCACTGTGGCCTGGGCGCAGCCTGTCCGGCGCGCAATGTAGGCCGCAACGCTCTCGCCGGCGGTCCGCTCGTGTTCCTGGGGAAGCCAGCCCACAAAAGCGTCCGACGGCGCAAGGCTGACGCTGCCGGCCTGGGACTGGTCCACGCCTGCAAGGATGCGGAGCAGCGTGGACTTCCCGGCCCCGTTCGCGCCCACGACACCCACAACATCGCCCGGAGCAACGGTCAGGGAGAGGTCGGAAAAAAGTGTGCGATGGCCGTGGCCACCGGCAAGGTCCTTGGCCACCAAGGTTGCTGTCATGTGTCTATCCTCCAGCAGGGAAACGCAGGAATTCAGGCCGCGATTCCCGCAGGCATGGAAAAACCCGTTGGTCCGGACTTGGGGGGTGTACGGACCAACGGGTTCAAGCATCAAGCATAATTCAATGTGGCGTCAGCGTAAAATCGTTTCGTACTCCCACTTACGGCCTGCTCCTGTCCTGCCCCGCGACCCGTCCCGGAAAGTTACCCATGCCCTTACCGTCCAAGGCGTTCCAGCGCTGGCTTCACGGCGTCGCGCCCGATGCCAGCACAGCTGATGTCTGCCGGATTGCCGGCATCAAAAGGACAACACTGGCCCAGCAGCTGGTCCGCGGCAAGGTTGCTGAATCAACGCTCGTGAGCATCAGCCGTGGGTTCCATGTGGATCCCGTGCATGCCCTGGCCACCTTCGACCTTTACGCCGACCTCCGCGGCGGACCCGTGCCGCCCACCCCCTGCGAACTGGTCAGCCAGGTGGCCACGATTGATCTGCTCCGGGCAGTAGTGGAACGCAGCGAGCCGGGCACTGCCGCGGCGGCCCCCCTCTCTGAACCACCGCACCCTACGTCGGTGCGGAACTGGGTGGACGCAATCGACGACGGCGAGTTGCGGCACCGGGTCAGTGAAGCCACCGGGATCGCGCCACAGAACTTCTCAGCGCATCTGACGGCCAACAGGCTTCCCCCTGAACTGGCCATCGCCACCTCCCGGGCTGCCGGCGTCGGACCCGCAGGAGGACTGGTGGCCGGAGGACTGGTCACCGAGGCAGAAGCCGGGTGGGCACCGAATGCCCGCCGGGAAGCGCTGGACCGAATGAGCCAAAGCGCGCTGGTCACCCTGGCCGGCGAGCGGCTCCTGGCGATGGGAAAGACCCTCAAACGCCAGGAACAAGACCACGAACGTACAGAACGAATTTGGGAGAACCTCGGATGACGGCCGTCCTGCCCTGGATAACGCTGGTTGTCTGCCTGGCCATCACTGTGGCGCGGATACCCAGTGCACTGCGCGGGGAGAACAGGGTGGTCTTCTATATTTTCGCCCTGATCTCCTTGAGCATCTTCATCAGCATCGAAGCGCCATACCTGGTCCTTGACGGCTGGCTTGGCGGGATGAACGTATGCAACCTGGTCCTGCGCTTCCTGCTGTATGCGACGTTCTTCCTCATGGGCATCAAGATCGCCACCGCGTTCGGATCGCCCTCTGCCGTCCGTGCCATCCGCGGTCCCATTGGCCTCACGGTCGCGGCAATCGTGGCCGTCCTGACCGTCTACTTCTTCGTTGTCACGGACACCCGGGGTTCTTCGGCCGGCATGAGCGGTCTGACATGGGGCCCCTCCTTGGAGGCCTATGCCTTCATGG
The DNA here is from genome assembly GCF_900102805.1 of Arthrobacter sp. UNCCL28. Classification (NCBI taxonomy): domain Bacteria; kingdom Bacillati; phylum Actinomycetota; class Actinomycetes; order Micrococcales; family Micrococcaceae; genus Arthrobacter; species Arthrobacter sp. UNCCL28. The sequence goes on from NZ_FMWE01000002.1 coordinate 841,962, forward strand.
GCCGCTTCTACCCAGGTTTCGTCGCTGCCTGTTTGGTTCCCGCAATCTGGCGGACGGTGGTCAGCGCCGCCCCGGTGTTGCTCCGGGTGGCTTCGGCACTGTTGCTCCTGGGATTGTGCCTGCTCCTGCTCTCCCAATTGTTCCCGTTGATCCCCTTCTCGGAGGCCTGGCTGCGGGTCCTCATCAACTACTCCGCAGCCATGGCCACGGCCCTTGGGCTGGCCGGAATCTGGTTCTCGAAGGCGTATTCGCGACGAAAACGGCGTCTCGCAGCGTAAGACTTTCACAAAAGCATTAGATCGTGGCACAATCATGAATGTGTGAACACGGTTGCAGCCTGACACCGGAATCAGAGAACGGGTTTCCGGTGGATGTGGCGCCCATGGGATCACAATTGGGGGGATGAGTGGTGGCGGGCTGTTGGGGACCGCCCCCACTCAGCCTTTTTAACGCCCCGTTGCGGCCCACCGGAAGCCCACACCCAGCAAGGCTCCTTACGGTGGCTAAGATGGCTCCATGAACAGCCTTCGCACCCGCCGCTCCATCATCGCCGCCACTTTGGCCTCGGCCGCCCTCGTGCTCACAGCGTGCGGTGGAGGTTCAACTCCCGCGCAGTCAGGTGGAGACACGTCCCTCTCGGACGTCAAGTCCAAGGGCGAACTGGTGATCGCTACCGAAGGCACGTACCGCCCCTTCAGCTTCCACGCAGAAGGCGCCGGCGACCTCACCGGCTTCGATGTCGAAGTGGCCCAGGCAGTAGCCGGAAAGCTCGGCGTCAAGGCTACCTTCCAGGAGACACAGTTCGATGGCATCTTCGCCGGACTGGACTCCAAGCGCTTCGACACCATTGCCAACCAGATTTCCATCAATGACGAACGCAAGGCGAAGTACGAGTTCTCCACCCCCTACACCGTCTCCACGGGCGTGGTGGTAACCAAGTCGGACAACTCCAGCATCAACAGCTTCGCGGACCTCAAGGGCAAGACCACCGCCCAGTCGCTGACCAGCAACTTCTACAAGATGGCTGTAGAAGCAGGCGCCAATGTCCAGGCCGTGGAAGGCTGGGCGCAGTCCGCGACGTTGGTTCAGCAAGGCCGCGTGGACGCGACCGTCAATGACAAACTCACGTACTTGGATTACGCCAAGAACACCCCGGATTCCGGCCTGAAGGTCGCTGCGGAGGCACCTGACAAGACCGAAAGCGCGCTCGTCTTCCGCAAGGGTACAACCGAGCTCACCTCTGCCGTGGACAAAGCACTGGCTGACCTCCAGGCAGATGGAACCCTGGCGAAGATCTCCGAAAAGTACTTCGGCGCGGACGTCACCAAATAGATGAACTGGGACCTCATCTGGAGTTCCTTCGGCCCGCTCATCACCGGGGCCGTCACGGGGACCATTCCCCTGACCCTCGCCTCATTCGCCTTCGGCCTGGTGCTCGCCTTGGTGGTGGCACTGATGAGGCTGAGCCCCAACTGGCTGCTCTCCGGAATCGGCCGTTTCTATGTCTCCGTCATCCGTGGCACTCCCCTGCTGGTCCAGCTGTTCGTGATTTTCTTCGGCCTGCCCAGCATCGGCGTCAGGCTTGATCCCTGGCCAAGTGCCATTATCGCGTTCTCCTTGAACGTGGGCGGCTACGCGGCGGAGATCATCCGGGCAGCCATCCTGTCCGTGCCCAAAGGCCAGTGGGAAGCCGGCCACACCATCGGCATGTCCCGGCCGCAGACGCTGGTACGCATCATCCTCCCCCAGGCAGCCCGGGTCTCGGTTCCCCCGTTGTCCAACACCTTCATCTCCCTGGTGAAGGACACCTCGCTGGCGTCCTTGATCCTGGTCACCGAACTGTTCCGCAATGCCCAGCAGATCGCTGCTTTCAGCCAGGAGTTCATGGCCCTGTACCTGCAGGCGGCCTTGGTGTACTGGGTCATCTGCCTGGTCCTTTCCACGGCGCAGTCCGCCGTGGAAAGGAGATTGGACCGCTATGTCGCCCACTGACGAAACACTCCCCGCCACAGTGCTGCAAGCCCGCAACCTCGCGAAGGCTTTCGGCAGCAACGTGGTGTTGCGGGACATCGACATCGATATCCGCCGCGGGCAGGTGGTGGCACTTATCGGTCCTTCCGGCTCGGGCAAGACCACCGTGCTGCGTTCGCTGAACGGCCTGGAAACCCCCGACGCCGGCACCGTCACCTTCGGGGGCAGCGACGGCGGCGCAGGGCTGTCGATCGACTTCAACGCGAAGGTGGGCAAGAAAGAGATCGCGGATTTGCGTGACCGCAGCGCCATGGTCTTCCAGCACTACAATCTCTTCCCGCACATGACGGTGCTGAAAAACATCACCGAGGGCCCCATCCAGGTCCAGAAAAGGCCACGAGCCGAGGCCGTTGCCGAGGCGGAACGGCTTCTGGAGCGGGTGGGGCTGGCCGATAAGCGCGATGCCTACCCCTTTGAGCTCTCCGGCGGACAGCAGCAACGCGTGGGCATCGTCCGGGCCCTGGCGCTCAAGCCCCAGCTCCTGCTGTTCGATGAACCCACCTCTGCGCTGGACCCCGAACTGGTAGGGGAAGTCCTGGGAGTCATCAAGGAACTCGCCGAAGAGGGTTGGACCATGGTGATCGTGACCCACGAACTCGCCTTCGCCCAGCACGTGGCGGACGAAGTAATTTTCATGGACGGCGGCGTGGTGGTCGAACGCGGTCCCGCTGCAGATGTCCTGAGGGCACCCACGCAGGAACGCACCAAGCTTTTTGTGAAACGGCTCCAGCACGACGTCTAGGAGGCTCAAGGAAATGGGGGAAGAGACTTTGGACGCAACACCCGAAACCGGCCGCAGGAAGTCGCGGCGTACCATCATCATTGCCGCGGTGGTCGCCGCAGTGGTTGCGGCAGGCGGGCTCGGCACTTGGTTTGCGCTCTCCCGCCCGGCAGGTGTCCAGCGCGCAGATGTTGTCCGTTTGGATAAGGAGCGGGCAATTCTGGACAACTCGATGAATCTCTACGATCCCCTGTTCAACCAGTTTTCGGTCCGCTACTCAAGCGTGATGACCGAAAACGCGGAGCAGGAGGAAAAGGAGAAGGTCCTCAACCGGGATGGTGAGCGCCTGAAACGCGAGTCACGGACCAACCTGGACCGGCTGGATCGGATGGCGTCCTCGCCGGCAGTCCAGGAACAGGAAATCGGGGACGCCTTCAACCGCTTCAAGGAACAGTACGGCGCCGTGATCGCCTATAACGACCAACTCGTGGTCGATACGTCCAACATCAACGAATCCATCGGCGGTCCCTGCGCGCCGCTGCACTCCACGCTGAACGTTGGCGCTGAGTCGTACTCCGCGGATTACGTCAAAGGCGCCGATGAGTGCCTTGCTGCGATGGGCACCGCCAAGGACGGCACCGATGCTGAAACAACCGAACTGCTGACGGCGGTGGAAGGCATCATTCGCGGACAGCGGGACAAGCAACAGGAAGTCCTGGACAGCAAGGACGACCTTGAGCGGCTGGCCAAGCGCACTCTGGCCGGTGTAGCCATGCTGGACATCAACGATGCCCTGTCAGCGGCACAGACCAAGTATGAGAGCGCCATGAAGGAGAAGTACAACCAGTTGGTGGCCAACGCCAACGAATCCAACAAAGCGCTCGAAAGTGCCCTCAAGACACGCACTGACCAGTTTGATGCTGCAGGCAAGGACGGGAAATAGGCCATGACTTTTGAATCCGGTCCCGCCCAGCCTGCCCCTCAACCCGATCCCGCCCAGCCGCCGGTGCCCAGGAAGCGCAGGCTTGCTCTGATCCTGGTTTCCAGTGCTGTTGTTCTGGTGATCATTGCCGTCGCGGCGGTGATCGCTGTGGCGCACTTCTCCGGGCAGCAACGCAAGGAAAACCTGCAGGCCCTGAAGGACGGACACCTAACGGCATTGGTGGACGCGCGGGGCAAGCTTCAGCCCGCTGCCAACGCCTACCTGGCTGCATACAAGAAAGCCCGGAACGCCCCCGCCTCCCAGGAGGAAGCGGAGAAGAACTCCGCAAAAGAGCGGGACGCGTTCCAGCAGGCCGTCAATGACGCCCGTGCGGCCCTGTCCACGGTCAAGAACGCCCAGTCCCCCGCCGATGGCGGTGTCGGCGTCGCCGTGGGGCAACTGGAAGAGTCCTACCAGGGCTTCATCGACCACATGGAAGGACTGGTGGAGTCATACCCGCAGTTTGAAGGCCTCTTCAGGGAAGACGGAGCCGGCTGCAACGGCTTGTTTGTTGGCTCCAAAGCCGCCACCCTTCGTGAACGCCAAACACTGCTCGGCCAGGCCGCAGGTCCCTGCCGGGAAGCGGTGGACCAACTCAAGGAATCCAAGAACGTGGCCTACGTCGAGTTTGCCCGCACATTGGGCAACCGGGTGGCACAGCTTGAATCGAACGCCGAGATCACGGCAAAGTCCGAAGAGAACTACAACGAATTCGTGAAGATCAAGGATCAGATGACCCAAAAGGTCGACGACGCCACCGCCCGCAATGCCTCCGATGAGGAATTCCGCAAGATTGCCGACGAGCTCAAGGTCCTCAACACCCGTATCCGGAACAACAGGTCGGAGTTCGACTTCGCTGCCAAGCGCTACCTGTCCGGTGTCAAGGAAATGCCGACTCTGGTCGAAGAAGTGTTCTCCAAGAAGATTCCGGCCGAAATCAAGAGCTACGAATCCGTGATACCCCTGCGGACCCAGATCTTGAAGGACGCAGTGGACGTCGAGTTGGTCGAATAGGCACCGGCAACACGAACAAACGCCGACGGCATTGCAGGATTTCCCCGCAATGCCGTCGGCGTTTTGCTGTCTCTTGGGATCAGCGCGCGAAGCGCAAAGTGACCAATTGGAACGGACGGAGCACCAAGTCCACCGCCGAGTCCTCCCCGGCAGTGACTCCAGGAGCTTCTGCAGCCCGTTCCAGCAGATCCGTGGCCATCACGCCGGTGGTCTTGAAACCGGGCCGGAGAGTGGCAGCTGAGCGCTCACCAAGGGATTCGTAGAGCCTGACGATCACATCGCCCGACCCATCCTCGGCCAGCTTCACCGCTTCGACCACAATGGCCGGGTTCGAGACCGACACCAGAGGATCAACCCCGTGGCCGCCGGTCACGAACCGGGGCTTCAGGTTGGTCCGGTACCCCTCTTCGACGGCATCGGAGATTGCAGCTCCGGGCCTGATGGAAACCTCCAACGTGTGCTCCCCCCTGTCTGCTTCAGGGTCCGGGAACCGGGCCGAGCGCAGCAGCGAGGTGCGGATCGTCGTCGTGGTTCCGCCGTCGGTGCGGACGGCCCTGGTGACGTCGTGCCCGTAGCTGGAGGAGTTGCTGACGGCCACGCCATAACCGGGCTCGGCAACGTGGATCCAGCGGTGTGCACAGATTTCGAACTTTGCAGCTTCCCAGGACGTGTTGGTGTGCGTCGGCCGGAAGACGTGGCCAAACTGTGTCTCCGACGCCGAACGATCAGCCCTCACATCCAGCGGGAAGGCGATCTTCAGCATCTTTTCGCGCTCCTGCCAGTCCACCGTGGTGGAGATTCCCAGTGACTTGGCACCGGCGTCGAGCGTGATGCGCTGCGTGATGGTGGAGGCGCCCACCTTCCGTTGGACCACCACGACGGCGCCGGCCGGCGTACGTTCGAGATCGATGGTGTCCGCGTGCGTCAGCTGCGTGACGTTGCGGCGGTAGAACTCTTCGATGTCCCACGCATCCCATTCGTTGGGAGTGTCCCGGAACAACTCCAACAGGTTGCCGGCCTCCCCGGGGGCTATGGCGTCTCGACCGCTGGCATGGTCCACCAGTGAGGTGAGCAGCCCGTTCCCGTCCAGCACCGCGCGGACGATGCCGTTGTCCAGCACGAAGCCCTCGCCCGGGTCCTCCACCTGGACGCCGGTGCCGTGTCCGCCGGTTTCGGCGATCCCCAATGCCGGCACGCCGCTGCGCTGATGCGGTGCGGCGTTGAGCAGGTAGCTGGTGCTGCCGGTGCCTACCAAAGCCTGGGCTGCTTCACCGATGATGGCCTCGAGGTCTCGGGCAATGGCCTCGTAGTTGCGCTCGGCGTCCTGATGGACCCAGGCGATGGAGCTGCCCGGGAGGATGTCGTGGAACTGCTGCAGGAGGACCAGTTGCCAGAGCCGCTTCAACTCCTCGCGGGGATAGGTGTAATCCGTACCGAGACGAACCGCTGCGGTGGAACACCACAACTCCGCCTCCCGCAGCAGGTGTTCGCTGCGACGGTTGCCACGCTTGGTCTTGGCCTGGCTGGTGTACGTTCCGCGGTGCATTTCCAGGTACATCTCGCCCACCCAGACCGGCAGGTTGGTGTACTCCGCCTCGGCTTGGGTGAAGAAGTCCTTTGCGGTGCCCATCCGCACCTTCGGGGATCCTTCCAAATCCGCCGTGCGGTGCGCGGCCGCGACCATCTCCCGCGTAGGTCCGCCGCCGCCGTCGCCGTAGCCGAACGGCACCAGTGACATGGTGCCACGGCCGTGGTCCCGGTAATTTCGTTCTGCGTGGGCCAGCTCGCGGCCGTGCAGTTCAGCGTTGTACGAATCCACCGGCGGGAAGTGCGTGAAGAGCCGGGTGCCGTCAATTCCTTCCCAGGAGAAGGTGTGGTGCGGCATCCTGTTGACCTTGTTCCAGGAAATCTTCTGGGTGAGGAACCAGCGCGAACCGGCCTCTTTCACAATCTGCGGGATGGCACCGGAGTAGCCGAAGGAGTCAGGAAGCCAGGCCTCCTGGCATTCGACGTCGAACTCCTTCAGGAAGAAGCTCTTGCCTTCCACGAACTGGCGCGCCATGGCCTCGCCGCCGGGCATGTTGGTATCCGATTCCACCCACATGCCGCCCACGGGGATGAACTGGCCGGCCTTGACTTTCTCGCGGATCCGGACGAAAAGCTCGGGGAAGTACTCCTTTATCCACGCCATCTGCTGCGCCGAGGAGCAGGAAAACACAAAGTCGGGATCTTCATCCATGAGCGCCACTACGTTGGAGAACGTCCTGGCGCATTTGCGGATGGTCTCCCGGACCGGCCACAACCAGGCAGAGTCGATGTGGGCATGGCCAGTGGCAAGGAGTTGGTGGGCCGAGGCATAGGCGGGCCGGCACAGCACTTCCTTCAAGGCCTCACGGCCGGCCATCGCTGTTCCGGGAACGTCGTCCGGATCCATGATGTCCAGCATCCGCTCCAGGGCCCTGAGGATTTCATGCCGGCGGGGAAGTTCGGTGGGGAGTTCATGCATGAGTCCGCTGAGCGTCCAGATGTCCTGGTTCAGTTCCCACACGGTCTCGTTCAGCTCTGCCATGGCGATGCGGCCCAGGCGGTACCGGGGATCGTCGCCGGAGGTGGCTTTGTCTCCGAGCGGGGTGGGAGCAAAGGACCAGCCCTGGGCAACGTCCGGGTTCGCGGCCGCCTCGACGTAAAAATCCACCGAGTGTCCGCCGCCCAGCAGTTTGAGGGGGACGTGGTAATTCCGTGGCGAGATCGCCTTGATGATGCTGCCGTCAGCCCGCCACGCAGTGCCTTCGCATTGGAAACCGGGGACGTCGCTGTTGAAGCCGAGGTCCACGATGATCTCCACGGACGTGGAGTCAGCCATGCCCCAGTCCTGCGGGACTTCACCCTGCAGGTGCAGCCATTTGGTGCTCCAGGCCTTTCCCCATGCGGCTCCGTGCTCCTGGGGGGTGAAGAGCTGGCGCACGGCCTCCGATGCCGGCACAGGTTCGCCGGGTACCTCCCAGCTGCTGAGCTGTAGCGGTATTGCCCTGCCGTAAATGGCCGGAAGAATGCGTTCCCGAACGAATCGATCGAGGCGCTGTTCAGTGATCCGGCGGTCGTCGTGCAATTAATTCCCCTTTGGGCTTTAGCTGGATATCACGAATGGTTCACGCACCTGGGTGCATGCCCGCGCGGCAGTTCTGGGTTCGCTACGCTTCCAATCGATGGATAAAATCTACGTTGTTCCAGCTCAATAGCCAAGTGATCGGCCGCTATCCCCCACGGACAGCGCTTCCGGTTGGGCGGGTTCTGCAATGATCCTGTCCCGGCCTGCGTAGACGTTGAGACTGTGCCCACGGCTGAAACCGGCCAGGGTAATCCCGCTCTCCTCCGCCAGCTCAGCGGCCAGGCTTGAGGGCGCACTGACCGCAGACAGTACCGGAATGCCGGCCATGGCCGCCTTCTGGACCAGCTCGAAGGACGCCCTGCCGGAGACCTGGAGGACTGTCCCCTTCAGCGGCAACATCCCTGCCCGCAGCGCCCAGCCCACTACCTTGTCCACCGCGTTGTGCCGGCCAACATCTTCGCGAAGGCACAGCAATTCGGAGGTGCCGTCGTCGTGGATCCTGAAAAGGCCCGCGGCGTGGACGCCGCCCGTTTTATCGAAAACGGCCTGGGCCTCCCTGAGCCGGTCCGGCAATGCGGCGAGCGCCCTGACCGGTACAGTGACGTCGTCCTCCTTGGGGCTGTGATGCGAGGCTTTGCGGACTGCGTCAATGGAGTCCGTACCGCAAATTCCGCACGAGCTCGATGTATAGACGTTGCGGCCGGTATCGGGCCGTTCCACATCGGGCCGGAGTTGGGCGTCCACCACGTTGAAGGTCTGGACGCCGTCCTCGTTTTCCCCGGCGCAGAAGCGCTCCGAGATCAGTTGGGAGGGTTCCCAGATGATGCCCTCAGAGACCAGGAATCCGGCCACGAGGTCAAAGTCGTCTCCCGGGGTCCGCATGGTCACGGAGAAGGACATCTCGCCCAAGCGGATTTCCAGGGGTTCCTCCACCGCGAGTACGTCTTCCTTGAAGCGGACCGGATGCTCCAGTGCTTGCGGCGAGCCGTCCAGGACAAACTTATGCACCTTTCGGCGCTGCGTTACGCGTCCCACGTCAGGATCCGTCCTCCTCTGTTTTGACGAAACGTACTGTCATGGCCTTGTAGCCGGGGGTGTTGGATTCCCTGGCCACCAGTTCGCGGTGCACCAGGGCGTTGGCCTCCGGGAAGTAGGCTGCGGCGCACCCCTTGGCGGTGGGGTACTCAACCAGCCGGAACCTGTTGGCCCGCCGCTCCGTCCCGGCGAACGTGGAGATGACATCCACGAGGTCGCGGTCCTTGAACCCGAGTTCGGCCAGGTCTTCAGGGTGGACCAGGATGACCCGGCGGCCATCAGAGATCCCGCGGTACCGGTCGTCCAGTCCATAGAACGTGGTGTTGTACTGGTCGTGGCTGCGCACCGTCTGCAGGATCAGGTGGCCTTGTGGGGCCTGGAGGTACTCCAGTGGTCGCACCGAGAACCGCGCTTTGCCGATGTCCGTGGCGAACGTCCTGGTGTCCCGGGGCGGGTTGGGCAGCACGAAGCCGTTCTTGGTGCGAACCCTCGTATTGAAATCCTCGAAGCCCGGTATCACCCGGGAGATGTGGTCCCGGATGACGTCGTAGTCTTCAGCCATGGCACGCCAGTCCACGCTGTGCTCATCGCCCAGGGTCGCCTGCGCCATGCGGGCTACGATCACCGGTTCGCTGAGCAGGTGCTCCGAGACAGGTTCCAGTCTTCCCTGCGTTTTATGGATGACGGACATGGAGTCTTCCACCGACAGGAATTGCTTGCCTTTGGGGTGTTTGTCATCCGTGTCAGTCCGGCCCAGCGTAGGCAGGATCAGCGACGTTTTGCCGTGGACCACATGGGCCCTGTTGGGTTTGGTGGAGATATGGACGGTCAGTCCAGCGGTCTTCAGGCCCTCTTCCAGGGCTGCGGTGTCCGAGCCGGCGGCTGCAAAGTTCCCGCCCATGGAGACGAAGACATCCACCTCACCCTTTTCCAGGGCGTGCTGGGTTTCCACGGAGTCATATCCGTGATCGCGCGGCATATGGAAACCGAATTCCTGGTCCAGCGCTGCCAGGAACGATTCCTTGGGTTTCTCCCAGATCCCCATGGTGCGGTCGCCCTGGACATTGGAGTGTCCGCGGACGGGGCAGGCTCCGGCGCCACGCTTGCCGAAGTTCCCTTGAAGCAGCAGCAGGTTGATGATTTCACGCAGGGTATCCACCGAGTGCGGCTGCTGTGTCAGTCCAAGGGCCCAGCAGATGATGGTTGCCTTGGAGGCAGCCATCATTTCTGCTGCCTTGGTAATTTGCCTCCGCGTCAGGCCGGTAGCCCGCTCGGTCTCGGCCCAGTCCAGGACCGCACGGGCTTGGGTGTAAGCGGCAAACCCTTCGGTCTGCTGCTCAATGAAGGAATGGTCGACGACGGTGCCCGGGTTGCGCTTCTCTTCCTCCAGGAGCAGGTGGCCCAGTGCCTGGAACAGCGCCAGGTCCCCACCGACCTTGATCTGCAGGAATTCATCCGCGATGGTGGTGCCACCGCCGATAACGCCATTGAGGGACTGGGGGTCCTTGAAGTTCAGCAGGCCCGCCTCGGGAAGCGGGTTCACGGCGACGATCTTTCCGCCGTTGTTCTTGCAGTCCCGCAGTGCAGACAGCATCCGGGGATGGTTGGTTCCCGGATTCTGTCCCACCACCAGGACCAGTTCGGCGTGGTGGATATCCTCCAGCGAGACTGTGCCCTTGCCGATTCCAATGGTGGGGTTCAGTGCGCTGCCGGACGATTCATGGCACATATTGGAGCAGTCGGGCAGGTTGTTGGTGCCCAGGCTTCGGGCGAACAACTGATACATGAAGGCGGTCTCGTTGGCTGTTCGGCCCGAGGTGTAGAAAACGCACTTGTCCGGAGTGGTGGCGTTGATGTGCTCACCGATCAAGGCGAAGGCGTCGGTCCAACTGATGGGTGAGTAATGCGTGTCCCCGGGCCTGATGACCACGGGCTCGGACAATCTTCCCTGGCTTCCCAACCAGTACTCGGTCTTGTCTTCGAGATCCGCCAGGGAGTGCTTCGCCCAGAATTCGGCGCCTACCGTGCGGGTGGTGCTTTCCTCGGCGATCGCTTTGGCGCCGTTCTCGCAAAATTCGGCGGGGCTCCGCTTGCCCGTGATGGATTCAGGCCACGCACACCCCGGGCAATCAAAGCCGTCATGCTGGTTCACCCTGAGCATGGAACGGACCGTGCGGGCTACTCCGGCCTGGGCGTAACCGCGTTCAAGGGCCACCGTGACAGCTTTGAGGCCGGCAGCGGCTTGTTTGGGCGGGTGGATTTGCAGGTCATCTTCATTGATGTCCTGTTCGGGAGCATGCCTGTTCATATGTCCATCATTGCACTTTGTGTGAGCCTGTTACCTGGTTCGCCGCAGCGCCGGCCAGTACAGCCTTCAGGCGTCGAGCGCGCTCCAGTCCACCGGCCCGGAGGGAGCCTTCTTCGCTTGCCGTGTGGCGGCCTTGCGGGGCTGGTCTTCCGGGGGCTTTGGCTGGGGCAACGGTTTGCCCCAGGGCAAGGCAAACGCAGGGACCAACTCCCCCAGTTGGACTCCGTGGGGTGGGACCACCATGACCCCGTCCGCAGCGGCCAGGCCCCGCATCATTCCCGGTCCTGCGTGCTGCGCCGGCGAGGCCAGGCCATACACCAGCTTGAACGGCATCAGCCGGGTCCGGCCGGGATCGGCCTCGAGCATTGCGCCGCACGGTACCTCACCCACCTGGGGCGGCTTCCGGTGGCCCAACGCAGCAAGCAATGGAGCGCCCACCGTGAACAGCGCCATCATCGCGGCAAGTGGATTTCCAGGCAGGCCCAGGACAAAGCGGCCATCGGGCAACTCGGCCAGTACGGCGGGGTGGCCGGGTCGCATCGAAATACCGTCGATCAACAGCCGGCCACCCAGTTCAGCCACCGCTCGGCGGAAATGGTCAGTCCCCGACCGGCCTGTACCGCCCGTAGTGATGACGACGTCGGCCGGGGGTTCGGCTTCTTCATCGGAGCCAGCCGCGAGCTCGTCCACGGCAGGCTCACTCTCCTGGAGGGCGGCAATCCACTCCTCATAGTTATCGCCCACCCGGAGCTGCTCTCCTGCTATGCCGCCCAGGAGCTCTACAACGGCACCCAACTGCGGACCAAAGGTGTCGCGGACCTGTCCGGGCAGCGGGATCCCCCGTTCCACAACCTCGGAACCTGTCAGCAGGAACCTGACCAACGGTTTGCCGAGAACCTCTACATGGTCCAGTCCGGCCAGTGCAGCCAAAGCGATGTGGGCTGGATTGAGTACCGTTCCAGCGGTCAGCAGGATCTCCCCCTCGGCAGCCTCCTCCGCGGCTTTGCGGATGTGCTGGCCGTTGCGGGGTTCACCGGGCTTGGCGGCGCCGCCCAAAGCCAGGACCGGCAGGCCGTCGTCGTCGGTGGTGATGACGCCACTCTCGCTGCGCAGCACGGCCTTGGCCCCCGGCGGGATCAGGCCACCGGTCACAATGGGGCTTGCCTGGTGCGGGGCAAGCCTCTGGCCGGGTTCGCTCAGGATCCACGGACCACTTCCGTTGACGGCCCAGCCGTCCATGGCCGACGAAGCGTAGTGGGGCATGTCCTGTACGGCCAGGGCATCGGCTGCAAGGGTGCGGCCCAGCGCCGAGGTGAGCGGCACGGGGCCTGGTGGAATGGGAGCGGCACACTCAAACGCGCGCTGGCGGGCCTCCTGCCAGGTGTGCGCTGCGTGATGGCCCTCGGCAGGGGCCTGGGTCATTCGGCGTCAGCCTCGGACTCCGAGTACTCCTTGGCAACTTTGCGGGCCAACTCCAGGGCCGCGTTCATGGACGCATCATCGCTTGCCTGGCCAATGCCGCGGGCCATGCCTGCCGCATAGCCGGCAATGAACGTGGTCAAAGGCGCAGCGGGACGGACCACTGAATGCGCTGCCACTCCGGCTACGGCGAGTACTTCATTGACGTCCACCTCAACGCCTTCAAGCTCAAATGCCTGCAGCAATGTGCGGCACCAATCCTCGAGCGTCTCTTCCTGGCTCTTCACGTCCGCCTCCAACTTGTAGTCAATGCCCAGGGCCGCAGCGTCCTCCCACGTATCCACGTCATCCGTGGAGCCAGCGGGGACAGCAACGTCCAGCAGGTTCAGCCTAGCAAGCAGCCGGAACACAGAAGAGTCCGCCAGACCGGCACCTTGGGATGCTACGGCTGCTTCACGTTCCAAGGCTGCAGTGTCGTAAGCACCCAGGAGGGGTTGCTTCCGCCCGTCCACGGAAACGGCCATGGCACCCTCAACGCCCGGGTGGGCGGCCAGTGCATCCCACAAAGCGGAAACTCCGCGGGACGCATGCGGCATGTCGCAGGCAAGGACCAGGGTCCACCGGGCGCGGGAACGCCGGCTTTGCAGCGCCGCCAGTCCGGCTGCGATTGCCGCTGCCGGCCCGGCAAACGCCGGCTCCTCGCGGGCATGCAGCACTTTCACTGGGAGCGGCACACCGCCCGCTACCGGAACATCGGGGCCTACCACCACCACGGCTGAAGCACCCCGGGCAGCCTGCAGGGCATGCGAAAGGAGCGTGGCGCCGTCGTACGTCAGCGATGGTTTAGGCACGCCACCGAGGCGGGTGGCCCTGCCACCCGCCAAAATCACGGCATTGAACTCCATCCGCCCAGAGTACCCGGACGTCCGGAGCTCAGCAGAAATCGATCAGGCAGCGGATTCCGGCAACAGGAACGGGTCCCAGTCCGGCGCAGGTTTCTCGAGTTCCTTGATCTGCCACATGGTCCCCTGGGGCACACCGGGTTTGAAACGGAGTTTCCAACCCATCTCGGCCAGTGTGTGGTCGCTCTTGGCGTTGTTGCATTTCAAGCACGCCGCAACCAGGTTTTCCCAGGAATCCGCGCCGCCCCTGGACTTGGGGTGGACATGGTCAATGGTGTGGGCTGTTTTCCCGCAGTAGGCGCAGCGGTGGCCATCGCGGCGCAGTACCCCGCGCCTGCTCACGGCGGTGATCTTGTTGTACTGGGGACGGATGTAGCGGTTGAGGAGGATCACGGATGGTCTTCCGAGAACTTCCTGTGGCCCGACGACAGGCTCGTCGCCTTCGGCCACCACGCTTGCTTTCCCAGTCAGCACAAGGACCAGCGCCCGGCGGAAGGTTATTACCGCCAGCGGTTCATATCCAGCATTCAGAACGAGTGTGCGCATGCACGTACCTCTTCACGGCCGCACCCGTCAGGGGCACGAGGGCCGGCTGCCCTCTGCATGTACGGGCTGTGGATCGACAAGATAAGGGTAAGCACTTGTATGCCGTATCAACGAATTTATATGTGCTTTCGCCCACAGTGTCGCCCAGAGTTCATGCGTCGTTAGCGGAACCGGCGTCCGATCTGCCCCCTGAACATCCGATGTGGCCCCTAGGCAAACAATCCGCGGTTAAACAGAACACCCCGCGGGCCGTAGCCTGCGGGGTGTCCTGGAATAGCGAAGGGCTGGATCAGCCGTTGACCCGAATGAAGACCGGGCCGGAGCCGACGTTGACGCTGAACAGTGCCGTGGTGGATCCGTTCCATCCACCGTGGACTGCCTGGCCGTTGCCGACGTAGACAGCAATGTGGGCCTGTCCGGCCAGACCGCCGTTGGCGTAGTAAGCGAGGTCGCCCGGCTGTGCTTCCGCTGCGCTGACGGTGCGGCCAAGGGAGAGGTAGCCGGCCGGCCAGTCGTGGAAGTTGATGCCGACCGCTGCCAGGGAGTTGGTCACCAGCATGGTGCAGTCCTGGGTTACACCAAGCTGTGCGTACGCGGCTGCGGCGATTGCGGCACCAAGGCCACTGGCAGCGGCGGGAGCCTTAGCCGCAGGAGCCGAGGTGTTGACGGCCAGCGTGGCGTTTCCGCCTGTTGCCGTGCTTGCCGCCGGCTCCTTGGTTTCAGCCTTCGCGGGAGCCTTCTTCTCTACGGGAGCCGGAGCCTGCACCGTGGTGACCACGGGGCGTTCGTAGGAGATGGCAACCGTGGAGTCTGCAGCGATGGTGGACTGCACAACCGACTGGACGTCCAAGGTAGACGTCGAGGTGGATTCACGGTCCACTTTGGTCTCGGCAGCGTTGGCTGCGACACTGCCGGTCAGGACCAGGCCTGAAGCTGCGGCAATGACGGCTGCCTGTCGGCCCACGCCGCCGGCGTTTTCACTGACGGCCTTGGCGATCACGGCAAGCGAGCTGGTCTTGGGGGCCTCAGCGCGATGCCGTGCAACCTTGTGTGCACTGGTCATGGTTTTCTCTTTTCGTATCCGCGTGCAGTTGGGGTACACGCGGCTCATTGGCGCGCCGGCACTTGGGGGCATGCCGGCGAACCCCGAATCGGTTTGTTTCTAGCGGAGGGTGAAGAAGGAGGAGGTGCCCGTGGAGGCAGCCGAGTGCAGGAGCGTGCCCTGTCCCGGGTTCAAGGCGCTGATCATCATTCCGTTGCCCACGTAGATGCCTACGTGCGCTCCACCGTTCTGCATGACCAGGTCACCGGGGGCAGGGGTGCTGGTGGGCTTCATGGCCGTCCAGGCGTTGACGCGCGGGATGCTGATGCCGGCCTGGGCGTACACCCACTGGGTGAATCCGGAGCAGTCCCAACCGTTGGGGGTGGTGCCGCCCCAAACGTAAGGGTGCCCGATGCCGGTGTAGGCGATCGCGGCGAGGCCGGAAGCGGCGGCGCTGGAAGCAGCATCCTTGGCTTCGGTGGACTTGGCGGTCACAGCACCTGCTGTGGCCTGGTCGCCGGAGGCCGAGGTGCGTCCGGTGGTCTGGGAAGCGCGCTGGACAACCTTGGGAGCTTCCTTCGTGGCCACTACGGGGCTTTCGAAGGAGACGGTTGCCGTGGGCTCCGCGGTGACTACCGCAGTGGTGACCATCTGCTGGGTGCTGGAGGCTTCCGACTTTGAAACATCGGTGTCTGCTGCCTGGGCCGGCAGACCAACGCTGAGGACGAGACCTGAGGCTGCTGCCAGGACGACAGCCTGGCGGCCGACGGTACCGGCGTTGGATGAAACAGCCTTGGAAAGCGAGTTCAAGGGGTTCGTACGAACCGATTCAGCGCGATGGCGCGCAGGGGTAGTGCGTGATGACACGTAGGTAGCCTCTCCCAATGCCTGCGAGGTGAGCTGTCGGATTCGGATGGGAGTCATCCGGCCGCGCTGCTTCAAGGAAGCTTTTGCGACTTAACCCCAAGGTCTTCTCACGAAGACCAGAAGTGGTTCCCCCGCCCCTGCCAGACGATTTATGCGAACGGACCTTGAGTAGTGGCAGAGCTAGGCAATCCACTCAAGTGCACCGGCCCCCTAAAAAGCCGATGCGCTTTGTACGGTACAACAGTTGAACGCGAATGTCACATTCAGGTCACGAGGCGTGTCACGAATGCGAGAGACGACCATCAAATGGACTAAAGCCAGCCCATGGGGTCAACAACTTCGCCGTTGACCTGTACTTCAAAGTGGAGGTGGCAACCGGTGGAGGCGCCAGTGGTACCGCTGAGCGCCACGGTGTCGCCGCGGGTGACCGTCTGGCCCACCTTGACGGTGAAGGACGACAGGTGGTTGTACGTGGTCTCGAGGCCGTTGCCGTGGTCGATGACCACGCGGTTGCCTCCGCCGTACTCGTGCCATCCGGCGAAGGTGACCTTGCCGGATGCCGCTGCATGGACGGCCGTGCCGCACTGCGCCACAAAGTCCTGGCCGCGGTGGAAGTCACCGGAGCCTCCCGTGAGGGGACTGACGCGGTAGCCGAACGGTGACGCTGTGGTCAGCGTGTCGAGGGGGCTGGCCATGGTGCCTGCAGAGGAGGCACGCTGGATGCTGCCCGCGGACTGGGCGCTGAGCAGTTGCTTCAACTTGCCGTCGGGGTCGGCAGCCGTGGCAACCGCTGCCCGGCTGAAGTCGATTTTGGCCGATGCGGCCGCGGAGACCTCCGGCTGGCTGCCACCGGATACTGCCAGGGCAGACTCGGTCTGGCCTGACTCCGAGGTGGCCATGACGGGGCTTGTGGCCGGCAGACCGACAGTCAAGGCCAGGCCGGTGGCGGCAAGCGCAACTCCGGCCTTTTGCCCGACGCCACTGGCTGCAGCGAAGTCGGCAACCTGGCGCAACGGGCTCTTACGGCGGCGAACCTGGCGTTCGGTGTCGCGTGGCCGGATCTCCGATACGACGCGGGCTGGCCGCAGCTCAGCAGCGGGGCCCGACGCGCGGCGACGGCCCCTGACGTTCTGCGTTGTCAAACTCTATTCCTCTCTAAAAAGCCTGCGAAGTTAGCTGTCGGATTCGGGTCAGAGAGTTTCAAGACCCGGCCCGCACGAAGCGCTCACGGCACACAGGTATCCCAGGAGGTACATGCGTTAATGGGCACTTCTGCTGCGGACTTCACCCCAAGGCTGCTTCTTTAGACAGCCGCTTGTGGTTCCCCCGCCTCTGCCAGTGGTGGATGGCACACCTGTTCCGCTGGCAGAGCTCGGCTCCGGAACAGGTAACGCTTTGGTATCAGCGCTAGTAGATAACTATAGGGGATTAAGGCCCGCAGTAATAAATTCGTTATCAACAGGAACGGGCATGCGGGCGGCAACCCCTTATCACTAATCCCGGAAAACCGCAGGTCACATGCGCGCCGGGCGTTCAAAAGTGAGATATGCCACCGTGCAGCAAGGCAGGGTTGTCTCAGCCAACAGAGACGAAGACGTGTGCCGCAACCTCAGGTGGAAGCTCCAGGGCACCTTCAATGCCTGGGACGCGGACGGAAATGTACTCCCCCACACGTTCCAGCGAGACCGCGGCGCCGGGCCGGATTCCGCCTTCGTCCAACTGGGTAAGAAGCTCAGGCTCAACCTGGATGGGCTCCGCCAAGCGGGTGACCGCTACCCGGGAGTTGGCCGCGTAACCCTCCATGGCCTGCAGGAGGTTGACGTCCACGCGGGGGAATGGCTGGGTGGCAAGACCGCCGAGCGCTTCCAGGCCCGGGATGGGGTTGCCGTACGGGGATTCTGTGGGGTGTTCCAGGAGTTCGTACAGGCGGCGCTCCACGCGCTCGCTCATCACGTGCTCCCAGCGACATGCTTCGTCATGGACATAAGCCCAGTCCAAGCCAATGACGTCAGCCAGGAGCCGCTCCGCGAGGCGGTGCTTGCGCATGACCTCGGTGGCGCGCTTCCGCCCAACCTCGGTCAGTTCGAGGTGGCGGTCGTTGGAGACAATCACCAGGCCATCGCGCTCCATGCGTCCGATGGTCTGGGAAACCGTGGGTCCGGAGTGCCGCAGCCGTTCGGCGATGCGGGCCCTGAGAGCCACGATGTTTTCTTCTTCAAGCTCCAAAATGGTCCGAAGATACATCTCAGTGGTATCGATCAGATCCGTCATCCAGCTCAGCTCTCCTCGAACGCAGTTCCTTGCGTAATCTCCACCGTACAGCGTCCCCTGCCGGGGTAGGCGGAGTGCACCGCCGCCCCTTGAACGCCAACCCCTAGCCTAGCTTATTTGGAATTACTCTGGATAATTCCGGTCGCATATGGTTTGCCGGCGTTCCACGTGGCGGACTATGACGGCCACAGGTTCCTGCCGTCGCACCGGGTCAGGCAGAATTGGGGTGTCGAAGGGGCAGTTGATGCCACCTGCCACGACCCATCTCTAGCCGATACCCATTGGAGCCACACGTGAGCGACAACAGCATCACCATTCCCGCCGATCTGCTGCCCAAGGATGGACGCTTCGGTGCCGGACCGTCCAAGGTCCGTCCCGAACAGATCGAGGCCCTGTCTGCCGCGTCGTCCACCATCCTGGGCACGTCCCACCGCCAGGCTCCGGTCAAGAACCTCGTGGGTTCGGTCCGCGAAGGACTCAGCCAGTTCTTCCGTGCGCCCGAGGGCTATGAAGTTGTCCTCGGCGTCGGCGGTTCCACGGCCTTCTGGGATGTCGCCGCCTTCGGCCTGGTCGAGAAGAAAGCACAGCACC
Organism: Arthrobacter sp. UNCCL28; assembly: GCF_900102805.1. NCBI lineage: Bacteria > Bacillati > Actinomycetota > Actinomycetes > Micrococcales > Micrococcaceae > Arthrobacter > Arthrobacter sp. UNCCL28. The sequence continues at coordinate 860,800 of NZ_FMWE01000002.1, forward strand.
TTTCCTTCGGTGAGTTCGGTTCGAAGTTTGCTGCCGCCACCAACAAGGCTCCCTTCCTGGATGCTTCCTCGATCATCAAGGCCGAGCCGGGCACCCGTCCGGTGTCCCAAGCCGAGGCCGGAGTCGACGTCTACGCCTGGCCCCAGAATGAGACCTCCACGGGCGTGGCCGCTCCCGTCAAGCGGGTCCAGGGCGCCGACGAAGGCTCCCTGGTCCTGGTCGATGCCACCTCCGCTGCAGGCGGGTTGGACGTGGACGTCGCCGAGTCCGACGTCTACTACTTCGCCCCGCAGAAGAACTTCGCCTCAGACGGTGGTCTCTGGCTGGGGCTGTTCTCCCCGGCCGCCCTGGAGCGCGCTGCACGGATCAAGGCGTCCGGCCGCTGGATCCCGGACTTCCTGGACCTGCAGACCGCCATTGACAACTCCAAGCTCAACCAGACGTACAACACTCCTTCGTTGTCCACCCTGGTGACTCTGGACGCCCAGGTGCAGTGGCTCAACAGCAACGGCGGCCTGGACTTCGCCAGCAAGCGCACTGCGGACTCGGCCAACCGCATCTACTCCTGGGCTGAGGCATCGGAGTACGCGACGCCGTTTGTCACCAATGCCGAAGACCGCTCCAATGTCATCGCCACCATCGACTTCGACGACTCCATTGATGCCGCAGCCATTGCCAAGGTCCTGCGTGCCAACGGTGTGGTGGACACGGAGCCTTACCGCAAGCTTGGCCGCAACCAGCTGCGCATTGCCACGTTTGTCGCCATTGAACCCGACGACGTTTCAGCCCTGCTTGCCAGCATCGACTACGTGGTTGGCGAACTGAAGAAGTAGGACCACAGACTGCTGGTCGGCGTCGTTCGGAGGTATTCCGGACGACGCCGCCGCCGTTTAAGGCGCCTTATCCGCCCTGCCGGCCCACGCCGTCGTCGTCCTCCTCGGTGACGGGACGGGCCAGCAGCGACTCCACCCGGAAATGCTTGAGTCCGCGCGCACGGCGATCAAAGCGGAGGCGCAGCTGCTTTGCGCGGATGATCCAGACCAAACCCACGACGGCGGTGCTGACGCCGGCCAGCGCAGCGACGCCGACGGACCATCGAGGCCCGCCAACGTTGGCCACCCATCCCACCAACGGTGCTCCGATGGGAGTACCGCCCATGAAGATGGCCATGTACAAGGACATGACGCGCCCCCGCATGACAGCCTCGGTGGTGGATTGGACATAGCCGTTGGCACTGGTGATCAATGTCAGGGCGAACAGACCGCAAGGAATCAGGGCCAGGCCAAAGAGCACGGCGTTGGGAGCCAGTGCTGCCAAGGCGCTGGCGACACCGAAACCACCTGCCGCCGCGAAGATCAACCTCAAGCGGGGCCGTCCGCGTCGGGCGGCCAGCAGGGCACCTGTCACGGATCCGATGGCCATGACGGAGTTCAGGAGTCCGAATGCTCCGGCGTCCATGCCGAACTGAGTACCCACCATGGCTGCGATGAAGAGGGGGAAGTTCAGCCCGAAGGTGCCCACGATGAAGATGGCCACCAGGACAACTTGGATATCGGGTCTGTTGCGGACGTAGCGGAGGCCCTCCCGGATCCGCCCTTTGCCCGCGGCGGCGCGGGGCTGGATCCGGAGCGAGGACACCGGGATGAGCTTCAGTGCCCAGAGCATGGCGACAAATGAGACGGTGTTGATCAGGAAGACCCAGCCGGGACCCACCACCACCGTGAGGACGCCGGAGACGGCCGGTCCGATCATCCGCGCGACGTTGAAGGATGCACTGTTGAGCGCCACGGCGTTGGGCAAGTATTCGTCGGTGACAAGTTCGGAGACGAAAGTCTGGCGCACGGGTGCGTCCAAAGCCGTCACGATCCCCAGCAACAAGGCAAAGACGTAGACGTGCCAGAGTTCAGCCACCCCCAGCAACACCAGGATGCCCAGGCCGGTGCTGAGCAAGGCCATGGCCACCAAAGTGATGAAGAGCAGTTTCCGCCGGCTGTAGCGGTCGGCGAGCAGTCCGGCCCAAGGGGCAAGGAAGAGTTGGGGACCCAATTGAAGGGCCAGGGTTATGCCCATGGCCCCGGCGTCGTGCGCGGTCAGGTGGTCAAAGACCAGCCAGTCCTGTGCGGTACGTTGCATCCACGTGCCGATGTTGGAGATCAGGGCACCGAAGAACCAGATGCGGTAATTGAGGATTCCGAGTGACCTAAAGGTGGACATCAGTGTCCGCCTTCGCTCTGGTCACCCCGGGTTTCCGCAACGCTTATTCAGCCCCGGTTTCGTGCTGGTCCTCGTCGACGTCCGCCTCGATGTCCTCGTCAACTTCCGCGTCGATGTCCTCGGAATCTTCCGGATCAGCAGCGTCGGCAGCGGGCCCGGTTAATTCGTCCTCGTCGGCCTGCACGGACTCTTCCGTGACATCTTCCACGGTTTCCTCCACCAACGGAGTCTCGTCCTCAGGCCGGACGCGCTTGGCCCATGGCACCCATTCGGGCGCCAGGATGGAGTCCTCCGAGGGCAGGAGCCCAAGTTCGCTCACGGTGACGATCTTGGAGCGGGAGTTGCGGGTCACCACTGCGTACCACTGCCACCCGCCGTAGCCGGCGAGCTTGGATTCAAAGAGGTGGGTCACCACACGGTCACCCTCCGACTTGGCACCCAGGTGCGACCCGATTTCGCCAGGGTCGGCAATGCCTTCCACTGCCTCGCGGGCAACATCGACGGCGGCAGCAAGGAAGGCGTCCGGCTTGCCGGTGCGCCACACGGGCAAACCGGCGCGCGGCTTGTCCGCAACCGGCTTCCGCGCGGGGGCTTCCCCGAGGCCAGGAGCCTGGGCAGCGTCAGGGCCGGCCGCAGGACTTGCCTGGGCGTCCCTTCCGGCCTTTGTATCCTGTGCGGATTCCGATGTCATGGCCGGCCTAGGCTTCCAGCTCGTCGGCGACCTTGCGCAGCGCCAGGCTGATGGCCTTGGCTTTGTTGCCGTCCGGGTATTTACCGGAGGACAAGGAGCCGGAGAGGTTGTCCAGAACCGTCACGAGGTCCTGCACCATGGGTGCGAGGTCCTTTGCGTTCATCCGCTTGGCCTTGGCAATGGACGGCGTCTTTTCCAGCACGCGCAACCCCAGCGCCTGGGCTCCGCGGCGGCCATCAGCCACGCCGAACTCCACACGGGTTCCAGCCTTAAGCTCGGTTACTCCCGCAGGCAGGGACGTCTTGGGAAGGAATACTTCCTGGCCGTCCTCAGCCGCGAGGAATCCGAAGCCTTTTTCCTTGTCATACCACTTGACCTTGCCGGTAGGCACGTAATCAACCTTCTTCGTTTCTTGCTCTGGGAGACACGTCGGGCCAGTCACCGCATCCGCAGGGTTCTGCGGGATCGAGGGTGGCAGCCCGGTCCGTGTTGGTCTATTCCTTCAAGGTTATCCTGCCCGGCCCGCTATTCCCGCTTTGCCGCGTTCCCTGAGGGCCGGATGAGGACCAAGACGGCCGTTTACTTCTCTTGAAGAGCCCTTTCGTTACCCTGATGTGGCTTGTTCCCAGGAGCAGGCTCCGCGTGGGCGGCCAGGCTCCCCCTCCCATCATCCGGTTCACCCAGAACGCCGCAGCGGACAGCAGTGAGGTGCCCGTTGCTAATGGGTCATGAGGAGTTTGCGGACGCAATCCCGTAGATCTTCGAGAACTTCGGTCTCGGGATTGCTGCGTGCGAGAGCTGCCAGGCCGCGGCAAGCAAGACCAGCGTCGGTAAGTTCTCCACTGATGAGAAAATCCATGAGTTCCGAGATCGGAAGGAGGCGGACTTGCCCGGATTCAGACTCGTCCCACGTTGCTTCAAATCTTTCCGATGCGTTGGCGGCGAGTACAAGATGCTTACGTCGTGACGAGTTCGCAGCCCACCACTCTGAGCCCGCGTAGAAAGCTGATTCTGAGTGGTAGCCGGTTTCTTCTCGTAGCTCTCGAAGAGCTGCATCAACAGGTTGCTCGTCGCTATTGAGGTATCCCCCGGGGAGTTCCAGTAACGCCTTCCCCGGCCCAACACGGAACTGCTCGAAAAGGACGACGTGACTTGCTGCAGGAGTGAAGGCGAGGGTTGCTGCAGAGTCACGGCCTGCAATGACGTCCCAGTCGGTCATGGCCCCACTTGGCTCTTCATAGGTTGCACGATTGACTGTCACGAAGCCGTTGTAAGCGGTGGTCGTTCGGACTTTTTTCCAAGTGTTGGCGACAGACATAGTTCTCCTTCTCGAGGGAAGATCAATCACATCCCGTCCACGCTAAACGGTCCCTGCCCCCACGGCATGATCCTCTAGAGCGCGGCGTCCAATAAAGAGCGCGGCGTCCAATAAGGGGTCCTCTAACGCACACCCGCGGGGTCAGCGCTAGAGGCCGGCGAGGAGGGTGATGATGTCCTGCAGCATTGCGGGTGGGTCCTTTTTCGTCCAGGCAGCGTAGACGGGTACAGGTGGTCCGTCGCGGACGGCCCGGTACGTGAGGCCTTGGCGTCGGTATTGGTGGGCTGTTGATTCTGCGGTTATTCCGCGGGCTTTACCGCTGCTGATAACGGTTAGCCAGTCATCGACGTCGTTGGTGGGGATGGTGTGGTGCGGGTGGCCGCCATCGGGCCACAGGTCGAGTCGGGTGCTTCCGGTTCGGTCATTGATCGCAAGTGGGGCCGTGGCTACTTGGGCGAGGGTCACTGTGCGTTTCGTGGCCAGGGAGTCATCGACTGACATCGCGCAGTAGCGCTTCTCAACACCAATCAGAACCAGTTCGAGGCTTGTCGTCTCCGGCACGCGCCGCAGGATCGCTAAGTCGCTGGTTCCTTCATGCAGTCCTGCCGTAGCTGTATTCGTTCGAGTCAGACGCAATTCATGGTGTGGAAGGGCTGCCGCCCACCGGCGTTGGAACTCCGGCGTTTGCTTGCCCAGAGCTGACCGAACACAGCCGCCCTGCTCCTACCAAGCGACACACCACACGCAGCGACGGCCGGTGCAGCCCAGCGTCCCGACTGAACCGTACTGGTGACTTTCAGCGCAAAATGGCGGTGTTTCCAGCACTGTTTGGCATATGGGGTAGTCCGCAAGGTGACGGGTCAACGGACACGAGCCATCATTCTTGATGGCTCAGTCAGCTCGGTGAAGCCGTATTGGGCGTATAGGCCATGGGCATCGGCAGTTGAGAGCAGAACGCGTTTCAGGTCCAGTGGTTCCAGGTCCGCCATGACACCGGCGGCGAGCATCTTGCCGATGCCCTGACCCCGGACTTCGGTCGCAACGAACACATCGCAAAGCCAAGCAAACGTAACGCCGTCAGTCACGACGCGAGCATAAGCCACCTGCTCTCCAGTCCCAATGTCGTAAACGCCGTAGTTCCGGGAGGCGTCGATAGCTGCATCCTGTTTCTGACGAAGCCGACCCTGCGCCCAGTAGGACTGCTCACTGAGCCACTGGTGCACACGGGCGCGATCAACCCTGTCGGACTCGGCTGAGAAGACGTAGCGTTCAGTCATGAGAACACCCTAGGGGAACCAAACAAGGAAGCTCGAAACAACGCATGCCAACGTTTGTCTGGATTTACCGCTGAAAGTCACACTTCCTTGCACCCCCTTTTACACCGCCTTCAGGCGCTGCTGCTAGCGTTGGGGACATGACTTCCCCGGTTTACCGCCGCCCCCTCATGATCGTCGCCGCCTTGATTGCGGTGGCCTCCCTGGCCGCCGTCGGCGCTGTCATGGCGATCGCCTACAACGGCAGCACGGCTCCGGTCTGGATCACCTCGGCTGCCCTTTACGGCTTGCCCTTGGCCTTCATGCTCGCTGTGGTCCTGGTGTTGGACGCCATCCGGCTGCGCCGCCGGCAATAAGCAGACCGGCTGCAACAGAACGCGCTGGTGACGGGCAACAAGTTGCCCGGGGGCGGTAACGTTGGATTGATGTCCCTCATACGCGCGCTCAGCAAGGAACTGGAAGCGCGCAGCGACGATTCGCTGCGGGCCTTGTTTGCCGCGCGACCAGACCTGATCTCTCCCATGGCGCCGGACTTCGCTGCCTTGGCTGCGAGGGCGAGCGCCCGTGTCAGCGTCCAGCGGGCCCTTGAACGCCTGAATAAACCTGAGATGCAAGTGCTGGAGACGCTCCACCTTTCTACCAACGCCGATACCGGGCACAGTATCTCCGCGGCTGGCCTGAAGAAAGTCATTGCCGGTTCGACTCTTTCGGCGCTGGACCCGATCCTTGCCAAACTGCAGGAGCTGGCCCTCATCCATCGTGCCGATCCTCCGGCAGGTTCGCCCGCTACCTCCTCACGGCAGCGCTTCTACCTTCCAGTGGGCAGCCTCAAGGACGTTATCGGCATCTACCCTGCAGGTTTGGGCAGGAGCTATACGGAACTGGTGCGGTTGCAGCCGGCTTTTGCCCAGCGGGTAGTTCAGTTGGTGGCCGAACTCCACCAAAGCGGTGCCGGCATCCACCCCGCCAGCACGCCCATGGATGCTGCCCTTGCACTCCAGCGCTGGACTTCCACGCCGGAGAACCTGCGTTCCATCCTGGCAACTGCGCCGGAACGGACGGTTGGCCTCCTTGATAAGTTCGGCAGCTGGGCCATGGGCGCGGTCCCCCAGGCGCAACGGCGTGCCTCCGTTACCCACGAAAGCCACGACGTCGGGCCTATCGACTGGTTGCTGGCGCGCGGCTTGCTGGTCCCCCTCGACGCCGGCCATGTGGAACTTCCCCACAGCGTGGGCCTTGCGCTTCGGGGCGGCGCCATTGTTGACGATTTCACCCTCACCCCGCCCGTTCCGGAGCTCGGTCATACCAGCGCGGCCCTGCGACGCAATGCTGCCATGGGCGCCATTGCGGAGATCCTGAGACTGGCAGGTGAACTGCTGTTCGCCGTGCGGGAGCAGCCTTTGGCCACGCTCCGGAGCGGTGGCGTGGGAGTGCGCGAACTCCGGCGCCTGGCCGAGTCCATCCGGATGGGCGTCCATGAGACCGCTGTCCTCTTGGAGTTGTGCGCGATGGCAGGGCTGCTCCGCCTTGACGTTGACAGTTCCACGTGGGTCCAGCCGCCCTCACTGGAGTGGCTCACCCTCCCCCGGCAGGAACAGTGGCTCTGGATGGTCAATGCCTGGCTGGCCAGCGAGCGCGCACCTTCACTGGTGGGGCAGCCGCTCACTGGTCCTTCGACAACCGCCCATCAAGGGGCCGCGGGTACCACCATCAACGCATTGTCCGCCGAAGCACAGCGGCCCGATGCTCCGGTGGTGCGGCGCCGGGTCCTGGAAATCCTGAATGAACTTACGGTCGAAGCTGCGGCACCGGATGGCAAAGCGCCTGTCCTGGATGCCAGGGCTGTGATGCAGCGGGCTGAATGGTCGCAACCGCGAATGTCCCGGCGTTTCAGCTCCTTGGTGCGCGGCATCCTGGAGGAAGCCACGCTCCTTGGCCTGATGGGTTCGGGCGCCTTGACCCAGTTGGGTGCGGCTATTGCCGAGGCCCGGCCGGAACAGGCCATGACAATCCTGGGTGAGCATTTGCCCGCGGCTGTGAACCACATCCTCTTGCAGGCCGACCTCACCGCCGTGGCTCCGGGGTATCTGGCCCCGGAACTCAGCGAGACACTGCTCCTGATGGCCGACGCCGAGGGGCAGGGTCCGGCGTCCATCTACCGTTTCTCGGCCGTCACCATCCGCAGGGCTCTCGACGCCGGACAGGATGCGGAATCGCTGTTGGCGTTCCTCAGGGAGCACTCGGCCACTGACGTGCCGCAGCCCTTGGCGTACCTCGTCCAGGACACGGCGTCCCGGCACGGCCGCTTAAGGATCGGCACCAGTGCCAGCTTTATCCAAAGCGACGACGAAACGGCCATCAGCGATTTGTTGGCCGAGGCCCGCACCTCCGTTCTGAGCCTGGTGCGGATCGCCCCTACGGTCCTGACCTCCTCGGCCAGCCCCAAGGAAACTGCGCGGGTGTTGCGCGAGCTGGGACTTTCCCCTGCCGTCCAGGAGGCTGAACCCGCCGTCGTGCGTTTTAAACGGACGACGGCGGTGCCGGGCAGTGCCCGCCCGGTCTACACAGCCCCGCGCACGGCTCCTCCGGACGATGACGTCGACGCACAGTTGTTGGTCCTGCGGCAGCACCGCGGAGTGCGGTCCGAGGCTGGAGGCGAGGCATCCACCCAGCTGGGCCTGGAGACCCTGCAAACGGCCATCCGGCTCAAACAGGCTGTCACCATGAATGTGGTGGACAGCCTGGGGAATGCCAACACAGAAACCGTTGTTCCTGTATCTGTCTCCGGTGGACGCGTCAGGGTGTTCGACCCCGCGAAAGACACCGAACGGGTGCTGTCCATCCACCGGATCATCGATGTGGAACCAGCAGGAGACCTGCGTTCATGAAGAGGAATCAACAGTGACCGACGGTCCGCTGATCGTACAAAGTGATAAGACCATCCTGCTGGAAGTCGACCACGAACTCGCCACCGAGGCACGGCACGCCATTGCGGCCTTTGCGGAGTTGGAACGTGCCCCTGAGCACATGCACAGCTACCGGTTGACGCCATTGGGCCTGTGGAACGCGCGGGCCGCTGGCCTGGATGCCGAGCAAGTGCTGGACACCCTGCTGAAGTACTCCCGATTCCCGGTGCCGCATGCCTTGCTGATCGACATTGAAGAGACCATGTCCCGCTATGGCCGGCTGCGCCTGGAGAAGGATGCCCAGCATGGATTGGTGATGCGCACCGATGACTACCCCGTGCTGGAGGAAGTCATCCGTGCCAAAAAGATCGCACCCCTGCTTGGCCCCAGGATCGACGGCGAAACAGTAGTGGTCCACTCCTCCCAACGGGGCCAACTGAAGCAGCTGCTGCTCAAACTCGGATGGCCGGCCGAGGACCTCGCAGGCTATGTTGACGGGCAGCCACACCTCATCATGCTGGACGAAAGCGGCTGGGAGCTGCGTCCTTACCAGAAGCTGGCCACGGAGAACTTCTGGGCCGGCGGCAGCGGCGTCGTCGTACTTCCCTGTGGTGCCGGCAAGACCTTGGTGGGTGCGGCAGCGATGGCGACGTCCTCCACCACCACGCTGATCCTGGTGACCAACACTGTCTCGGCCCGGCAATGGAAGGACGAACTCCTCAAGCGCACTTCCCTGACCGAAGACGAGATCGGTGAGTACTCAGGTGCTGTGAAGGAAGTCCGGCCTGTCACCATTGCCACCTACCAAGTCCTCACTACCAAGCGCGGTGGGCTCTATCCTCACCTGGAGCTCGTGGATGGCCACGACTGGGGACTTATCATCTATGACGAAGTCCATCTTTTGCCGGCCCCCATCTTCCGCATGACCGCCGACCTCCAAGCCAGGCGCCGGCTCGGTCTCACGGCAACGCTGGTGCGGGAAGACGGCCGGGAAGGGGAGGTCTTCAGCCTGATCGGTCCCAAGCGCTACGACGCCCCGTGGAAAGACATCGAGGCCCAGGGCTACATAGCGCCCGCCGACTGCGTGGAAGTCCGGGTGGACCTCCCGCGGGACGAGCGGGTGGCTTACGCCATGGCCGATGACGCCGACAAGTACAGGCTCTGCGCCACCTCGGAAACCAAGACCAAGTTGGTGGAAGACCTCGTTGCCGTTCATAAGGGCGAGCAGTTGCTGGTGATCGGCCAGTACATCGACCAGTTGGACGAGATCGCCGAGCGCCTGGACGCTCCCCTGATCAAGGGTGAAACCACGGTCAAAGCACGGCAGAAACTTTTTGACGCCTTCCGCAAGGGTGAGATCCAGACGTTGGTGGTCTCCAAGGTGGCCAACTTCTCGATCGACCTTCCGGAGGCATCGGTCGCCATCCAGGTATCGGGTTCGTTCGGTTCACGCCAGGAGGAGGCCCAGCGTTTGGGACGGCTCCTGCGCCCCAAGCAGGACGGCCGTGCTGCCCGGTTCTACTCCTTGGTGGCCCGTGACACCCTTGACCAGGATTTCGCCGCCAAACGCCAGCGGTTCCTTGCAGAACAGGGATATGCGTACCGGATCATGGATGCAAAAGACGTGGGCAAGGACGTCGGCCAGGAGCAGTAAAGGGCTGCGGGAAGCAAGAAACCCTTGCTATTCATCTCCAGCAAATTTACGATTCCAAGTGAAGCTCTCCGCCTTTGAAAGGCTGCCCCTGGTCCAGGCAGCCCGGCGGCCAGTCGTCGGCGGTGGGGGTATCCCGCAGGCAGGGAGCCGGCGACCAGAAGCCCTGGAAGAATCCGAGAATTCCCATCAGAGGATTCCCCCGTGAGCAAAGCCCTTGTGGCCCTTTCCGTGGTTGTCCTGCCGTCTGCCTTTGCGCAGTTGCTTCCTTCGGATTTCTTCCATTTCCAGAACAGCCTGCTTGGTGCTTTGGCGGCAGGTACCACTAACCGCCATCCCCGCGGCTTGGGCCGCGCTGGCCGGTGTTCCGTGCTTGCTGAGGAGGCGGAACACCGGCTTCACATCCCCAGCGACGGGAGCGCCAAGCACTGCTCGGCGACGTCGTCGCGTACGGCCCTGCGGGGTACGATCCTGCAGCGTTCCACGCAAAGGTGGACCGCAGTGGCCGGTCACGACCTCAGCGGTCTGGGGTTGCTGGGCTCCTCAGACCGCAAGGCCGTGGCGGGGGTCAGACCTAGGCAACCATCCGGCTGGTCTGCTGAAGGGTGACGTGGTCCACCACTGCCCAGCAATCCTCGTCACGGAGCTGGGCACTGGCGAAGCGCTCGGCGGCGGCGAGGTCCTGGAAGTCCTCCCGCCGGACCCGTCCCGTATCGCTGTCAAGGTAGGTCACATGGAACTCGACGAGCGCTGCGTCCTGATGCTGGTGAATGCTGACTGGAGCTGCTGTGTTTGCCATGGTTCCAGTGTGGAACGGGGCACTGACATTTTTGGAAGCATCCATGGGCGTGTTCGGAATCAGCGATTCAGGGCGTGCTCAGGTATTGGCCGGACACCTCGCGGACGGTGTCGCTAAGAACATCCAGGACCTTGGACGCTGCCTTCCACCGCTGCCAATACAGGGGGACGTCGAACGGCCTCTCCGGAGCAAGTTCAACCAGGCGGCCTTCGGCAATGTCCGGTCCACACTGGATCTCAGGGACCAACCCCCAGCCCAGCCCGAGCCGGATCGCGTCACCAAAATCGTGGGACGCCGGAACATAGTGGCGGGGCCCGCGGCGTTCCACTGCTTGACCGGTTTGGCCCGGCCAAGACCGCACGAATGCCCACTGGTAGGTGTCCTTGCGGTCGAAATCAACCGTGGGAGCCGTGTTGAGGACTTCCCCGTCCAGTCCTTGGGGAAAATCGGGAAACCACCGGTCCACGAAATCCGGCGCAGCAACGGCCCGGTACCGCATGACGCCCAGGCTTTCCACGCGGCACCCCTGCACCGGCTCGGGCGTGGCCGTAACAGCTGCCATGACTGTCCCCGAACGCAACAAGGAGGTGGAGTGCTGTTCATCATCCCGATGCAAGTCAAAAGTGACATTGAGGTCGCCGGGTACTCGCGCCAGCGCCTGCAGGAACCACACTGCCAGCGAGTCCGCGTTGACCACAATCGGCAGGGCCAGCTGTGCCCTGTCCGCGCCCAGGCCGAGTTCCCTGCCGGCATCAGCTTCCAGCTGGGCGACCTGGCGCGCCAGTCGAAGAACAACTTCGCCCGCTTCCGTAGCTTGGGCAGGATTGCTGCGTTGCATCAGCACTCTGCCGGCCGCCTGTTCAAGAGCCTTCAATCTCTGGGACACCGCCGATGGCGTGATGTGGAGCAGCCGCGCTGCGGAATCCAGGGTGCCTTCGGAAAGCACGGTGGCGAAGGTCAGCAACTGTTCTGATGGAAACTGCGACATAAGAGCATCTTATGCTGCATCAGAATCATTAGCTGGTCTAAGGGCTGCTCCAGCCGTAGTTTCGAAGAGTGAACTACACCGACTTCCTCCAGTCCGCAGGCCTCGGCCTTGCCACCGGCCTTGCCCTGATCGTCGCCATTGGCGCCCAGAATGCCTTCGTCCTCCGGCAAGGAATCCGCGGCGAACACATCGTTCCGATCGTCGCGGTCTGCGCCCTCTCCGACGCCGTGCTGATAGCTGCCGGAGTACTTGGCACCGGTGCGCTCATTACGGCAGCCCCTGCCGCCGTCGTCGTTCTTCGCTATGTGGGGGCCGCCTTCCTGGTGACCTACGGAGTCCTGGCGGCCCGGCGCGCACTCCGTCCGCAGGCGCTGACCACCAGTGAGGGGTCAAGGAACGACGGCGGCGCGAAACGCGGCGCAGCAGCGGCGGTAACCACTGTCCTGGCCCTGACCTGGCTCAACCCGCACGTCTACCTGGACATCGCGCTCCTCGGGTCCATAGCCAGCGCACAAGGCACTCCCCTGCAGTGGTGGTTCGGGGCCGGCGCCATGCTGGGAAGCATCCTATGGTTCTGCTCCCTGGGTTTCGGCGCCCGTTTCCTCCGGGGCTTCTTTGCCCGGCCCCGCTCGTGGCGTTTCCTGGACGGCGGCATAGCCGTCACCATGGTGGCGCTGGGCGCGGGACTGGCGCTCGGGGCGTAGCCAGCCACGCAGAGGGCTCACATGCAGCGTCCAGACAACTCCCAGTTTCTGGGAGCATCATGGGTGTCATGAAAAAGAACGGCCCCGAAGCCAAGCTCCTTGTCGTCGATGACGAACCCAACATCCGCGAGCTTCTCTCCACGTCCCTGCGCTTTGCAGGTTTCGAGGTCGTTGCCGCGTCCAACGGTCGCGAAGCCCTCGCCGCAGCCGACCTCCACGCTCCGGACCTCGCCGTCCTGGACGTCATGCTGCCGGACATGGATGGTTTTACGGTGACCCGCCGCCTCCGCGCAGCAGGCAAGCACTTCCCTGTCCTGTTCCTGACCGCGAAGGACGACACCGAGGACAAAGTCACCGGCCTGACAGTTGGTGGCGATGACTACGTCACCAAACCGTTCAGCCTGGACGAAGTAGTGGCGCGGATCCGGGCGGTCCTCCGCCGCACCCAGCCCTTGGAGGACGACGACGCCGTAATCCGCGTCGACGACCTCGAACTCGACGACGACGCCCACGAGGTCCGCCGCGGCGGCACAGTGATCGAGCTGTCCCCCACCGAGTTCAAGCTCCTGCGCTACCTCATGCTGAACCCCAACCGAGTACTGTCCAAGGCCCAGATTCTGGACCACGTTTGGGAGTATGACTTCAACGGCGACGCCTCGATCGTGGAGTCCTACATTTCCTACCTCCGGCGCAAAGTGGACATTGATCCCGATGCCGCGGCCCTTATCCAGACCAAGCGCGGCGTGGGCTACGTGCTGCGGACGGCAGAGAAGCGCTGACCTTGCTGCAACGCTGGAAATCGGCGTCCCTGAGGTCCCAACTCGTCGCCATCATTATGGGCCTGCTGCTGTTGGCCTTGGCGGCCACAGGTGCGGGAACGCTCACGCTCGTCAAGAGCTACCTGCAAGGCCAGGTGGATGACAAACTCAAGGCCGCAGTCGCCTTGGCGCAGGAGCAACAGGGTTTCAACAAGCTTGCACAGCCCAACCCGGCCACGCCCACCGACTCGGCCGTCCCCACGGACTACTCTCTTACGCTGTACCTGCCTGGCTTTGAGCCTTACCCCTACGGCGGCAGCCAGGGGGATCGTCCCGCCATCACCGACATCTCGCCGGCTGAAGCGAAACTTCGCGGCAACTCCCCCTACCAGGTCAACGGCACTGCTGGCACCAACTGGCGCGTAGTGGCCCTTGGCGTCACCACCTCGGACGGCCGAAACGGCGTCATGATCATCGGGCTGCCGCTTACACCGGTGGATAAAGTGATGGAGCATGCGGTCCTGGTGGTGGTGGGCGTTGGCCTCTTGACGCTGGTTTTGGCGTTCTTCATCGCCACGTGGACTGTTGCCCGGTCCTTCCGTCCACTGGCCAAGGTGGAGAAAACGGCCGCCGCCATTGCCGCGGGCGATCTGTCCCGGCGTGTGGACGTAGACAACCCCCACACCGAAGTCGGCCGGCTCGGCGGTTCCCTGAATGCCATGCTGGCCCATATTGAAGCCTCCTTCGCAGCCCGGGCAGCTTCCGAAGGGCGGATGCGCCGCTTCGCAGCCGATGCCTCCCACGAACTGCGCACCCCCTTGGTGACCATCCGTGGCTTCTCTGAGCTGTACCGCCACGGTGCGCTGACCAGCGAGGAAGACGTCGCGATGGCCATGGGCAGGATCGAGAGCGAAGCCAAGCGGATGGGCTCCATGGTGGAGGACCTGTTGATGCTGGCACGCCTGGACGAGCAGCGTCCGCTTCAACTCAAGCCAGTGGACCTGCAACTCCTTGCCCATGACGCCGTGGTGGACACCAAGGCCTCCTCCGGAGACCGTCGCATCACCCTCACAGGACTCGACGGCGACTCCCCCACCGCTGCTCCCGTCCAGGGCGACGAGGCCAAACTGCGCCAAGTCATCGGCAACCTGGTGGGCAACGCGCTGCGGTACACGCCCGAGGGCAGCCCCATTGAGCTGGCTGTCGGTGTTCGAACTACTGCTTCGGGAACGTTCTCGGTCATAGAGATCCGGGATCATGGGCCCGGTATTCCGGACGCGGAAACCAACAAGATCTTCGAGCGTTTCTACCGCGCCGACACCTCCCGGACCCGCGAGACCGGTGGCAGCGGCCTGGGCCTGGCCATTGTTGCCGCCATTGTTGGCTCGCATGGAGGTACCGTGCGGGTCACGGAGACCGAAGGCGGAGGCGCAACCATGGAGGTCAGCCTTCCGTCCCGCGAAGAGCCGGCAGAGTTGGTATCCAACTAACGCTGGGGCCGTTGTCCACATACCCCTGCTGTCCGGCAGTTGTCCACATAGCGGCGAAGCTGTGTTCCGGGGCTACCAGCGGGTGCCTAGGCTCAATGTTGTGGCCCACGCATCCCACCGCGATGAGCGGAACATCTTCGTCGAAAGGCACCACCCATGAGCGTCATCTCCGTCGATACCGAGTTGCTTCAGCTCAAATCGGCCAACGTAAAAGGAACCGTAGATCGCATCAGCTCCGATGTGTTGGCCATGAAGCGCGGCCTGGACGAGCTGGAGGCAACGTGGCGGGGATCCGCCGCCACCAACTTCCGGTCCTTGGTCCTTGAATGGTCAGTTACCCAGGGAAAGGTTGAGGACTCCTTGGCATCCATCAACCTGGCATTGGCTTCGGCCGCCACAAGTTACTCCGAGGTGGAGCAAGGAAACACGCAGCGCTTCGCCTACTGAGCACCTTTCCCTATGAGCTCCTGCGGGGCCGGCTGTCTTCCCCCTGTGCATGCCGGCCCTGCAGGTCATAGGTCAGTAGGACTTCGGTCAGTAGGACTTCGGTCAGCAGGACTTCGGTCAGGAGGTCATCAGATCATCAGCCAGCGGGCCATCACGTCATCAGGTCATCAGCCAGCAGGTTGTAAGTGGGCAGGTGACAAAGCCTGGCACTTCGGTGCCTGGACGTTCAAAAACCCTAGCTTTCCAGCGTCCCCTGATGGAACCGGAGCCTCCATTGACCGCGGTCCAATATCCAGACAGAGCTGCGCAGTGCCGAGCCCGCGTGGGAGAAGCTGCGATAGTTCAGCAAAATGGTGTTTTCGCTGAGACGGTCGGCGCTGAGCAGTTCAAGCTCCGTGGGTTCGCCGGGGTCCTCTTCCAGGGCCATCATCATGGCGTCCCGCGTCCAGAACCGTCCCGAGCTGCCAATCTCGGCAAAGTCGGGGTGGAGCAGCACACCGATCCTGCCAATGTCGGCGCGAACGTCGGGCCGAAGAAGTTCCCGCTCCAAGGCAAGCACTGTCTCTTCGGCGGAGAGCTCCTGGGTGGAAGCATCCTCGAGTTCACTGAAAAGATCCGGTTGGCCAAAGATGCCTGATTCTCCGAAGAGCGTCGGCTCAAAATGTGGTCGGGTGCTGCGTTCACTCCTGGCAGGGCTGGAGGCTGCCCGGCCCTGCGCCGGCACCTGTACCGGAACCAGCGCCGGCGCTGGGACCCCTGCCTGCGTAAGGTTCTGCGGTCCGCCCTGCGCGGAGGTCTGCGTTCCGCCCGGCGCGGACGCCTTCACGAGCTCGTGGTCCTGCCCCTGCGCGCCCGGGAAGCCGGGGCCGCTCCGGTGCGCGACACCCTGCTGGAAGGCCGTCGCTGCAGCCCGTGCCCGCTCATCGGCTGCCTCGTTGAGGTCGTGCCCGGCATGTCCTTTGACCCATTCGAAGGTGTACTTGCGGCCAACTATCGCCTGGTCGATGTCCTTGAGAAGGTCCACGTTCAACACAGGCTTGCCGTCGGCTTTGCGCCAGCCTTTGCGTTTCCAGCCTGGCATCCACTTGCTGATGCAGTTGATGACGTACTGGCTGTCGCAAAGGATCAGCAGCTCTTCCTCCGGCACGTGCGCCGTGGAACGGAAGAGGTCCAGGACAGCCATGAGCTCACCCTGGTTGTTGGTGCCATGCGGCCAACCTCCTGCGCGCCAACAGGAGTCATCAACGTACCAGGCCCAACCGGCCGGCCCAGGATTGCCGAGGGCGGACCCGTCGGCGGCAGCAATAATCGTCATAACGTTAATCCTGCCAGACCCCACCGACACTGAATCCGTGATAACACCCAAGTAGGTGCAGTGGATGCCCTTTGAGCGCTCATAACGGCATGTACTGCTACCTACTTGGGTGCGCACAACAAAACAGCGGCCCCCACCAAAAGGTGGGGACCGCCGTCGTTTGCTCTAAAGCGTGACGCCTGGGCGCTGTATTGCTACAGCAGAGGGGCTTAGAAGCCGCCCATGCCGCCCATGTCGTCGCCGCCGGGAGCCGGAGCGTTCTTCTCGGGCTTGT
Organism: Arthrobacter sp. UNCCL28; assembly: GCF_900102805.1. NCBI lineage: Bacteria > Bacillati > Actinomycetota > Actinomycetes > Micrococcales > Micrococcaceae > Arthrobacter > Arthrobacter sp. UNCCL28. The sequence goes on from NZ_FMWE01000002.1 coordinate 877,629, forward strand.
CAGCAACTACAGCCTCGGTGGTCAGGAAGAGACCAGCGATGGAAGCAGCGTTCTGGAGAGCCGAGCGGGTGACCTTTACGGGGTCGTTCACGCCGGCAGCCAGAAGGTCTTCGTAGACGCCCGTGGCAGCGTTCAGGCCGTGGCCCGAAGGCAGGCCGCGAACCTTGTCCACCACAACGCCCGGCTCGAGGCCGGCGTTGAAGGCGATCTGCTTCAGCGGAGCGTCGATGGCAACCTTGACGATGTTGGCACCGGTTGCCTCGTCACCTTCGAGGGTGAGGTTGGCGAATGCCTTGGCACCGGCCTGGATGAGGGCAACGCCACCACCGGCAACGATGCCTTCTTCAACGGCAGCCTTTGCGTTGCGGACTGCGTCCTCAATGCGGTGCTTGCGTTCCTTGAGCTCAACCTCGGTTGCGGCACCGGCCTTGATAACTGCAACGCCGCCGGCCAGCTTGGCCAGGCGCTCCTGCAGCTTCTCGCGGTCGTAGTCGGAATCGGAGTTCTCGATCTCAGCGCGGATCTGGGCCACGCGGCCTGCGATCTGCTCTGCGTCGCCGGCACCTTCAACGATGGTGGTCTCGTCCTTGGTGACAACAACCTTGCGGGCGGTGCCGAGGAGTTCGAGGCCGGCGTTTTCGAGCTTGAGGCCAACTTCTTCGGAGATGACCTGGCCACCGGTGAGGATGGCGATGTCGGCCAGCTGTGCCTTGCGGCGGTCACCGAAGCCCGGTGCCTTGACGGCGACGGACTTGAAGGTGCCACGGATCTTGTTGACGATCAGGGTGGCCAGGGCCTCGCCCTCGATGTCTTCGGCGATGATCAGCAGCGGCTTGTTGGACTGCATGACCTTCTCCAGAACCGTGACGAGTTCCTTCACGTTGGAGATCTTGGAGTTGACGATCAGGATGTACGGGTCCTCGAGGACCGTTTCCTGGCGCTCAGCGTCGGTGACGAAGTAAGCGGAGATGTAACCCTTGTCGAAGCGCATGCCCTCCGTGAGTTCGAGCTCCAGACCGAAGGTGTTGGATTCCTCGACCGTGATAACGCCTTCCTTGCCCACCTTGTCCAGGGCTTCGGCGATCAGGCTGCCGATTTCCGGGTCACCGGCGGAGATGGAAGCCGTAGCTGCGATCTCTTCCTTGGTTTCGATTTCCTTGGCGGAAGACAGCAGTTCGTTGATGACTGCCTCAACAGCCTTCTCGATGCCGCGCTTGAGGGACAGCGGGTCGGCGCCGGCGGCAACGTTGCGCAGGCCTTCCTTCACCAGTGCCTGGGCGAGGACGGTTGCAGTGGTAGTACCGTCGCCAGCGACGTCATCCGTCTTCTTGGCAACTTCCTTGACCAGTTCTGCACCGATCTTCTCGTAGGGGTCGTCCAGTTCGATCTCCTTGGCGATGGAAACACCATCGTTGGTGATCGTGGGGGCGCCCCACTTCTTTTCGAGGACGACGTTGCGTCCACGCGGGCCGAGGGTGACCTTGACGGCGTCTGCGAGGATGTTCAGGCCCCGCTCGAGGCCGCGGCGTGCCTCTTCATCAAATGCAATGATCTTGGCCATAACGGCGGTAGTCCTTTCGGGACAGTCGTTAAGAAGGTACCTGTCAGATGGGGTGCCCGCGACGGACGGTCCCTTGCCCGCGGCCTCTGTATGCCCCGCGCTCCGGACCTCACCCCACCAAGGTGTTTCTTGATCCTCCGCTGGAACCGACGCTGCCCAGCCTCGGAGTAAACCGGCCTGGACTTAGCAGTCGAACCATAGGAGTGCTAAATCAATAATTAGCACTCGGCCGGGGAGAGTGCAAGCAGAGATGCCATTTTGCTCTATAAACACAGGGCTTTCAGCCGAGGGCTGACCCGGATGCCGAGGGCTGACCCGGATGAAGCGGAAGCCGGCCAGGCGCTACGCGACGCGCACGCCTTCGGCCTGCGGCCCCTTCTGCCCCTCGCCCAGTTCAAATTCGACCCGCTGGCCCTCTTCAAGGGCACGGAATCCATCCATTTGAATGGATGACCAGTGCACAAAGACGTCGTCACCCGATTCATCCACAGTGATGAATCCGTAGCCTTTTTCGGCGTTGAACCATTTGACGGTTCCCAATGCCATGATGCCCACACTTTCGCAGTAGCCAAGACCGGTTGCCGGGATCTCCGTACCGGATCTAATCCACTGTAACCACAGTCACTCTGCCGGCGCTCCCACGGAGGGCCAGGGCATGGGTTTTGTTATTGAGGCTTAACCGAGTTGGGGCTTTGGGGCCTTGGGACGGGCCGGAGGGCTACTGGTAGCCAGGTCCTGCCACAACCACCAAGGGCTGCTGGATTTCAGGCGATTCAACAACCGACTGGATTCCCAGCAACGCGCCGAGCGCCTCGGCGTTGGCCTTCTGCCCGGGCGTGTTGTAGAAGATGACGGACGTCTGCTGCGGCAGTCCGCCCCAGTTGCCCACCGTGCCCAATGTCCAGCCATCTGCTTGCACCAGGCCGGCCACCCGGCCCGCCAAACCTGCAGTGCCTGCTCCGTTATAGACCGCTACGGGGGTGGTCTTGTCCACGGGAGCCGAAGATGTGGTTGCCGAAGGGCTCTCGGACGGGGTGGGTTCACTGGAAGCAGACGGCGCACTGCTGGATTCGCTCGGAGCAGCAGAAGGCGTCGCATCGCTTTGCTGAGGCGCCGGCGTCGAGACACTGGGCGCCGCAGTGGGAGCTACTACGCCGAGGTTTGGCAGGACCAGGAAGGCCACCAGTCCGAGGACCAGGGCCACCGCCCCAACGGTCAGGACCGGCCACAGTGTGGGACGCGCAGTCTCCTGGGCGTCACGGTGAACGCCCTGCCGGGAGGTGTTCTGCGGGACCTGGTCGAATTCGTCCTTGGCATATTTGGTCATGGTGAAGCGATGTCCTTGCTGGTTGCTGCTGACAGATCAGCCTGGCGATTTACGCGTCGGACCCCAAGCGACGTGCCGTCCGCGCGCGCTGGCGGGACGTACGTAGTCTACGCAATCTCTTGACGAGCATGGGATCGTGGGCCAACGCGTCTTCAGTATCGATCAGTGCGTTCAGGATCTGGTAATAGTGTGTAGCCGAGAGATCAAACAGCTCGCGGATCGCTTGTTCCTTGGCCCCTGAGTACTTCCACCACTGCCGTTCCAGGGCCAGCATCTGCTGGTCCCGTTCGCTGAGCGGCGAGTCGCTGCGGGTCCCGGCCGCAAGGTCTTCGAGGGCAAAACCACCTGACTGCGGCGCCATTGGTTCCGGTGCGGGCTCTGCCACGGCATACTCCTTCGACGCTTGTTGGGGAAAATGTCCTACCCCCATGTTACGGGCGAATAACAACGCTGTCATTCGCCGGGCCGGGCACGCGCGGGAGACAATGGCGGAGTGAATGGCGAGGATGCACTCTTTGACCTTGAGCCGACAGACCTGGGGGAGGCCGGTTTCGCCGGGCTGCCCGATCGCCCGCTGGAAGAGCTGATGGCCCCGGACTGGGCCGACGCCCTCCGCCCTGTGGAAGGCCAGCTTCGCAGCGCCTTGGCCTTTGTGGCGGGCCAAGCCAACAGCGGGGCCCACGTCCTTCCGGCCGCCAACAACCTTCTGCGCGCCTTCCAGCAACCGTTGGCCGACGTCAAAGTGCTGATCCTTGGGCAGGACCCGTACCCCACGCCGGGACACGCCGTCGGCCTTTCCTTTGCGGTATCACGGCAAACGCGACCCATCCCGCGAAGCCTGGCCAACATCTACCGCGAACTCCACGACGACCTTGGCCTGCCACCCCGGGTGCACGGCGACCTCAGCGCCTGGACGGATCAAGGCGTCCTGCTGCTGAACCGCGTCCTCAGCGTCAAAGCCGGAGATGCCGGTTCACATCGTGGCAAAGGATGGGAGGCCATCACGACGGCGGCAGTTACCGCCGTCGTCAACCGTACCGACGGCGTGGGGCGCCGTAGTCCGTTGGTGGCCATTCTCTGGGGGAAGGACGCCGAGGGCGTCGTGCCGCTGCTCGAAGGAGCGCCCTCGATCATCTCGGCCCACCCCAGTCCCCTCTCCGCCTCCCGCGGCTTCTTCGGTTCCAAGCCCTTCAGCCGCAGCAATGAGCTGCTTCTCGAACAGGGCGCCCAACCAGTCAACTGGGAACTGCCTGTCCTGTAACCGCTCGTCCTGAAACGCTCACTCACATCCCAAGCCCTTCAAACCCAACGCTCACTCACCTGGCTCCCGAAGCACCTGGGACATGCAAGAGGGCGTGTAACCTTCGACTCATCCCCAGCAGACGTGCAGGTAATTAGCTTAGGCTTACCTATATGACTGCTCTCCCCGTCACTTCGTCCGCCACCCGCACAACACGCCCGCAGGTCAACCTGACAGTCCTGCGGAACGAACGCCTTTCGCCGCACATGGTACGGATCGTGGCCGGCGGACCGGGCTTCGGCGACTACGCGAACAACCAGTACGTGGACCGCTACGTCAAGATCGTCTTCCCCCAGCCCGGCGTTGACTACCAGCTCCCCCTGGACCTGTGGGCCATCCGCGAGACCATGCCGCGGGAACTATGGCCGCACACCCGGACCTACACCATCCGCTGGGTGGACCTGGAAGCCCGGGAGCTGGCCATTGATTTCGTGGTCCATGGCGATGAAGGCCTGGCAGGTCCGTGGGCAGCAGAGGCCAAACCCGGCGACTCGTTGGTCTTCACGGGTCCCGGTGGCGCTTACAACCCGGCCCCGGAAGCCGACTGGTACTTGTTCGCGGGCGATGACGCCGCGATCCCGGCCATCGCCGCCTGCGTGGAGGCCCTTGCCCCTGAGGCCCGCGGAACAGTCTTCCTTGAGGTGGACAGCGAAGCGGACATCCTCCCCATCTCGGCACCCTCGGGGGTCAAGCTGCACTGGCTGTACCGCAACGGAGTACCTGCGGGTTCGAGTGACTTGCTGCTCGAGGCTCTGCGCAGCACCGAATGGCTTCCCGGCCGGGTGGACGTCTTCGCCCACGGCGAGCGGGGCTACATGAAAGGCCTGCGGGAGATTTTCTTCGTACAGCGTGGGCTGGAGCGCTCCCAGGTTTCCCTGTCCGGCTACTGGGCGCAAGGCCGCGTGGAGGAAGTGTTCCAGGCCGAGAAAAAGCTTCCGGTCGGGAAGATCTAGCCTCAGCCGCTAGCACTGGCTGCGCATTAACGACGAAAGGCACCGCCTCCAGGCGGTGCCTTTAATCGTTGGATCATCAGCGCCTGCGCACCCTGCGCCGCTCATTGCTGGACAGGCCCTTCGTCAGCGGCCTGGCCAGGTTGTCCCCGAGCACGATGCCCGCAGCCACTCCCAGCACGATGGCCCCGGCGTTGAGCATCCCGCCCGCACCAAGGAGGATGTCTCCCTCTTCCACGGTCAAAACATACATGGACCGGAAGATGGTGAGGCCGGGAAGCAGGATCAATGCCGCGGGAACTGCAACCACCAGCTGCGGCGCACCGAGTTTGAGCGCCACTACCCGGCCCAGCAGGCCGATCACCACCGCAGCCACTGCGGGCGACAAGCGATCGCCGAGTCCGGCTGCGCCGGCCCCCCACAAAACGAAGAAGCCCACCAAGCCGACTGCCGCCGTCGGGAATAACAAGCGCATTTGCGTTTGTTCGGTGACGCCGATGGCCACCACCGCAATGGCGATCAGGATCGCCCTCCCCCACAAGGGGTAGGCGTCGGGGAATGTATCAGTGACATCCAGGACGGCGCTGCCCATCAGTGTTCCGACCACCACGGCCACACCGATACCGGCCACGATGGCACCGAACGTCAACGCCGTGGAAAGGAAACGACCCGCCGCAGTCACAGGGAAGCCGTTGATCGCGTCCTGCACTGAGGAGACAAGGCGACCCGTTGGCAGGAGCAGCAGGATCCCACCGGCAACCACAATGGACGGAGCAATGTCCACACCAGCCCACCGCAGCATCAGGGCAATGAAGGTGACCAGGAACGCGCACGCCATGGTATTGAAGAAGTCCGCCGTCCGCCACCGTGCCAGCTGCCGTGACAGCAGGCTGATCAGGATGTTGGAGCAGAAAGCCACAGCAGACGCACCCAGCCCACCGCCAAGGACGCCCACGAAAACGGCCGAGAAAATACCGAACGCAATGGTGACCATCCAGCGAGGGAAAGGCTTGGCACTGCGGATGATCTCGTTCAAGCGGCGCACAGCTTCATCGCGCCCCACGCCCCCGGCCACAATGTCTGTCACCAGTTGGTGCACTTGCGCCAACCCCGCGTAGTTGTTGGTCCAGGAGCGGACAACACGCAGGAGCGTGATGGGTGTCTGGTCCTTGGGTGCGTAGTTAATGGCCACCGACTGGTTGGTGATGTCCACTTCCACGTTCTTCAATCCCAGCGCCGCCGTCACCGCGATCATGCTGGTCTCCACTTCAAGGGCACCGGCACCGTAGCGGAACATGACCTCGGCCAGATGCAGGGCGAAGTCGATGGTTTTGCGGGCGGAAGCATCCACTCCCACCACCTGGATGGTGGGGTTGGCATAAGGGCTTCCCGCCAACCGGTCCACGATGTTCATGGGCGCCGTGGGCGGGCTGTCACCTTGGACCAAGCGCATGAGCATGCGTTTGGCGTTGACGTTCTGCCGGACCTGGGATGGCCGCAGCGGCTGCGTTTTGGGCAACCCGTCAGTATGGGGCCTGCTGGCGGACCCGTCGGGGCGTTCAGTCACGCGGTGATCCTCCCTTGGCTTGTGTGATTAGCGGTTCCTCCGAAGTTTTCCTACTACCGGCAATTTCTCAAGTGGCAATCGTCCCAGCACTGTCTGGGCGGTCCCTGCGAGCTTCCTGACCGCGCGGTATCCGTGGAAGATGACCGGATTGACCGGGGCCACGAAGTCCCCCACCAGTTGGACCACTTCGCCGCCGAAGCCCTTCTTGAACTCGTACCCTCCGTGGCCGGTTTCATCCTGGCCTTGTATGCCGAACGTGCCGTAGAAGTTATACCGCGAGTATCCGTTGTTCAAGGCGTGCAGCATCATGCCCCAGTAGAGGGAAGTAGCGCCGTTGAAGTAGATGTAATCCTGCACGGTGCCGCCAATGACGCACACCAGTTCCTCGCCGGAGCAGGCAAAGTGGATGGCGGCCACAGTGGCTACGCCGACTGAATCCGGGAAGCGTTCGATGTCCTTGAGGCTGCGCTCGTAACTGTCAACGAGGTCCTGGACAACCTTGACCCTGTTGGCCTTCTTCTTGCTGCCGGTCTCCTCGACTTCCCGCTTCAGGTCTGCGAGGGTCTTGGATTCGGCATCGAGCCGTTCGGTGATCGAGGCCCGGTATTCCGGGATGTTGATCTTGGCCATCATGAGCTTGGTGAACTCGTCCGAGGTGTTGCGGAGCAGTTGCTCGTAGTACTCGCGTTCGCGGTACGTGAAGCCTTTCTCGTCCCCGGCAGTGCTCAGTGCGTTGTAGAACTCATCCAGCGTCTCCAGCGTTGCCTGTTCGAGGTAGACGCCGTTCTTCTCGGCTTTCCGGATGGCTTTGCGGGTGCGGTAGTTCATGCCCATGATGAGCTCTTCGGAATCAGCGATCCCATCCAGCTGCTTGATGAACATCCAGTTGATGTTGGCGAAGTTCATCTCGAAGCCCTGGTGCTTGAAGCCCAACCCTTCGAATTCCTTCAGCAGCGGACGGTTGTCCTCAACTTCGGGGTGCTCGGCGCCTTCTTCGTCCCGGGCGATGTACCGGATGTTGGGCGAGATCCGCAGTTCGGCGGCCTTCTTGCCGGCCGCGTGCTTCTTCAACTGCTCGACGACGAACCTCACCAGGGTGGGATCGCTGTAGTCCATCAGGGGTCCCTTGGCGCAGTCAGCGGTCTTGTAGCCCAGGCGGTTGGCCGTGTAGACCAGCTTTCCTGCAGCGATCAGGCCGCCGTTCTGCGTTACTCCGAAGAGTTCCACTTCCTGGCCGCGGGCACGCTGGAATCGCGTGAGGTCCAAGGACTGAATGAAGCTGCCCTGCGGGTGTCCCTTGGCGAATGTCTCGAAATCAGCGTCACTGAGAATCACGAATTCCATGTCGGTTCCAGCCTCAATCGGAGTCAAAGAAATTACCTCACCTAACAGTAGATTTGCACCCGTTGGTGGCCGGGGCGGGCCTGAATTTAGCTTGGGGACTTTGTGGAGTGGCGTCGCCGAGGCCGGCTGCTAGTAGAACTGTCCGCCGGTGCGCGTGGTCTCGAGCCGACGGAAGATGCGCTCCGCACCCTTGACCCACAGCTTGTGGCGGACAGGGCCCAGGACGAGGTCGTAGCAACCCACAAAATCCGTGACGGTCTTGGTAAAGCTTGTCTTGAACGATCCCAAGCCATAAAGCGGATGGGACTTGTCCTTGATGTGCGCGGCCGGCGGAGTTCCGCAGAAGTCGTACTCCACGCAACCGAGTTCCTGCATGCGCTGGATCGCGGCCCACTGCGCCAGGTGTGAATCGCCGTATTGCTTACGGTTCTGGGTGGATCCACCGTCCTTGTACGTGGCCTTTGATCCGTAGTTGATGACGAAAGCACCAACGCTGGGTGCGCCGTCCTCATGGACGAAGAAGAAGTGGCCCTGCCCGCGGCTGCAGAACTCTTCCCAGAACTTTGCGTAGTACTCGTAGCTCCGCAGGGGCATGGCCCCTTTAGCGTCCATGGTGTTCCGCATGAGGGCGTACAGCTTGCGGTAACTGTCCTCGCCGGGCTCTCCCTGCACAACCTCGCACCCTTCACGCTCGGCCCTGCGGACCGCGTTGCGTGCACGCGAGGAGATGCTCCTGAGCACTTCGTTGGCCGGGGCCGAGATATCCAGAATGGCAGTGGAGTCGTTGGATTGGATGTTGGGCGCTTTGACCAACCCGGCGGCCTTCAGTTGCGCAGTCACCTCAGGTGACTCCACGACGTCGGGCTCTATCTTGATGGTGAAGACGTTCATCTTCTGTTCCTTGGCCAAAGTAGCCACGGCCTTCAGCAGGGGCTGGATGTCTTCCACAGCAGCAACGTCCGGGCCCTTGATCAGGTACCAGAGCCGGCCCAGGACAGGGAACTTCTTCTCGAGGAGCAAGTTGTAGCTGCTGTATTCCTGGGTTTCGATGACGAGCCGGCGGACCAACCAGCCGTTACCGTCCTTGACTGCGGCGTAGGCGTCGGACTGCAGCATGTTGCCGCCGTTCGGGTTGGCCGTGACGTGCTTGTCCCAGTTGTCGATTTCCTCGGCGGTGGCAAAGCGGGCGGTAAATTCTCGCAAGGTGGCCGTGTCCAATCTCAGGGGTTTGGTGCAGTGTTCAAAAGCTCGGTACGCATGCGGACATGCAGCCCCAAGTCTATCGGGCCAAGCGAAATCGGCGATTCCGGGCTGGGACTGGCGTTCAAGAGGTCCTCTCTTGATCCCGAAGCTTCCGCCCCGGCAAAGCCGGGTCCGGGAGGGCGAGTGAGGAAGAGGTGCAACGTCGGGGCAAGGCCCTTCCGCTCTCAGCGTTGATCGTCTCTCCTCGATCGAATCGCTCTAAACGTCACTCGATCTCGAAGAACAGCATCACATTGAATCCCCGACGTCGACTGCTGGCGCCGTCACTCCTTCTTCGTAAGGACGTAGCTCTTATTCGGCAAATCCGGGTACCCAATGTAGATGGCGAGTTTCACCTCTCCGTCCTTCTTCTCAATAGCCAGGCGTCGAGCCACATCGAACCCATTACGAGAATCCGTCTGTTTTAGAACCAGCTCTATGCCGGGCTGGTTTTCGAATTTGATCGGCTCAGGTGCTAGTGATTGAAATTCCCAAACACCAACAGATGTGAACGGGGATGCCGCAAGGGTCTCGTCGCTGAGTTGACTTATGGGAAAGTCGGAGACGGTCGCGGTGTTGTCATCGTTGAGCTGGATCTCGGCTTGAGGAACGTCCCCATTCACGGTGCTTGCGGAAGCCGAGTAGGTCCAAGTACCGACAACTTCAGCCCGTTCAACCTCAGGCATTCGAGGGGAGGAACATCCCACCAGAGCCAGTAGGGCTATACACGCCATGGCTGTTGGATGCCAATGCTCCTGTAGCAACAGGGGCATCTTTTCGTCTCCGTCCATGATCCTTTTCCTCGCCTTCGTCAATGAATCCCCTACGAACAGTTGGGTCTAGCTCAAGCCCGCGGAAGGAAGCGGGCCGGTCTGCCCGGAGCCGCTTCCCTTATCACGCACGTATCGCCAGAATGTGGACAGGTCTTCGGCAGTGAGCGGGAGGCCCCACCCTTGGGGTGATCTGATGTCCTCGAGGTCCAGGTCACGACCGAACCAAGGGGGCCCGGATTCTTGCCAATCTCCGCGGTCATCTTGTGCCAGGAGGATTCCGATTTCCCAGTCTCTTTGTGCCCAAACTGACCAAGCCTCTGATGAACCAGTCACAGCGAGGACGTCTATTGAGGTGCCGAGAGAACCAGTCGACTCACCGTCTGGTTCCCACCACAGGGCACGTCCGTAGTCGTTGCGGATTGAAGAGCCGCTGAGCTCAAAGGCAGGAAAAATGTTGTAGGCGTCGCGGTAGGCGGCTACGTCCGGGGAGAGGACCAGCAACGTCACGTGGTCATCGCCATATTTGTCGACAAGCGCAGCCAAAACCGCTCCGAACTGATCATCCAACACGGTGTCGTACTCGTAAATCGTGGCGAACCCACAAGGTGCACGGAACGGCCATTCAGGAAACACGGCATTCAATGTCAGGTTTTGGGCAACGGCATCCCGGGAGGCTTCATACCGGGCGTAACTGTCCGGCTGGCCAACCGACGTGCTCATTTGGCTCCTAGTCTGATTTTCGGCGAAAGCTTCTGTTAGTCGGGATAAAATTTGCTCAGGACCTCCTCACCGAGGGTTCGCACAACTAAAGCGATGAGCACTGAAAGCAATGTACTAAGAAAACCCCATCCGGTTCATCCGGATGGGGTTGTTTCTTTCATCAACTTCAGCTGGCTATGCTTCTCTGCGAGTGCGGATTCCTCGTTGCATCGACATACTGGACTCTTCCGCTGGATCGAGCAATATCAACCTTGGGCGTGTTCCTGTTAAGGACATTGACAGACCGGGCGATCGGGGGCAGCTTCATTTCGGAAAGCCGCTTCACGGTAGGCGATGTCTTCCGGTTTAGTTGCTCGTCAAGGGTGACTTTCAAACGTGCTGCGAGAATCTCGCGACGCAACTTCTTGAACACCTGTTCTTTTCGTGCCCGATTCTTATCTATCGACTGAGCCATCTGCCTCCTCCCGCTCGTTCCTGGACCGGTGCTTGTCCTTATTGTCTCCCGCCCCAGCAGATTGGTCTACGTTGTAGAAACTCTGAACAACAGCTTTTTCTTCCTCGTCCAGACCTTCAAGATGGGCAGCCTCCTCAACGAGTTGCTCAATACTGTCGTCTCGCATCTCAGTGTCAGTGACTTCCCATACTGCATCGAGGAGCTCTTTGTCCCTCGTGCTGGCCAGCTCGCTTCGGGCCAATAGGTCCAGCATGCCCTTACCGTATGCATTCATCGCTTCATTTTCTGGATCAGCTGCCGCTTCCAATGCCCACTGCGTCCGACGCCACCATTCGGCTCTGGCATCAGCCTCGCGCTTCTGCTTAATAGTCCACCACCCTATGACGAATGCAACAATGGCGGCAGCGAGAGTCGCATATGAGCCGAACGCGCCCTAGACCTGCCAGTCCTGAGTGGCAGGAGCTACTGGTTTCAGTCCCTCCAGCGCTTTGATAACTCTGTCGACGATCTCCTGTATCTGCTGCTCATCCATATAGCTTGGCGCCGCGGCGGGCGCTACTCCCCCTCGTTGGTGAGCTTGGTGCTCATATCAGCGATAACTTTTGTAGCCTTCGGGTTCCACTGGACCCAAGGTCCTGGTTTCGAAATTTAGAACACCGACGATGCTCAGGTTGCGCAACAGTTCCAGTTCAGACTCCTTGAATAGACACCTCGGGTTTGGCAATGAGCGCTTATCCGGATCTGATCAGAACCAAAGCGCAGCTTTCCTCGTCAGATGAGTTTGGCTACAGCTTGATCTGGTCCGGGCGCTCCAACTCGATCGCCTTCGGTTGCCTGCCCAGTTCACGCTGGCCGCTGACAAGCCGGTCAGCGTTGGCAAGCCTGCTGAGGCTCAGCCCGGTTAGGTCTGCGATCTGCCCAATGGGAACCTGGAAGGTCCGGAACGGTCCCAGCGGAGGTGGCTCTCCTTCGAGGAGGCGCTGATCGATGGCCCGTTTCAGCTCGACCTTGCCCAGGAGCGGCGACTGGTCAAGGACGAACCCGACGGCGGCCAGCTTGGCATCATTGGTCCACGCGGCGATCTTCCAGAATTTGCGCGGGATTTGGACGCCCCGGTAAGGCTGGTCATCGTCCAGGAGCACGGGTCCCGTGAAGACGCTGATCTTGGCGTCGTGGGCATCCGCATGACTCAGCACGTGGTCCTCGAGCCCCACCCAGAGTTCTTTGCCTTGGTTGAAGTCGTCCACCTGTGGGGCAGCGTTGGTGAAAACGAAGGTGTCCTGGTTGGCTTTCTTTGCGGTAGCAGCATCTCCCCAGACGGGATCCAGCCGCCGGACCAGGTGGCCGCGGTCGAAGGCGTTGTTCTTGTAAACGTCCGGGCCCGCCTGCTGTTCCCGCGGAATCCTGTCGTCGAAGTGCCACGTTCCCTCACGGGCCAGTGGGTTCAGCTCGGCACCGCTGATGTTGACTCCCACGATCGCCGCGAGCTTCCGGGACACCCGGAAACGCACGGAGAAGTGGATGTAGTCCAACAGAATCGTCGTTGCCGACGGACTGGGCAGCTCAAGCCGTGCCCGCAAAAAATCCCTGTCGTATCCCCCGCTCATGGATACAGCATGGCACTAGGCACTGACAGTAAACAGACTCAGCATTCGACGACGTTGACAGCGAGGCCGCCCATCGCGGTTTCCTTGTACTTATCGGACATGTCCTTGCCCGTTTCCCGCATGGTCACGATCACCTCATCCAACGAGACCCGGTGCGTACCATCACCCCACAACGCCATCTTCGCCGCGTTGATCGCCTTCGCCGCAGCAATCGCGTTCCGCTCGATACACGGAATCTGCACCAACCCGCCAATCGGATCACACGTCAACCCCAAATTATGTTCCATCGCGATCTCCGCCGCGTTCTCCACCTGACCCGGCGTACCACCCATCACCTCAGCCAAACCAGCAGCAGCCATCGACGACGCCGACCCCACCTCACCCTGACACCCCACCTCAGCACCGGAAATGGACGCCTGCTCCTTATACAAAACCCCCACAGCACCAGCAGTGAGGAGGAACTTCACCACCACATCGTCCCGGTCCTTTTGGGAGGCCTTGTCCATCCCCGGGGCGTAATTCAACGCGTAATACAACACCGCCGGAATGATCCCCGCAGCACCATTGGTCGGCGCCGTCACCACCCGGCCGCCCGAAGCGTTCTCCTCATTGACCGCCAACGCGATCAGGTTCACCCACTCCTGCCAATACTTCGGATCATTCCGGTCCTTGTCCTCCTTCAGCAGCCGCTCCAACCAATCAGGAGCACGACGCCGGACCCGCAACCCACCAGGAAGCACACCCTCACGCTTCAA
>NZ_FMWE01000014.1:0-48893 GCF_900102805.1 Arthrobacter sp. UNCCL28
GCGGCTGCGGTGCCGACCAGTGCGACGGAAGCGAGGATCTTGCCGGAGGTGGTCTTGAGGCTGATGGCCATGGGAATCAGTGTCCTTTCGGTGGGCCACCGTGGGACCGGCCGGCCTGTTCTTTGGTGTCTGCCTGACTGGCTGACAAGAACTACTGTGCCGGGGCAGGATCAAGAACAAATCCTGCAAACCCGCAACACTTCCTCAGGAAAAACTCAAGACTCCCGCACCGCGCTGAGGCCCATTTCCAGGCTGTTCGAAATGCCTCAGCAATGGGTTGTTGTCAGAGTGACGATAACTCTGCTACTTTGTTCTTGTCAGAGTGATAATAAAGAATGGAAGACGACAATGATGGCCCTGCTCGACTGGATGAACTCCGCAGCAATCCCCAACCTTTTCGGCAGCCCGGTGAGTTGGATCGAGGTAATCGGCTTCGTTACCGGTGCAGCCTGCGTCTACGGCGTAGCCCGGCAGAAGCTGTGGAACTGGCCCGTTGGCATCCTGAACAACCTGGCGTTCATCGTTTTGTTTCTCGGAGCAGGACTCTATGGGGAAACAGTACTTCAGGTGATCTTCGCGGTCGTTTCGGCCTACGGTTGGTTCAATTGGGTGCGCGGCAACTCCGACACCCAGGTCAAGAATGACCTGCTGATCCGGGACGCTACGGGCAGGGAGGTCGTCCTGGGCGTCGGTATTGCGTTGGTCGGAACTGTAGCTGTGGCGTTGGTCCTTACCCACGGAACTGATTCCCAGGTGCCATGGCCGGACGCTTTCGTGCTGACCGCCTCGCTCATAGCAACCTATGGGCAGGCCAAAAAGATCTTCCAGCACTGGTACGTCTGGATTCTCATCGATGTGGTCTCTGTTCCGCTCTACTTCAGCCGCGGCCTGACATTGACCGCCATCCTCTACATCGGATTCCTGGCCCTTTGCATTTACGGACTCATCGATTGGAAACGTGCCGGCCGTGCTGAAACTCCGGCCCTTTCCGAAGCCATCAAGACAGGAGCATGAGATGTACAAGCAGGCCATGGTTATCGGCAAGTTCTACCCGCCCCACGCGGGCCACCACCACCTGATCACCACCGCTGCAGCGCAAGCCGAAAGGGTCGCCGTCCTGGTCCTTGGCAACCGATTCGAGTCCATCAGCGTTGAGGATCGACGCGCATGGCTCGCCGAGGAATTTCAGGAGGTCAAAGGTGTGGAGATCATCGGGATGCCCAACGACTGCCCGGATGATTACCACTCGGACGAAATCTGGAAAGCCCAGGCCGAGCTGATGCGTCTGGCCCTGAAGTCCCACGGCATATCCTCAGTGGACGCACTGTTCAGCTCAGAAGAATACGGTGCCCGGCTGGCTGGGATTTTTGACGCGGAGCACGTCTTGGTAGACCTCTCCCGGAGCGCCTACCCGGTCAGCGGCACCCTGTGCCGTGAGGATCTTGGGGCCGCCTGGTCCTGGATCATCCCTTCCGCCCGTCAGGACATGGCAACGCGGATCATTGTGGTTGGTGCCGAATCCACGGGGACCACCACGCTGGCAAAGGCACTTACCGGGCATTACCGCCAGCAATTCCCCCGGCTCTTGGACGTCCCGGAATTCGGCCGTGAATACACGTACCTGAAGTTTGATGAGCTCCGTGCCCGGACGCCTGGTGCCGGACTCCAGGACATGGTGTGGACAGCCCAGGACTTCGGTGTGGTTGGTGCCCGGCAGACCGTCTTGGAGAATGCGGCAGCCGACGCCTGTCCTTTGGTGATTGCAGATACCGATGCCCTGGCCACCACGCTCTGGGAGCGGTTCTACCTGGGCGAAGGCAGCTTCGGTTCCTACCACGCTGCTGACGTTCTGCCCCGTCGGGACCTCTACCTGATCACCGATCACGAGGGCGTGGAGTTCGAAGACGATGGATGGCGTGAAGGCGAACACCGACGCGCAGAAATGACTGAGTGGTTTAAGGAAACCCTGACTGAGGAGGGACACTCATGGATCCTGGTCACCGGCGACCACGATCGGCGCATGAAGACCGCCGTCGAAATCATTGACCTGGTCCTTGCCCAGCGGAGCAGTCTTGCTTCCCCGCCGTGGGCTGCCAGGACCGTTCTGGAAGGTGCAGCAGCGTGACCTCCCAAGCCAAGTCCGCCAGGAACTTCCTGGAAAACTACAACCCCGGCGACTATCCCTCCATAGCCCTGACCGTGGACCTGGTGGTGTTTGCAGTCACGGACGGCGTGCTGAAGGTGGCTCTGGTACGCCGGGGAGAACACCCCTTCAAGGACGCGCTGGCCCTCCCGGGAGGCTTTGTTGGCCCGCAGGAATCAGCCGGCCAGGCAGCCGGGCGTGAACTCGCTGAAGAGACCGGGCTGGACCTGGGAAGACTGGCGGTTCACGTCGAGCAGTTGGCCACCTACACTAACCCGGATCGGGATCCGCGGATGCGGGTTGTCTCGGTAGCCCACGTTGCCCTTCTGGCATCCGACGGGATTACGCTGCCAAAGATCACCGCCGGATCCGATGCTGCCTCCAGCGGCTGGTACGGGGTCCATGACATTATGCGGAGCGAAGAGTTGGCCTTCGATCACGCCACGATCCTGGCTGACGGGCTGGAGCGGCTGGCCGGGAAAATGGAATACACCACCGTTGCCGCCCGCCTTCTGCCCGAAGAGTTCACCATGACGCAGCTTCGCACCGTTTACGACGCTGTGTGGGAAACGACCCTGCCCGCCGGGAACTTCACCCGAAAAATGATGCCGCAACTCAATGACACCGGCCGGAAAAGCCGGGGAGCCGCCGGCGGTGCCCCCGCTGCGCTGTTCACCGCAACTGACCGCCATATCCATCCGCCACTCTCCAAGCCGCAAGCCCCGGGCTCCCCGGCAGCGGTTGCCTCCTGAAACCGCGGGCTTAGGCTGTATCTGTGAACCAGCCGCCATCTGCGAATCAACCACTGCCGTCGTCGAATCAACCACTGCCGTCCTCGAATAGACCACTGGATGAGGGCCCCTTCTTTCACGGAACAAAGGCCGATCTTCGCGAAGGCGATCTCCTGAGTGCGGGTTTCCGGTCCAACTACCGTCCTGAGGTGGTCATGAACCACATCTATTTCACGGCACTTCGGGACGGCGCCGGTCTGGCTGCGGAACTGGCCGCCGGCGACGGCGAGCCACGCGTTTACGCCGTGGAGCCAACAGGGGACTTCGAGAATGACCCCAACGTTACTGACAAGAAGTTCCCCGGCAATCCCACCCGCTCATACCGCAGCAGCGCCCCGCTCAGGGTCATTGGTGAAGTCACCGACTGGACACGGCTGACGCCAGGGGAACTGCAGGCGTGGAAGGAGCGGTTGGCCGCACTCCAAGCGGATGAACGCGGCGAAATCATCAATTGAGCCGGCCTGCCTACTTGGCGTTTGCCTTGCCCCGCCTGACCCGGCGGACAACGAGCCACGCTATGAAGCCGGCAATCCCGGCGTAGACGGCGTAGTTGAGGAAGCGCGAGTACTGGTCCACCAAGTGGTATTGCTTGCCCAGCAACGCGCCCAATCCGATGAGCAGCCCGTTCCATACTCCGGTTCCGGCGATGGTGAAGATGCTGAAGGTCACCAGGTTCATGCGTTCGGCGCCGGCCGGGAGGGAGATGAGGCTGCGCACCCCGGGCAACAGCCTTCCGAAGAAGATGGCGGACTTGCCGTGGCGCTCGAACCAACCGGCTGCCCT
Organism: Arthrobacter sp. UNCCL28; assembly: GCF_900102805.1. Lineage (NCBI taxonomy): Bacteria > Bacillati > Actinomycetota > Actinomycetes > Micrococcales > Micrococcaceae > Arthrobacter > Arthrobacter sp. UNCCL28. The sequence goes on from NZ_FMWE01000014.1 coordinate 3,718, forward strand.
CTCGAAATCTTCCCGGTCAACCAGTGGAAGCTTCGACAGCAAGTGGATGGACCGCTTCATCCCCACTTTGTAGCCCAGCCAATACAACAGCAGAGCCCCTGCGTAAGCGCCAAGGGTGCTGGTGAGGAACACCAACAACAAGTTGATGTTGCCTTGCTGGGTGAGGAAGCCGGCCAAAGGGAGGATGACTTCGCTGGGAATCGGGGGAAACACCGTCTCAAGAAACGTCAGCAAGCCCACTCCCCATTCGCCGAGGGCCTCGATGACTTTGGCGGCAACGCCCACTATTCCGGTCAGCTGATCAGCGGAACCACCCGTTTCCAAAGTGCCGAACAAAGCGATGTCCTTCCATGAGCTGACAGTTCCACAAGGGAAGCCCAGTGATGGGGGACCACTGGGCTTCCACCCTCAACGCTATTCCTCCACGCGGCTGCGGGCAATGCGCAGGGGGTACGACTTCGATCCTTCGTGGATCAAGCGCGCCGTTGTGCGGGTGAATGCACGGCTACGGACGCACGCTCAACCGGCGGGCAGGCGATCTTCACAGCTGATTCAAGTGGAGCCGCATCCAGGCCCAGGAGCATGCGAACGCCGGCCGCGCCCAGTTCGTAATGAGGCAGTGACACTGTGGAGAGCGGCGGACGCAGGTGGGCAGCAATGACTTCCTGGTTATCGAAACCCACCACGGCCATGTCCTCCGGGATGGACAGCCCGTTTTCCCGCAGGCCGTCGTAAAGTCCCATAGCCATGCGGTCGTTATAGCAATACACAGCGCCCACACCGAGGGTGAGCAGCCTTTCCGTGGCGCCGTAGCCCCCCTCCTGATCCGGGTAGGCTTCAAACACCAACGCCGGATCAAAGCCAATTCCGGCGGCACTGAGCGCGTCCTTGTACCCCTGGAGCCGGCCATCCCTGGCAGGTGAGGGGGTAGTGGCGTTGATGAACGCGATGCGACGGTGGCCACCGCGGAGCAGGATCTCCGTGGCCGATCGGCCGCCCTGTGCCTCGTCCGGGACCACGGCGCGGGCCGTTCCGGATTCCGGGGAAAAACAGTTGACCAGGACGAAGTCAGATTCCCGAAGCGTTGCCGGAATTTCCGTAGGACGGTGGAACCACGTGGAGTACAGGATGCCGCGTACTTTGTATTCGAGCATCATTGCTATTGCGTCTTTTTCGAGCTCCTGGTTGCCTTCGGTGTTCGCGATCAGGAGGGCGTAGCCATGTTTCCAGGCTTCGTCCTGGGCGCCGTGGATGATTTGGCCGGCGAACGGCGTAGTAGCTACGCCGTCGGCGACCAGTCCGATGAACTTGGATGTGCCGCTCACCAGTGTTTTGGCCATGGCATTGGGACGGTAACCCAACTCGGTGATCGCCTCGGTGACGCGTTGGCGGGTCTCGTCGGCGATCCGGGCGTTCTTCTTCTTGTTGATCACCAAGGACACCGTGGCAGTGGATACTCCGGCCAGTTCAGCCACTTCCCGGAGGGTCACCGGATGGGCACGGCCTGTTTTGGCAGGCATTGCGGGGGTGGCCGCGCTGCCCGACTCTCTCTCCTGCGAAATCATCTGTCCTCCATCAGGAGTATAACCGTCGGTCATTGAGGTCATCCCTTGTTCGCTCCGCTCTCAAGGCCTTGGATCATGGCCTTGTTGAGGACCAGGAAGACCAGCAGCAGAGGCGTGATGGTGACGCATACAGCAGCGAAGGTGGCCGTCCAGTCGACCTTGCCCATGGCCCCGATGTAGTTCTGCAAGCCCAGGGGGATGGTTTTGAGTTCTTCGGAGAGCACAAAGGTATTTGCGAAGATGAAGTCGTTCCAGATGAAGATGCTGTTGACCAGCACTACGGTGACCACGGTGTTGAGCGACAGCGGCAGGGTGATCAGCCCGAAGATCCGGTACGGTCCGGCCCCATCCAGGGATGCTGCCTCATAAGTTTCGCGGGGAATGTACTCGAAGAAGGACGAGAAAAGGTAGATGGACATCGGCAGGGCGAAACCGGCCAGCGGAATAATCATCGACTGGTAGGTGTCCAACAGGTTCACCGCGGAATAGTCGATGAACAGCGGGACCAGCGCGATCTGGACGGGAACAATGATGCCGACCAGGAACAAGCCCCGGACGAACTTGCTGAGGCGGAAGCCAAGGACCTGAATGGCGTAGGCGGCCATCATGCCGAACAGGACAATCAACACGTTGGCACCCATGGTGACGATGAAACTGTTCAGGATATTCCGTCCGAGGTCACCGGTTTCGAAAGCCCGGGCGTAGTTCTCCCAGGTCAGTGAGCTGGGAAGCGCGAAAGGATCTCCGGTGGCAAAGTCGTGTTCAGTCCGGAGGCTGGTCAAGAACAGCCAGGCAAGCGGATAGACCTGGACGATCACGATGAGCATGATCAGGACCCTCGAGAGTGTCCGGTAAAGGCTTGGCTTCCGCCGCCGCTTCTGAGGGACGGCAGCAGGACGTGCACGGGTGGGCCGGGCCGGGGCTGTCTGGGTGATCATTAATCTGCCTTCCGCTTGAGCATGAACAAAATGAGGCCGACGGCGACGAGGCACTCGATCACGATGAAGACGGAGATGGTGCTTGCGTAGCCGAAATCCGTGCTGGTGAAGGCTGTCTTGTACATGTAGGTGGTGAGGAGCTCGGACGACTGCCCGGGGCCGCCGTTGGTCATGAGGTACGGGATGTCGAAGCCCCGCAGGCCGTATGTGGTGGCCATGATGGTGGTGGTAACCCAGACGGGCCGAATGTAGGGGAAGCGGATCTTGGTGAACAGGGTCCACTTCGATGCGCCATCCAGGACCGCAGCTTCTTCGAGCTCCTTGGGCACGGCGATCAACGCCGCGTAGATGATGAGCATGTAGAGCCCGGTGAAGCGCCATCCTTCAGGGGCGGAGACTGCGGCCAGGACGGTGTTGACGTCGGACAACCAGGCCCGCTCCAAGGAACCCAGTCCCACCCAGTGCAGGAGCTGATTCAGCAGGCCGACGGGATCAATGGAGTAGATGCGGACAAAGAGGAACGCAATGGCGACCGTGGAGATCACAGCGGGCAGCAAATACAGGGTCTTGATCAGTTCACGTCCCCTGCTCAGGGATGTGAGCAGGCTGGCGACAACCAGGGCGCCGCCCAGTTGCAGGACCAGGCAGATGGCCAGGTAAAGCAGGGCATTGAAGAAGGAACGCCAGAAGACGTCATCGGCGGTGAGCATTCGGACGTAGTTGGCCAGCCCGACGAACTCCATGTCACTGATGCCATTCCAGGAGAAGAAGCTCAGGACCAGGGACTGAAGTATGGGAAAGAGGACTGCTGCGCAATAGAGCAGCAGGGGCGGGAGCAGGAAAACCAGTACTGAGGTCCTTGACCTGTTGGGAAGCATGGTGGGCCTTTCGGGCGGGGGCACTACAGGCCCCCGCCGTTTCGGTTTACTTGAAGAACTTGGGCGCGTTCTGCTTGATGGCGTCGTCCATGGTCTTGGTGAATTGTTCGGGCGTGACGTTGCCCTGGACCAGGAGGACCAGCTCTTGCTGCAAGCGGCCATTGGTGGTGGGGTCCAGCTGGGTGTCCCACGGCATGGCCTGCTTTTCGCCGAGGGTATTGGCCGTTTCGAGGGCCTTTTTGTACAGCGGCGTGGCGTTCGCGGGGACGGTGGTTTCCACGGTGGTGGTGGGGGAGAGCGCCCCGGTGGCAGCGTATTCAGCCGGGTACTTCTGCAACGCGAACTTCAGGAAGTCGCTGACAAGGGGATCGTACGTCTTTGAGTTCACTGCCATGCCGATGCCGGACGGGGAAACGAACTCGTTGGCCGCCGTCACGGAACCCGATGTTGTGGGAAGGGTGAAGAAGTCGATGTCGTCCCGGACGTCAGGGTTGAGTTTGTCTGTGGCGAGGCTGGGCAGTTCCCACGTGCCGATGTTGTACATCGCGGCTTGGCCGGAGGTGAACTGGTTCTGCGCGTCCGAGTAGCCCTGCGCGGAGAAGCCCTTTTGGAAGCACTCGGCCTTGCCGAGTTCGGACATCCATTGAACGGTCTTTTGGCCCGCAGGATCGCTGAACGCAGCTTCACCCTTCTTCAGTTTTTGGACGAAGTCGGGGCCGGCAGCCCGGAAGGGCTGGTACGCCACATAGCGTTCCAGCGGCCACTGGTCCTGCCCGTCGATGGCGATCGGAGTAATTCCGGCATTGCGCAGGGCGGTACACATCGCTGGGATGTCGTCCAAGGACTGAGGAACGGCTACGCCGGCCTTTTGGAGCAGGGCTTTGTTGTACCAGATGAATTCGAGCTCGAACTGGAACGGGATCATGTAAAGGGACCCGTCATCGAACCGCTGGTAGTCCAGGGCCCCGGGCCGGTAGTCGTCATAGAGGTCCAGCGACTTCAGCAGCTTGTCGGCCTCCACCATCTTGCCCTGCTTGGCCAGCTGCTGGGCGAACGGAGTGGCATCGGTGTCAAACAGCTCGGGGAGCTTGTTGGCCGCAGCCAGGGTTTCGAGCTTCTGGATGTAGGAGGGGCGGTCCGGGGTGGTGATGAGGTTCAGTGCAAACCCCGGGTGGTCCTTGGCGTAGTCGTCGGCGAGCTTCTTCATGATGTTGATGACGGCGCCGTCGGCAGGCCTGGACAGGAGCCACGAGATTTCGCGGGGTTTGATCTCACCGGTGGGGGTGACATTGGCGGGGTCGCTGGTGCCTCCAGCGCCGCCGCAGGCTGTCAACGCCAGGGCAGCGACGGCTGCGACGGCGGCAGCACGGAGTAGTTTCTTCATTGCGGCAATCTCCCTTGATTGGAACAGAGGTTGGGGTGGGTGCTGAATATTCAGTTGTCGGTACGTTGGCGTATTTCAAGTTCGGTGAGAGCGACGGATCCTTCGCCGACGAAGACGCCGATCCGCCCGGTAGTGCGGTCGTAGATCCTCGCGCTGAGCGCCACTTGGCGGTCGACGACGGCGACGCAAGTGTCGCCGTCGACGATGACTTCAAGCGTGTGTACGCCGGGGGTGAGGTCGCAGGGCCGCTCAAGTTCGACGTCGAACGGTACATCGCCTGAGACGTGCCACTGTGCATCACCGGTGACCGCGCGCGGCCAGCGGTCGAAGACGAGCCTGCCCCGCTTGGGTTCCAAGCGGAGGACGTAGGAGTGGTCGCCGTCGTGGCTTGAGCGGAGCAGCAACCCGCACTCGGTGGTGTTCGGCGCGATGTCCAGCACCACCTTGGCGTAAAACTGTTCCGGCATCTCCTCGTCGGACACCATCGACGTGTACCCATCCGGCACATCGAACCGGGTGGGCACGGCACTTGTCAGGGAGACGGGGACGTCATCCCAGAAGCTCTCCACCAGTTCATCCGCGAAGCAGAATCCCAAGGTTCCGTCCGGGTTTTGGCGGGCTTCGAGCACAGACATGGTGCCGGCCCACTGCCATGGCCCGTTGTCGGTGTTGCCTTCCTTGGTGGCGATCCAGCCAAAGAAGAAACGGCGGCCGTCTCGCTCAGCGGACTTTGAGGCGTAAAAGGCGCGGCCGTCGACGCTGTCCAAAGATGGCACAGTCCATGGGCCGTCGGGACTCTTGGCCATGCGGTAGCGGGTGGTGAACGATTCCGAGAACTCGGAGTACACCATGTACCACCAGTCACCCCAAGCGAAGACATCCGGGCATTCATGGGTGATGTACCGGCGTGGGTCCCAAAACGGGTCGGTGTGTTGCCAGGTCATCAGGTCAGTGGATACGCACTGGGCGATCACGCCGCGGCGGCGCTCCGGACCGGTGGAGTGCCTGGCTGCCAACAACATCCTCCACTGCTTCCTGGTGTCATCCCAGAACACGAAGGGATCCCGCCAGTCACCGGACTCGTAGCCGTCCGGAGCGCCGAATGTCAGTTCCGGGTGCTTTTGCCAAGTGCGCATGCCATCGGTGCTGGTGGCGTGCATGACCAACTGGAGCGGTACGCCGTCGGCCCCGCGGTTCCGGGGGTTTTGGCCGGTGTAGAAGAGGTGGTGGACGCCGGACCCGTCCGCAACGACGCTGCCGGTGTAGGCGTTGAAGTCCCGGTCGGTTTCGCTGCCGTGGTGCAGGGAGACACCATGGTTTTCAAACTGTGTGAGGTCTTTTGTGGTGACCAGGTTCCATGATGTTCCCGGTTTCGGGTCCGAGCGGTCTTCGTGAAGGTAGAAGAGCCAGAACTCTCCGTCCTTCTCGTAGGGGATAAGGTCCCCAACCCATCCGTCGGCGGGTTGGAAGAAGACTGGGCGTTTCATCTGCGCTGATGTCCATTCTGCTAAAGCGTTTGATCACTCGTAAGCTAGCCGGAAATTCAGCAGCGATCAAGCGTTTTAGCAATTATTTATTTTGTCTGGACCTATGGTGCTAAAACGCTTGACCGGAAAACTGTCCGCCGCTAATGTCCTGCGTAGCCGATGACTCACCGGACCGCTCGATGCCGAGCCGTCCGGACCCGGCAATGAGTACCAATACAGCTCTCCACCTGACGTGCAGTACCAGGCTGCCCGGGACCTTTCCCGACGGTCTCACACACCCATCACCATGACGTTTGGCGTGTCGTCGCGCCCGCCGAACACTGAGAGGAAACGAATCGATGACGTATGACATCTCTCGCCGCACTGCCCTGCAAGGTGCAGGGGTTGGTGCCTTGGCACTTTTCATGAGCAATGCCATTCCCGTGGCCGCCCACGCCCAGACATCCCTCCGGGCGATCTACCACATGACCCCGCCCTCCGGCTGGCTATGTGATCCGCAGCGACCCGTACATACAAACGGCGCCTACCAGCTCTACTACCTCCACTCCGGCCAGAACAACGGACCGGGCGGATGGGACCACGCGACCACCGGCGACGGAGTGTCTTACACCCACCATGGAGTGGTGATGCCAATGCAACCGGACTTCCCCGTGTGGTCGGGATCGGCAGTAGTGGACACCGCCAACACCGCCGGCTTCGGCGCCGGCGCAGTCATCGCGCTCGCCACCCAACCCACCGACGGAGTCCGGAAATTCCAGGAACAGTACCTTTACTGGTCCACGGATGGCGGCTATACCTTCACCGCGTTGCCTGACGCGGTCATTGTGAACACTGATGGACGGACGGCCACCACCCCCGCCGAGGTGGAGAACGCAGAATGGTTCCGCGACCCGAAAATTCACTGGGACGCGACGCGCAACGAGTGGGTCTGTGTCATCGGCAGGGCCCGCTACGCTGCCTTCTACACCTCTCCCAACCTGCGGGATTGGCAATGGAAGTCCAACTTCGACTACCCCAACCACGCCCTCGGCGGTATCGAATGCCCGGATCTGTTCGAGATGACCGCAGGAGACGGAACCCGGCACTGGGTGTTCGGGGCGAGCATGGACGCCTACAGCATCGGCCTGCCCATGACCTTTGCCTACTGGACAGGTTCATGGAACGGCACAGCATTCATCGCCGACAACCTCACACCACAGTGGCTTGACTGGGGATGGGACTGGTACGCCGCCGTGACCTGGCCGGCCGTGGAAGCACCTGAGACCAAGCGGCTTGCCACCGCGTGGATGAACAACTGGAAATATGCCGCCCGCAACGTGCCCACGGACGTTTCCGATGGCTATAACGGGCAAAATTCCATCACGCGCGAGCTCAGGCTCGAGCGCCAATCGGGCGGCTGGTACACCTTGCTCAGCACGCCTGTTCCGGCGCTTTCGAACTATGCCACCTCCAGCACCACCCTTCCGGACCGTACAGTCAACGGCAGTTTCGTACTTCCGTGGAGCGGCCGGGCGTATGAACTGGAACTCGATATTTCATGGGACACGGCAGCGAACGTGGGAGTCTCGGTGGGCCGCTCGTCCGATGGCAGCCGCCATACGAACATCGGCAAATACGCTGACGAGTTATACGTCGATCGCGCATCCTCGGAGCAAAGCGGTTATGCGCTGGCACCCTACACCCGCGCCGCCGCGCCCATCGATGCGAACGCCAGATCCGTCCACCTGCGCATCTTTGTAGACACCCAAAGTGTTGAGGTGTTCGTAAATTCCGGGCACACGGTGGTTTCGCAGCAGGTGCACTTCGCGGCCGGGGACACGGGGATCTCCCTCTATGCGGACGGCGGTCCGGCCAACTTCACCGGCATCACCATCCGCGAGTTCGGGAACCCCATCTAAGCCTGCGTCCTACGGCTGGAAAGAACGACGGCGACGCTGCAGCAGGCGGGTGCGTCGCCGTCGTTCTTCCGGGTCCGTTGGGCAGTTCGCATCTGACAAGCACCCGGGTGACCCACCTGATCCACCCTGTACAACGACAGGTCGCAGCCAACAAGGCGTTATCCACAGCCGACCAGGCAACGCACGACGCCGGGTCCCCGGCTCCGATAGGCTGGTCACCTCGGCTGATGCAAGTGGCCGCAGGAAACTCTATGCGGAGCCACCCTACGAATGTCTGATGACCTTGCCCTGAGCGCCCTCGCGGCGTCCGATTTCTCCCTCCCCGAATTGCGCGACGGCCAACTGGCTGGGATGAGCGCCCTCGTCCAAGGCCGCGATGTCCTCGCGGTCATGCCCACCGGTTACGGAAAGTCGGCTACCTATCAGGTCGCTGCCCGGTACCTTCACCACCAAACGGGACGGCCCGCCGTCGTGGTTTCTCCGCTTATTGCTTTGCAGGAAGACCAGCTGGACGGGCTTACCGAGGACCTTGGCCCCGGCGCCGCCGTCGCCATCAACTCCTCCCGCAGCGATTCGGAAGTGGAGGCGGCCTGGGCGGCGGCTGAATCCGGCCAGGCCACCTTCTTGTTCCTTGCCCCGGAGCAACTGGCCAAGCAGGCCACCGTGGACCGGATCGCGGCGCTGAACATCACCATGTTCGTGGTGGACGAGGCGCACTGTGTCTCCTCCTGGGGCCATGATTTCCGGCCCGACTACCTGGACTTGGGTACCGTCCGCGAACAGTTGGGCAACCCGCCGGTGGTGGCGCTGACTGCTACCGCCTCACCACCGGTGCGCAACGAAATTCTGGAGCGGCTGGGCATGAAGGACCCGTTGGTCCTGATCCGCGGCTTTGACCGCCCCAATATCAGCCTGGACGTGGTCCGGCACCAGGAGGACAAGGGCAAGCGCAAAGCCGTGGTGGAGCAGGTTGCCGCCCTCGCCAAGGCCGGGGGAGTGGGCTTGCTGTACGTGGCAACCCGCAAGGACAGCGGGAAGTACGCGGCCAAGCTGGCAGAGGAAGGTCTGCGGGCCGACGCCTACCACGCGGGCCGGTCCGACACTGACCGCGAGAAGGTCCATGAGTCATTCCTGGATGACCAACTGGACGTTGTTGTTGCCACAACAGCCTTTGGCATGGGGATCGACAAGCCAAACGTCCGGTTCGTGGTCCACGCAGACATTCCGGATTCCCTGGATTCCTACTACCAGGAGATCGGCCGGGCCGGGCGGGACGGCGAGCCTGCCCAGGCAGTCCTGCATTATCGTGCCGAAGACCTGGGGCTTCGCAAGTTCTTCACTACACACTCCCCGGATCCTGAGGCGCTCACCGCGGTGCTCAAAGTCATCAGGAATGCAGGCGCGCCGGCTCCGAAAACCGCCCTGGTGGAGCTCACGGGCTTTCCGGGGCGCCGGATCACTGCACTGGTGAACCAGTTGGAAGATGCCGGCGCCGTGACCACGGGGAAGCGCGGTGTCCGCCTTGCTTCCAAGGCCAAGCTTTCCGCGCTGGTGCGCCGTGCTGTAGAACGTGCAGAGGCCCGGCAACGGGTGGAACAGTCCCGGCTCACCATGATGCGGGGCTACGCGGAGACCGACGGCTGCCGCCGGCAATTCCTTCTGGGCTACTTTGGCGAGGACATGCCCGAGCCCTGCGGCAACTGCGATGCCTGCAAGGATTCCGCGGACAGGGTGAATCTCCAGGACGCAGCGGATGACACCGCGGCACCTGAACTGTTTCCGCTCCAATCCACTGTGATCCATAAGGAATGGGGCCAAGGCCTGGTGATGCGGCACGAGGACGACGTCATCACTGTGCTCTTCGAGCAGGAGGGGTACAAGACCCTGTCCCGATCCGCCGTCGTCGAACATGAGCTGTTGAAGCCGGCCTAGGTACCAGGGCGCCTCAGGTGTTCAGCTCCAGCATCAATGCCGGGAGCTCATCGGCGAGCTCGCGGGCCAGGAAGCCCAGCGGACCGAGCTTGCTCGCCAAACGATCAGCTGCGGCGGCGTGAAGGTGGGTGCCCCAGCACGCTGCCTGCACGCCGCTTGTGCCCCTGGCCCGAAGCCCGGCGATGGTGCCGGCCAAAACGTCCCCGCTGCCGGATGTTCCCAGTCCGCCGTAACCTGTGGTGATCTTCCACAGCCCCGGTTCCTGCGAACTTCCGGATGAGGGTCCGGCGATGAAGCCCTGGCAACTGACCACTGCGCCGAATCGCTGGGCGATGGCCACCACATCCCTCTCCAGGTCCTCAACGTCCCGTCCCAGCAGGATTCCCGCTTCCGTCGGGTTGGGAGTCAGGAGCAGCCGGCCACGCCATGGGCCAAGCCGGTCTTCGATCCGGGCCAGCCCGCCCAAGGCATAAGCATCAAGCACGACGGCGGGCCCTCCTTGCGGGCCGTCGTTACCCTCGGTTTCCTCCCGCGCCAGCAGGGCGTCCAGGAGATGCTCGGCAAGGTCCCGGTCGTCCAGTCCCGGACCGATCAATACGGCGTCGGCCTTCTCCAAATAAGCTGCCACCCGGTCCAGCCCTTCGCCGGTGACAGAGCCGTCGGCGTTCTCCGGCAGGCCCACAGACCCACATTCGGGCAGGGCCACGGCCACCTGCGGCGCCACGGACCCTGCCACAGCCAGCGTGATCTTTCCAGCACCCGCACGGAGCGCCGAAATGCCGGCCAACAGGGCTGCGCCCGGGGTGGCCCGCGCGCCACCAATGACCAGCACCGCTCCGCGCGAATACTTGTCTTCGCCGGGAGCGGGCAAGGGCCAGTCCCGCAGCAGGGAGGGGGTCACCAGAGTGGGGTTGCCGGGCTCACTGGGGGTGGACACTGGCATCTCCGGCATGTTCGGTCACTGCCACACCCTGCTCTTTCAGATGGTCAGCTACGTTGAAGCTCTCCAGTTGCCAAGGGCCGGCACCCGTGGGACGGACGTACCGGGTGATGGAGGCATTCAGCACCGATGTGGTGGCTGCCAGGTCCAGGATCTCGTCCTCGGACATTCCTTCCAGGACATAACGGACAAGGAGGATGACGGCGTCATGGCAGACCAACATCACCCTGTGGCCGTTTCCCAGTGTGTTGAGCTCGTCCAGGACCGAGCGGAGCCGGAGGGCGACATCGGCCCAGGACTCACCACCCGGCGGCCGGTAGTACAACTTGCCGAGCCAGAGCCGCCGTTCGGCCTCGTCCGGGTAGCGTGCCTCAACGCCTAGTCGCGTCAACCTGTCCAGAATCCCCAGCTCCCGGTCACGCAGGCGTTCATCGATGAGGACCTTTACCGGCCAGCCTGCCGCCTCCACGGCGATCTCGGCCGTCTGACGGGCCCGGGCATAGGGTGAGGACACCACAGCATCGGGCCGGAACTCCTCAGCCATCCTTGCCAGCGCCGTCCCCAATGCCTTCGCCTGCTCCTGGCCCGTAGCGGAGAGGTTCACGTCAGGGTCCCTGGCCGGCACCTGGATAACCTCGGCCCCGGCCAGGCGCGCCTCCGTCGCGGCCACGTTGCCTTCACTCTCGCCGTGCCGGATCAGCAGCAATTCCACGGCACCAGCCTCCTGCACTGCGTCCGTCAGCCCGTCCTCAACCACAAAGATCACCCCTCCGCGTGCGTTGCCGAATGCAGAACACTACCCACTGCGTACCCGCCAAGGCCGGATGGTAAACGGGGGATTGGGAACCCCTTTTGTCCGGACTTGGAGTGAAGTAAGTTGCTCGCATGGAGGACTCATACCCAGTGGTCATTGTCGGTGCCGGATTTGCAGGCGTAGCAGCAGCCAAGGAGCTGGGGGGCAAAGGCATCCGCGTCCTGCTCATCGACTCAAACAACTATCACCAGTTCCAGCCCCTGCTTTATCAGGTTGCGACGTCCCAGATAGGTGTCTCAGCCATTGCCCGCCCCCTGCGCTCGGTTTTCCGTCGCTACAAGACCGTCAAGGTCCTCACCGCGAAAGTGGAGTCAGTCAGCGCGGCTGAACGGACGGTCACCACCACCGATGGCCGCACGGTGCACGGAGAAATCCTGGTGATCGCCGTAGGGGCGGTCCCTAACTTCTTCAACACTCCGGGTGCGGCGGAACTGGCATTCCCCCTCTATTCGGTCACTGATGCCACCAGGCTTGGCACGGGCCTCACCCGTCTGCTGGACCAGGCCGACAGAAACCCGGACGGTTCCGTTGACGTTGTGGTGGTGGGAGGCGGCCCTACCGGCGTGGAAACCGCGGGAGCGATGGCAGAGAACGTCAAATACGTTGTGAGCAAGTATTTCTCGCCGGAGCTTGCCGCGCGGTGCAGGGTGCATCTGGTGGATATGGTCCCCAGCGTCCTGAACATGTTCTCCGCCAAGTCCCAGAAGTATGCCACGGAGCATTTGAAGAAAGTGGGGGTCCAACTGCACATGGGGGTGGGCGTCACCGAGGTCCGTCCCGACGGGGTGGCCTTGGCAGATGGAACTTCGGTACCGGGACAAATCGTGGTGTGGGCAGGAGGGCTGAAAGCCGGCGGCCTGATTGATGGTTCCGGACTGGCCCAGGGGAGAGGGGGCCGGGTTGACGTTCATCCTGACCTGACCGCTCCGGGCGTGGACGGTGTCTACGTCATTGGAGACGCAGCGAACATCACGGATTCAACGGGGGCAAAGCTGCCGCAGCTGGGTTCGGTGGCTCAACAGGCTGGAAAATGGGCCGGCAAAAACATCCTCGCGGACCTGGACGGGGGCAGCCGGGCACCATTCCGTTATGTGGACAAAGGCTACATGGCCATGGTCGGGCGTGGCGCGGCAGTGGCGGAGCTGGGCCGCAAGCGAGTCCAGTTGCAAGGCGTCCTTGCCTTCCTGTCCTGGCTGCTGGTGCATCTGGCCCTGCTTTCGGGGCTGCAACAAAAGGTCCGTGCCTTGTTCTCCTGGCTCAATGGCTATCTTCTCCATAGTCCTGCCCAAGTGGTGGTCAGCGGGCCTGTCGAGAAGGAATCACCGGACCAGGATCCAAGCTAAGTACGGGATCTCAAAGGAGCTGTGACCCCGCCGCTTTCTTGTAGTTGCGGTGTGCCACCAGTGCATGGACTACGAAGAGTGCCCCGGCAAGGGCAAGGGGAAACACGTGCAAGGGAATCGCCAGCAGCATCAGCAGGACCCCGAGTGCAGCGCCCACGACATCACGGAGGCGGGGTTGCGCCGGTCCGGGCACAGGTACCCCGGATTCGAGTTGCCGGGCCAGGTCGGGATCCTGGATGAACAGTTCGCGCTCAAGTTGCTGAAGTACTTTGCGCTCCCTTTCAGAAAGTGGCATGGGAGTCCCTCCTTAAGCGCTGAGGCTGCTTTGTGAGATTGGAGATCAACCGGTTCAGGGGCGACCCTTTTCCAGTGACCCAATAAGCTAAGCATGCTTACTATTCAAACCGCAAGCATGTCGCCCGTACTGTGTGCTTCCCCTCGCCGGACGGGAGGCCCCTCTCCGGCACCCAAGCTGGGAAGATAGCACTGGGAACACCAAACAAGGAGCAACATCATGACACTCAAAGAACGCTTGAAAGCGGACGTCGTTGACCACATGAAGGCCGGCAACAAGGTCGCATTGACCACGGTTCGCAACGTGTTGGGCGAGATCAGCACGCGGGAAAAGTCGGGCAAGACGCCGGTGGAGCTCGACGACGCGCAAGTCACCTCGCTGCTGCAGAAGGAAGCTGCCAAGCGCCGCGACACGGCCCGGATCTACACTGAAGCCGGCGAGGCGGACCGGGCAACAGCCGAAGTAGCCGAAGCGGAGATTATTGAGGCGTACCTCCCCAAGGCGCTCACCCGCGAAGAAGTAGAGGCAATCGTGGACGAGGCCATCACGGCTTTGACCGCAGATGGCCAGGAACTCTCCATGCGGTCCATTGGAGCCGTCATGAAGCCTGTCACCGCCAAAGTTGCAGGACGCTTCGACGGTAAGACGGTCAGCGAAATCGTGCGGGGCCGTTTGGCTTGAGTGGCCGTGGGGTTGGTGTCGCCATGCGTCAGCCAACCCCAAGCAGCCACCGCAGCGTCTCAGCGTTCCGCACGGCATTGCCGCCGCCGTCGTTGTTGAAGTAGGCGTACACGTCCTTGCCCGCGCCGGCCCATTCGCGGATCCGGTCCGCCCACCACCGAAGGTCGTCATCGGAGTAGGAGCCGCCGTAAAGGTGCTCGTGGTCCGGGCCGTGAAGCCGTATGTACACAAACGGTGCGGTGGCGCGGAGGATGCAGGGCAGATTGGCGCCACTCATGATGCAGTAGGCAGCGCCATGCCGCTCCAGCAGCGCATACACCTCCGGATGGTCCCAACTGTCGTGGCGGAACTCGACGGCTACCCGGATCCAATGGGGCAATGCGGCCAGGAAGTAGTCGAGCCTCGCATGGTCACGGGCAAATCCCGGTGGCAGCTGGACCAAGAGCACGGCCCGCTTGTCACCGAGCTCATGCCAGCAGCGGGTAATCCGTTCCACCCAGACCTCGGGACTGTAGAGCTTTTTGGCATGCGTGAGCCCCCGGGGGGCCTTGACCGACATCGCGAAGCCCGGCGGAAGGCGTTCACGCCAGCCGGCGAACGTCGTTTCCCGGGGCCAACGGTAGAAACTCGCATTGAGTTCCACGGTCTTGAACCTCGCGGTATACAGGGCCAGGCGCTTTGACGCGGGAAGTCCGGGCGGATAGAGCACGTTCTCCCAGTGATCGTAGCTCCAGCCTGATGTGCCGATGTGGATCGCCATGGTGTGGATGTTAGTCCTTGGCGCCCAGCACGACGTCGTACGCCTCAACCCGCCGGTCGGTGACGGTGGTAGGCGACTCGAGGTGGACCGCGCCCGAAGGCAGGATGCCGGCACCCCCGAACCTCTCCATGACCTGCCACTGCGCCACCACATCCTCTCCGGCGTGGTTGGCCGGGAGTCCACGCCAAAAGCTGAACCCGCCCGACTCGATCAAGGCGTGCCTGTTGTACAGCACGCACCCGCCCAACCAGGCAACCCTGTAGGGCACCCATCCGTCCGGAGGCAGGGGAAGATCGGTACTGAGGTGGCTGAGGTTGGCGGCGTTGTGTGAAGGGGCCAACGGTTGAAGGCAGCGGTGCCCGGGCGGATACGTTCGGGCATCACAGGGCCCTGCCACGGTTCGAATCCGGCCGTCTCATCCGGCCTCCTCTCGCCCAGATAGGACAGGCCTTGGGGAGCCATGCCCACAAAACCGCAACCCAGTTCATCCAGGGCGCGGCTGAGGCGATCCAAGGCGCCAGGCTCCAGCCACACGTCGTCGTCCAGGAACAGGCACTGTTCTGCGGTGGACTGTTCCAGCAGGAACTGCCGGTGCTCTGCAAGCCCACGCCGAGGGAGGTGGCGGAAAAGGGCAACAGATCTGCCCTGGGCCTCAAGTACCCGGATGACCGCGGCGACGGCAGGATGTTCCCAGTCCGGGCTGTCCGTGGATTGATCGCTCATCACCACCCTGAACGGGGGTTCGGACTGCGCCGCCAAGCCGGCGAGGGTAACTGCCGCCTCGGCGGGTCGATCGCACGTAGGGATGAGCACGTCCGTGGTCGCCGTTTCGGAAACGTTGTTTGGTTCTGCCCACCGCGTGGAAGTTTTCCAGCCCACAGCACACCTCCGGCCCTCAGGATTGGTATGGATTGAGATGGGTTTCCCCTATCTATACCCACTTGGGCCGGTTCTATTCCTCAAGCTGCGTCAAGGAGCGGGCTATTTTCAGCCCCTCGCTCCGGACCTCTCCATCAGGGCGCGAAGGTCTTCGGCTACCTTGGCCACTTCACGTTGCCTGACGGCTCGACCCGGCGTGGATGGGCCGGTTCCTTGACGCGCCGGCCTGTTGGAACTGCGCGGCTGGCGGTGGGGTTTGGGCTCACGCACGGACGCGTCGACACTGACGCTGCCCTGCAGGGGATCGTGGAAGAGTGGGAAGTCCATAGTTTCCGATCCTGACAGAAGCTGCTCCGGGCCGGTATGGACATGTGCCTACGGTAGACGCGATGTGATGTGCAGATGTCCAGGACCGCTCGCAGTAACGTCCCGGCCGGGTGTGGCGCGGAGGGAAGCTCAGCCCCACAGCGCCTTTTTGAGCAGTGCCCGCAGCTGCACGTTTTCTTCTTCCGTCAGCGCCGCCAGCTGGGTTTGCTCGCATGCTTCGAGCCCGGTCCGTGCTTTGGTATGGATCCGCCGGCCCTCGGCAGTGGAGACGATGATCTTTGCCCTGCGGTCCTGCTTGCCCTGCGCCCGCTTGACCAGGCCCCGGTGCTCGAGGTCGTCCACCAAACTGACTACCTGGCTTGGGTCAAGGCTGAGGAAATCGGCCAGCTCCCGCTGCGTGGGTTCGAGTCCGCTGCACGCCAGGGTGAGCACGGAAAATGATCGTTCCCGCAGTCCATAGTCCGCCAGCGCCTTGTTGTTCAGGAGTGACCCGGTGGCATGCAGCTTGGCCAACAGCAGGCCCACGTCGTTTCCGATTTTGGCCGCGGCCAGGCGCGGGATTTCCACTTCGGTACTCTGCGGTCCCATGACAACTCCAATAGTAATGAAAAACAATCGTTGACTTTTTCAATGATCCGTATTCTCATTGATCATGACAAGGATCTCACGACGCCGTGGGATCGGCCCCACCGGCTCCGGCCGGTTACTGCATGCGAAGGAGCACGGCATGAGCTTGAACGGCAAGGTTGCGATCGTTACCGGGAGTGGGCAGGGCCTTGGACTGGCTTACGCGAGGGAGCTCGCCCGCCAGGGTGCCGCCGTCGTGATTAATGACGTCAACACCGAAACCGCTTCCGCTGCAGTAGCGCAGATCCAGGCCGACGGCGGCCGGGCCGCCGCAGTGGTGGTTCCCGTGGGCTCGACCGATGCCGCGAAAGCCTTGGTGGCGGGCGCTGTCGAGTCGTTCGGCCGCCTGGACATCCTGGTCACGAACGCCGGGATCCTGCGGGACAAGAGCCTGTTGAAAATGACGGACGAGGATTTTGACCTGGTCATCAACGTGCACCTGAAGGGCACATTCACCTGTGTGCGTGAGGCATTCGCGTACTTCAAGGAAAACAACGTCGCGGGCCGGATCATCACCATCGGTTCGCCCACCGGGCAGCGCGGCAACTTCGGGCAGACAAACTATGCTGCGGCGAAGGCCGGGATCGTGGGCATGGTCCGCACCTGGGCGCTGGAGATGAAGAAGGCCGGAGTGACGGTGAACTCCGTGATCCCGGTGGCAGCGACGGCAATGACCAAGACCGTCCCGTATTTCCAGAAAGCTGTCGAGGCCGAAGAGCGTGGTGAGGCGATGCCGTCCTTCTTCCGTCATGATCTTGGTTTTGGAACGGCCGACGACGTCGCCGGGCTGATTGCCTTCCTCGCCTCTGACGCGGCTGCGGGAATTACCGGCCAGGCGATTGGTGCCGGTGGTGACCGGCTGCAGGTCTGGACGCACCCCGAGGCAGCAACCACCGAATACCGTCAGGGCGGGTGGGACTACGAGGCGCTGCAGGAAAACGCCGGCTCCCTGTTCAGTTCGGACACCCTGCAAAGCTTCGGTGAGGAATTCCTGCCGCTGCCCGCAGAGCTGCAGCCCGAGCCTGTTAAGGCTGAGACTGCCACGTCTGAACCCGTGCAGGCGCGCT
Organism: Arthrobacter sp. UNCCL28; assembly: GCF_900102805.1. Taxonomy (NCBI): domain Bacteria; kingdom Bacillati; phylum Actinomycetota; class Actinomycetes; order Micrococcales; family Micrococcaceae; genus Arthrobacter; species Arthrobacter sp. UNCCL28. The sequence continues at coordinate 21,533 of NZ_FMWE01000014.1, forward strand.
GATCATGGCTGACCGTTATGAGTTGGGCATCGATGCTTCGGCGTTGGACGCCATTGACATGCATGTCCACCTCGAGGTGGACAGCTGTGGACACGGCTCGCTCCCGGACGCGCTGACGGAGGCCTCGGCGAAGTATTTCAAGGCCGAGGACCGGACACCGTCGCTGGACAGGATCGCCGAGCTGTACCGGGAACTGAACATGGCCGCCGTCGTCTTCACCGTGGACGCCCGGACGCAGCTCAAGCACGAACCCAACAGCATCCCGGAGCTGATTGCCGGGGCGGCACGCAACAACGATGTGCTGATCCCGTTCGGCAGTGTTGACCCCAGGACGGGGGAGGACGCGATCGCCGGGGCCAAGCACCAGGCAGTAGAGCTTGGTGCCCGGGGGTTCAAGTTCCACCCTTCCCTGCAAGGGTTCGACCCATCCAATGAGCAGTTCTACCCGCTCTGGGAAACGCTGCAGGAGTTGGGGCTGCCGTGTATTTTCCACACCGGCCAGAACGGCATGGGCGCGGGCCTTCCCGGCGGATACGGAATTAAGCTCGCGTACTCCAACCCGTTGCTGCTCGATGCCGTAGCCGCGGATTTCCCGGGACTGCAGATCATCATGGCCCACCCCTCGGTGCCGTGGCAGGATGAGGCAAATTCGATCGCGACGCACAAATCCAACGTCTTCATCGACCTGTCCGGATGGTCGCCGAAGTACTTCCCGGAGTCGCTGGTGAAGGCCTCGAATTCGGTCTTGCAGGACAAGGTGCTGTTCGGCACGGACTTCCCGCTGATCACCCCGCAGAAATGGTTGGGTGCTTTCGCTGACCTGCCGTTGAAGGACGAAGTCCGGCCAAAGATCCTCAAGGACAACGCCGTCCGCCTCCTCGGACTCGGAGGCTGAAATGACCACGACGACGGCAGCAACAGAGACGGATCAGCGGTTGTATTCAGTGGCGGACTGGTACGACGCCGAAGCACTCCTCACCACCGAAGAGCGCAAGGTCCTGGGCCGGCTTCGGACGTTCCTGACCGCCGAGGCGAAGCCGTTGCTGGCCGAGTACTGGGAACGCGGCGAATTTCCGGAGCAACTGGCCCGTCCATTGATCGACCTGGACTTGATGGAACCGGCCGATCTCACAGTCGATGCACCGGCGAGGGGTGTCTTCCACGGCTTCCGGATCTTCGAACTGGCCCGAACTGACGCGTCACTGGCTACCTGGTACACCGCGCAGGCTGGGCTGTTCAGGACCGCGATCCGGGTTGGTGCCTCGGAGGAACAGCAAAAGGAGTGGATGCCCCGCGTCATCGACTTCTCCCTCAAGGGCGTCTTCTCCCTGACTGAGCCCGAACACGGCTCGGACATCGCCGGCGGCCTTGCCACCACCGCCCGGTTCGAACCGGGTACCGGAACCAACCCCGACGGCGGAACATGGGTTTTGGACGGCGCCAAGAGGTGGATCGGTGGAGCCTCCACAGCGGATGTGCTGTGCGTGTTCGCCCGCGACGTCGCGGACGGTCAGGTCAAAGCGTTCCTGGTGGACCGTACCGCCGAAGGGGTGTCCTTGGAGAAAATCCACGGCAAGACCTCGCTGCGGATGATGCAGAACGCCCACATCACCCTTGATAATGTCCGGGTCCCGGACACCATGCGCCTGCATAACGTGAACTCGTTCAAGGACGTCGCCGCGATGCTGCGGGCGATGCGCTCGGACGTTGCCTGGATCGCCACCGGCATCCAGGCCGGCGCGTTCGAAGCCGCCCTGGCGTACGTCAAGGAACGGCAGCAGTTCGGCCGGTCCCTGGGGTCGTTCCAGCTGGTCCAGGAGAAACTGGCCCGGATGCTGGGAAACGTCACCGCGTCGCTTTCGCTGGTGGTACGGCTGACCGAGCAGCAGGGCTGGGGGATCTACCGGGACCAGGACTCGGCGCTGGCCAAAATGCAGACGTCCCTGATGATGCGCGAAACCGTCGCCCTGGCACGCGAAGTGGTGGGCGGAAACGGCATTACCCTGGCCGCCGACGTCGGGCGTTTCCACGCTGACGCCGAAGCCGTCTATTCCTACGAGGGCACCCACGAAATCAACGCCCTCATCATCGGCCGCGCCCTCACCGGCGCCGGCGCTTTCACCAGCTAACGCTTTTCAAACCAATCAACAGGAGGCAAAGATGCCCAATCTCGTCGTCGATTTCGACACCTTGCTCACCATGTCCGGCAAGGACCTCGGCACCACCGATTACCGCGAAATCACCCAGCAGCAAATCAACCTGTTCGCCGATGCCACGGACGATCAGCAGTGGATCCACGTTGACCCCGAGCGCGCCAAGGATGGACCCTTCGGAGCCCCGATTGCGCACGGCTTCCTCACCCTGTCCCTGATCATCCCGTTCTGGGGCGAACTCTTCGACGTGGACGGGGTCACCACCAAGGTCAACTACGGCCTGGACAAAGTCCGCTTCACCTCGCCCGTCAAGGTCGGCTCCAAAGTCCGCATGAACGGCAGCATCGCCGAGGTCACCGAAGTCAAAGGCGGCGCCCAAATCAAGGTCAACGCCACCATCGAAATCGAAGGCCAGGAACGCCCCGCCGTCGTCGCCGAATTCCTCGCCCGTTTCTACAAGTAAGAATCCCGTCCCTCATCTCCCAAGGAACAGCCATGTCAGGACACACTGCGCTCGCCCCGTCGAGCACGGCCGCCAAACGCAAAGAAGCGCGCACGGTCATCATGTCCAGCTATTTGGGCAGCACCATAGAGTTCTACGACTTCCTGCTCTACGCAACAGCGGCAGCAGTCGCCTTCCCGAAAGTCTTCTTCGCCGGCACTGACGAATGGGTGGGAGTAGTAGCCGCGTACGCCACGTTCGCGGCAGGCTACGTGGCCCGCCCACTGGGCGGCATCATCTTCGGCCATTTCGGTGACAGAATCGGCCGCAAGGGCATGCTCATCGTGTCCATGGCCATGATGGGCATTGCCTCGACGCTGATAGGCCTGATTCCAGGAGCCAACGTCATTGGTCCCTGGGGTGCGGTGATCCTGGTGGTCCTGCGTGTCTGCCAAGGAATCGCCGTGGGCGGTGAATGGGGCGGGGCCGCGTTGATGGCCCTGGAACATTCGGATCCCAAGCGGCGCGGATTCGCAGCCTCGTTCGTCAATGCCGGTGCACCTACGGGCGCCGTCCTTGGCACCGTAGTCATGGGCATCTTCTCCGCACTTCCCCAGGACGCCTTCCTGGCCTGGGGTTGGCGCGTGCCGTTCCTGTTGTCCTTTGTGCTGCTGATCGTGGGCATGTTCGTGAGGCTGCGGGTCTCTGAGAGCCCCATCTTTGCCGAAGCTGTGGCCAAGGAAAGCGCCCAGGGCACCAAGCGCAAGATCCCGCTTCTCGAAGTCCTGAAGCGCCCCAAAGCACTGGTCATGATCATGTTTGCCGGTGCGGCCGGGTTCGGCCTCCAAGTGGTCCTGCCGACCTTCGCCGTAACGTACGCGGTATCCAAGGGCGCACCCCAGCAAGGAGTTCTCTACGCGTTCGCCGGAGCCTCGGCCATCTCCATCCTGTTCGTGCTCCTGGGAGGCCGCCTGTCCGATCGCCTCGGCCGACGCCCGGTCATGGTCACCGGCTTGGCGCTGTTCATCCTTTACCTGTTCCCGATGTTCGGAATGCTCAGCTCCGGCAACATCGCATTGGTCTTCCTGGCCTTCACGGTGGCACTGATCCTGCACTCCTCCCTCTACGGACCCCTCGCCGCCTTTGTCTCCGAGCAGTTCGGCACCACCAACCGCTACACCGGTGCAGCGGTCGGTTACCAGTTGGCAACACTGATCGGTGCAGGCTTCACCCCCGGGATCGTGGCCGGACTGTACAAGGACGCAGGCCAGAGCATCGTGCCCGTGGTGGTGTTCCTCTCCGTCATGTCGCTGGTCTCGATTGTCTTCATCCTGCTGACGCGGGAGTCTAAGAACAACGACCTCTCAACGGTCAGTTAGGAGTTGCGCACCATGGACAACAACGGAGTTGGATCCTGGCTGCACCGCCGCCGCATCAAGTCCGGGGCCGCAACGGCCCTCATCTCCGGCGGGCAAACCCTGAGCTACGCAGCGCTCGCCGAACGGACCGACCATTTGGCCAACGCCCTCAAGGACAGGGGAGTAGCCAAGGGGGACAGGGTGGCTTACCTCGGCGAGAATCACCCGTCCTTCGTGGAGACCTTTTTTGCCTGCGGGCTGGTGGGCGCCATCTTTGTCCCGCTCAACACCCGGCTCGCCGCCCCGGAACTCCAGTTCCAGTTGCAGGACTCCGGCGCGCGGCTCCTGGTCAACGCCGCGGCCCTGGACGCCATAGCCTCCGCATCGGTGAAGGAGACACTGGTAACCCACCGTCTGGTGGTGGCGCCCGACGACGACACTGACGGTTCCGCGCTAAAGCTGCCGTCCGGCGTCGAGCACTATGGGGAAGTAATGGCGGCAGCGTCCGCCGCGCCGCTCGATGAGACGGTAACGCTGGAGGACGGTGCCATGATCCTCTACACCTCCGGCACCACCGGCAAGCCCAAGGGTGCGCTGCTGACCCACGGCAACATCACCTGGAACTGCATCAACACCGTGGTGGACATGGACCTGAACCGCAACGACGTGGCGCTGATGATTTCACCGCTCTTCCATGTTGCTTCCCTGGACATGGGCCTCCTGCCCATGCTGCTCAAGGGCGCAACGGTGGTGCTTGAAGCCAAGTTCGACGCCGGCCGGGTGCTGGAGCTGGTGGGCCTGCATAGGGTCACTACCCTCAACGGTGTGCCCACCACCTTCCAGATGCTCTGCGACCACCCAGGATGGTCGACGGCGGACCTGACGTCCCTGGACAAGCTCACCTGCGGCGGTTCCGCGGTTCCGGCCAGGGTGCTGGAGGCCTACGAAGCCCGTGGTATCGGATTCACCAGCTGCTATGGCATGACCGAAACGGCGCCCGGGGCTACGATGCTGCCGGTATCGCGTTCCAAGGAGAAGGCCGGATCAGCCGGGCTGCCGCACTTTTTCACCGATGTGCGGATCGTCGATCCGATGGGCGGAATGGCTGCAGTTGGCGAGGTGGGGGAGATCCAGATCTCCGGACCCAACGTCATCAAGGAGTACTGGAACCGTCCGGAGGCCACCGCGGAGAGCCACGCCGATTCCTCATGGTTCCGGTCCGGAGACATGGGCCATCAGGACCACGAGGGATTCCTGTTCGTATCCGACCGCCTTAAGGACATGATCATTTCCGGCGGCGAGAACATCTACCCGGCTGAGGTGGAGGCAGCCATCGCTGAGCTGCCCGCAGTGGGAAGTGTGGCGGTGATCGGCGTTGCCGACGAGAAATGGGGCGAAGTACCCCGGGCTATCGTCACCTTGCGGGACGGCGGTTCCCTGAGCGAGGACCAACTGCGCTCGCACCTGGAAGGCCGGCTGGCCCGGTACAAAATCCCTAAATCAGTGGTGTTCGTCGAGGAGATGCCACGCACCGCCAGCGGCAAGATCCGCAAGATGGACCTTCGGAAGCAGTACGCACTGTGACCGGCTTGCCCGAAGCCCCTGCGCTGACGTTCTTCGCCACCCTCAATGTCAAAGTGGGCCCGGCGCTGGAGGTCGGGATGACCCCGGAAGGGCAACGGCGGGTCATTCCCATCGTGGGAGGAACCGTGTCCGGACCACGCCTTCAAGGAAAGGTGCTGCCGGCGGGGGCCGATTACCAGGTCCAGCGCGACGCCGGGCTGACCGAGCTGGACGCCAGGTACGTTGTGGAACTTGAGGATGGAGCCATGGTCTACGTCCACAACCAGGCGCTTCGTTCCGGAGCGGCGGAAGACCTCGACAGGCTCAACCGCGGTGAGGACGTAGACCCGGCATTGATCTATTTCCGCTGCACCCCACGGTTTTCCACCGCCGCTCCGGAACTGGCATGGTTGAACAGGGTAGTCACTCTCGGAACCGGGCGCCGAAGGCTTGGTTCGGTGGAAATCGATGTCTTTACTGTCGGGTAGCTAAAGATCTGAGAGGCGGCTACCGGCCGACATAATCCGTTACCAAGCTAAATCCGGGTAAATTTCCTCCATCGAACTGCCTAATTCGCCTCCGGGGCATTACGATAAGGCACGACTCACTCCGAGCAACACGCACTCATCGACTCACACCTAACCCGGGGGATATACCAATGAGCACTTACCCGCAACAACCGCAGCAGACCCAGCCCTACGCCGCCCAGACCGGCGAACCGCCGCTGTGGGCACCGTACTACGGCGCTCCCATCGGTGCCGCTGTTAAGCGTTTCTTCAAGAAGTACACCGCGTTCAGCGGCCGCGCCAGCCGCAGTGAATACTGGTGGGTGGCACTGGTTCTGGGCGTAGTGGGCTTCGTCCTGCAGATCCTCACCCTGGTACTTGGCAGCGCCGGGGCCACCGTTTCCGCAAGCGGGACGGCCACTCCAGGTCCGGGCTCCGTTGTAGGCCTTATTCTGGCGTTCGTCTTTTACCTGGCGATCCTCATCCCGTCCATCGCACTGCTGGTTCGTCGTCTCCACGACGGCAACTTCAGTGGTTGGCTCGTCCTGATTGGCCTTATTCCGGGCCTGGGCGGCATTGCGCTCTTCATCTTCGCTCTCCTGCCGTCCAACCCGGCCGGCCAGCGTTTTGACCAGCCGACTGCCTAGTCAGCCACGCACCACGTTCCATAAGAAAAAGGGCGGCACCACGTGTGCCGCCCTTTTTCATGCCCTTTGCCGTGACTTTCGTGCCGCAAAAGGACCACCGTGACATGCTGAGACTGACACGGACCCACGCAACGATGGACCAGCCCCAAAGACGAGGAGTGCCATGCCCAACCCTCCACGCAACAGGACCATCAGGCGTTGCGCCGTGGTGGGCGGCGGCATCATCGGCATTGCAGTAGCCAGGGAGTTGGGCCGCAGGCTCGGAGACGTCCACGTGACTGTATACGAGAAAGAAGACCGGCTCGCAGCTCACCAGACCGGGCACAACTCCGGGGTGGTCCACGCCGGCCTGTACTACGAGCCCGGTGGCCTGAAGGCAAGGCTGTGCCGCAGGGGAGTGGAGTTGCTCCAGGAATTCTGCGCCACCAAAAACCTTCCCTATGAGGCGTGCGGCAAGCTGGTCATCGCCCAGACCCCCGGGGAATCCAAGCGCTTGGACGCCATCTTCGCCAGGGCCACGGCCAACGGTGTCCCCGGCGTACGAATGCTCAGCGGCGGGCAGATACGCGAGGTGGAGCCGAACGCCGTCGGACTTTCCGCCTTGCACTCCCCGGAAACGGCGATCGTCGACTACACGGCCATCACCAACGCGCTCGCCGACGACGTCAGAAGCCAGGGTGGGACCATCCGCTTGGGGCAGGAAGTCATCTCACTTGAACAGCAGGGCAGCGGCGTGCTGGTCAGTACGAAGGACGGCGGGGAACACTATGACCTGGTGGTGGCTTGTGCCGGACTGCAGTCGGACCGGTTGGCCGCGGCCACCGGGGAGCCGTCGAACCCACGGATCGTGCCGTTCTTTGGGCAGTACTACTTGCTGGGCAAGGAAGCCCGGGATCAGGTGCGCGGCCTCATCTACCCTGTCCCGGACCCCCGGCATCCTTTCCTGGGCGTGCATCTGACCAAGCGCATTGACGGGGAAATGATGCTCGGCCCGAACGCTTTTATCTCTTTCGGGCGGGAGTCCTATGCCTGGAACCAGGTGGCGTTGCGGGATGTCGCCAACTACGCGCTCTTCCCGGGGTTCTGGAATTTTGCCCGACAGAACGTGCCGTCGGCTGCCCGCGAATTCCAGACGGTAGTGAGCCGGAAAAAATTCATCCGGGAAGCGATGCGCTTTGTGCCCTCCTTGGAAGGGGCAAGCATCCTGCCCGGCACCCGTGGCGTGCGGGCCCAGGCCATGAACGGCGACGGTTCACTGGTGGACGACTTCGTGATTGCACGACGCCGGGACACCGTTTTGGTGCGCAACGCGCCATCGCCGGGGGCTACGTCGTCGATGGCCATTGCGGAGTACATCGTGGAGCAGGCGCTGCAGGACTGAGGAGTTAACATGCCCGTGACGCGGCAGAAATGGCCCCCACATCAGGGCTGGATACCGTTGCCGCATGATCGCTTCACTGGCCTCGCTGGCAACCCGCATCGGCACTGGATTTTTGGCGTGGATCGAAGCCGCCTATGTCCTGGATTGCGCAGAAGGGGAAGCCGCCGAAGAGCACCACCTGGCGTGGCTGCCTGCGCTGAGCGGGGTGACAGTGGCCGGCGCCCAGGCCATCCAGTCCCACGCCCTGAAGGTGCCCTCAGAGCCATAGGGATTGCTGTCGAAGCTGCACAATGTTGCGTTGGGCACACTATTCGTTGATCGCGGGTACTATGCCCTAAACTGCTTCACTGGGTGCCGGAAGAGGCACCATGCAGCAACGAAAGCGAACCCTCAATGGCTACTGATTACGACGCCCCGCGCAAGACCGAAGAAGAGTCTCCCGCTGAATCTCTTGAGGCTCTTCAGGCATCCCGTGGCAACGCTGCACAGACTGCAGTAATCGACGTCGAAGAGAACGATACTGCCGAAGGAATCGACCTTCCGGGCGCCGATCTTTCCGGCGAAGAACTGACCGTCATTGTTGTCCCCGAGCAGTCGGACGAATTCACCTGTGGTTCCTGTTTCCTGGTCCGGCACCGCTCCCAGATTGCGCTTGAAAAGAACGGCCTCAAGTTCTGCAAGGACTGCGAAGGCTAAACCACGCCAGGGTCTCCGTTATCTTCGATCACGAACACGGGTGCGAAGACCCTGGAATGTCCCTGCAACGGCCGCAAAAGCCGTCCTTAATGCCCGTCCCGTGACCACCCCGTTGTCCCTTTAACGGTTGTGCGCCGAAGCGGCCACAACAGGCCCGAAATGCCTCCTGCCCTCCTACTGTTGAAGTATCAACTTCGCCTGAAGGGGGCACAAAAAATGAGGAAAATTGGAGCGGGCCTGGCAGCGGTCCTGGCTGCTGCCGGGCTCGGTCTGGCGGCGCCGGGGCCAGCCTCGGCAGCATCTTACTGCGGGTTGGCCTGGGGTTCGTTGGCCAAGGCCGACCCTGATATGAGCTCAGCCAATGTCACCAACGTCCGGACCGGCCAGCAGCCCTGTTTCGACCGCCTGGTGATTGACATGACGGGCAAAGTGGCCGGCTACTCCGTCCGCTATGTTCCGGTGGTCACCCAGGACGCCACGGGCTACCCCATCCCGGTGATCGGTGACGCGGACCTGCAAGTGGTAGTGACCGCGCCGTCGTACAACCAGTACAGCCAGCCGACCTACCTGCCCGCAGCCAAGGCGGAGCTCTCCGACGTCTCCGGTTACCAGACCTTCCGGCAGGTGGTTTATGCCGGCAGCTTTGAGGGCACCACCAGCATTGGGCTGGGAGTGCGTGCCCGGCTTCCGTTCAGGGTGCTCACCTTGGACGGGCCCGACGGCGGCTCCCGCTTGGTAGTGGACGTCGCCCATCATTGGTAGGCCTGCTGAGGGTATGCCCAGAACCCAGGAAAGCTGCCAGTCCGCCGGAAAATTCCGGCGAACTGGCAGCTTTCCAGCGTTTTCGGGAAGAGCGTTTTCGGGAAGCGCGCTACTCAGGTACAACCAAAGCGGGAGTGTCTTGCCGGATGGTCTCGCCCCGGAAGAACCCGGGCCGGATGCGGGCCATGATCAGCATCAGCACGGCACCCAGTGCCAGGATTCCGATGCCGAGGACGAACACCAGCCCTACGCCGAAGATCTCGGACCCACTGCCGAACTCCGGAGCCCAGCTGTCGATGGCGGTCTGCACAAACACCACGAACAGTCCCACGCCACCCACCAGGGGGCACACAAGCCGCAGGAAGAAGTTCCGGGCATTGTCGAGCACGCTGTTACGGAAGTACCAGGCACAGGCGATGGCCGTCAGCCCGTAGTAGAAGCAGATCATCAGGCCGAGGGCCAGGATGGTGTCGTTGAGGACGTTCTCGCTGATTACGTGCATCACTGCATAGAAGCCCGCGGACAGGACACCGGCAGCAACTGTGGCGAAGCCCGGCGTCGAAAACTTCTTGCTCATGTGGCTGAAGCGTTCAGGCAGGGCGCCGTAGTGCGCCATGGCCAGCAGGCTGCGCGAGGGCGAGGTGAAGGTGGACTGCAGGGAGGCCGCCGAACTGGACAGCACCGCGAGGGACATGAGGATCGCAAACGGACCCATCACAGGCGACGCGAGCGCGGTAAAGACGTTGGCGTGGTTTTCCTCGTTGTTCAGGCCGATGCCTGTGTCGCCCACGCCGGCAAACATCATGGTGGCAATGGTGACCAGGAGGTAGATGCCCAGCACAATGATGGCCGTGAGCGTGCCTGCTAGTCCGGCGGTCTTCTTGCCGTTGGCGGTTTCCTCGTTCACGGTCAGGCAGACGTCCCAGCCCCAGTACACGAAGATCGACAACGAGATACCGGCGGCTATCTGGCCAAAGGTTTCAATCTTGGTGACGTCGAACCAGTCCCAGCTGAAGGGAACAGCGGTCTCGGACGTGGACCAGTTGGCAAAGGCCATGGCCACAAAGATGCCCAGGACCAGCAGCTGGAACCCCACCAGTCCGTACTGGACAATTTTGGTGGTGTGCAGGCCGCGGTAGCTGATCCACACTGCCAGGGCCACGAAAACGAAGCAGGTGGCCACGTTCAAGAGCTTGTTGGAGGCGAGGTCGGCGAGCTCGGGTGAGCCGGTTGCCTGGGCCAGGAAGAGGTAGAAGAAGTCCACTGCGACCCCTGCCAGGTTGGACAGGACAATGATGTTGGCCGCGAGGAGGCCCCAACCGCCCATCCAGCCCACCCACGGGCCGAACGCTTTGGTGACCCAGGTGAACGTGGTTCCGCTGTCCGGGGAATCCGCGTTGAGTTCCCTGTAGGCCAGCGAGACCAGGATCATCGGAATGAAGCCGATCAGGAAGATCACGGGCAATTGCAGCCCGACTTCGTTGACCGTGGGGCCAAGCGCGCCCGTCAAGGTGTACGCCGGGGCGATGGTTGAAATGCCAAGAACGACGACGGCGAGGAGCCCCAACTGCCCCGTCTTCAGTCCCTTGCCGCTGATGTCGTGCGACGTTGCGGCGTCAGCGGTGCTTTTGGAAGCACCGGCGCGGATTGTCTGGCTCATGGGAGGCCCTTTCTAGATGGCCGAAGGCTGTTGCTGTGTGATGCAGTGGATTCCGCCACCCCGGGCGAAGAGTTCGCGTGCGTCAACACTGACCACGCGGCGGCCGGGGTAGGCATCGGCGAGAATGCGGAGTGCTTTCTCGTCCATGGGGTCGTTGAAGCTGCAGGCGATGACGCCGCCATTGACCACGAGGTGGTTGATGTAGCTGTAGTCCACAAACCCCTCGTCGTCGGTCAGGGCTTCGGGGGCGGGAACTTCGATAATGTTCCAATCCCTGCCGGCTGCGTCGTGGGTGGTGCGCAGGAAGTCGATGATTTCCCGGGAGACCTTGTAGTCCGGGTGTTCCGGGTTCTGCTGGGAGTGGACCAGCAGCGTACCGGGGCTGGGGATGGCTGCCACGATGTCCACGTGTCCACGGGTGCCGAACTTCTCGGAATCACGGGTGAGGCCGCGGGGCAGCCACACTACGTGGGTGGCGCCGATGGTGCGCGCCAGCTCTTCTTCGATGTCGGCTTTGGTCAGTCCGGGGTTCCGGCCCTGATCCAGCTGCACGGTCTCGGTGACCAGGACTGTGCCCTCGCCATCGACCTGGATTCCGCCGCCCTCGTTCACGATCCCGGAGGGGAGGTGGGTGGCGCCGGCACGTTCGGTCACGTTTGCGGCCATCAGGGAGTCTTTGTCCCACGCAGCCCAGTCCTGGCCGCCCCAGCCGTTGAAGATCCAGTCCACGGCACCGAGCTGGTTGTTTGCATCCAGCACAAACGAGGGCCCAATGTCGCGCATCCAGGCATCGTTGAGTTCGGCGGTGAGTACCTCAACGCGGGGGTCCAGGTAGCGCGAGGCCGTTTCGACGTCGTCGGGCGCTACCACCATGGTGACAGGCTCGAACTCAAGGATGGCGTTGGCTACAGCTGCCCAGGTGGAGCGGGCGGCGTGCGCTTCTTCTTCGGTATCGCCCAAGGTGTAGCCACCGGTGGGGAAGGCCATCCAGACACGGTCCTGGGGAGCCGTTTCGGAGGGCATGCGCCAGGCGCTCATGCGGAGACTGCTTGTGCTTGTGCTGCGCCGAGCGGGGCGTTGGGGTCCACCGGTTCGGTGAGGCGCGCGTAGGTTTCCGGGCGGCGGGTTGCCAGGAAGGGGAACAGCGTCAGCCAATCCTTGCGCTGGTCGAGGTCCAGGTCTGCCACCAGGACAGCTGATTCGTCGCGGGGTGCCTGGGCCAGGATACGGCCGTAGGGATCGGAGATGAAGGATGAACCGTAGAAGTTCAAGGTGCCCTCGTTGCCGTAGCGGTTGGGGGCGATCATGAACAGTCCGTTGGCAATGCCGTTGCCCACGATCACCTGCTGCCACAAGGGCTGCGTGTCGAAATCGGGGTGGTCCGGTTCGGATCCGATGGCCGTGGGGTAGACCAGGATTTCGGCGCCGCCCAGGGAGTACAGGCGGGCAAGTTCCGGGAACCATTCGTCCCAGCAGGTAGGCATGCCCAGGCGCGCTCCCCCCAGTTCGGCCGGAGCGTGGACCGCATAAGCGTCCTCTGCTTCCGGACCCTTGCGGAAGAACTTGTCCTCGTAGTAGCCGGCGGTTACAGGGATGTGCAGTTTGTGGGTGCGAGCCACCAGTTCGCCTGCGGGGTTCACCAGGATGGCGGTGTTCAGGCCCAGGCCGTCATCGCTGCCGTCCGGGTTTTCGGCCCGCTGGTAAAGCGAGGCGTGCACTGAGACGCCGTACTTCCTGGCCGCTTCAGCAGCAAAGGTGAAGGTGGGCCCTGTGAGGAGGTCCTCGGTGATGTCCGAGGGGCGGATGCCTGCAGCCGGATTGTTCTCCGGGCGGGTGTCCGCGGGGTAGCGGGAGAGGGTCAGCTCAGGCAGGAAAACAACGGTGGCTCCCAGCTTGGCAGCACGCTCGATGCCCTCTGTGAGTTCGGCGCGGAGAGCGGCCTCGTCGGCGTGCCAGCGGTGCTGGACAACGCCTACCCGCAAGGGGGTGCGCGTTGAGGGCTCGGTGCGGGCCAGGGAAGTCGGGGCTTCGAGGCAGGTTATTTCAATCATGGTGGCATGTACTCCGGTGAGACGACAGTCACTAAATGAATAGCGTTCATTTAGTATGGCGCGAGTCACTGCTGAGCGCAAGGGGTTAAGTGAATGCCTTTCATTTATGACCGGGTGTGGCTTGGGGTTCAGCCCCGAGATAGCAGTTCACCCCCATGTTTGTGGTCAACATGGGGGTGAAGTGGAGGCTCGGTGGGGTGGGCTGTGGCGGGCTCGGGCTCGCGGGCTCGGCCGGGCGGGGCGGGGCTCGCGGGTTAGGGCGCCAGGGTTGGCAGGGTAAGGATCTCAGCTGCTCCGTCGGTGATGGCGATGGTGTGCTCGGTGTGGGCGGTGCGGCAACCGGTGACGCTGCGGAGGGTCCAGCCGTCGGCGTCGGTCACAAGTTGTGCCGTATCGGCCATGACCCACGGCTCAAGGGCGAGCAGCAGTCCGGGCCGGAGCTTGTACCCGCGGCCGGGGCGGCCCATGTTCGGCACGTGGGGCTCCTGGTGCATGGTGGAGCCAATGCCGTGCCCACCGAACTCGGTATTGACGGGGTAGCCGGCCTCACTGAGGACCGAGCCGATGGCGTAGGAGAGGTCGCCGATGCGTGCGCCGGGACGGGCAGCCTCTATGCCTGCCCGCAAGGCTCGTTCAGTGGCTTCAATCATTGCCACACTCTCCGCAGGTTTGGACTCGCCCACAATGAAGCTGATGGCGGAGTCTGCGGCGATTCCGTTCTTGGAGACAGCCAGGTCGAGGGTCAGCAGATCGCCGTCAGCCAAGGCGTAATCCCGGGGGAGGCCGTGCAGGACGGCGTCGTTTACCCCGGTGCAGATGTAGTGGCCGAACGGTCCGCGGCCGAAGGAGGGCGCATAGTCGACGTAGCAGGACACCGCTCCGGCCTCGAGGATCATGGACTTGGCCCACTTGTCGATGTCCAGCAGATTTGTGCCCACCGTTGCCCGGCCCTTCAGCGTGTGCAGAATGTTGGCGACCAGGGCGCCGGCCTCCTTGGCGCGGCTTAGCTCCGGACGGCTCAGGATCTCAATCATGCGGGGGCCTTTCATGGGGCGACCAATAACTATCCCGGCCATATTATCCCGGTATTACAATTGGAGCCATGGTCAGGTTGCCCCTTACACCCGCAGAGGCCGAGCGAGGACAACGTCTCGGCGCCCTTCTGCGGCGCGCCCGGGGTGAACGCTCCATGTTGGAGACGGCCTTGGATGCCCGGGTCTCGCCCGAGACGCTCCGTAAGATCGAGTCCGGCCGGGTGGCGACGCCGGCTTTCCCCACCGTTGCCGCCATTGCTGATGTCCTCGGACTCTCCCTCGATGACGTCTGGGCTGAAATCAACCGCACCGAGCTCGGTGCCGACCCGGCAGTATCCCGGCGCCACTCCCGGGAATGGCTCGCTTCCTAGCCTCAGCGCGTGCGCGACCTATCGCTTGGGCCGTGCGCGCACGTGAAGGCGCTCGCCTTGCTGGCCGAACAGGGTAAGGAGTTCAACCGGCTCTGATGTGGCGCTGGCGAACCAATGTGGAGTCCGGGTATCAAATTCGGCAACCTCGCCTGGTTTCAGGACAAAGTCGTTGCCGCCCAGTACCAGCCGCAGCTTGCCGTTGAGTATGTACATCCAGTCATAGCCCTCATGGGATTGGGGCTGCGGTATTTCTTTTCCAGTGCCGCTTTTCAGCACCATTTTGAACGCCTGGATGCCGCCCGGGCGCCGGGTCAGGGGAAGTGCGGTGCCCCACTCATGAACGTGCGGCTTCAGGTGGATCCGGGGATCGCCGGTTTCCGGGGCATCGATGAGTTCTTCCAAGGGGACCTGATGCAACCGCGCGATGGGGAGGAGAAGCTCCAGTGTTGGTTTACGTTGGCCCGATTCCAGCCTGGAAAGCGTGCTGACAGAAATGCCGGTAGCTTCCGAAGCCTCCGCCAGGGTCACGTTGCGTTGGGTTCGCATGGCACGCAAGCGAGGGCCGACGGCGTCGAGCATTGTGCTGAAATCCGTTGTCATGCCGCTCATTTTGCCATACTGGCAAACTTCCTTGCTGTTCTCGGCTGTCCTGCCCAACCATGGAAGGAGCGGCGCATGGCCGCAGGAGACGCATGGAGGCAGTCGGTAATGGACGCAATGAACAGTGGAGTGTCGGAGTACGACGTCGTGGTGATCGGAGGTGGCGCAGCTGGGTTAAGTGCCGCCGTGACGCTGGGCAGGGCGCTGCGGTCGGTCGTGGTCATCGACGCCGGCGAGCCAAGGAACGCCCCGGCCGCCGGGGTTCACGGATTCCTTTCCCGGGACGGTATCAATCCCAAGGAGCTGCTGGACTTGGGACGGTCCGAGGCCGTCGGGTACGGAGCCGACATCATGTCCGGCACTGCTGTAGAGGCACGTTCGACGCCGGATTCCACCGCTGGCGGCGGGCCCGCCTTTGAGGTGGACCTGGCCGATGGCCGGACAGTAAAAGCGCGCCGCGTGCTGGTCACCACCGGGCTGATTGACATCCTGCCGGAGATCGCGGGGATCCGGGAACGGTGGGGGCGCGACGTTCTCCACTGCCCTTACTGCCACGGCTGGGAAGTCCGGAACAAAGCGATCGGAATCCTGGGCTCGGTGCCCATGGCGTTGCACCAGGCGTTGCTGTTCCGCCAGTGGAGTTCCAACATCACCTTGTTCCTCAACGATGTGGTGGAACCGACGGAAGAACAATGGGAGCAATTGGCTGCCCGTTCCATCACTGTGGTGGACGGGAAAGTCCAGGCCTTGGAAGTCAGCAATGACGCCTTGAGCGGCGTTGTCCTGGCCTCGGGAACGGTGATTCCGGTGGACGCCGTAGTCACCGGCCCGCGGTTGGAGGCAAGGTCCGGCGTGCTTGAGTCTTTGGGCGTTCCCACGGTGGAGCACGCGATGGGCGTCGGGACCCATGTTGAAGCCGCCCCAATGGGTGGGGCGACATCAGTGCCCGGCGTCTGGGCAGCTGGTAACGTCACGGACCTCACGGGACAATTGATGGCCTCCGCGGCTGCGGGTGTCATGGCGGGCGCGGCCATCAACGCCGATCTCATGATGGAGGAGACCACCCTGGCTGTCCGGGAAGCGCGGCACGCGGTCCTGTCCCGCTAGTTCCTGGATCCGGCCGTGACGCACGTTGAGCCGGCCGATCACAAAGCACAAAACCATCGACGTGCGGGCCTTGCCGGAGGACGATGGAAGGACAGCTGTTGAAGGAGGTTGGGTATGTGTTACGCGTACTACGACGACTTCGAGCGGCGCACGAAGAAAGACTCCGCGCGCAAGCCCGAGACGCACACGTCCGAGCCGGAAAAAGCACCTGAAGTTACCGGGGAGAGCCGTCCGCGGACAGAGGGAACGCTGTGGACTTTCCTGGCCCGCCGTCGCAGGGATTCCGAGGTTTCCGAACCGACGACGAACCGCATCAGCGAGAAAGTCTAGGCAGGGACCGGACCGCACCAAGGAAATACCAGTGAAGGCGTTGCGCTTGCTGCGCCTTCACTGGTGTCGGGCTGGCTGGCTGAAGGCCTAGGTGCTGGCAGCCAGGAATTCCCGGGCCGCCGTCACCAGGGCTTCCGTTCCCCGCGTCAGGGTCGGCTGGATAATGGGCGCAAAATACGGTGAGTGATTCGAAGGAATATCTTCGGGAAGGCGCCCTGTTGTTGCAAATTCCTTGAACAAGGCAGGCTCGGCACCACCAAGGAACCAGAAAACCAGGGGAGCACCGGCGGCCTTGGCCAAGGCGCCCACGTCTTCGCTTCCGGAGACAGGGCCGGGGTCAATGATCTGTGTTTCGCCAAACTTTGCCTTGAAGGCCGCAGCCACCCTTTCGGTGGCAGCCTGATCGTTGACGGTCAGCGGAAAGTGCTCTTCAAACTGAATCTCGGGGTCCTTGGGTGCCCCGGATGCCTTGGATTCTCCCGCGGCAATGCGCTCGATGGAACCGAGGATCTTATCCCGGGTGTCATTGCTGAAGGTGCGGACGCTGAGGCCCAAAGTTGCTGTTTCGGGAATGATGTTGTTCTTGGTCCCCGAGTGGATCTGCCCCACGGTCACCACCGCGGAATCACTCGCTGCCAGCTCACGGGCAACAATGCCCTGCAGCCGGACGGTGGTTGCCGCAGCCATCAGCACCGGGTCAACAGTGGTCTCCGGGCGTGAACCGTGACCGCCGCGCCCGTGGAGGGTGATGTTGAGGGAATCGGCGGATGCCATGGTGACACCGGGCCGGATTCCGAACCAGCCGGCGGGGAAGGGTGCTACGTGCTGGCCCAGGACGACGTCGGGTTTGGGCACGGCGTCGTACAGGCCATCGGCCACCATGGTTTCGGCCCCGCCACCCCACTCCTCGGCTGGCTGGAAGAGGGCCACCAGGGTGCCCTGCCACTGATCACGTTGCGCGACCAAAACCTCCACCGCGCCAACCAGGCAACTGACGTGTACGTCATGGCCGCAAGCGTGCATGACCGGCATGTCCTTGCCCTCATGGTCAACACCCATGGCCGTGCTTGCATAGTCCAGGCCGGTTGCTTCCTTGACAGGCAGTGCATCCATGTCTGCCCTGAGCATCACTACCGGTCCGGGTCCGTTTTCCAGAACGCCGACCACGCCGGTTTTTCCGATGTTTCGGTGGACAGTGAAGCCAAGGTCTTCCAGATGCCCCGCTGCAATCCCGGCTGTCCGGGTCTCTTGGAAGGACAACTCGGGATGGGCGTGCAGGTCTTTGTACAGCTCTTCGAGGTCAATGGTCATGAGTCTGCCCTTTTCATTCGACGCCTAGGTCTGGCCAGTGTATCCAGCCTGAAGATGCAAAGCCTGGGAAGCCCCGGCACACTGGATGGCATGAATGATTCCCAAGCAGCCACGACGCAGCAATCCACTGTTGAGGAATGGACCAAAGCGCTGGCCGAATCCACCGGCTCGCCGGGCGGTGGCGCCGGGACAGGAGTCATGCTCTCCATCGCCGCTTCCCTGACCTCCATGGTGGCCGGATACACCGAGGCCGGGGAGGACCAGCACGAAAAGCTCTCGGGCATCCATGCCCGTGCCCGTGAACTGCGTGAAGATGCCCTGCAATTGGCCGACGACGACTCTTCCGCCTCCAACGCCTTCGGCGCCGCCTTCCGCCTGGATCCCGGGCCGGAGCGCGACGACGCTATCCACCAGGCCTCCGTTGATGCTGCCAAGGCCTCGGCGGTCCTGGGCGAGCGGGCCATCCACGCCATTGAAGACCTCGGCTGGCTCGCTTCCCACGGCAATCCTGCGTTGATCGCCGACGTCGTGGTCGGCTTCGGAGCCCTCCGTGCAGCCATCAGCGGAGCCCGAACCAACGTAAGTTTCGACCTCGCCTCCCTGACCTCCGCCGGAACCGCGCTCGAGGAAGTCAAGGAGCAGCACCCAGAGCTATGGAGCACGGTCAGCAGGCTCAGCGACGCCCTCGACAGGATCGATGACCTGACTGCCGGCGTCGACAAAAAGGCGGCACCAACCGAAGCGTTGTGAGGCCCGCTCTGCGTGCTAAATCCCTCCGGAACCACGCAGAGCGGGCCTCACAACGGCGCTGTGTCCTTACTGAGCCACTACTGTGCCTTCGGCACACGCCGGAGTACGACGGCGGCGAGCACTGCCGCGCCGGCCATCAATACCAGCCCAATCGCCGCAGTGATGTGGACGCCGGACTCGAAAGCCGTCCGGGCGGCGACCGTCAGGGCCTCCGACAAAGGTGCCGGAAGGGCTGCGGCCGCATCCACGGCGCCGGCAAGGGTTTCGCTGGACTTCCCGGCTGCCTGCGGGGAAACGCCGTCCGGAATCACGAGGTTGTGCTGATAGGAAGCGGTGAGGATGGATCCGAGAACAGCCGTTCCCAGGAGCGAACCCAGTTCGTAGCCGGTCTCGGAGATTGCCGAGGCGGCGCCGGACTTATCTGCCGGAACGGAAGCCAGGATGAGGTCATTGGAAATGGTTTCCGCTGCGCCCACGCCGATTGCGAGGACCGTCAGGGCGGACAGCAGGAAGACGGGGCCGCTGCCGTGGTCGCCCACCATCACAATCAAGTAGCCCACGGCGCTGAGTGTCAGGCCGGCGGCCACCACGTATCCGGGGCGGACACGCCTGACCAGCGGCACCACCAGCAGGCCGGCGATGACTGTTGCCAGGAGGGCGGGAATCATGGCGATTCCGGCTTCCATTGGTGACTGACCCTCAACAAGCTGCAGGTGCTGGGCGAAGAAGTAGATGAAGCCTGTCATGGAGAAGAGCGACAGGACGTTCGCCACGATTGCAGTGCTGAAGACCTTGTTATTGAACAGGGCAACGTCCAGCATGGGGTTCTCGATCCGCTGCTGGCGACGCACAAACAGAATGCCCATCACCAGGCCGAAGCCCATGAATGCGGCCGCGGACGCCCCGAAGCCGTGGACTGCGAATTCCTTGATGCCGTAGACGAACGGAGCCATGGTGACCACGGAAAGGACAATGCTGGCCACGTCCACGCGGCCGGGATTGGCGTCCTTGGATTCCGGAATGAGTGCCCTGCCGAAAACAAGAAGCGGCAGGAGCAGGAAAGCGGCCACGAGGAAGACCGCACCCCACCAGAAGTGCTCTACCAACCAACCGCCGAAGATGGGTCCAAGGGCGGCACCACCGGAGAAACCGGCAGCCCAGACAGCGATGGCAAGCCGGCGCCGGTTGGGATCGGCGAAGATGTTCCGGATCAAGGACAGCGTTGAGGGCATCAGCATGGCGCCGAAGACGCCAAGGCCGGCGCGTCCTGCAATGAGCCACTCAGCCGAAGGCGCGAAAGCTGTAGCAGCCGAAACCGCCGCGAAGCCCGTGCTGCCGATCAGCAGCAGCCGCCGTCGTCCGATCCTGTCGCCGAGGTTGCCCATGGATACCAGCAACGCGGCAAGAACCAGCGGGTAGGCGTCAACGATCCAGAGCAATTGGACGCCGCCGACGTCCAGGGAGCGGGCAATTTCGGGCAGGGCAAAGGTGAGCGCGGTGTTGTCGACGGCCACCAGCAGCACCGGAAACATCAGGAGTGCCAGAGCCGTCCAGTCGCGCCACGGTGCTGCCTGGCCCTTAACGGGATCAGCGGAACGGGGTGCTTGGGTTGGGGACGGCGAGAACATTCCACTACTGTACCGTCCAGACGGTATAGTTTCAACTGACCAGCCCCATGAGCCTTTAGGGAATGATGGACACATGCCACGAAAACCAGTTGCCCGGGACGCGGTCCTGGATGCCTTTGAAGCCCTCCTTATAGAGGTAGGGGAGAGGGCTGCCACCCTCGACGCCGTTGCCAAACGTGCCGGGGTATCCAAAGGTGGGCTGCTCTACCACTTCCCCAACAAGGAAGCGCTGATCACGGCACTGTTGGAACGCCTGGACTTACTCGCCGATGAAGACACTGAACTAATGAAGGCAGCACCCGATGGTTCGGCTGCCTACTTCATCCGGTCATCGCTCTGGGCAGATACCCCCATGGACAGGGCCTTCGTCGCTGCCACCCGCCTGGCTGAAGTGGCCCACGAGGAAACCCGCCGCCGGTTCGCCGCCATCCAGCAGCGCTGGCTGGACGTGCTGGCCGAAGACGTCGGACCGGAGGTTGCCAAGGCCGTCAGCTATATGGGCGACGGCCTCTATTTCAATGCCATCTTTGAAGGCGGCCAGGAAGGCGGCAACGCCGGGCGGGAGGCCGACGTCGAAATCCTGCTCGGGGTCCTGGAGCGGCTGCGGAAGTAGTGATTCATCCATTTGCTGCAGAGCCCGGCGCGTAGGACAATTAACTCTTGTGGCGTGCCCAACAAGGTGCCCACCTACAACTGAACATGCCTTTGATCTGCGGCGGGAGAGTCCTGCAAGCAAGTGATGCAGGCGCCGTAGGAGCAAACCCTCCCCAGGAATCTCTCAGGCCCACGCACCGCCGCGGCAAGGCAACTCTGGAAAGCAGCAGGCACTCAGCACACCTCAGGGTGGATGGGCGCTGTGCTCACCGACGGTGCAAGCGATGGTTGTTCACGCAACCCGCGGAAACTCTCAGGTCCAATACAGAGCGGGGAGGAACCCAGCCGCTGTGGCGTACCCAAACGCCGCCCAAGTAATGGAGTTCCTTCGTGACGGTTAGTTCTGCCTCCACCACCTTCGTCGATCGGCATATTGGCGCCCGCCGCCAGTCCGAGATTGAGACCATGCTCAAGTCCGTCGGCTACGACACCGTCGATTCGCTGGTCGACACCGCCGTTCCGAACGATATCCGCCAGGATGTTGCCCTCACCCTGGAAAACGCGCTGAGCGAAGTCGAGGTTCTTGCCGAACTGCGCAAGCTCGCATCCAAGAACAAGACTGCCGTCCAGATGATCGGCCAGGGCTACTATGACACCGTGACCCCGCCGGTGATCCGCCGCAACATCCTTGAGTCCCCGGCCTGGTACACCGCCTACACCCCGTACCAGCCGGAAATCTCCCAGGGCCGCCTTGAAGCGCTGCTGAACTTCCAGACCATGGTCCAGGACCTGGTTGGCCTGCCCATCGCCAACGCCTCCCTGCTTGACGAAGCAACCGCCGTTGCCGAAGCCGTCCTCATGATGCGCCGCGCCAACAAGAACAAGGCTGTCCAGGACGGCAAGACCGTCCTCGATGCCGACTGCCTCCCGCAGACCATCGCCATCGTCAAGGGCCGCGCCGAAGCACTCGGCTTCGAGGTTGAGGTCGCCGATCTCTCCCTGGGCCTCCCGGAAGGAGCCATCAACGGCGTTGTCCTGCAGCAGCCCGGCGTTTCCGGCCGCGTGTTCGACCACTCTGCTGTCATTGCTGAAGCCAAGGAACGCGGCGCGCTGGTCACGGTCGCAGCCGACCTCCTCTCCCTGACGCTCATCACCCCTCCCGGTGAGCAGGGCGCCGATATTGCTGTTGGTTCCGCGCAGCGCCTGGGTGTTCCGCTGTTCTTCGGCGGCCCGCACGCGGCCTACATGGCCGTCCAGAAGGGCCTGGAGCGTTCCATGCCCGGCCGTCTGGTGGGCGTTTCGAAGGACGACGCCGGTGTCCCCGCCTACCGCTTGGCGCTGCAGACACGTGAGCAGCACATCCGCCGCGAGAAGGCCACCTCCAACATCTGCACCGCGCAGGCACTGCTGGCCATCGTGGCCTCCATGTACGCCGTTTACCACGGCCCGGAGGGTTTGAAGGCGATTGCCGAGACCGCCCACAGCCACGCCCGCACCCTCGCAGCGTCACTGAAGGCTGCCGGCGTCGAGGTCCTTCACGGTTCCTTCTTCGACACCATCACGGTCCGCGTCCCGGGCAAGGCTGCAGAGATCGTCGCTGCTGCCGAGGCCAAGGGCATCAACCTGCGCGGCGTTGACGCTGACACTGTTGGTATCTCTGTTGATGAGACCACCACGTCAGAGGTTGTCGCTGACGTCGCTGCTGTCTTCGGGGCTTCGGTTTCCGAAGCCGTTGAAGGCTTCGCGCTTGAAGCTTCCGTGGAGCGCACCAGCGACTTCATGCAGCACCCGGTGTTCAACACGCACCGCTCCGAAACCCAGCTCCTGCGCTACATCCGGAAGCTCTCGGACCGGGACCTCGCGCTGGACCGCACCATGATCCCGCTGGGTTCGTGCACCATGAAGCTGAACGCCACCGCTGAGATGGAAGCCATTTCCTGGCCCGAGTTCGCCTCCATCCACCCGTTCGCTCCGGATTCCCAGACCGAGGGCTGGCGTGAACTCATCACGGACCTCGAATCCCAGCTGACCGAGATCACCGGCTACGACCAGGTTTCCATCCAGCCGAACGCCGGTTCCCAGGGCGAGCTCGCGGGTCTGTTGGCCATCCGTGGCTACCACCTGTCCCGTGGCGACGAGCAGCGCAACGTCTGCCTCATTCCCGCGTCCGCCCACGGCACCAACGCGGCCTCGGCAGTGCTGGCCGGGATGAAGGTTGTTGTGGTGGCCACGGCTGCTGACGGCACGATCGATCACGCGGACCTTGCCGCCAAGATCGAGGCCAACCGCGAGGTGTTGTCGGCCATCATGATCACCTACCCGTCCACGCATGGTGTGTACGATGCCGACGTCCGCGAAGTCTGCGACGCCATCCACGCAGCCGGCGGTCAGGTCTACATTGACGGCGCAAACCTCAACGCCCTTGTTGGGCTCGCTCAGCCGGGCAAGTTCGGCGGCGACGTATCCCACCTGAACCTGCACAAGACGTTCTGCATCCCGCACGGCGGCGGCGGCCCGGGTGTCGGGCCTGTGGCAGCCAAGGCGCACCTTGCACCGTTCATGCCAGGCGATGCAGCCTCCTGGACCGAAGGCAACGACGTGCCCATTTCGGCATCGCGTTTCGGTTCCGCCGGCGTTCTGCCCATCTCCTGGGCCTACGTGAAGCTCATGGGTGGCCAGGGCCTCACCGAGGCAACCAAGTCGGCGCTGCTGGCTGCAAACTACATCGCATCCCGCCTGAACGACCACTTCCCGGTCCTCTACACCGGCGAGGGCGGACTGGTGGCCCACGAGTGCATCCTGGACCTCCGCGAACTGACGGCCAAGACCGGCGTCACCGCTGAGGACGTTGCCAAGCGCCTGATCGACTTCGGCTTCCACGCCCCCACCCTGGCCTTCCCGGTTGCCGGAACCCTGATGGTGGAGCCCACCGAGTCCGAGGACCTTGCCGAGATCGACCGCTTCATCGAAGCCATGATCACCATCCGTGCCGAGATTGAGCAGGTGGCTCACGGCGATTTCTCCGTGCAGGATTCCCCGCTTCGCCGCGCGCCCCACACGGCTGCCGCCGTCGTAAGTTCCGATTGGGACCGGGCGTACCCACGCGAGCAGGCTGCCTTCCCGGTCCACCACCTCAAGCAGGACAAGTACTTCCCGCCGGTCGGCCGTATCGACGGCGCCGCAGGTGACCGCAACTTGGTCTGCTCCTGCCCGCCGATCGAAGACTTCGAGAACTAAGGGGTTCCGGAAAATGAACGAGAACTACACAGCTCTTTACGAAGAGCACAAGAAACTCGGCGCTTCCTTCACCGACTTCGGTGGCTGGCAGATGCCGCTCAAATACTCCTCGGAGTTGGCTGAGCACCATGCTGTCCGCAAGTCCGCGGGCCTGTTCGACCTCTCCCACATGGGCGAAGTCTGGGTCACCGGTCCCGAGGCAGCAGCCTTCCTGGACTACGCCCTGGTGGGCAAAATCTCCGCCATGGCAATCGGCAAAGCCAAGTACTCGCTGATCTGCCAGGAAGACGGCGGAATCATCGACGACCTCATCGCCTACCGTCGCGGTGAGGAGAAGTTCCTCGTGGTACCGAACGCCGGAAACGCTGCGGTTGTTGCCGCAGCCCTTCTGGAGCGCGCCGCCGGGTTCGACGTCGTCGTTGAGGACGCATCCGCTGGGACCTCGCTGATTGCCGTTCAGGGACCCCTGGCTGAAGCGATCCTCCTCCGCCTGGTGCCCGCCGAACAACACGCGCTGGTCACCGACCTGAAGTACTACGCCGCGGTTGATGTCCCGTTCACGTTCGACGGCGGCACGCAGGAACTGCTGTTGGCCCGCACCGGGTACACCGGCGAAGACGGCTTCGAGATCTTCGTAGCTAACGATTCCGCAGCCGCCCTCTGGCAGGCCATCGCCGACGCCGCTGAAGAAGGCGAACTCACTCCCGCCGGCCTGGCTTCCCGCGACTCCCTGCGCCTGGAAGCCGGCATGCCGCTCTACGGCAACGAGCTCTCCCGCGAAGGCAACCCCTTCGCAGCAGGACTCGGACCGGTGGTGGCTCTGTCCAAGGAAGGCGACTTCGTGGGCAAGGACGCACTCGCTGCCCTCAAGGCAGATGGCGCAGGCTCCACCAGCGGACGCAAGCTTGTTGGCCTCAAGGGCCTGGGCCGCCGTGCCGGCCGAGGCCACTACCCGGTCCTCAAGGACGGCGCAGTAATTGGCGAAGTCACGTCCGGCCAGCCAAGCCCCACGCTCGGCTACCCGGTAGCGTTGGCGTATGTCGACGTCGAGCATTCAGAGCTGGGAACGGCCCTGGACATTGACCTCCGCGGTAAGAGCGAGCCGTTCGAAGTCGTCGCACTGCCGTTCTACAAACGCCAAAAGTAAGCCGGAGCCGTACCCGACGGGTCGCCCAAAAGCCCGTCGGGTCCGGCATCCTCCGCGTGCTCGGTCGCGGGAACGCCCGCTGAGCGGACGTGACGCTCCCTTGGACGCACGCTTCCGGATCCCGGACTCGAAGGGGCCCGCGTAGTTCCGAAGGTCTGACTCGCGTGGCCGTGCGGTGGGGGAGCGGATTCCGGAAGCGTGCGTCAAAGCGACGGAGGAGCAGCACGCGGAGGAATTCGGTGCCCCACGCCCGCGAATCAGCCACGCTCACGGCCCAGACACGACACAATTAGATGTAGCCACTACACGTAAAGGAAACAGAATGCCCAAAGTAGCGCCCGAACTTCAGTACTCCGACGAGCACGAGTGGGTTTCCCGCGGCGAAGGGAACTCGGTATCCGTCGGTATTTCCGAGGTTGCCACCGACGCTCTGGGTGACATTGTGTACGTTGACCTGCCCGAGGTTGGCTCCACGGTGACCGCTGGCGAGACCTGTGGCGAAGTTGAGTCCACGAAGTCCGTCTCGGACCTGTACTCGCCGGTCACCGGCGAGGTCACGGAGATCAACGACGCCGTTGTCTCGGACCCCGCACTGATCAACAACGACCCCTACGGCGCCGGCTGGCTGTTCAAGGTCGCCGCCGAGTCCGACGGCCCGCTGCTGTCCGCCGAGGAATACGCCTCCAAGAATGGCGGAGACCTCTCCTAAGCCCTGCTCCTCTTAGCTGGCGCCCGTTGGGGCTGGCATCCTCCGCGGGCTCGGTCGCATAGGCACCCGCTGGGCGGATGCGATGCTCCTTTGGGCGCCCGCTTCCGGACGACGACCCCAAGTGCGCCGGCCGATTCGTGGGTTTGCTGCTGGGGGTGCCGTGCGCATGGCATGTTTGGCAGCGAATCCCCGTAGTGGGCGTTGCAGCGGCCGAGCTTGGATGCCAGTCCCAGGTGGGGCTAGTTCGGGTTCCGGTGAGGTGTTGTTTGGCGTATTCGTGGGTTTGCTGCTGGGGGTGCCGTGCGCATGGCATGTTTGCAGCGAATCCCCGTATTGGGCGTTGCAGCGGCCGAGCTTGGCCGATCGGGCAGCCCTCCACCACTCAAGCGCAGTGGCGTAGCGTGGGATTGTAGAACTGAATAAAATTGCGACGCCGGGTTGCCGCCTTTGGGGGCCATCCGGCGTCGTGCTTCGGCCGATCTCCGCCACAAGCGGGGGAGGCCATCCGGCAGGACCATCTGCCGGACCGTTTCAAACTGTATTAAGGAATCCCGACCATGGCTGTTGGTGTTTTCGATCTGTTCTCTGTGGGTATTGGTCCGTCGAGTTCGCATACTGTGGGGCCGATGCGTGCTGCTGCGGTGTTTGCTGGTGAGTTGAGGGACGCTGGTGTCCTGGGTTCGGTGGCGTCGTTGCGGGTGGATTTGTATGGGTCGTTGGCTGCGACGGGTCGTGGTCATGGGACCATGACGGCCACGCTGTTGGGTTTGGAGGGGTATCACCCTGAGCTGATCCTGCCTGACGAGGTGGAGGCGCGGTTGGCTGCTATTGCGGAGACGGGTGTGTTGAACCTGGCTGGTGCCTCTGGTGAGGGGGTGGAGTTGCCGTACGCGGTGGAGGACATGATTCTGCATCCGTTGACGGTGTTGCCGCGGCATACGAACGGGATGAAGTTTGCTGTCTCGGATGCTGAGGGAAACATCGTGCGGGAGGCGACGTTCTTCTCGGTGGGTGGCGGGTTCATTAAACGAGAGGGTGAGGAGAACGCTGCGCAGCAGGAGTTGGAGGAGTCCAAGAAGGAGTTGCCGTTGCCGTTTAGGACGGCGGCGGAGTTGTTGGGCCGGTGTGCGTCCAAGGGGTTGGGGATCAGCGACATTATGTTCATTAATGAGCGTGCGTCCCGGTCCGAGGAGGAGATCCGGGAGGGTTTGCTGCATATCTGGTCCGTGATGGAGGCCTGTGTTGAAACCAGTTTGAAGCGTGAGGGTGTGCTTCCTGGTGGGTTGCGGGTCCGGCGTCGTGCTCCTGATTGGTTGGAGCGGCT
>NZ_FMWE01000010.1:0-114749 GCF_900102805.1 Arthrobacter sp. UNCCL28
ACGGTGAAGTTCCACTTGTCGATGTGGTTGATGTAGTCGGCCGGGGTCAGGACCTCGGACTCGTCGATGTAGTCAACACCGAGGGACTGCAGGACCTGGGCTTCAACGAAGTGGCCAATGCGGGCCTTCGCAATGACCGGGATGGACACCGCGGCGATGATCGCATCGATCATGTCCGGGTCCGACATGCGGGACACGCCGCCCTGGGCGCGGATATCGGCAGGCACTCGCTCGAGCGCCATGACAGCCACGGCACCGGCATCCTCGGCGATGCGGGCCTGCTCGACGTTAACGACGTCCATGATGACGCCGCCCTTGAGCATCTCCGCCATGCCCCGCTTGACGCGGCTGCTGCCCGTGACGCTGTTCGCGGACGAACCGGCTTCGTTGCTTACATCTGGTGTAGACACAAAAACCCCTATGGGTAGATAAACGACCTTCTTGCCGGAGGCGCGCGCAGCCACACGACCGCAATCAGCGCACACCGGGTTTCAGGTCAGGGTGACCAAGTACTAGTAATAGTAGTCGCACGTTCCGTGGTGGCAGTACATTCATTACCTGCCCGGAGGGCAACAAACGGGGCTGTGGTAGGACAGGTGCACAACAGCCAAGGGACGGGTTTGGCCGTTTGCCAGTTCCCTGTCCGCTGGCCTGCGGTTAGCCCTGGCCGGCGGGGGTCCCGCCGGTCTCGGCCATCGCCTGGCGGTGCACGGTGGACATCCTCTGGATGATGGTCACCACGCTTGCCAGTGCCAGCAGGATCAAGGTGCCGAACAGCACCACTGGAGGGAGCCCAAGCCCGGTCAGGCCGGTGATGAGCAGAACGGACGCCAACCGTTCGGCCCGCTCTGCGATCCCCACGCTGGCCTGGTAGCCCAAGGACTCGGCTTTGGCCCTGGCATAGGAGACCACCATGCCAAGAACGAGGCAGACGACGGCGGCTGTTCCGATCGCCGGATCCTCACCCCGGGTGAAGAACCAGATGGTGATACCGGCGAAGATTGCACCGTCGGCCAAGCGGTCGAGGGTGGAATCCAGGAAGTTGCCCCAACCGCCGCTTCGGCCTTGAAGCCGCGCCATGATTCCATCAACGACGTCGGAGAAAGCGAAGAAGGCCACCACTACGGAGCCCCACCACAGGTGCCCGAGGGGATACAGCACCAAGCCACCCAGGATGACCCCGGCGGTGCCGGCCATGGTCACCGCATCCGGGGACACGCCGATCTTGAGGAGCCAGCGCGCAAGTGGTGTGAAAAGTGAAGTGAAGAAGCCGCGCGCATGCCTATTGAGCATTCGACTCCCCCGGCCAGGCTTCGGCCACGAGCTTGCGGACTTCGTCCAGCGTCTGCGTGATGGCCTTGGTCTGGGCGATGATGGGGAAGAAGTTTCCGTCCCCACCCCAGCGCGGAACCACGTGCTGGTGGAGATGCGCTGCGATTCCCGCGCCACCGGTGACGCCTTGGTTCATCCCAAGGTTGAAACCGCTGGGGTTTGACACTTTCCGCAGTACCCGCATGGCGGTTTGGGTGAGGTCGGCGAACTCTGCCGTCTCCTCCACCGTGATGTCCGTGTAGTCAGGGACATGGCGGTAGGGGCATATCAGCAAGTGCCCCGGGTTGTACGGGAAAAGGTTCAGGACCACATAGCAGGTCCTTCCCCGGTGCACGATCAGCGATTCCTCGTCCGATCGTGTGGGTCCTACACAGAACGGGCAGTCGTCCTTGTTCTTGAACTGATCCTGCCCGCCCTTGATGTAGGCCATGCGGTGCGGAGTCCACAGGCGCTGAAACGCGTCCGGCACGCCCGCAAGTCCGAAGTCATCGGTTACCTCGGCGTCGCCCGGAATCCCGGTTGTCGCGTCTGTGTTCTCCTGCACCGTCTCTTTGTCCGTTCCGTCAGCTCTCGCGGTTCTTGACGGCGTCCACAATCCTGCGGACCGCCTCCGCCACGGGCACGCCGTTGTCCTGGCTGCCGTCGCGGAAGCGGAACGAAACAGCGCCGGCTTCTGCATCCTCGCCACCGGCGATCAGGACGAAGGGAATCTTGTCCTTGCTGGCCGTGCGGATCTTCTTGGGGAAGCGGTCAGAGGAGATATCCACTTCGGCGCGTATGCCTGCTGCCTTAAGCTGCCCAACGACGTCGAACATGTAGTCGTTGAAGGTCTCGGCCACCGGGATACCCACGACCTGGACGGGGGCCAGCCATGCCGGGAACGCACCTGCGTAGTGCTCCGTGAGGACGCCCATGAAGCGTTCCACGGATCCGAAGAGTGCCCGGTGGATCATGACCGGGCGTTGCCGGGTCCCGTCCGCAGCCTGGTACTCAAGCTCAAAGCGCTCCGGCAAATTGAAGTCCAGCTGGATGGTGGACATCTGCCAGGTCCTGCCCAGGGCGTCCTTGGCCTGCACCGAGATCTTCGGACCGTAGAAGGCAGCTCCACCCGGATCCGGCACAAGTTCCAGGCCGGAAGCGGCGGCAACCTCGGACAACGTGCGGGTGGCTTCCTCCCATGCGGCATCGTCACCAACGAATTTTTCTTCGTTCTTGGTGGAGAGCTCCAGATAGAAGTCGTCCAGGCCGTAATCCTTGAGGAGGCCCAGGACAAAGTTCAACGTGGTGGTGAGCTCGTCCTTCATCTGCTCGCGGGTGCAGTAGATGTGGGCGTCGTCTTGTGTCATGCCCCGGACACGTGTCAGCCCGTGCACGACGCCGGACTTTTCGTAGCGGTAGACCGAACCGAACTCGAACAGGCGCAGCGGAAGTTCGCGGTAGGAGCGGCCGCGGGAGCGGAAGATCAGGTTGTGCATGGGGCAGTTCATTGGCTTCAGGTAGTAGTCCTGGGCCGGCTTGCGTACGGTACCGTCTTCGTTGAATTCGGCGTCCACCTGCATCGCGGGGAACATACCGTCCTTGTACCAATCAAGGTGTCCGGAAACCTCGTACAGGTGCCCCTTGGTGATGTGCGGGGTGTAGACGAACTCGTAGCCGGCATCCACATGGCGCTGGCGGGAATAGTCCTCCATGGCCTTGCGGATGATGCCGCCCTTGGGGTGGAAGACCGGAAGGCCCGAGCCAAGCTCGTCAGGGAAGGAGAACAGGTCAAGCTCCACGCCAAGCTTGCGGTGGTCGCGGCGCTCAGCTTCGGCAATCCGCTCCTGGTAGGCCTTGAGTGCTTCCTTGGTTGGCCAGGCGGTTCCGTAGATGCGCTGGAGCTGCTGGTTGTTCTGGTTGCCCAGCCAGTAGGCAGCGGAGGAACGCGTCAATGCGAAGGCGTTGGAGATGATCTTGGTGTTCTGCAGGTGGGGACCGCGGCAAAGGTCGCACCAGATGCTTTCGCCACTCTTGCGATCCACATTGTCGTAGATAGTGATGTCGCCGGCGCCGACCTCGACATTGACACCTTCCGCGGCGTCGGTTGAGTCGTTCTTCTTGCCCAACAGCTCCAGCTTGTAGGGCTCGTTGGACATTGCTTCGCGGGCTTCTTCTTCAGTAACCACACGGCGGACGAACTTCTGGTTCTGGTTGATGATCTTCTGCATCATCTTTTCCAGGGTGCGCAGGTCCTCAGGGGTGAACGGCTCAGCGACGTCGAAGTCGAAGTAGAAGCCGTCAGTGATGTAAGGGCCGATGCCAAGCTTGGCGTCGGGGCGCAACTGCTGCACAGCCTGCGCCATGACGTGGGCTGTGGAGTGGCGGAGGACGTTGAGTCCATCAGGGGAATCGATGGTGACGCCTTCGACGTCCGCGCCCTCGGTGAGGACCTGGTCAAGGTCCTTCAACACTCCGTTGACACGGGCTACAACGACGTCGCGGCGCTCGAAGAAGAGTTCCGCGCCGGTAGTCCCTTCCGTCACCTTGGTCTCTTCGCCATCGACGATGAGGGTGATCTGTTGGGCATCTGACACGGGTGTCTCCTATTCATGGTTAAGGCTTCATAGCTTGTGGCGTACGGGGACCACAGCCAGCCACCGCCAATCGTATCTGCTTCAGCGGGGGCGGCCAAAGCAGCGCGCCGACGCCCAAGCAGCAGCGCAAGCAGCCGCCCGTTCAGCTGCCCAGGCCAGTGATGGCGAGGTTCCTGGAGATGCCATGCAATGCTCCCCTGTGGGTGTATTCATCCGGCAGGGCACCTCCGGATGGAACGGGTTCGGCATAGGGCAACGTTTCGGGCCGGCTCAAATCCCAGGCTTTGGTGGCGCTGATGCTGATGCCTTTGGGACCTGTCCGCCTGGTGGTTCCGCGGATCAGCAGCAAACGGGTACCAAACAGCAGGGGTCCGGATTCTTCCTGCGCTTCATGGAAAAAGACGGAATCCACGCAACCAGTACCGTCATCGATGCTGATGAAGACCACACGCCTGCCACCACGCATGGGCGGGGTCTGGGTGGCGACCCTCACTCCCGCCACCAGCACTTCGGTCCCGTTGCGAAGACCAAGGAGCTTATCTGCAGTGGTGACTCCCAGCTTGTCCAGCAATGGACGGTGACTGTCCATGAGGTGTTCGCTGACATCGACGGCCATCAGGTCAAGCTCTGCCCTGACGTTGTCCACCATGGAAGGCTCGGGAAGTTCCGGAGCCAGGTTCCGGAGCTCAACATCACCAAAGGCAAATGACAATTGCCCTTCAATGACGTCGGCAGCCTTTTTGGACGGGCTGCTTTGGAGGGCCTGGAGGTGTTGCACAAGGTCAGCCCTGTTGGCTTTACCCCCGGAGTCATGATGAAGGGCATCAAAAGCCCCAAGCTGGGCAAGCCTCTTGATGTTGGGCTTGCTTACCCTGGCGCGCGCCCGGAGGTCGGCCAGGGAATCAAAGGGCTGGCCTGCCACGATTCTTTTGAGCTCAGCTCCCGACAGGCCGTAGATTCCCGTAAGGCTCAACCGGATCCCGAGTTTGCCGTGATGGGGACCGTCCTGGATTTTTTCCACCCGGTATTCGGCCTGGCTGTGGTTGATGTCCAAGGGCAGGATGGGGATGCCCAACCTGCGTGCTTCTGCCACCAGGAGGCGCTTTGGGTACATTCCAGGATCGTGTTCCCATAGTCCGGCCAGAAAGGCTTCCGGATGGTGGGCTTTCAGCCAAGCAGATTGATAGGTGGGCACAGCAAAGGCTGCTCCATGGGCTTTGCAGAAACCAAAGCTGCCGAAGGCCTTCAAGGTTCCCCACACTGCATCCACCACCTCGGGTGAATACTTCTTGATGGCTTCGCGCCGGAAGTAGCTCTCAACTCCCGGCTCAAGGACTTCGTCGCCCAAGGCCCGGCGGAACTCGTCAGCCCTGTCCAACCCGCACCCGGTCATGACATGGAAGGTCTTGAGGATCTGTTCATGGAAGACCGTCACTCCATGCGTTTCCTGCAATGCCGGCTTGAGGTCCGGGTGGGGATATTTTTCCGGAGCGAACCCGTGCCGGTGTTCCAGGAAGGGCCGCACCATGTCCGATTTCATGGGCCCGGGCCTGAAGAGCGAGATATCAATGATGAGGTCATTGAATTCCCGGGGCGCCATCTTTCCAATGAGCTCCCGCTGACCAGGGGACTCGATCTGGAAGCAACCCAGTGTGTGGGTGCTCCGGATCAGCTCGAAAGTGGGTTCGTCGTCGAAAGGAACTGCGTTGAGGTCGATCCTGCCGTCCTCGGCGATAAAGTCCGGACCTGTCCCTCCCGGTTCCACAGGATGCCGCCCCGCGGCCACAACCTCAGCTTTGGAAGGATGAAGGCGAATGACTTCCCGGACAGCAAACGCCATGGCACTTTGCATGCGTACGCCCAGGACATCGAGCTTAAGCATTCCCATGGGATCCATGTCGTGCTTGTCGAACTGGCTCATGGGCAGTCCCAATCCACTGGGCTGGACCGGAGTGCGGTCAAGGAGGGTCGCATCACCCAAAATCACTCCGCATGGATGCATGGAGATGTGCCGGGGCAGCCGGTCCAACCTTTCGGTAAGGTCCACCAGGAGATCGAGTTGTTGGTTTTCCTCCAGGCCCCTTTGTTCCACCCGGCCGGCAAAGGAGCGCAGTTCCGGCTTTTCAACCAATGCCTCACGGAACTTGCGGGCTGAGAACCTCCACAATTGCTTGGCAATTTCGCCGACTTCACCATCGTCCATACCCAAGGCGAGGCCCGCGTCCCGAACAGCCCCCCTCGCCCTGTATCCGTTCTGCATGCTCATGAGGGTGACGCGTTCAGAGCCGAAGCGGTCAAAAATCTTTCGATAGACGTTGTGCCTTTCGGCGCTTTCGACGTCTATATCAATGTCCGGAAGGGTGGATCGGCGACCAGACAGGAATCGTTCAAAAATGAGGTCGTGGCGGATTGGATCCACCTGGCTGATATCGATCAGGTAGTTGACCAGGCTGGAGGCGCCGGACCCCCTGGCCGCTACCCTGACGCCCATGTCGAGGATCATCCTGGATACCTCTGCAACGGTGAGGAAGTAGGAAGCGAAACCCAGCCGCGCGATGATGCCCAATTCATGTTCCAACCGCGAGCGCACCTGCCTTTCGGCTTCTCCTGTGATGCCGGGGAACCTCCTGGTGATTCCGGCGTGGCAACGCTGGGTGAGTTCCACCATGGGGTCGGTGTCGATGCCGATGATGGAGGCTTCCGGAACCACGGGTTTCTTCCAACCCATGTCCAGGATGGGGTTGATGCGGCATTTGTCGGCGAGCGCTTCGGTGTTGGCCAGCAGTTTTTGGAGGTCCGCTTTTCCCTGTCCGGCTGCTGTCATGATTTCTTTGCCGAGTTGGAGCATGTGGCCTGCGGTTTTCAGCCATCCTTGTCCTGTTGGTTGGAGCATGGGGGCTGCTGAGAGTTCGGGCAGGGATTTGAGGGTGCGTGCGGAGTCCAGGACATCTGCTGTGGCGGCGCCGTCTTGGGCGCAATAGCGTACGGCGTTGGTGAGGACTGCAGGGATGTTGTATTCGAGGGCCAGTTTGAGCATCCGTACGGCGTGGGCGGTGCTGAGTGGTTCTCCGGGGGCGCTGAGGTGGGTGACGACTTCAGCTACGACGGTTCCGGGAGGCATGGCGTCAATCCACTGTTTGAAGAGTGTTCTGGGCCTGAGGTATTTTCGGCCTCCCATGGCCTGTCCAACATCTGAGTCGGGTCCGATCAGGACTGTCAGCACGGGTTTGAGGGTTTGGGGGTCCAGTGTCCTTGATGCCAGTTCGCTGCGGGTGATGGCCGTGGGGATTGTTCCTCCGGCTTTGCCTGAGGTTCGGGCGTGGGCGTCGGAGATGAGCCTGCAGAGTGCGCGGTAGCCGGCGCCGTTGTTGTTGCCGTGGGCGAGGACGACGACGCGGCCCGCGACTTGGGTGCGGTGGTCGCCGTCGTCGTCGAAGACTGCCAGGTCCACCCCGACGATGGGATCGATGCCGGCGTCCATGCATGCTTTGAGGTGTTTGATGGTGCCGTACAAGCCGTCACGGTCTGTACATGCCAGTGCGGTGGCTCCGTCTGCTGCGGCTGCTTGGGCGAGTTCCTCGGGCCAGGAGACGCCATAGTGTGCGCTGAAGGCCGTGGAGACGTGCAGGTGGGTAAAGCTCAAGGGTTCACGCTGCTTCGTCGGGCTCTACTGCACGTGCGGGCGCAGCAGCGTGGATGCGAAGGAGCCGCCATCGCCCGCTGTTGACGTGGCGTACAAGGTCAAGGGTGATGGGTTCTGCAGCTGTGGCGTCTGCGTGGAGGGGGTGGAGTTGGACGCGCCATATTTCGTGGTCCACCAAGCCTGCTCCGGTTCCCAAGGGGGCGCGGCTTTCTTCAAGCCACCATTGGCGTCGTTCGTACCAGCGCTCCGGGGGGTTGCACACTGAGTAGTGCGCTCCTTTCCATTGGACGGTGCTTGGCTGGCCCGTTTCCGTGCAGTCGACTTCCACGGACTCGCTGAACAGCCCCATATCCTCACCCCGTTTGCACTGGTTTCCTTCATTCGAAAGTATGTTCGAATAAATCCAGTTTACGCCGGGCCTGATGCAAAACCTACTTCGAAGTTTCGGCCTTCTTCCTGGACCGTGCCACCTGCTTGCCCACTTGCTTCAGGAGGGCATCACGCCATGGTTGCATTCCCTGGGCGAGGGCGATGTTTCCCATGAGCGAGGATGCGAGGCGAAGTTGCTGCGTCCTTGGGACCCGCTTCCTGCCATAGGCGGCGAGCGCCGCGTCCAAGGGCTTTTCATTGAGGAGCCCGGCCAGGGTCACGGCGTCGATAAGTGCTTCGCAGGCGCCCCTGCCAAGGTTGGGGGTCATGGCGTGTGCGGCATCCCCGAGCAACACCACTTTGCCCCGTGAATAGCGCCTCATGGGCGGCGTGGTCCAGATGCGTTGGGCCAGTGAGTTTTCCGGCGACGCCAGGGACAAAACCCTAAGCACTGCCGGCGAGTAGTGGGCATACCGGCGGCGGGTCAGTTCAAGGGCAGCAGCGACGTCCACTTTGTCCAGGCTGTCATCTGAGCGGAAGGAGGCATACCAGTTGGTTCCGTTTCCGGCCGGCGCCAGGCCAAAGATTTCCCCCCGCCCCCAATACTCGCCGATGTCACCGGTGGCGGGAGGTTCCGGTATGACTCCGCGGACGGCGAGGAACGGCGTCGGCCTGGCCCCACTTCGCTTACCCCAATAGTCACGCCTTACAACACTGTTGACCCCGTCCGCACCCACGGTCAGTGCCGCATCTTTCGGGAGGTCCTCCACGCGTCCGTTCACCCTGCGTACGGTTTTCGGCACGGCGGAATCAAGCAGTGTCAGCAGTTCAGGGCGGGAAATTCCCATGAGCCCCTCCCCCTCCATGGAAAGCAGGGGTTCTCCGGCCGGGCTGCGGAGTGCTCCTGTTTTGATGATGGCTCCCCGGCTTCGCGCGGCTCCCAGGATCCCCAGCTCGGCCAGCGCTTGCTGTGCTTCGGTCCACATGGCCAGGGTTGTTCCGACCGTGGGCAGTTCAGGTCGCTGCTCGTAAACCGTGACTGCGAACCTGCCGGGGTCAAGCCTTCCCGCGAGCGCCAGTCCGGCAATTCCGCCGCCAATGATGTCCACTTTTTCCATGGCCACACTGTACTACTACATTTGTAGTAGAGATAGGTCTTGAAGCTAGACTTTCGCCATGCCGGACCGACGAACAGAACTTGCCGACGCCGCCCTTGCGGTCGTCGCGGCCAAAGGCCTCAAAGGCCTCACGCACCGGGCCGTCGACGCCCATGCCGGCGTGGCCGTTGGAACCACCTCGAACTATTTCCGCAACCGCGCAGCGCTGGTCAGTGCCGCCGTCGACCGCGTCGAGGAACGTGACAACCTCCTGCTTCAGCACCGCGGGCGGGAGAGGCCGACGTCGGTAGCGGACCTCGCCGAACAACTCACCAGCGCCCTCATGGGACTCGCGCTGGAAAATGCAGACCTCACCCGGGCCAGGTTCGCCTTTGCCCTGGACCAGCCCGGCGTGGTTGCAGCCGGCCACGAACGAATGATCTCCGGACTGGCCTACATCCTGGAGCACCTCAACGTGCCCGATGCCAGGGCCCGCGCCGAGTCGGTAGCCGACTACGGTGATGGCCTCGCCATGCATCTGCTGACCGCACGCCAAGGCCAGGACGTTGACAGGCTGTCCATCGTGGGGAACATCCGGCGCCTGCTGGAAGGATGAAAGTCAAGGGGTGGACGGCAGCGGGTCCACAGAGCAGGATTGTGCCATGAGTACCAATGACGCACTCCTGAAGCAGGTCAACATCACGGCATCGGACGAGAACCTGGTGGCACGGTTCGAAATCGATGGGAACATACCAGGCTCCGGCGCTTACGTCGTGGGCCTGGTTGCTGCCAGTGAGGACTATTCCTCCCAACGCAGGCTGGGCATTGAGTTCATGAACGGAGAGGCGATCTCGTTCTACTCCTTCAACCACTCCCTGAGCGCCGAGGAAAACTACGACATCAAAGGCGTGGAGCATTCCGGGAATGTCATCACCGGAAACTTCCCCATGTCAGCCATCCACGGGCTCAGCAAAGGCCACGTCATGACGGGCTTCAGCGAAGCAGACGGACGCGAATTCCAGTCCGGCGTCCCGGTGACCGAGGCTCTCTGAGGTTAGAAGAGGCCTTCCACCGGCTCAATGAGCTCCGGGGAGTTGTTGCGGACGTTTCCCACGGCACTGCCCACAGGATCCAACGTCCAACCGGCGGCGGCATCGTGCGCCTTTGAGCGGACCATCTCCACCAATCCCGCAGCGTCCTTCTCCCGGGGATCCAACCAGGCCTCCATGGTGTCCTTGTCCATCGGCAACGGCACGCGGTCGTGCAGGGCCGTGAGCTCATCAAACACTGAAGCACTCTGCCTGGTCCGGGCAGATTCAGCAGTAGGAGTATCCGCCGTCAGGATGGACATGGACAACAACCAACGCCCGGGATCGTCAGCCGGCGCCGACTGGTCCCGCCACCACTCATACAACCCGGCAAACACCAGGCCCTGGCCATCACCCGGGTGCACATAGTAGGGCTGCTTGTTCTTGCCCTCGCCCTTCTTCCACTCGTAATACCCATCAGCCGGAACAGCGCATCGGCGGGCTACGGCTGCCTTTTTGAAGGAGGGCTTCTCCAGGAGGGTCTCGCTGCGGGCGTTGATCAACCGGGCACCGGCCTTGGGATCCTTGGCCCACGATGGCACCAGCCCCCACTTGGCAACATGGAGCTGGCGCTTCAGGTGCTCGTCCACCAGCCGCTCCAGGACGATCGGAACAGCATCTGTGGGTGCTACATTCCAGGACTTTTCGAGGGCAACTTCGTTTTCAAGTTCGGCATCGAAATCGGCGAGCAGGTCCCCCACCGCACGGGCCATTACATAACGTCCACACATGCCAACAGTCTGCCTTCTCCTGGCAGAACGCACCAGCGCAAGATCCGACGTAACCCGGCTTCGCGGGCAACGGGGAATTATTTGGGCGCGGGTTACGGTTGATAACAACGAACCATTCCGCGCAAACGACCAAATACTGAGGAGAGCTCTGTGGACTTCACTCCCGACTCCGGCACCATCACCATGTTCTCGACCACCTGGTGCGGGTACTGCAACCGCCTGAAGAAGCAACTGGACGCCAAGGGAATCGGCTACACCGAGATCAACATCGAAGAAGTGGACGGCACGGCCGAACTCGTCGAGCAGCTCAACGGAGGCAACCGCACCGTCCCCACCGTTCTCTTCCCGGACGGCACCGCGGCAACCAACCCCTCAGCCTCAGAGGTTGAGAAGCGCCTGGTCACCGTATAACGCAAGCTCCCGGCTTAACCGCGCCAAGGCCCGCAACGGAACAATCCACACACTGTCTGCCACCTGTGATAGACAGATTGGGAATCCGCAGCGGGCCTTGCTGCCTTTAACAGGGCCCGCTCTCCGCGAGCCCCGAAGGGAACATCTCCATGGTCCACGCAGTCAAAGGTGTCGTCGTCCGCTCCAAAGGCGCACCCGCAACCCTCGAAACAATCCTGGTTCCCGAACCCGGCCCCGGCGAAGCACTGGTGGACATCCTCACCAGCGGTGTTTGCCACACCGACCTCCACTACAAGCTTGGCGGCATCAGCGACGACTTTCCCTTCCTGCTCGGACACGAAGCCACCGGAGTCGTCAGCGCAGTAGGGCCCGACGTCACCGACGTCGCCCCCGGAGACCGCGTGGTCCTGAACTGGCGTGCCGTCTGCGGCAACTGCCGGGCCTGCAACCGCGGCCAGGCGCAGTACTGCTTCAACACCCACAATGCCACCCAGAAGATGACCCTCGAAGACGGCACGGAGCTCTCACCAGCCTTGGGCATCGGCGCTTTCATCGAAAAGACCCTCGTCGCCGCCGGGCAGTGCACCAAAGTAGACCCCGACGCCGATGCCGCCGCAGTCGGGCTGCTCGGCTGCGGCGTCATGGCAGGTTTGGGCGCAGCGCTCAACACCGGCGGGGTCAAACGGGGCGACTCGGTTGCCGTAATTGGCTGCGGCGGCGTCGGTGTAGCAGCCATCGCCGGTGCCGCGCTTGCCGGCGCCACCACCATCATCGCCGTGGACATCGACGCCAAAAAGCTCGAGCGCGCCAAGGACCTCGGTGCAACGCACACCGTGGACTCCTCCAAGGGCGACCCCATCGAGGAAATCCGGGCCCTCACCGGCGGTTTCGGCGCTGACGTGGTGATCGACGCCGTCGGACGTCCTGAAACCTACAAGCAGGCGTTCTACGCCCGGGACCTGGCCGGCACGGTTGTCCTGGTAGGTGTCCCCACACCCGAGATGACCCTGGAGCTGCCGCTGCTGGACGTCTTCGGCCGTGGCGGATCGCTGAAATCTTCCTGGTACGGCGACTGCCTGCCCTCCAGGGACTTCCCCATGCTGGTTGACCTCTACAAGCAGGGCAAGCTGGATTTGGACGCGTTCGTGACCGAGCGCATCACCATCGACCAAGTCGAAGAAGCATTCGACAAGATGCACCACGGTGCCGTCCTGCGATCGGTGGTTGAACTGTGAGCGCGCTGACCATCGATCACGTCGTTACCTCAGGGACGTTCTCCCTCGACGGCGGCACCTGGGACGTTGAGAACAACGTCTGGATCATCGGGGACGACTCCGAATGCATCGTCATCGACCCTGCCCACAACCCCGAAGCAATTCACCAGGCCGTGGGCGGCCGCAGCGTCAAAGGCATCTTGCTGACACATGGCCATGACGACCACATCCGTTCAGCCGGTGAATTCGCGGAGCTGGCCAAAGCTCCCATTCATTTGCACCAGGACGACTGGATGCTCTGGAATGCCGTGTTCCCCGAAACTGATCCCGATGCAGCAATCGTGGACGGCGACGAGTTCACAATCGCCGGTGCAACAGTGAAGGCAATCCACACCCCCGGGCACTCCCCGGGATCTGTTTCCTTCCACGTTCCCAGCGAAGGGACGCTTTTCAGCGGAGATACGCTCTTCCAGGGCGGCCCCGGCGCAACGGGACGCTCGTACAGCGACTTCCCCACCATCATTGAGTCCATCAGGACCAAGTTGCTCACCCTGCCCGAAGAGACAGTGGTCTGCACCGGTCACGGCGACTCCACCACCATCGGAGGGGAAAAGCCGCACCTGGACGAATGGATCGCCCGCGGTCACTGACCCGGACGTTACTGAATCCCGTGGCCTGGCGGGAAGGGGACTCGCGTCCCTAACCCGCCAGGGTCCGGAAGTCGCCGTCGAGGATTTCCGCGTACCCACGATAGGCCTCAACCACCGCGTCCTCCACGGTCTGGACATCCAAATGCGGCAGGAGGTCGTTGGCTGCACCGGCGGTTGCCGGATCCCATTCAAGCCCCAATGCGGCATAGCTGGCAGAGAGCACCTCACGGATGGGCTTGGAGTTCTCCACCACAATCACCGAGCTGAAAAGCCAACCACCGGACACCACGCGTTGGGCCGTGCCGATGAGCTTGATGCGGTGCGCAGGAAAATCCGGGTCCTCGCCGTGGACGCTGAACTCGCCCGGGCAATACTCCCCCGGTATTTCGCCGACGGCGGCATGGACACCAACGCTGCGAAGCGCGCCGGCCAATAATTCACCAAACTCCGAAAATCTGGCCTTGGCCCTCACGATCGCATCCGGATGAGGCTCGATGTGGTCAATCACCAGCGTTCCTTGGTGGTAGGCGGCAGCGCGACCACCGGCCTTCCGAACCAATGGCTCGAATCCAAGCTCCCGGCAGGCTTCGGCGGCAGCCGGGAATCCAGGAAGGTTCGCATCCCGTTGCCCGAACGCAACGGTGGGCTGCGGACGGTACAGGCGAAGCGAAGGACCCAACTGGCCGCTGCGGGCACGCTGCAACAGCGCCAGGGCAAAGTCGAGGTCTTCTGCCGCTCCCATCGATTCGCCTTGCCGATAGACCGTGAGCCGGCGGGCCCCTGCAGGAGAGTCCGCCATCAGCTCTTCCTCAATGTCAGGATCTGTTCGGCCCTGCCAAACGGCCCGCTGGCATCGTGAAGGACCGTAGAGGTCAGCCCGATGCCGTCAGCACCGAAGGAGACTTTGTTGTCCAGCCCCAGCCATTCACCGGACGGAGCCCGGTACATGTGGATCTGAAGATCGACGTTGGGAAAAATGTAGCTGTTTTCGCCCGGGGGAACCCGGGCCGCGATGCCGTTGGCGGTATCCACCAAACCCATCAGCCGCGCCAGGTCCGTGGTGTCGTCCTGGTCGGTCAGAGGGTGCGAAGTTCGGATCCAAACCTTGCCTGATCCGGGTCGGTGGCCCTCGGCCAAACGCATTTCCAAGGAACGGATGTAGCCGCCGGGCCACACACTCGCACCCTCCCACGGCTTGCATTCATCGGGCGCCGGCATGGGCTGGTCCTCAATTGCCGCTACGGCACTGGTATCGCTGGTGACCATCCGCCACGCCGAGGCACGGATGGCAACACGGCCGCCGGCGGAGAGTTCGGCCTGGATGAGCTCGATGGTCCTTCCCGGCCTCAGGGTTGAGGTGGTGACCTGGAACTCGCCGCCGGGAATCAGCCCGAGGATTTCGTAACTGATCCGCGCCATGCGGACATCGTCCCTGGGCTCATGGCGGACCAGGGCATCGGCAATGATGCCCGAGGCCGGGGCCATGTGTTGCTCGTGGGGATTCCACGCACCCTGGGCATGGATCGTGGACCTGTAGCGCCCCTGGCCCAACGATTGGTAGTAGAAATCGCCGTCCGCCAGTTCCGG
The DNA here is from genome assembly GCF_900102805.1 of Arthrobacter sp. UNCCL28. Classification (NCBI taxonomy): domain Bacteria; kingdom Bacillati; phylum Actinomycetota; class Actinomycetes; order Micrococcales; family Micrococcaceae; genus Arthrobacter; species Arthrobacter sp. UNCCL28. The sequence continues at coordinate 14,696 of NZ_FMWE01000010.1, forward strand.
TAATGCAGTAGTCAACCCGAGCCTTTCGCCGATCCAGCAGTAGAACTCAGACCACTGTATCCGCTGATTTGGCCCTTTCCCGACGTCGACGGACCAGCACGACCCAGACAACAATTGCAGCCACCGCAGCCACTCCCAGCCCGGCGCCAACGGGAGACGCCGCCGCAACCGCAAGCCAGGCTTCCAAGGCGGCAAGCCCAATGGTTGCATAGAGCAACGCCCACATCACAGAACCGGCAATTGCTGCGGGAAGGTACCTTCGCAAGGGCATGCGCGCTGCCCCCGCAGCGAGGTTGATGGCAGTCTGCAGCCCAATGGTCAGGAAGGAAAGCACGACGGCGTATGGTCCCCACCGCTGGATGAGGGCTTGGGCACGGGCTGCTTTGGGGCGCTCCAAGGAACTGCCGAAGCGGGTATGCGCGAGCCCGGCAACAGCTCCCCGCCCGATCCAATACGTGACATTGACCCGGATCATGACAATCGCAAAGAGCGCCGCGAGGGCGACGCCGAAAGGCAAACTCATGATCTGATCCACTCGAATTAGGCTACCCTAAGCAACGACCCAGTGAAGACCCGGCTTCGGCCCCTGACGCTCAACCGGCGGCACCAGCGCATCCCCCGGATCAGCGTTGCCCCTGGGATGGGCCATTGCTGACCCTAGGATGAGTGCATGGACCTCCGTGACGCCGCCCAGGAGCTTTACGCCGTGCCGCCCCGCGATTTCACGGCCGGGAGAACAGCACTGGTCCGCAAAGCCAAGGATACCGGCGCCAAGGACCTGGCCAAGGAAATCGGCAGCCTGCCCAAACCGGCTGCAGGCGCCTGGGCCATCAACATGCTGGCCATTCACAAGCCCGAGGTGATTGACGGCGTCATACGCTTTGGCGTTTCGCTGCGAACCGCCCAAGAGGAGGGCGACGCCGAAGCATTCCGCGAACTCGGGCAGCAACGCCAAGGCCACCTGACAACAGCAGTCCATGCGGCGAAGGACCTGGCTTCGGAGCTGGGCGCTCCACTCAGCGCTGCTGCAGCAGCAGATGTAGAGCAGACGTTCAGGGCGGCAATGGCCGATCCCGGAGCCGGCGCCGCGGTCCGGACAGGCAGACTGATCCGCGGTCTTAGCGGCAGCGGCTTCGAGGCAGTGGATCTGACGGGGGCGATCGCAGCAGCAGGCCCCGACGACGAGGCTGGACAGCTCTCCGCCGAAGGAACAACTGCGAAGGGCCCGGCCGGGAAGAAAACAGCAGCACGTTCCAAGAGCTCTCCGCCCTCCAAAGACGTGCTGCCCAAGGAGAAGGAACCCAACCGCAAATCCGCCAAGGACGAAGCGACATCCCTGGCCGATCGGCGTGCCGCCAAGCAGCAAGCTGCACTGGAGGATGCCCGCAAAGAGTTCGAGGCTGCCGACAAAGCAGCCAAGGAGGCAGAATCGTCAGCGTCCGAAGCGTGGGACACCGTCAACGAACTGGCCGAGCGTCGTACGGGCATCAAGTCAGGGATCGAAGAGGCCAAGAAGCGTCTGGCCGCCCTTGAGGCCGAACTCATTGGCATCACCCGTGATGCCGAAACCGCGGAATTGAACAAGAAACGTGCCGTCAGGACCGCCACGCAGCAACGACGCGCCGCCGACCAAGCGCGGCGGCGCGTCGAACGGCTGAGCTAGTCCTTTTTCTTGGCAGGAGGCTTGACCGGCGACTTCTGCAAGTGATGCGTGGCCGGGCCCTCAAGGTACTTACCCTCCGGCGTGAACCGGGAACCGTGGAGCGGGCAGTCCCAGGACTTTTCGGCGTCGTTCCAGCTCACAATGCCGCCCAGGTGGGAACAGCTCGCCGAAACCATGCACACCTTGCCATCCACCGTGGAAACAGCAGCCGGCTCACCCTTGTAGAGGCCCACCACGCCCGTTCCTTCCGCGGGGAGGGTTTGATCGGTGATTTCAGGATTTGCCTTGATCCTTGCCCTGTCCTCCACCATCCGTTTGGTGGTGGAGGCGTTGAGGCGGACAGCCTGGAGCGCGCCCTGGGGTGAAGTAACGCGATGATGGATGACGGTTGCCCAGTCGGACTGGCCGCCCAGGATGTCCGAAGTTATGGAAAGTGCGGCCGCCACACCGTTGCTCATCCCCCATTTGTTGTAACCCGTACCGAAGAAGATCCGGCCGCGGCCGCGGGGAAGCTTGCCAAAGAAGGGCATCAGGTTGGTGGCCTGGTAATCCTGGGCTGACCACGTGTGGGTGACCTCTGCTCCCGGGTAATGCTGCGTTGCCCACCCGAGCAAGTCATCCAGGTGGGACTGCGGAGACGTGGCCCGGCCCGCCGTATGCCCGTATCCGCCCACCAGGAGCAGCTCGCCCTCAGGTGTTGGTTGCGTGCGCTGGGAGCGGGTGGGTGAATCGATGGACAAGTACATTCCCTTCGGAATGTCGCCGGGCACCTTCAACGCCGCCGCGTAAGACCGGTTGGGCTCCAGTTTGGCAAAGTACAGGCCGCGGTCCAGGATGGGGATGCCCGTAGCAATCACCACAGTGTCCGCCGTGAAAGTTCCTTTGCGGGTGGAGACCTCCATGGGTTGCTCCGAGCCGACGTTCTGCACCTGCATGTCCTCGACGATCATGCCGCCGTGGTCCCGGATGTCCCGGGCGAGGGTCTCCAGCACTTCCATGGGGTGAATCTGGGCCTGGCCATCAAGTTCCAAGGCCTCCACCACGGGAAACGGCAGGCCAGCATCACGGCTGAAGTGCACGTCCAAACCTGCGTCCCGCGAAACCGCAGCTTCCTTCCGGAGCCGTTGGCCGCCGTCGTCCGTGGTTGCGAAAGTAACCGCCGTCCGGCGCTGGAACGGGATGCCCTGCTGCTCCATGTACTGCGTCAGCCAGGCCTGACCGGACTTGTTGGCTTCCACGTAAGCCTGCACTACCTTCAGGGAGTACTGGCTGCGCAAGGCCGACAGCGCTCCACCTTGGAGGAGACTCAGCTTGCCGGTGGTGTTGCCAGTGGTCACCGCACCAAGTGTTCGGGCTTCGAACACGGCCACGCGTTGCCCGGACCTGGACAACAGCAGGGCGGCCACCATGCCCGTAAGCCCGGCGCCCACCACGATGGTGTCAAAATGCTTTTCCTCGGGGATTGAGTCGGACATGAAGCGGGATTCCCGGTCCAACCACAGCGATTTCATCGATTAGCCTGCCTCTCAATTCACTGGCATGTGGTGAGTGAAACGCTAGGCGGGTCGCTGGTGCATATCAAGGGGTAGGGGTGGTCCCCGTCGCCAGGGCCGCGGCGTGCCGCAGCTCCGGATCCGGGTCTGCCGCCCACCGTTCCAGTACGCGTTCGGCGCGTTCCTTCGCCTGGCCCTCCAGGCGTGCCATCAATGGTTTGACGACGTCAACGGCCAGAGGATCCACCAGTTCGCGGGTCCCGGCCTGCCTGATAAAACCTTCAATGCGGGTGAGATCGGTGTTGACCAGGATGCCTGATTTGGTCTGCAGCAGAACTACTGCTGCAAGCCGCCGTTCAAACACAGGTTCGGCCCAGAGTTCGGAACTCAAGGCAGTGATGTCGTCATGCTCTAAGTTCTTGTAACGCTTGAGCGCATCCCTCACGGTTCCCCGTATGGCGCCCACGGATGCGCCATACACCTTGAGGCGGCCGCCCAGACGTTCACTGATCTCATCAGCTTTCTCCCACGTGGACTCCATTTGCAGGGTGTAGTCCATGAATTCACCGGCTTCGCTCACACGTCTATTTTGTCAGTGCCTCCGTTTAGCGTGGTCACACCAGCAACCGACAGGAGCACCGTGCCGTCCCAAGAGCTCGCCACCGAAGCATCATTTCCGGGTGTCCCGGCTGCTTCGTCAATGCCCGACTGGTATCCCACTTTGCTTCACACTGTGGCCCAAGAGGTCCGCGTTGGCAGGACCCGGGCGATGGCTGCGGCCAACAGTGAGTTGTTGAATTCCTACTGGAGCATTGGCCGGCAGCTCGCCGAACGCGAATCCGAGCAAGGCTGGGGCGCCAAGGTGGTCACCCGTTTGTCTGCCGACATCCGTACCCGGTTCCCGGAAGCCAAAGGCTTCTCCCCCAGGAACCTGAGGTACATGAAGAGCTTCGCGCAGGCCTGGCCGGACTTCCCACTGTTGCAAGCGCCGCTTGCAACATTGCCCTGGTACCACCAGATCGCACTGCTGGAAAAGCTCGACGACGCCGCCACGCGCCTTTGGTACGCCGCGGCAGCTGCCCAACACGGATGGTCCCGCAACGTGCTGACGCACCAGATTTCAACCCGCTTGCATGAGCGTTCGGGGCAAGCCATCACCAACTTTGCCTCCACCATGGTCCCTGCAGATTCCGACTTGGCCCAGCAGGCAACCAAGGATCCCTACGTCTTCGACTTTCTGTCCATGAGTGATCGGCACACCGAAAGGGACCTGGAGCTGCAGTTGGTGAAACACGTGGAGAAATTCCTGTTGGAGCTGGGACAGGGCTTCGCCTTCGTGGGCGAGCAGGTCCGGTTGGAGATTGCCGGTGACGAGTTCTTCGCTGACCTGCTCTTCTACCACCTGAAATTGCGGTGCTACATGGTGATCGAGCTGAAGGCCGTGAAGTTCGAGCCCGGATTCCTGGGCCAGCTAGGGATGTACATGGCCGCCGTAGATGACCTCATGGCGCATCCAGACGACAAACCGACCATCGGCCTCCTCTTGTGCAAGGAGAAGAACAGCGTGGTGGCCGAGTACGCACTCCGTGGGTTCAACGCTCCCGTGGGCATTGCGGAGTGGAAAACCTCCCTCGCTGACTCCTTGCCGGACGAACTGGTGGCCAGCCTGCCGAGCATCGAAACGTTGGAGGCCGAGTTGGCCAGCGAGGCTGCGCGGTTGCAGGGGTGAGTTCTTCGGCAGGTCCGCTTAAACGTTGTCCTTGAACCACGCCAGGGTGTCATTCCAGGCTGCCGTCGCTTGCGCCTCCACGTAGCGCTCACTGGTGTCGTTGTGGAATGCGTGGTCCGCTCCGGGGTACACCTTGAGCTGGTGCTTCACGCTGGTCTTTCCAGCGCTTCCTGGAATTGCGGCATGGCCCCGGTGATTCGTGCGTCGTTCTCCGCGTAGACGCCGAATACCGCCGGCTTGATGGTGGGGACGTCCGCCGGATCTGGTGCGGGACCGTAGAAGGCGGATGTTGCTTTGAGTCCTTGGATCTCGGTGCTTGCCTGCCAGGTGATGCCGCCCCCGAAGCAGAACCCGATCATGGCGACGCGGCCCTCTTCGACAAAGTCCTGACCATTGAGGTACTCGAAGGCGCCCTTGAAATCGTCCACATGCCGCCGGGCGCCTCGTCCGGTGTACAGCCCACCAGGGTCATGGCCGCCGCAGACGCGGTCATACTCCCCTATTATGAACGCGACCCGTCTGGTGAACGTCTTGTGGGACATCTCACCGGTGCGAAAGTCATCGTAGAACTCTTCAATCAAGTACTTTTCAAACTTCTCCAGCTGCACCATGGCAAACCTCCCGGCTGTGACGAAGATCTTCCTCTGATATGGAGATGCGGACAAGGGCGGGACAGCTGGCTCGACAACTGGAGGCGAGGTCCCGTAGTCCTGCTTTTAGGGTGCGTCTCGTTGCTGGAGGGTGCTTGAGGTAGTTCAATGCTGGTTGCGGGAAATCAACGTGGGAACCGAACTCACCCGGCCAGTCAGGCGGTCTAATAATGTCAGTGCCTCCTGCGAGAGTTGGAGCATGAAGCAGATCGGGGAAAGGCAAGCACAAGCAACGGTGTCTGCTGTGCCTGCTGTTTCTTTGTCCCGTGGTGTAGCGCAGCCCTTGTCCCGGGGTGTGGCGCAGGCCGGGACCATCAGCGGTGACCTGATTGCTCAATTGCGGATGCTGGAGGAGATGAAGTCGGCCATCTCCGGTCTGCAGGCCCAGATTGCCGTGGCCTTTGATCTGGCCCAACGCGCTGAACAGGCCGAAGCAGGAGTACCTGCGGCCGAACGCGGCAAGGGTGTCGGTGCGCAGGTAGCGCTGGCGCGTCGGGAATCACCGAACCGCGGCTCACGGTTGCTGGGCCTCGCCAAAGCCCTGGTCACGGAGATGCCTCGAACCCTGGCGGCGTTGAACAAAGGCCTGCTCAACGAGTGGCGGGCCACGCTGCTGGTCAAGGAAACAGCCTGCCTGTCCGTGGAAGACCGGGCCGCGGTGGACGCCGAACTCGCCCCGACACCGGAACCTTCGACGGCGCCGGAGACAAAGCCATCATCGCCGCCGCGAAAGCTGCCGCGTACCGCCGTGACCCACGGTCCGTGGCCCAACGCGCCAGCCACGCCGCGACGGAACGAACCGTCAGCCTGCGCCCGGCACCGGACACCATGACGTACCTGACCGCGCTGCTTCCGGTCGGCCAGGGCGTGGCCGTGTACGCGGCACTGACCCGGACCGCTGACTCTGCCCGGTCCAGCGGTGACCCCAGGACCCGCGGCCAAGTCATGGCCGACACCCTCGTTGAACGGACCACCGGCACCCCCGGCGGGATCTCCGGGGTTGAACTCCAAGTCGTCATGACCGACCGCACCCTGTTCCAAAGCGATTCCGAACCCGCCCGGCTCCACGGCTACGGCATCGTCCCCGCACCCTGGGCAAGAACCCTGATCGGCGCAGCAGAAGAGACGCCAGCACGAGGAAAACAACCACCCGAACAGGGCCGGCAACCAGCACGAGGTGCCGCAGCAACCCACCCCGAACAGCCGGTTCAGCCGACAAGCTACCGATCACGGTGGGCGGAGACACCAACACCAGCCCCAGACAGCCCGACAGGCCACGGATCACCGCCGGGCATCCGGTCAACATCCGGTCAGGACCGGCAACCAGCACGAGGTGCCCCAGCACAGGACCTACAGCCGGCACCCGAACAAGACCAGGAATTCAAGGTCTGGCTCCGACGGCTCTACACCGCGCCCGAAAGCGGTGAGCTGCTGGCCATGGACTCCAAAGCCAGGCTCTTCCCGCACCGGCACCGGCGATTCATCGAAGCCCGCGACCATACCTGCAGGACACCGTACTGCGACGCGCCCATCCGGCACATCGATCACGTCGTACCGTGGCACTCCGGCGGGGCCACCACCCTGGACAACGCAGCAGGGCTCTGCGAAGCATGCAACCACACCAAAGAAAACCCCGGCTGGGCCGCCACACCCCTACCCGAAGACACCCACACCCTGAGCATCAGCACCCCCACCGGACACACCTACCAATCCAAAGCCCCACCACTACCCGGACACCGACCCTCCAGAACATGACCAGACAGGAAAAAGGCGGGCAGCGATTGCTCGCTGCCCGCCTCTTGGTGGTCGACTAATAGACGACTTAGAACTCCCAGTCCTCATCCTCCGTGTTGACAGCCTTGCCAATCACGTAGGAGGAGCCCGAGCCCGAGAAGAAGTCGTGGTTCTCGTCGGCGTTCGGGGACAGGGCCGACAGGATGGCCGGGTTCACGTCGGTGACGGAAGCCGGGAACATGGCCTCGTAGCCGAGGTTCATGAGGGCCTTGTTGGCGTTGTAGTGCAGGAACTTTTTGACGTCCTCGGCCAGGCCGACTCCGTCATAGAGATCGTGCGTGTACTGGACTTCGTTTTCGTAGAGCTCGAAGAGGAGCTCGAAGGTGTAGTCCTTGATTTCCTGCTTGCGGGCCTCGGAAACCTTCTCCAAGCCCTTCTGGAATTTGTAACCGATGTAGTAACCGTGCACGGCCTCGTCGCGGATGATGAGGCGAATGAGGTCAGCCGTGTTCGTAAGCTTGGCGCGCGAGGACCAGTACATGGGCAGGTAGAAGCCCGAGTAGAACAGGAAGCTCTCCAGCAGGGTGGAGGCCACCTTGCGCTTCAGGGGATCGTCGCCCTGGTAGTAGTCCATGACGATCTGGGCCTTCTTCTGCAAGTTCTCGTTCTCGAGGGACCAGCGGAAAGCGTCGTCAATCTCCTTGGTGGAGCACAAGGTGGAGAAAATGGACGAGTACGACTTGGCGTGCACCGACTCCATGAAGGCGATGTTGGTGTACACAGCTTCTTCGTGCGGCGTGATCGCATCCGGGATCAGCGAGACAGCGCCGACCGTGCCCTGGATCGTGTCCAGGAGCGTCAGGCCGGTGAAAACGCGCATGGTGAGCTGCTGCTCATCCGGCGTCAGGGTATGCCACGACTGGACGTCGTTGGACAGCGGCACCTTCTCCGGGAGCCAGAAGTTGTTGACCAGCCGGTTCCAGACTTCCACGTCCTTGTCGTCCTGGATCTTGTTCCAGTTGATGGCCTCGACGTGTGTCAGCAGCTTGACCTTTTCGGTCATTTCATCCCCTTTAAGCGATGGTTTTTCTTGAGATAAGCCTACGACGGCGGGTGGTGGCCCGCCGTCGTAATCTTTAGTTTTGGGTGCAGCCGAGGCCGCCGAGAGTCAGCCGATAACGGTTGACTAGAGCATGCAGGAAACGCAGCCCTCAACCTCAGTCCCTTCCAGCGCGAGCTGGCGGAGACGGATGTAGTAGAGGGTCTTGATGCCCTTGCGCCATGCGTAGATCTGCGCCTTGTTGATATCGCGCGTGGTGGCGGTGTCCTTGAAGAACAGCGTCAGGGACAGGCCCTGGTCCACGTGCTGCGTAGCAGCGGCGTAGGTGTCGATGATCTTCTCGTAGCCGATTTCGTAGGCATCCTGGTAATACTCCAGGTTGTCGTTGGTCAGGTACGGAGCCGGGTAGTAGACGCGGCCGATCTTGCCTTCCTTGCGGATTTCGATCTTGGCGGCCACCGGGTGGATGGAGGACGTGGAGTTGTTGATGTAGCTGATGGAACCGGTAGGCGGAACGGCCTGGAGGTTCTGGTTGTAGATACCGTGCTCCATGACAGAGGCCTTCAGCTCGCGCCAGTCATCCTGGGTGGGGATGTGGTGGCCGGCAAAGAGTTCCTTGACGCGGTCCGTCTCCGGAGCCCATTCCTGCTCTGTGTACTTGTCGAAGAACTCACCGGATGCGTAGGTGGACTTCTCGAAGCCGCCGAACTTCTGGCCGGTCTCGATGGCCAGGCGGTTTGAAGCACGCAGGGCGTGGAACAGCACCGTGTAGAAGTAGATGTTGGTGAAGTCCAGGCCCTCTTCGGAACCGTAGTGGACGTGCTCGCGGGCAAGGTAGCCGTGGAGGTTCATCTGGCCCAGGCCGATCGCGTGGCTCTGGGCGTTGCCCTGCGCGATGGACGGAACTGAGTTGATGTAGGACATGTCGGACACAGCGCTGAGGGCGCGGATGGACGTCTCGATAGAGAGTCCGAAGTCCGGCGAATCCATGGTCTTGGCGATGTTCATGGAACCGAGGTTGCAGGAAATGTCCTTGCCGACGGTCTCGTAGCTGAGGTCCTCGGCGTAGATGGACGGCGAGGAAACCTGCAGGATCTCCGAGCACAGGTTGCTCATGGTGATCTTGCCGTCGATCGGGTTGGCCCGGTTCACGGTGTCCTCGAACATGATGTACGGGTAGCCGGACTCGAACTGGATCTCCGCGAGGGTCTGGAAGAACTCACGGGCGCTGATCTTGGTCTTCTTGATCCGGGAATCATCAACCATCTCGTAGTACTTCTCGGTCACCGAAATATCGGAGAACGGAACACCGTAGACCTTCTCGACGTCGTACGGCGAGAAGAGGTACATGTCCTCGTTCTTCTTGGCGAGCTCGAACGTGATGTCGGGAACCACAACACCCAAGGAGAGGGTCTTAATGCGGATCTTCTCATCAGCGTTCTCGCGCTTGGTGTCCAGGAAGCGGTGGATGTCCGGGTGGTGGGCGTGCAGGTAGACGGCACCTGCACCCTGGCGGGCACCGAGCTGGTTGGCGTAGGAGAAGCTGTCTTCGAGGAGCTTCATCACGGGGATCACGCCGGAGGACTGGTTTTCGATCTGCTTGATCGGGGCACCGTGCTCGCGGATGTTGGTGAGCGAGAGGGCTACACCGCCGCCACGCTTGGAGAGCTGAAGGGCGGAGTTGATGGCGCGGGCGATCGACTCCATGTTGTCTTCGATGCGGAGCAGGAAGCAGGAGACGAGCTCGCCGCGCTGGGCCTTGCCGGCATTGAGGAACGTGGGGGTTGCCGGCTGGAAGCGGCCGTCAATGATTTCATCGACGAGGCGGTTGGCCAGGTCCTCGTTGCCGCGGGCCAGGTGCAGGGCAACCATGCAGACACGGTCTTCGTAGCGCTCCAGGAAGCGCTTGCCGTCAAACGTCTTCAGTGTGTAGGACGTGTAGAACTTGAAGGCACCAAGGAAGGTCTCGAAGCGGAACTTCTTCTTGTAGGCGCGGTTGAAGAGGTCGCGGATGAAGTTCATGGTGTACTGGTCGAGCGTTTCGCGCTCGTAGTACTGGTTCTTCACCAGGTAGTCGAGCTTCTCTTCCAGGTCATGGAAGAACACCGTGTTGTTGTTCACGTGCTGCAGGAAGTACTGGTGCGCTGCTTCACGGTCGGCTTCGAACTGGATTTCGCCGTTCGGTCCGTACAGATTCAGCATGGCGTTGAGCTCGTGATAACCCAAGCCCTTATAAGCCTCAGGCAGGGGCTTCTTGGCCGTGTCCACAGCGCTCCCGGTTACTTCTGTTTCTGCGACAGTTGTGTCCAAAACTCTTCCAATCCTTGATTCACTCGGTCTACGTCTTCGGGTGTTCCCATAAGTTCGAACCGATAAAGATGCGGCACCTTGCACTTGACGGAGATGATGTCCCCGGCCGCGCAGTAGTTGTCCGCGAAGTTCGTGTTCCCTGCTCCGATAACACCGCGGATCAGTTTCCTGTTCCTGGGATCGTTCAGGAATCTGATGACCTGCTTCGGCACGGAACCCTCCCCGTTCGTTCCGCCGTAAGTGGGCAGGACAAGAACGAAAGGTTCAAGTGCCAGAAGAGGAGCGTCCTGGGCGTACAAGGGGATACGAGCCGCATCCCTGCCCAGCTTCCGGACGAATCGTTTGGTGTTCTCGGAGGTCGAGGAAAAGTAGATGAGGTGACTCCTCGTAGTGACAGCTTCCGTCGCATTGCGTACGGTTGCCGCTGTCAGCGTTGCCATGGGAGTCACCTCGTCTACAGAGGAATTCTTAGTGTGCTGTGGTGGCGAAGTTTGAATGGAAACTTAGGCCACGGAGGAAACGGCCTGGGCCAGTTCCTCGATCTTGTCCGGGCGGAAACCAGACCAGTGGTCCTGCTCGGTCACGACAACCGGAGCCTGCATGTAGCCCAGTGCCTTGAGGCGCTCAAGTGCCTCGGCATCCTGGGAAATGTCGACACTCTGGTAGGCAATGCCCTTCTTGTCGAGTGCCCGGTAGGTTGCGTTGCACTGAACACAGGCCGGCTTCGTGTAAACCGTTACGGTCATGATCCCTGTCCCCTTAGTTGAAGTCTGTCGCTCTTCGTATCTGGCGGGCTCAACCGGAACTAACTACTGAATCCGATACCGGCCCGCGGGCTGCCGTGACAGCCAACACGCTCTGATTTTGGCTTGGGCTGCTTTCCCGCTCAATCCGTAAATCGATACTACATGTAGTGCAAGAGCAGAACTGGAACCCCAAGATGATGTATTACAAGTATGTCATTCAATCCACCGCTCGTCCACAGGCAAGGGCCCTCAAAATGTCCGTGATTACGCCAAATTGAGAGATGTCATCCACACCCTGTGGACTACTTAGTCACATTTAATCTCCAGCGTGTCGCCGGGATACGGCGTGTCGTGACACTTTGAAAATGTGGCGTGGCGAACAGCTAAAATCTGCTGATGGTCAATCTCCACCACCTCCGGACGCTGATGGAAGTAACCCGTTTGGGTTCGTTCGCTGCCGCCGCCGCCCAGCTTGGCTACACAGCCTCGGCAGTCTCCCAACAGATGGCCGCGCTGGAACGCGATACCGGCGTCGAACTCTTCCAACGCTCGGCCCGCAGCGTTGTCCCTACGGAGGCGGCCGTGACCATGACCCGGCACGCCTCGAAGGTACTGACCGACGTCGAAGCCCTTATGGCAGCGGCCTCGCGAACCAACGACTCCCCCGCCCAGGAACTGAGGCTGGGCATCTTCCCGAGCCTTGCCACCTACGTACTGCCGGAGATCCTGCGGAACGAACGGTGGAACGGGTTGGGCATTGAATTGCGCGTCTCCGTTGCTGAGCCGGCCCAAACCATCCAGGGACTGCGCAGCGGCGGCGAACTGGATGTAGCACTGGTGTACCAAGTAGGACAGTCCGGCCTGGCGTGGCCGCACTCCCTGGAACGGCAATGGATCGGCGACGACGACTTCCGGGTGGTGCTGCCGGCCTCATGGAAAATCCGGGAGGACGCCGAAATCGAGGCAGCACACTTGTCCGATATGCCGTGGATCGTCCACCACCCAGGCACCAGTGACGCGCTGGTGATCGAGCGCCTGTTCGCCAGCTGCAACCTCCACCCCCGCGTGGTGGCCTACAGTGACGACTTCCATGCCAGTTTGGAAATGACGGCCGCCGGGCTGGGTGCCTCGCTGGTACCAGAGCTGGCGCTCCGGAACCGGCCATCCGGCGTCGTGGTCCTCGATGTTCCGGACATCCGATTGGCACGAAACGTCTTTGCCCTGCTCATCAACGAAAAGCGGACCGCCCAAGTGCAGTTGTTCACACAGCTGCTGGCCGACACCCTCAGGGACACCTCCGGCAAGAGCGGACTTCACCCCCTGAAAACCGCGCCTGTCAAGGGTCCGCAACGGCGTAGGTGAAATATCCCCAAGTGCTGGAACCAGTAGGTTGATGGGGTTAGATTGATCACATGGGCAAGGTAGCGAGCAAGCATTTTGGGGAGATTGAGCTCAACCACGGGAGTGAACATTGCTTCGTCGCGAGGCACGAGCTCGCCGGCAACCAACTGGAGCTGGACCTCAATGTCACTGCGCACGACCACTTTGACGAGGCCGCCATGCGCAAGGTGGACTACCGCTTGCGCTTCCTGCCCGAGTTGGTGGACCAAGTCAGGGAAATGATCGCCGACGAGCTCGACCAAGACGGCACCAACCCCCAACAGTTCCTGCATTTCCACAGCTCACAGCTAAAGGACGAGCAGCTGGAATCGGTCTTCGGCGTCCGGGACAAGGGCCAGCTCACCAACGATGTGTTCTTGAAAGCACTCAAGCTCGGCCACGTCGCCATCTACCCCGGACAGCCGGAACGCTATTTCGTCCTGGACTTCACGCTCGGATCACGCTTCACCGACGAACTCCTGGTGGTCGCAGCGGACGAGGACGGCGTGGTGGACGACGAAATCCTCTGGGAGTAGCAAGCAGCGATTAAAAACGTACGACGGCGGCCGGTCACCTTGTTGGTAACCGGCCGCCGCGCCGCAGGTGGCCGCACGGAATGAAGTCGCTGAAACGTTCACCAGGGCCTGTCAACGCGCGGACCGTCGTCAGGGCTTCTCAGATATTCTCCGCGTTCCTGCCCTTCAGAGCGCTCGCGTTGGGCCTGCTGCGAACTCTGCTCCAGCTGTTTGAGTTGTTCCTGTGCAGGAGCGGACGGCGATTCGCCGGAGGGCTGCTGGGGTCCGCCATTGCGCGACTGGCCCTCGGCGATTTTCGCACTGAGCCGCTCCCCAGCCGCATCAAGGGCGGCGCCCTCCCCTGCGGCGTTCGCGGGACCATCAGCATGGCATTGCGGCGGCGATGCGTTCGCAGCTGCAAGCCCTTCGGCAAACTGCCGGGCTGCAGCATCGCCCTCGCCGGCAGCGTCTCCCAATTTCTCGATGCTGAGCACCAGGTTGACCCGGACTTTGCATTCGTCGTCACCCGGCCCCGCGCGCAACGCAGCCTCAAAATCAGCCCGTGCAGCAGCGAAGTCACCTGCCAGCACCTGGGCGTCCCCCGAAGCGAACAACGCCTTATGCGGCTCCACGAGGTTCGCGACCTGGAGCCATTCTGCCGCTTTCTCCACGCTGCTCCCCTGGCCGGCGGCATAGGACTCGGCCGCTGCATCGCCCAAGGCGCCCAGGCTCAGCAATTTCGCCGAAACTGCGAGCGCCAAGAGGGCCGGTGGGGCGGACCACAGCGCAAGCCGGCGGCGGCGTCGTCGATTGTTGTTCACCGGGTTCGCTCCTTTGGTGCGGGGCGGAGGTTCAGGAGGGCGGCCAGATGGCGCAGCGGTTCATGCAGTGCCAGCAGGAAGGCCGCCAGGGCGAGCAGCCAGTAGAGCTCCACGCGTCCGGGAGTGTCTGCCTCAGTCACGGTCAGGGCACTTGGCTGGGCTTTGCCGAGCATGTCGGATGCAGGCTCAGTGCCGGTTCGGTGTGCATAGGGGACGTGGAGCTGTTCGGCAATGGAGTGAAGCTGCTCTTCGTCGATGCGGGAAACGGCATCCTGTGCGGTGTCGGAGCTGCGGTCCTTGAGATAGCCGGCGTCGGCGTCCGGGCTTTCCTTCATGCGGCCGCCTTGGGGGGTGCCGTACCCGAGCACTGCTCCCCCTGCTACGTTGGCTGCGTCCATGGCCGGTGGCCGTTCGGTGCTGGTGTTTTCGCCGTCGCCGGCGTAGAAGACCAGGGCGGGCCGTCCGGAGTGTTGCTCCTTTGCGGCAGCGAGCCGCTCCTTGAGCAGTTGTGCTGCACCGGTGACGCTGCTGCCTTTTGCGTAGCGGGCGTTTTGGGGTTGGAGCGTGGTCATGGCGGTCCGGAGCGCCGTGGCGTCACGGGTGAGGGGCATGCGGACAGTGGCTGTGTTGTCGAAGGTGATGAGCGAGAATTTGGCGCCGGCGAGCTCTGTGGCGATTGCCATGACGTCGCGCTGGGCACCGCTGAGACGGGTAGCGGAGCCGTTGTAGTCTTCGGCGGCCATGCTGGTGCTGGTGTCCACCACGAAGAACACGTCCATCTCCGCTGTGGCAGTGTTGGCCTGTCCCCCGGGCCAGCCCGGTCGGAGCAGGGCAAGGAGCAGGAGGACGACGGCGGCACCCTGCAAGGCGGCCGGTTTCAGGTTCCGCGCTGCTTGCTTCGGTCCCCGGCGCCCCCGCACCAAGGGCAGCAGTGTGAACACCGATACGACGGCGAGCGCCAGTACCAGCAGTGGCCACGGGATGATCGGTGAAAAGGTCATTGTTCCATCCGCCTGCCGAGCACCAGCATGCCTGTTCCTGCGAGCAGTGCAATGCCGAGGGGCCAGGCGGGAGCGTCGGCCACTACTGCCTCCGGAGCTGCAAGGTAGCTTGTGGCCTCGGATTCCTGGACTTTGCCGACAATGCCGGCCACGGCATCAGCGCTGTCTACGGTGTAGTAGGCGCCCTCTGTTCGCTCGGCTGCGGCCCGCAGTTGGGTCCCGGGTTCGTCGGCTTGCTTGCCGTAGTCGAGGTCGTTCGGGTTCATCGCGTAGACCTTCACGTTTTTGGCGACGGCCAGGGCTGCCGCTTCGTCCAGGGTGAAGATCGGTTCGCCGGAGAGGAAGTTGTCAGTGGCGAGCACTACTGAGCGTGAGCGCTGGGGGTCGGCGGAGGCTGTGTCCTCGGGGAAGCTCTGCACACAGGAGGCGAGGCCGTCTCCGATCAAGGAAGAACCGGCGCCGTTCCAGGTGCCGTCGAAGAAGGATCCTGCCCCGCTGTCCAGGGCTTCCCGCGCTTCGGAAAGTTGCTGGGCTGCGTAGTCGTAGTCGTCCGTGAGGGGAAAGAGTTGGACGCTGCTGCTGTCGAAGATCACCATGCCGATCCTCTCGCCGTCGAATTCCTTGGCGAGTTCCTGGAAGACCTTGGCGATTGCGGCGTCGGTGCTGGTCATGGATCCGGACACGTCCAGGCAGAGCACGATGTCCCTGTTCCGGATTTCCGGAACCTCGGTGGTGCGCGTGAGGGGTCTCGCGGCCGCTGTAGCCGTGGCGCCGAGGAATACCGCTCCGAGTATGACTGCACACAGCAGCCGCCTCCTGTGCCTGCGGAGCGCGTCCTGATACTCAGGGAGGGCCGTCAGCCGGTCACCGTGTGCGATGGGCCGGGTTTGTGGAGTACGACGACGATGGTACAGCCAGGCGCTGATAACCACCGCTGCGGCGGCAAGGGGAAGCATCCACCAGTAGCTCAATTCCATCCGGACACCACCTGCCGTGCAACCGCTGCTGAGTGCTGTACGGGGTGGACCGGGACACGGGCGAATTCGTTGGGATAGATTCCTGCTATCCCTTCGGCCAGTCGATCAAGCCCTTGGTGGCGCAGCTCCTCCAACGTCATGGAGGTGACGGGCAGGCCTGTGGCCGCGCCGGCGAACTCCCGCACGAGGAAGCTGAGTCTTTGGTGGGCGTCGCGCAGTGGCACGCGTCCGGCGTCGGCATCCTCCGTGGTGGCGTCGATCGCCGTGAGGCACGCCGATCGCAAGGCGTCCAGGTCCGGCTGTGGCATTTCCGCACCTGCAGGTGGTTTACGGCGGGCTGGGCGGAAGATCCAGCCGTACCAGGCAACCACCAACAGCACTATCAGCAACCCGGCCCAGAACCAGAGCGGCTGGTACTGAAGTGGCGCGTAGAAACCGGCGTCATCCTGCACGGCCGACACCCCCGGCGGCTCGCTTGGACGGCACTGCACCCGAGCGGTGCTTTTCCAGGAGGGCGAAGACAGCGGGCAGGACGTCGGCACTGCCTGAGGCTTGTTCCTCGGCTATGCCTAATCGGCGGAAGATGGAGCTGCGGCGTTCTGCGCGTTCGGCCATGGCAGCTTCGTAGGCTGCCTGGATTTTGCGGTCCCCGGCCAAGGGCGCTGGAATGACCTGTCCCGTCCCCACATCGGTACTGTTCGGGGATTCGTGGCCGGCCACCGGCGCAAGGTCCGCGTCCCGGATGGTGAGCCAGAGGACTTCGTGCCTGGCTCGAAGCCTGCGCATCAGGCTCTCAGTGCGGGCGTTTGGCATGAACTCGTCCGCGATGGCAACAATGAGAAGGCGTCCCTTGAGGTACCGCAGGACGTAGTCCAGTTGCTCCGCGAGGGAACTGGCCGGCCCCTGGTCCGAAATGCTCGAGTCCACCTCCCGCAGGAGTCGTTCCAGGTTCTCCTCACCGCTGCGCGGCGGGACATACCGGCTTGTGGTTCCATTGCCGTGCAGCAGGCCGACGTCGTCACCGTGACGGCACGCCAAATAGCCCAGGACCCCGGCAGCATGAACGGCGAGGTCCTTCTTCGATTCACCGGACAACGCCTGGGCGGCCATGGTCCTGCCGGTATCCACCAGCAACAGCACTGAATGCCGGCGGACCGCAACATACCGCTTGACCAGGGGCGAGCCGTGCCGTGCGGTGGCCTTCCAATCAATGTCCCTGACTTCATCTCCGGGCACGTAGGCCCGAAGCTCGTCAAAGTCCAGGCTGCGGCCTTTGAAGACAGAGCCGTACTCGCCATCAAGCAGGGTAAGGGTCCGCCGGTGGGCGAAGATGAACATCTTCGACTTGACCCGGCGAAGCAGGCTGGGCACTCGTTGTCCCCGCTACGGTGTCTGGACGGACGCCACGACGGCATCAATGACGGCCTCCACCGGGACACCTTCCACCACGGCATCGAATCCCAGAATGATGCGGTGACGCAAAATGCGGTGGGCAAGGCTCTTGACGTCCTCGGGAATCACGTGGTCCCGGCCGTTGAGCAGGGCCAGCGCCCGTGCCGCCTGGCTGAAGGCAATGCTGGCCCTGGGGCTGGCGCCGAACTCCACCAGGTTGGCCAGCCGGGGCTCCAGGTACTGGGAGGCATGGCGGGTGACATAGGCAAGGCCGACGATGTACCTGACGATGGCAGGGTCGATGTAAACCCGCTTCACGAGTTCCTGGACCTGGACCACGGCGTCCAGGGAAGCAGCAGCCGGCGGTTTCTGCCCGGCATCGAACACCCCGGCGTCGATCCGTCGGATGACCTCGGCTTCCTCGGCCGGGCTTGGATAGTCCAGGACGTCCTTAAGCATGAAGCGGTCCATCTGGGCTTCGGGCAGCCTGTACGTCCCCTCCTGCTCGATCGGGTTCTGTGTTGCCAACACCAGGAACGGCTGCGGCAAAGGATAGGACTCACCACCGATGGAGGTCTGCCGTTCCTGCATGGCCTCCAGCATGGCGCTCTGCGTCTTGGCACTGGACCTGTTGATTTCATCCAGCAGGACGATGTTGGCATGGACCGGGCCCAGCTGGGTGACGAACGTGCCCTTGGCCGCATCAAAAATCTGGGTGCCCGCAATGTCACTGGGCAGCAGGTCCGGTGTGCACTGGATGCGGCGGAACTCTGCACTGACGGACTCCGCAATGGCCTGCGCGGCAGTGGTCTTGGCAAGGCCTGGAACACTTTCCAGTAAGACGTGGCCGCCGGTCAACAACCCGATGACCAGGGTCTCACGAAGCCTGGACTGGCCAACCACCTTGTTCTCGAAACTCCGCACGATGCTCCCCACCAGCTGCTGGGCACGGGCCATGTCCGGTGCATCGATTCCGGCCGTGGCTGTGGTCTGTTGCACTCTGGTCCCCTCGCTGGCTTCTCTGATCCCCGGGCAGTTCCGGCACGCGGTACCTGGTACGCGGTACCTGGTACGTGATGCGCGACCCTGCATGGGCCACTCTATCCAAGCCCTCCCTGTTCAGGGCCGCAATGGGGACCCCTCCCCATGCAGCCTTTCGAGGTCTATCCTTTTGCCATGCATCAGCTACCAGCCGCCTACCAGAACTACCTCGCCGCCCAGGACCAACACGTCATTGACGCAGTACGGCCCGTCCTCCTCCAGTCCGCCGCCGATGAACGCCACGGCGTAAGGATCGTCTACAACACCGGCTCCACCGGCCACCAGGCACACCTGGACGAATCCATCCCCTACGGTGTGATCGTGGAGGACATCGACTGACTAACCCCTTTGGCTCCAGCTACCCCTTCATGGCCCCGCTACCCCTTCATGGCCCCGGACAGGGCAAAGGAGTTACCCAGTCCCCGTGACACAAGGGCGTAGAGCACCAGCACCGGGACCGAATACAGGATCGAAAACGCCGCCAACTGGCCGTAGGCGATCGCCCCATGCTGGCCAAAGAAGCTGAAGATGGATACCGCCGCCGGCTGCTTGCCCGGCGACAACAACAGGATGAACGGAACAAAGAAGTTCCCCCACGCCTGGATGAAGACGAAAATGAACACCACTCCGAGCCCTTGCCCCATCAGTGGCAGGACAACGGTGCGCAGCGCGGTCATGGGCGATGCCCCGTCCATCCACGCCGCTTCCTCCAGCTCCAAAGGGACCGAGTCCATGAAGTTCTTGGTCATCCAGATCGCCATGGGCAGCGTGGTGGTGGCCATGAAGAATATGGTTGCCGGCATCGAATCCAAGAGATGAAGTTGGACAAATAGCCCGTACACCGGAACCATGATTGCTGTCACCGGCAACGAGGTACCGAACAGCACCGTATACATGAACGGCTTGTTGAACCGGGATTGGTACCTGGACAAGGGATACGCAGCAAGCACCGCGGCCACGAGGTTCACCGCAGCTGTCCCGGCAGACAACCAAAAACTGTTGGCCAACGGCTGGAACAGCAGCTCCGGAGTCAGCACGGCGCTGAAATTGGCGCCCGACGGCGACGACGGCACCTTCGTCCGGTAGCCGGCCTGGGGATCGACGGCAGCCAACAGCAACCACAGAAGGGGCGCCACGAAGCACACCCCGATCAGCACCAAGGCGATATTCGCCCCAAGCCGTGCCCGGGAACGGGAGCCGCCACCCGTCGTCGTGCCTGTACTGGTTCTGCGCGCTCGCAGTCCTTGGGTGGTCATGGGCGCCGCTCCCGCAACAGATGAACGTAAATGGCGCCGAAGACCATACCCAACAGGATCAGCACGGAGGCCACGGCGGTGCCATATCCGATGTCGCCGAACTTGAACGCCTCCTGGTAGGCCAGAACAGGCAGCGTAGTACTGGCATTGGCCGGGCCGCCCGCCGTCATCACCCAAATAAGCGTGAACACTGCCAGCGTTTGGAGCGTGATCAACATCAGGTTGGTGGTGATGCTGTTCCGGATCAACGGCAGGGTGATGAAGGTGAGCCTTTGCCATCCACGGGCGCCGTCCATCAGGGCTGCTTCGGAAATGTCCCTGGGTACATCGGCCAGCGCAGCCCGATACACCAGCATGGAGAAGGCCGTGCCGCGCCAGGTGTTGGCCAGGACGATCGCCACCAGGGGAAAGGAATACAGCCAATCCGGCCCCTCGATGCCCACCACGCCCATCATCTGGTTCAATGTTCCGTCCCGGTTGAAGTAGGCATAAGCAGCAAACGCCGCCACGATTTCCGGGAGCACCCACGCTGAAACCACCGCTGTACCCACCAAGGAAGAGACCAACCTGTGTGATCGCGTCATCAGCAGCGCTATCAGCAAACCCAGGACGTTCTGGCCCAGCACCGCAGATGCGGCGACGAACACCACTGTCAGCCACGTCGCAAGCGGAAACGAGTCGTCGCCGAACATCCGGAGATAATTCCCGGCGCCCACCCACTGGGGATCCCTCGCCGCTTTGCCCGTCAACGCGGCGTCAGTAAGGGACGCGTAAAAGGACCACAGCACCGGAGCCAGCAGGAAGACCACCAGCAGCAAAATGGCGGGAACCACCGGCAGAAGCCGCAGGATGCGGCGCATGCTCATTTCTCCAGGACCTTGTCCTCACCAACAAGCCGGCGAACTGTGGCATCGTATTCCGCCGCAGCGTCCTCGGGGCTTTGCTTGCCAGTGATCACTGACTCTGTGGCCACCTGGACGGCAGTGGAGATCTTCGGGTAATCGGCAGTGGCCGGCCGGTAGTGGGTCACTGCCACCAGGTCCGAAACATCTTTCACAAAGGGGTTGGCAGCCAGATAATCAGCTTCTGCGGCAACATCGGTCCGGACAGCAATCTGTGAATTATTGACGTCATAGGCCAGGGCGTTCTTCTTGTTCAACGCCGTGGTGAGGAACTGGAAGGCGAGGTCAGGGCTTTTGCTGTTCGCACCTACTGCCAGCGTCCAGCCACCGGACATACTGACGCCTCCGGGCTCCTGACCATCACGGGTGGGGAACATGGCGACGCCCATGTCCTGCTCATATCCGGCCCATTCGTAGGTGCCGCCCTTCTGCCAGAACGACGGCGCGTAGGAACCTTCCACGGTGGCTGCCAGTTTGCCCTGGGGGAACCACTCGCCAAAGACCTTCTTCCAGATGTTGGCATCCAGGGCCTCGGCAGGACTCACTGCGAGTTTCTCGTCGTACAGGGTCTTCAGGAAAGCCAGCGAGTCCGTAAATCCCTGCGAGCCGACCACCCACTTCTTTGCATCCACGTCATACAAAGTGCTGTCGGTCCCATACAGAAGCTCATAGAACCCCTGCATGACAGAACCTTCGCCGGTGCCTTTGCCCGCATACATATTGAAGGCGATCGCGTTCGGATCCGATGCCTTCACCGCACGGGCCATGGTCAGGACGTCCTCCCAGGACTTAGGTTGCCAGGGCAAGGAAATACCCGCCTTTTGGAGGACTTTCTTGTTGTACCAAATGGCTCTGGTATCCGTACCCAGAGGCACAGCGTAAATACTGCCGTCATCTGCACGGCCGGCGGCCTTGGCAGCATCGTTGAACAGGGACCAGTCATCCCACTTTTCAAGGTAGGGATCAAGCTTAAGGAGGTATCCGGCGTCGACATCCGAACGGACCTTGAAGGTGTCCTCGTAGAAGACATCCGGCGCGGTGTCCGCTGAACGCTGCGCCAAGGCGAGCTTGGTACCGTAGTCGTCATCGTTTGCCTGGATGGGCTGAAGCTCCACCGTCACACCGGAGTTGGCGGCCTCAAACTCCTTCTTGGCGTCCTGCATGACGGCGTCGAGGGCAGTAAAGGCATCCGTCTTCTGATAGACGATCTTCAGCGTCTTATTCCCTGCCGCGTCAGGCGTGGGTGAACAGGAACTTGCAGCAACAACCACGGCGGCGATTGAAACCATGGCGGCAAGCCTTCCCGCCACATGCCTCAAACCGGCTAACTTCATCGGGCGGCCCATGGTGCTCCAATCCGTCAAACGCAGTACTGAATCAGCCTTCCAGAAGGAGCCGCTGGGCACGCGGTGCCAGCATGTGCTCCAGGACGAGGCACGCGGCGCCGATTGCGCCCACATCCTCGCCCACTCCGGTTCCTACAACTTCGAGGTCATGAATCATCCGGGCAGCATTGTTCCTGTCCAGCAATTCCGGCACCCGCTCCAGGAAGTAGGGCGCCATCCGGCCCCAGAAGGGACCACCAAAGACCACGCGCTCAACATCCAAGGTATTGGTCACCACCGACACAGCACGGGCCACCAGGGTGGCCGACTTGTCCAGGATGGCAATTGCTTTCTTGTTCCCGGCGTCAGCCTCGTCACACAGCTCGGCGAAACGCTCCTGGACTTCGGGTCCGTCCCTGCCCTCGCGGCGACCATCCAGGACACCGGCTGCTTCGGCCTCGGCCACCAGGACCTGGGGGATGCAGGATGACTTGACGCAACCGTGCAATCCGCAATCGCACAACGGGCCGGAAGGGTCAACCACGATGTGCCCGATCTCTCCGGCATTGCCGGAGGTTCCACGGACCACTTCGTCGTTGAGCACAATTCCGCAACCGATGCCCGTACCCATGTACATAAAGACAAAGCTGCCGGCACCGCTCGCGCCGCCTGCCCAGGTCTCGGCCACAGCCGCGCTGGTGACGTCCTTGTCCACCAAGGTCTCAAGACCGGTGGCCTCGCTCAGGGCTTCACGGATACGCACCCGGTTCCACCTGGTCAACAGGGGCGGCTCCACCACGGAACCTTCATCCAGATCTATGGGGCCGGGGACGGCAACGCCAAGTCCGGCGATCTTGGACGCATCTACGCCCGACTCTTCCACCAGAACCTTTATTTGCGCCGCGATACTGGTGATGACGTCGGCGGGGTCCCCGCCAGGGGTGGACATCCGGGAATGCCGGACAACGTTGCCCAACAAGTCAAGGACTACGAAAGTGATCACGGCAGGGTCCAGATGTACGCCCACGGCATACATCCCGGCAGGGTTCAACCGCAGGATGGTCCGCGGCTTGCCCGGGCCCGAACCTTCCTTGCCTGCCTCGACAATCAGCTGCTGATCCAGCAGGCGCCGGGAAATATTGGAAATGGTTTGGGGGGAAAGTCCAACAATCTGCGCCAGCTCCACGCGGCTGAGTCCCTGCGCCGAGCGCCGGATCGCCTCCAGAATGACGGTCAGATTGAAGTCCCCCATGCGGGGTAGATTCGTTCCGCGCCTCGGTGTCGGCTGCCGGATCTCAGTCACTGATGCCCCTCGTCATTCGGAAAAACTTCGTCGAATTTAGTCTGTGTCTGCATCGTACGATACCCGTGCCCCCGCGGATACGAGCACACGCTGGCGCCCGGGTCAGGGCTTGATAACAATGCCCCTGAATTGTATGTGACAGCTCCCCGGACCGTGGCTTGATGACGGTGGCCTCAGGATTTGAGGCTGCGCGTCACCGTGAACTTCGGGTTGCGGCCAACCTCCGACGTCGGCCCGATCAGCCTTTCCAACTGGCCGCGGTACTGCAAGTGGCTGTTGTAAACGGTCCACAGTTCGCCACCCGGCGCCAGGACCCGCGAGGCTGCCTCGAACATCTTCAGGGCTGCTCCCGCATGGACGCTGGCCCCGACATGGAATGGCGGGTTCAGCAGGATGAGGTCCGCACTGCCGGGCGCCAGCGTGGAGATGGCGTCATCGTGCAGGACAGCGACCCGCTCCCCCACCCCATTGGCATCGGCGGTACCGCGGGCCGAGGCAACAGCAGCAGCGGATTGATCCGTGGCCAGCACGTTGGCCTCTTCATGCCGCAGGGCATACATGGTGGCCAGTATTCCGGTGCCACACCCCAGGTCCACCACGCGGCGTGCTGAGGGCATCATCTCCAGGTACGTCAGAAGGAAGCGTGTCCCGATGTCAAGGCGCGCGCCGGAGAAGACTGCACCATGCGCGCACACCGTGATTCCCAGCTCCGGCAGCGGTTCCACCACGGGGAAAGGGGGCGTGTCCGGAGCATCTTTGGGGTCCCGGGCAATGAGCACCCTGGATTTCTGCCGGGCCAGTTGGGGTTGGACGGAGGAGAAGTACTTCTCAAGGACCGCGTTCATACCCATCGACATGTGCTTGACCCGGCCACCTGCCAAGACCACCGCATCCTTGGCTGCGAAGCGTGCCACGGCATCGGCAATTTCCTCCAGTTCAGCCAGTGACTTCGGCAGTTGGACGAGGATCAGTCCGGCGTTGGCCAGCAAGTCCGAATCCAACCCGTCCTGCGTGAAGCGGCCTTCCAAACCTGTTGCGGCTGCGTTGCGCTCCAAGGCGAGCCTTCCGGTGGCCAGATCCTGGTGGACACGGACATGCCCGACACCGAGCCCGGCCAGGGCTCCCAGCGTCAGGGCTCCGTAACGGTCCCCCACCACTACCAATTCCGAGCCGTCCTCGAGCATTCCGGCCGCAGTTTCCAACAGAAGGCGATCCGTGGCGTCGTAGGCAAGCAAGTTCTCCGCCGCAACGTCAGGGAGCCTGCTCAACGAGCCAAAAACAGCGTCCAATTCCAATGCCGTCACGATGCAGGTTCTCACTTTCGTTGCCTTTTTGACTCGACTTTGCCAGTGCTTGGGAGGACCCTGAGAGTGCAGCACTCAAACACCTGGTTGTCCCCACACGTGGTGAACCCATCACACCGGCGGCAGGCACGCGTCGCGGTGGCCAAGGAGCCAGGCACCGGGACCATTCCCCATTCCGGCTCCCCCTCCCCTGCGAGAAGCCATGAGTGTCAATGTTGTCACGAACCTTGAAGTAAAGTCCCACAACTCTCCCGATGAAGCCCGGCGCCCGGAAAAGACGGTGCTGGATCTTGTCACGGTGGGAGACTACACAATCGGCCGTATGACCTTTGAACCGGGTTGGAACTGGGCCGACTGCATCAAACCAATAGTTGGTACCGATTCCTGCCAATTGAGCCATGTGGGATTCTGCGTTTCCGGCACGCTGGACGTTGAAACCGACGACGGCGGCCGGGTCAGTATCACCGCCGGCGATTCCTACTCGATCCCACCGGGACACAACGCCCACGTAGTTGGCGACCAGCCGTTCCAGGGTGTCGAGTTCGTCAGCGGTGCCGAATTCGCCAAGCGGCCTGAATAGACCTGCTGCTTCCAGGCAAAGCAAAAAGACCCCGCTCAATTGAGCGGGGTCTTTTTCCGAAGTGGAGCTGAGGGGACTCGAACCCCTGACCCCCTGCATGCCATGCAGGTGCGCTACCAGCTGCGCCACAGCCCCGGATTTGTTCACTCCTTGGCGAAGTTTTTCTCTTCCCGTCGAAGCAACTCGTCAATACTAACCACAATCCCCCGAGAAGAGAAATCGCCTGCGAGTGAACCGCCTCACACTGATGACGGCCCTTGATTGTGGCGTCCGGCAGCCAAGGCGCGCTGGACGAAACCACCGCGCCTCCCCCAAACGGGCTGCCGTCGGGCGCGCTGTAAACAGCCCGCTCCCTAAGAAGTCTAAGATCCATGCCTCCAGAAACCAAACCGTTCAGTCGGTTTAATTGAGGGAACGGAAGTAGGGCCGATGATAGCGTTATGGGGTTCCCGCAGCACTTCGCCCGGGCAATGCCCGCGGATCATCGCGTCCCGCGCAATTACTGGAAAGGTCACTCACCGCCGATGCAGCAACGTGCACAGGACACCCGCCTGGCAGTCATCGAAGGTGCGGCACGGGTGTTTGCGGACATCGGGTACGGAAACGCCAGCCTGGCCGACATCACCAGACGTGCGGGCGTGACCAAAGGCGCACTCTACTTTCACTTCACTTCCAAACGGGACCTTGCCCTGGCCGTGATCGACGAGCAACACGCCTTGGTACAGGCTGCCGGCGCCGACATTGCATCCTCCGACAACCCGGCCCTGGAAAAACTCATCGGACTCTGCAGAATGTTCGGGCAGCAACTTTTGGATGTCCCCATTGTGCAAGGTGGTATCCGACTCACCTTCGAGGCCTCCGCCTTCCAAGCTGACGTATCCGGCCCTTACCAGGATTGGATCACCACGGCCGAGCAGTTGCTGGTCCAAGCCCAGGCGGAGGGCGATGTCCGGGCCGACCTGGACGCTGCAGCCTTTTCCCGCTACCTGGTTTCCTCCTTTACAGGAGTCCAGATGGTCTCCGAGGTCCTCACCGGGCGGGACGATGTCATGGCAAGAATCGAGCAGATGTGGGGCTTCATGCTGCCGGCATTGGCGTCAGGCGCCGACAAGTAATCACCCGCGCCCAAGGCGGAGCCTTGCTTCGTCCGCCGGGGCAGTTCGCGCCGCCGGGGCAGTTCGCGCCGCGGGGGCAGTTCGTAAAGCTACCTTCCGGGGACAGCAAAAGGGTCCTGCCTTCCTTGAGGAAAGCAGGACCCTTGATGGTGGAGCTGAGGGGACTCGAACCCCTGACCCCCTGCATGCCATGCAGGTGCGCTACCAGCTGCGCCACAGCCCCATATTCTTGCTGCTTCGCGGTCAACATTTCAGCCATCCGCGCCGAAGCAACTCAAATATCTTAGAACAGCATTTCCGAAAATTCCAAATCGGGAATATTCGGTTGCCGTCATTCCCTAGTGCTCGGAGTCCTCCGCAGAAACAGCCTTTGCCGAGGCGTCGTCACCGAGCTCCAGGTCAACTACAGGGCAGTCCTTCCAGAGGCGTTCCAAGGCGTAGAACACCCGATCCTCAGCGTGCTGGACGTGGATCACGATGTCTGCGTAATCGAGCAGAACCCAGCGGCCCTCCGAGCGACCCTCGCGGCGTACGGGACGAAGATCCTGCTTGAGAAGTTCTTCCTCAATGCCATCCACGATTGCATTGACCTGGCGCTCCGTAGGAGCAGAAGCAATCAGGAAGATGTCGGTAAGAGCCAACCGCTCGCTGACATCCAGGGCTACGATGTCCTCGGCAAGCTTATCGGCAGCGGCACGCGCGGCGTGGCGGGCGAGAGTGATGGATTGTTCATGTGCAGACACGGGGACTCCTTGTTGTGGCCTGTGGCCTTGATGTGGCGTATGCCGGGATAAAGCGGAACTAGCCGCTGGTGATCATGATGATGCCGACGATGAGCGCAACCAGGCCCAAAGCCAAAACACCGTACTGCAGGAGCCTGTTGCGCTGCGCCCTGGCCAGTCCCGCCGTATTGGCGTCCAATGGATCCAGCCCGTAAGCGGTGCTGGCGGAAATTGGTGGTCGCTGCGTGTCTTCGCTGGGCTCTACTGAGGCAACAGGCTTTTTCCTGGCCGACCTGGCAACAGCTTCAGCACGGGCAAGAACTCCTGCACGGCCCCGGGAAGCCGGCTTCTTGACCTGCGGCTGGTCCACTGCTGGACCTGCTGAGGTAATCAGGGGCACAAAGGTGGTGCTGGGACGCTTCATGACCGGGCGCTCAACACCAGGAACCTTGACGAACTCCAAAGGAGTCACCATGGCAAGGTTGTTGGCGGTGGACGGACCGGAAGTGGCCGCCTGCGACTTGGCCTGGCCAGACTTGGTGTGCTCGGCCTTTTGTTGCCCGGCCCTTTGTTGCTCGGCCTGGTTCTGATCGGCGAGCTTTTGCTTGGCTGCAGCACGTTTGTTCAGGACCGCCGCACGCTCGGCCAAGGCAATCTGCTCCGCCAGTACCGTTGGATCAACAGCCAACGGATCCTGCTCGGCAATGTGCTCCAACTTGGCCGTCTGGTTCTGGACCTGCGCGGCAATCAATTCACGGACAGCCAGCGCCTGCTCGACGGACATCCCGGATTCCGCAGCGGCCTCAGGGGCTTTGTCTTGGAGTGGCCCCTGGGCGGCTCCGGCGTTGACGGCCTCAGGCTGGGACGGACCGGGCTGTGCAGAACCGGGTTTGGTCGGACCGGGCTGTGCAGAATCCTGCTGTACCGCACCGGGCTTTGCACCCTCCGCCCTGATGGTGTCGGGCTTGGCAGAACCGGGCTGGTGAGCCGAGGTCTTGGCGGCGTCGGGCTTGGCTGCGTCGGGCTTGGCGGCGTCGGGCTTGGACAAACCCGGCTGGACTGAACCAGGCTGGGCATTGGCTGTCGTGGGGTTGCCGGCCGCCTGCGCGTCAGCTTTTCCGGCCTCGGGCGTCGGGGAACCAGGTTTGGCCGCTTCCTGCGTTGAACCCGCTGCTGGAACGATTGGATTCATCGACGTAGCAACCTCGGCCTGAAGCTGCTGAAGTCGGAGCTGACGCCGGGTGGGAGGCCCGCCGCCGGAAAGTTGTTCTTCCTTGTCCGCAAGTTCCTTGATGGTCCGCAGAGCTGCACGGTCACGTGCCCGGACCTGCGAGGATCGCTCCTGCGCTGCGGTTCCTACTGCATCCACGGGACCATCAGCGGCCCGGCGATTGCGGGCCACGGGACGGTCTGTGCTGTCACCAGTGTTGGTTTTGGCGGGCGACACCGGGTCCCCGGCGGCCGTTGCCGGCGTCTTCGGCTGGGCTGGGCCGCTTGGCTGAGCCGGCGTCTTCGGCTGGGCAGCGCCGCTCGGCTGAGCCGGCGTCTTCGGCTGGGCAGCGCCGCTCGGCTGGGCAGCGCCGCTCGCCTGGGCTGACTGGGCAGCTGCATCTTGTTTCGCTGTTGCCTCTTGCTGCGCTGATGCCTCTGGCTGTGCCGTGCCCTCAGCCTGCTCTTCCCGGGCGCGGCGAAGCTCACGCCTGCTGCGGATGGGTCGCTGTTCCTGGCTGCTCATTAAAAACTCATTCAGTACGTGCTTGGTCGTCTGATCCGGATAGTGCTGGCGTCAGCTCCCCGGCTGGAGGCTGGGGTGCGTACAGTCCATACTTTGCGATGTATTGCACCACGCCGTCAGGCACGAGGTACCAGACAGGGTTGCCTGCGCCTACGCGGATGCGGCAATCCGTGGAAGAGATCGCCATGGCAGGGACTTCGAGCAAGCTGACGTCATCAGTTCGCCCGAGGTCGTTCAGTTCATGTCCGGGACGGGTGACCCCGACAAAGTGCGCCAGGGACCACAACTCGTCCACATCTTTCCAGGACAGGATCTGGGCCAGGGCATCAGCTCCGGTGATGAAGAACAGGTCTGCATCTGGACGCTGGGCCCGAAGATCACGAAGGGTGTCAATGGTAAACGTGGGCCCGGGACGGTCAACGTCCACCCGGCTCACCGTGAACCTCGGGTTGGAAGCCGTGGCGATCACTGTCATCAGGTACCGGTGCTCCGGCTCGCTGACGAGCTTGTGCGATTTCTGCCAAGGCTGTCCCGTGGGCACGAAAACCACTTCGTCGAGTCCGAACTTGGCTGCTACTTCACTGGCAGCCACAAGGTGGCCGTGATGAATGGGATCGAACGTTCCACCCATCACGCCCAGCCGGAGCCTGCGCCCCGACTCCCCACGTGGTGTTGCGGCAATAATGTTAGTGGCCCTGCCCGTGGGTGTGCTTGTTCGGGTGCTGGCGGTGCGGGTCAGCGTGCTCTTCAACAGCCTCGTGGCGGTTGCCCAGGTTGGTGTAGGAGAGAGTGACGAACATGAGGACAAGCAGGAACGCGAACATCACGATGCCAAAGACCCAAGGCTCTGCCCACAGGGGTGCGAGTTCCTCGTGGCCGCCGCCTTCAGTTTCGGCGGCAATGGACGTGGCGATCTGCTGAAACAGCATCTTCTCCCCTAGTTGGTTCTCAAAGGTTTTGCACGGCGGGGCTTCCCGACGTTCCGGACTTCTGTTCTATGTTACCGCGTTGCTAGCTGCGGACTTGGCCTTCGCCTTGGACGATCCACTTGGTGGTAGTCAGCTCAGTGAGTCCCATGGGACCGCGCGCGTGCAGCTTCTGCGTCGAAATGCCGACCTCGGCACCGAGTCCCAGTTCACCGCCGTCGGTAAACCGCGTGGAAGCGTTCACGATCACCGCTGCAGAATCGATTTCCGCGATGAATTTCTCGGCGTTCGCGAGGTTGTTGGTGAGGATCGCCTCGGTGTGCCCCGTTGTCCACGTGCGGATGTGGTGGAGTGCCTCATCCAGGTTGTCCACCATGGCTACCGCCAAGTCAAGGTCCATGTACTCGGTGGCCCAGTCGTCGTCGTCCGCGGGAACGGTTTCAACGTCCGCACCCAACGCAGCGGCAACCCTCTCGTCCACATGGAGCGTCACCCCGTGTGCGCGCAGGGCCTTGGCGACAGCAGGAAGCACCGTTGCACGGGAGTGCACCAGAAGGGTCTCCACCGTGTTGCAGACACTGGGGCGCTGCGTTTTGGCGTTAAGGAGGATCTCCACGGCCATTTCTTCACTTGCCGACTCATCGATGAAGATGTGGACGTTGCCTTCGCCTGTTTCAATGACGGGCACGGCAGAGTTGGTCACAACCGTCTGGATGAGGTCGCGCCCACCACGGGGTATGAGGACATCCACGCGGCCGCGGGCACGCATGAGCACGTTGGCGCCTTCGCGGCCGTACTGGTCCACGGTCTGGACAGCATCGGCCGGCAAGCCCACGGAGTCCAGTGCTTCCCGAAGGATCCGCACCAGCGCTTCATTGGTGTTCGCAGCAGCGGAGCCGCCACGGAGGATCACGGCGTTGCCGCTTTTCAGGGCCAGGCCAGCGATGTCGACTGTGACGTTGGGGCGTGCCTCGTAGATTGCGGCCACCACGCCCATGGGCACGTTGACCTGCCGCAGCCGGAGGCCGTTGGGGAGCGTCTGTCCGCGAACCACGTTTCCCACGGGATCGGGCAAACCGGCAAGGTTTTCCAGCGCGGCAACGAGGCCGTCAATCCGGGCAGGCGTCAGGGTCAATCGGTCCAGGAGTGCTGCCGAGGTCCCATTGGCGCGGCCCACGGCGATGTCCTTGGCGTTGGCCTCCAAAACATGCTGCCGGTTCTCCACCAAGGCAGTTCCAATGGCGCGCAGCGCACGGTCCTTCCAGGCGCGGTTTGCCTGGCCCATGCGGCGGGCGGCCTTACGGGAACGGTCGGCAATGGCGTGGACTGCGGCTTGGACATCCTCCGGGGAGAGCGGAGCGCCTCCTGCCACAGGGTTCTCCGGCGTGATACCGGCAGCACCGGAAACGTCGGAGATCACAGGGGCATCAGGGGTCAGCGCTTCAGTCATGCTCCAAGTTTAGATGAGCGGGACGTCCGGAGGAGCACCAAATCATCAACATGAACAACTTCGCGGTCGTAGCCCCGGCCCATCGACTGCCCGAGCTCCTGGGTAGTGCGCCCCAGCATGCGTGGAAGTTCGTCCGAGGAGTAGTTCACCAGCCCACGTGCCACCACGGTTCCGTCGTGTGCCACCATCTCCACGGGGTCGCCTGCTTCGAAGTCACCGCTTACCTCCGAAATGCCCGCAGGAAGGAGTGACCTATGCCGTTCGCGTACGGCTTTGACCGC
Source organism: Arthrobacter sp. UNCCL28 (assembly GCF_900102805.1). NCBI lineage: Bacteria > Bacillati > Actinomycetota > Actinomycetes > Micrococcales > Micrococcaceae > Arthrobacter > Arthrobacter sp. UNCCL28. The sequence goes on from NZ_FMWE01000010.1 coordinate 46,107, forward strand.
ACCGTCGTCGAGCATTAACCGTCCTTGAACCGTAGCCAGGTGCGCCAACCACAAAAGCCGGACGGGCTTGCGGTTGCCGTTGACCGAGAACCAGGTCCCCACGTCCTCCCCCGCCAAGGCGGCTGCGGCATTGGCGGTGGACGTTACCAGGGCATGGATGCCGGAGCCGGCCGCGATCGAGGCCGCCTCAACCTTGGTCATCATTCCACCGGTTCCGACGCCGGCCTTGCCGGCCTTGCCGATGGTCACATCGGCGAGGTCCTGGGGACCTTGGACCAGCGGAATACGCTTGGCACCCTGGGACGGCGGACCGTCGTAGAGGGCGTCGACGTCGGACAGCAGCACCAAGGCATCGGCGCGGACCAGGTGTGCCACCAGGGCGGCCAGGCGATCGTTGTCGCCGAACCGGATCTCGTGGGTAGCCACAGTGTCGTTTTCGTTAACCACCGGCACTACGCCGAGGTTCAGCAGCCGGTCCAGGGCCCTGAAGGCGTTGGTGTGCTGGGTGCGGCGCATCAGGTCGTCCGCGGTCAACAACACTTGGCTGACCGTCACGCCATGGGCACTGAAGGCCTGCGTGTAGCGGGCCATCAGCAGTCCTTGGCCCACACTGGCAGCAGCTTGCTGCGTTGCCAGGTCCTTTGGCCGTTTGGCCAACCCCAAGGGAGCAAGGCCAGCGGCGATTGCCCCGGAGGAAACCAGGATAATTTCGGTGCCGGCATTGCGCTTCTCTGCCAAGGCATCCACCAGGCCTGCCAGGGATTTTTCCGAAATACCGCCCTTGATGCTCGTCAGGGAAGAGGAACCGACCTTGACTACAATTCGCTTGGCGGTGGCGAGGGCCTGGCGTTCAAGGCCCTCGGCCGTGCCAGGAGCGTCGATGGTCCTAGTCGTCATCACCGGAGTCCAGTGTGCTCTCCCTCACAGTCTGGGCGCGGCGGCCACTGACGGATTCGGTCCAGATGCCTGCCTTGCGCTCGGCTTCAAGTTCTGCACGCGCGGCTGCTTTTGCTTCGCGGCGCTCGATCTGCTCATCACGCTTCTGCGAACGCGTGGGGCGATCGCCAATGTCGGCAACGCGGATGTCGGTACCACGGGGGGTGGCCAGGAGTTCGGCACCGGCCATCATGGTGGGCTCCCAGTCGAACACGACGCCGTCGTCCTCACCGATGACCACGGTATCGCCCGGCTTGGCGCCAACTTTGAAGAGCTCCGTTTCAACACCCAGCTTGGCCAGTCGGTCTGCAAGGTAGCCGATGGCCTCTTCGTTGGTGAAGTCGGTCTGCTTGACCCACCGCACGGGCTTTTCGCCCAGGACGCGGAACAGCGGCTCGAGGTTCTTTTCCTCGCGGCGGATCTTGAAGCCGGATTCGTTGACTGCGCGCGGCCTGAGGACGGGCGGGGCCACCTTGGGAGGTGCGACTGCCACAGCATCCCGGGCAGCCTTGACGATCTCGGCCATCGCAAATCCGAGCTGGCGCAGGCCCTCATGGCTGGTAGCTGAGACTTCGAAGACACGGTAGCCGCGTGCTTCCAGGTCCGGACGGACGAACTCGGCCATATCCTTGCCATCAGGAAGGTCAACCTTATTGAGGACCACAAGCTTGGGGCGCTCGTTGAGCGGTACGACTTCGCCGTCAACTCCCGCGTAGCTCATGTCAACCGCGTACTTCTCCAATTCCGCCTCGATAATGGCGAGGTCGGACAAAGGATCGCGGTCCGATTCAAGGGTTCCGCAGTCCAGAACGTGCACCAGTGCGGCGCAGCGCTCAACGTGGCGGAGGAAGTTGTGGCCAAGGCCCTTGCCTTCGCTGGCGCCCTCAATCAACCCGGGAACATCGGCGATAGTGAAGCGGATATCTCCGGCCTGGACCACACCAAGGTTGGGAATGAGGGTGGTGAAGGGGTAATCGGCGATCTTCGGCCGGGCAGCAGACATCGCAGCGATGAGGCTGGACTTGCCGGCGGAGGGGAAGCCGACCAGCGCGATATCGGCGATGGACTTCAGTTCCAGGACGATATCGCTGGATTCGCCTTCGATACCGAGCAGCGCAAATCCGGGAGCCCTGCGCTTCTGGGACGAAAGGGAGGCATTGCCAAGGCCGCCTTGGCCGCCTGCAGCAGCAATGAATTCAGTACCCTCGCCCACGAGGTCAGCCAGGACTTCGCCGTCCTTGGTCTTGACCACGGTGCCATCAGGAACCGGAAGGATCAGGGTCTCGCCGTTCTTGCCGCCGCGCCAGTCACCCATGCCCGGGCCACCATTGGTGGCGTGGCGGTGGGGTGCGTGGTGGTAGTCAAGCAGGGTGGTGGTCTGGGCGGATACCCGGAGGATGACATCGCCGCCGTTGCCGCCGTTGCCGCCATCAGGGCCACCGAGGGGCTTGAACTTCTCCCGCTTGACAGAGACACAGCCGTGGCCGCCGGTTCCGCCGGATACGTGCAGTACTACCCGGTCTACAAAGCTAGCCACGTGGATCTCCTCATTTGCTGTCCTACAGCGTTTGTTGCTGTTGCCAGCGTTGTTGCAAAAACCAGCGCGCCCAAAGCGCCCTAGTCGATTGTAATGCGGTTAAAAGAACGGTGGAGCGGGCCGTTTGGCCCGCTCCACCGGTTCAGAACTTGTTGTTACTCTGCAGCTGCAGCAGCAACGATGTTCACTACGCGACGGCCGCGGCGAGTACCAAACTCAACCGCACCGGCCTGCAGGGCGAACAGGGTGTCGTCGCCACCGCGGCCAACGCCTGCACCGGGGTGGAAGTGGGTGCCACGCTGGCGAACGATGATTTCGCCTGCGGAAACTACCTGACCACCGAAGCGCTTGACGCCCAGGTACTGTGCGTTGGAGTCACGACCGTTGCGAGTGGAACTCGCGCCTTTTTTGTGTGCCATGTGAAATGCCTGCCTCTAAATTTCTGGGGAAACTGAAAAACCTGAACAGCGGGTAACGAAAGTTACGCGATGCTGGTGATCTTGATCTTGGTCAGTTCCTGACGGTGACCCTGACGCTTCCGGTAGCCGGTCTTGTTCTTGAACTTCTGGATGACGATCTTCGGACCACGAAGGTCTTCGAGGATCTCAGCCGTAACCTTGACGTTGGCCAGTTCCGCAGCTGCGGAGGTGACCTTGTCGCCGTCAACCAGGAGCAAGGCGGGCAGCTCAAGCGTGCTGCCGGCTCCACCGGGGACGCGGTTAAGCGTTACGTAGTCTCCAACGGAAACTTTTTCTTGGCGGCCGCCTGCGCGGACAATCGCGTACACCACTTGGGTACTCACTTCTCTCGACGTTTATAACTAAATTTGCGTGCGGAACCTTGAACCGGAATCAGGCTTGGTTCGCGCTGTGCCTCAACGCCGTGGACTTCTGATCGAAGTCCGCGAGTCATCCCATGAACAATTCCAAGGGGCATAACCCAAGTGTTGGCGTAAGCACCGAAGATCAAGATTACGCTAGTTTGACCTTCAGCTGCAAATGAGGCCGGGTCCGGAGGCTACCACGTGACTTGCGTCACCAGATGAAACGGACTCTCCCGGCACCGTGCCCATACAGCCTACAGGGTTTGAGGCCGATTAGCGTGATTGGGTCCGCGACGCGCTGTGGGCGAGTTGCGGATCCAGTCCAAAAGCCCTCTCCCACAGCCCTCAGGCAAAAGCTCCCGGGGCATCGAAGAACGCCGTCTCGTAGCGGCAGGACAAGGCAAAAGCCTCCACCATGGCCGCCCGCTCCCCCTCCGACGCTGCAGCTGCAGCCGCGTCAGTGAAGTTGATCGCATTCCTGGTGGCTGCGGCAAAGTCCTCGTCGGCATAGGTCCGGAGCCAGTCCGCATAGGGATGCCCTGCCGGGGACCCTGCCTCTACAAAAGCCGCATTGAGCTGCTGGCCAACCTCCGCGTACAGCCAATAGCAGGGCAGGATGGCTGCGAGAACCAAGGAGTAGCTGCCGCTGGCCGAGGCCGCCAGCAGATGATCCACGTAGGACTTGGTGACCGGCCCGGTCCCCGAGGATGCCTCGCGGGTGCTGAGCCAGTTCCTGTGCAGTTCCGATTCCACCTCAAGGCATTGCTGCGAGGCTTTCGCCCAGAACAGTTGCTCTTCTTCCGTGGGGGCCAGAGCGCCCGCACGCGCCAGCACCCTGGAGTACCCGTTGAGGTAGATGGCGTCCTGGGCGAGGTAGTAGTTGAACGCAGCTTCCGGGAGTTTGCCCGATTTCAGGCCCTCAATGAACCCGAGCTTGTAGATTGCCTCCAGCTCCACAGTGGCTTCCTTCCATAGCGTCGCGGCAAAATCCCCTCGCCTCAGGACCCTCTGGTGATGAAAATGGTGGACCGGACCGTTTCCGAGCCCCACCTCGAGGCTGTCAGCCTTGAGCAAGGCCCCAAGCAACCACGGCTTGACCTCGCGCAAGGACACTTCCCAGTCGCCGGTACGGGCCTGGACAGTGGCCAGCGCCGAGGACAACGAGCATCCTGTGCCATGGCTGTTCTGTGTATCCACCCGGGGGCCGGCTACCTCAATGACGTCCTGGCTCAGGAGTCCGCTGGTGTTCACCAGCGCGTCCGGGCATTCGGACCCCGCCAAATGGCCGCCCTTCACCAGGACTGTATTGCCGCACTCAGCGGCGAGTCGTTTTCCCTGATCCAATGCCGAAGCCCAGTCGGCCGCCTCAGCCTCCCCCAACAGCATGGCAAGTTCGGGCAGGTTGGGCGTGATGAGGTCAGCCAAGGGAAGCAGGGCACGCAAAGCCGACTCGGCCGATCCCTGCAGGAGCCTGTCACCACTGGTAGCCACCATCACCGGGTCAAGGACCACGACGGCGGGACGCACCTGCTCGAGCCAGCGGCGGACCTCATCGATGACCGCTGCGTCACCGAGCATCCCGATTTTGACGGCATCGATGGCGATGTCCGTGCTGATGGCCTCCAACTGCAGCCGCAGGAATTCCACCGGGGGTACATGGACCGCGCTGACTCCTTTGGTGTTCTGCGCCGTCAACGCGGTCAATGCCGCCATGCCATAGCCGCCGTGGGCTGCAATGCTCTTCAGATCAGCCTGGATACCCGCACCACCGGAGGGGTCCGAGCCCGCGATGCTCAGCACCCGGGGGGTTTCCCGTCCGGAAACGGCCAGAGGGTACACAGGAGAGTACGACGATAACGTCATGGGGACATCCCTTCGCCGGTGCTAACCGGACAGGTTCAACGGGTCTGGATCTCAGCCTGGCCCAATGCCCGGCACCCCGTGTCAGTCCACCAGCGTAGCCGGGATGCACAGCGGCCGGGGAACTTCGCCACGCTGAAGACCGGATATGACCGCTGGGGCGGACGGCAAAGGGCCCCGCAGTACCCGTCGGCGACGGTCTACTGCAGGGCCCTTTGTTGTCGAAATACTAGAGCTCGGAGGCCGGTACGCCCACCCCGAGGATGATGGGCTCCGCGGACGCGGCCTTCGTGGCTGGCTCTGAAGGTGCTTTGGCCTCGTGCGATGTTCCGCCGGCAGCTGAAGCAGTAGCCTCGTGGTGCTCGACGCTGGTTTCGTTGGCCGCGCCCTGCGCCCGGCTGGCACTGCGGTTACGACGCCCACGGCGGGAGCCCGACGTCGGCGCAGCATCATGGCCTGCATCCGCAGGCCTGGCTACGGCGACCGCGGGTGCGGCAGCCGCCTTGGGAGGGACTACTTCTTCCGGCTTTTCGGCAGGAGCCGCACCAAGGTGTGAGAAGGCCTCTGCCAGGAGGTCCAGGCTCATGGCCGGCTTGGCTGCCGGCGGTTCCTCGTGGTGTTCCCCGATCGGCAGCGCTACTTCTTCGCCGCCGAAACGCAGGACCGGAGTGGACCGTGCTTCACGGACAGCTGCTTCCCGCTCTGATTCACGAGCGGCCGGCTCTCCAGCCTCGCTCCGGGCTGCCTGCCCGGCGCTTGCCTGCTGCTGACCGGTTGCCCGTGCCTGCTCCTCCGCGCGGTGAACTTCGTCGTCGTGCAGGTGGGCTGCGTGCGCGGCGGCAGCGATGGTGGCCAGTGCCGCCCGGGTGGCCTCGGCTTTGGCCTGCTTGGCCGGGTCCTGCGGCTCAGTCGAAACAGGAGCTGCAGCCGGAGCGGGTGGTGCGGTGTGGACCTGCGCGGGGACCTCGGCGACGGGTTGTCCGCCGCCCTTGCCGCGGCGACGCTTGCGCTCCGTGCGGGCTGCGGGTTGCTGGGCCTCAGTGTGGGGACGGTGCTGCTCAGCTGCCACAACGTTGGCGCGGCGGTGCTCCACGGGTTCGTCGTGGGTGACGACGCCGCGGCCTGCGCAATGCTCGCACTGCTCACCAAAGACCTCCAGGAGGCCTGTGCCCATGCGCTTGCGGGTCATCTGGACCAAGCCCAAGGACGTCACTTCGGCTACTTGGTGCTTGGTGCGGTCGCGGCCAAGGCACTCAACCATGCGGCGGAGGACGAGGTCGCGGTTGGACTCAAGGACCATGTCGATGAAGTCGATGACGATGATGCCGCCAATGTCACGGAGGCGAAGCTGGCGGACAACTTCCTCAGCGGCTTCGAGGTTGTTCTTGGTGACCGTTTCCTCAAGGTTGCCGCCACTGCCGGTGAATTTACCGGTGTTGACGTCTACCACTGTCATGGCTTCGGTGCGGTCGATGACCAGCGAACCGCCCGAGGGGAGGAACACCTTGCGTTCCAGTGCCTTGTGGATCTGCTCGTCGATACGCCAGGCAGCAAAGATGTCCTGGTCCTTGGTCCACTTCTCAAGGCGGCCCACCAGGTCAGGGGCAACGTAGGTAACGTACGCCTCAATGGTGTCCCAGGCGTCGTCGCCGGAAACGATCAGTTTGGAGAAGTCCTCATTGAAGACATCACGTACCACCTTGATGGTCAGGTCCGGCTCGCCGTAAAGCAATTCCGGAGCCAGGACCTTGGTGGACGAGGCCTGTCCCTCAATGCCTTCCCACTGTGCGCGAAGGCGGTTGATGTCGTGCGTCAGTTCCTCTTCGGATGCGCCCTCGGCAGCCGTGCGGACAATGACGCCGGCGTTTTCCGGCAGGCGGTCCTTCAGGATGCGCTTGAGGCGGTTGCGTTCGACGTCGGGCAGTTTGCGCGAGATGCCGGTCATGGATCCACCGGGAACGTACACAAGATACCGGCCGGGCAAGGAGATCTGGCTGGTCAGCCGGGCACCCTTGTGGCCTACGGGGTCCTTGGTGACCTGGACCAGGACCGAGTCGCCGGACTTCAGGGCATTTTCGATCCGGCGGGGCTGTCCCTCAAGGTTCACAGCATCCCAGTTCACTTCACCGGCGTACAGGACCGCATTGCGGCCGCGTCCGATATCCACGAAGGCAGCTTCCATGGACGGTAGGACGTTCTGGACCTTGCCCAGGTAAACGTTGCCGATCAAGGAGTCCTGCTGGGTCTTCGAGACGAAGTGCTCAGCAAGAACCCCGTCTTCCAGGACGCCGATCTGAATTCTGTCGTCCCGCTGCCGGACGATCATCTGGCGGTCCACTGATTCGCGACGAGCCAGGAACTCGGCCTCGGTGATCACCTGGCGGCGGCGTCCGGTCTCACGCGACTCACGACGACGCTGCTTCTTCGCTTCAAGCCTGGTGGAGCCCTTGACACTGGCAACACGGTTCGATGGTGCAGTCTCCGTGATGGGCCGCGGGGCACGGACGCGCGTCACTGTGTTGGGCGGGTCGTCATCCGTTCCACCGGTCAGTTCAAGGTCCTGGTCACCACGGCGGCGGCGGCGACGACGACGGGAAGTGACACCTTCGTCCGAGGTTTCAGCAACCGGAGCTTCTTCGTCCTCGGACTCGGCACCCTCTTCGGTCTCGTTTTCCTCGCGCTCGGTTCCGCGCCGGCCACGGCGGCCACGGCTCCGGCGGCGACGACGACTGCCGGCATCCTCCAGCTCATCCTCTGCGCCGGATCCGGTTTCTTCCTCCGGTTCTTCTTCCTTCTCCTCCACGGCTGCTACACGGGGAACAGTGGTGAGATCAGGGGCCTGGAAAATCATTGACGTGATGGAAACAGGCTCCAGGAAGAGCGAGGACGAACCTGCAGCGGCAGCTTCCTCCGGGGTTTCCTCAAGGGGAGCCGTCTCAGGGGTTGCTGCCGTCCCGGCTGCTTCAGCGGCAGGCGCGGCTGGCTGGGAGCCGGCGTCCGGCGTCGTGGGTTCAACGGCGGTTTCCGCCGCGGCCTCCACAACGGTTGGTGCTTCCCCAACCACCGGCGCTTCTGCCTCGGCCTTGGGTTTGGCAGTACGACGACGGCGGACCGGCTTTTCGGGGGCGGGTTCGGCAACGGCTTCGGGCGGGTTCCCTGCAGCGGCTTCCGGCGCGGCAGCAACTTCCTCGCCCAAGCCCGGCAGTGGCTCGGCAGGTTCGGCCTTCTTACGTGAGCGGGTACGCCGAACGGGCGCAGCGGGAGCTTCGGCGGCTTCCGGTGCTGTGGCGGCCTGGCCGGCTTCAACCACAGGTGCTTCGGCGGCCTGCGCTTCTACCCCGGCTGCGACTTTGGGCGCAGCCTTGCGCCGGGTCCGGGTGGCTTTCTTTGGCGCTTCCGCAGTTTCCGCGGGAGCTGCCTCGTCATTAACGGCTACAACTTGGTCATTATCCATATGTGGCAACACTCCTGCCCCAGCGACACCGCCACATCCGGTGCCCAGTGGGGCAAATATTGTCAAAACCCGCAGGCGTTGACAGAAGTCGGTAGTATGCCTTCCGGTTCGCACCATCATTGGGGTGCGGCAGCCCTGGAAGGCCGGCGCCAATGTTCTGAAACCCGTTGTTCTGCTGCCACAACCAGGTGCCGTCCATTGTCATGGCGGGCCTTCCAAGGATCACTGGATCCAGGCATGCCCAGCTCATACTGGCGGTCTTGGGAACAAAGTCACCGGACCGGATTCCGAATGTGGATCGGGTTCCGGCCATGCTCATTGTCTCACACCCGTTCACCTTCCCACGGTAGGGCGCTGTGTCGTGCGGTTCAACGGAGCCGCCGCAGCCGGAAGCTGGGGGTACTGTCCAGCCTCCGGAGTTACAATCCTCCCAAGAGCCCATACCGGCAAGGCCGGACCATACGTTGAAAAGGACCAGATCCGCGATGCCGAGCACAGCCAGGGGAAACCTGGCACACCAGTCCACCAACTCCGCGGATGATTTGTCCACGCCGGCAGGGCCGCAGCAGTCCCCGATCCCCCGGACTGCCCGGGACAGGCCCTTTGCCCTGCTGCTTCTCATTACCGGGGTGATCGGGTGGCTGGCCTCGGGAGCCTTGGTTCTGGAGAAACTCGAGGTCCTCAAGGACCCCAACCACGTCACGGTGTGCGACGTGAACCCGTGGGTTTCCTGTGGCGCCGTCATGCAGACACCGCAAAGTTCGGTGTTCGGGTTCCCCAACATGTTCATCGGCATTGTCGCCTTTGCCGTCATCATCACCACGGCAATGGGCATTCTGGCGGGCGCGAAGTTCTCACGGGGTTACTGGCTGGGCCTTCAGGCCGGAGTTACCCTCGGCTTTGCCTTCGTTGTTTGGCTGTGGTCACAGGCCCTTTATGCCATCCACGTACTCTGCCCGTTCTGCATGGTGGTGTGGGCAGCCATGATTCCGTTGTTTGTCTGGGTGACCATACGTAACATCACCCACGGAGTCATCAAGGCCCCGCCTGCCCTGGCAAAGCTGCTGGGCGACTCGGGCTGGATCATCGTGGCGCTCCTGTACGTTGCCGTCATCGCCACCATCTTTTTCTCCTTCATCCACATCTTCGTGGGTTCAAACGCCTAGGGAGAATCTTTCCCGAAGTGACAGATAAGGCCAATGTTCGCGAAGAACATTGGCCTTATCTGTAATACCGCGGGGCGATATCAGTCCTGGAACCAGATCTTGATCTCGCGCTCTGCCGAATCTACGGAATCCGAGCCGTGAACAAGGTTCTGCTGGACTGCCAGGCCCCAGTCGCGTCCGAAGTCGCCACGGATGGTGCCCGGTGCTGCCGTCGTGGGATCTGTGGTCCCGGCCAGGGAGCGGAAGCCTTCAATCACGCGGTGCCCTTCGAAGACTGCGGCGATGACCGGTCCGCTGAGCATGAACTCAACCAGTGGCTCGTAGAACGGCTTGCCTACGTGCTCCTCGTAGTGCTGCTCCAGCAGCTCGCGGGTGGCGTTGACCTTCTTCAGCTCAGCCAGGGTGTACCCCTTGGCTTCGATCCGGGCGAGGATGGTTCCGCCCAGGTTGCGGGCGACGCCGTCGGGCTTGACCAGGACAAGGGTCCGTTCAATGCTCACAGTTGCTCCAATGTAATTGTTCAGTGGCTTGTGTTCGGTGGTTTCCCAGCCAGTTTACGGGGTTTGCGGGTCTGCTTTGTCACCGTGGGCGGCATTCCATTCCGCCTGCTCACGGTCCCGCTGGGCTACCTCACGGTCGATCCTCATACCTGCCCGGATCCCGTACCACCAGCAGATGGCGAACAGGATTCCCACAATGAACATCATGGGTTCGGCAAAGCCCGTGAGGATCAGCACCAGCTGCAGGCCCCAGCCCACTGCGATTCCCCAAGGTTTGGACAACACGGCGCAGGCAAGCACCAGCACCACGCTCAGGGCAATGCCCACGCCCAGGATGATGCCCGGAGCCACCTCACCGCGCCGCAATCCGAAGACAGCGAGGGTGCCGAAGAACGCGACGAAGGCTTCCAGAAGCAGCACGGTGGATGCGAACATCACTTTGGTGGAGCGGCGCTTCTTGGGCATGCCGGGCCGCCACTCACGCTGCGCCTTGGTCATTTTTGCCATGCTCAAGCACCGGCCTTTCCGAGCAGGATCCTGGCCTCGGCCACCACCGTGATGGAGCCGGTCACCAGGACGCCGCCTGCCAGGTCATCGTTGGATTCGGCGCGTTCCACTGCCCATTCGAGGGCGTCGTCGAGCTTCTCGGCGATGTGGACGTTGTCCTCGCCAAAACCGAGGTCGACGGCGAGTTCGGCCAGTTCCGCTGCCGGAACGGCACGCGCAGAGTTGGACTGGGTGAAGCAGAATTCGCCGGCCAGTCCGCCCAGGGATTCCTTGAGCGTCTTCAGGATTTCCTCCGCATCTTTCTCCCGAAGAACGCCAACCACCACCACCAGCTTGCTGAAGCTGAAGGCCTCCTGAATGGCTTCGGCGGAAACACGGATCCCGTCCGGGTTGTGCGCAGCATCCACCACCACAGTGGGTGCAGTACGGACAACTTCGAGGCGGCCCGGCGAGGTTACTGTCCCAAAGGCTTCCTTGAGGACGTCGGCGTCGAGTTCCTTCTCTCCCCCGCCGAAGAACGCTTCCAACGCTGCTATTGCGACTGCTGCGTTTTCGGCCTGGTGGGCGCCATGCAACGGCAGCAGGAGGTCTTCGTAGCGTCCGGCCAGTCCCTGAATGGTCAGGACCTGTCCGCCCACGGCGACACTGCGGGATTCGACACCGAACTCAACACCTTCGAAGCGGAACGGCACATCCACTTCACGGGCTTTTTCCAACAGGACCTGTGCTGCACCCACCGGTTGAGCGGCGCTGACCAGGAACCCTCCGGGCTTGATGATGCCTGACTTTTCGTAGGCAATGTCCTCGGTGGTGTCGCCCAGGAGATCCGTGTGGTCCAGCGAAATCGGTGTGATGACCGAGACTTGGCCGTCGCCGACGTTGGTGGCATCGGTGATGCCACCCAAGCCAACTTCGATGACTGCTACATCAACGGGCTGATCGGCGAACACCGCGAAGCCAAGAATGGTCAGGCATTCGAAGTAGGTCAGCCGCGGCTGGTTATCGGCTACCAGCTCACTGTCCACGATTTCCAAGTACGGGCGGATCTCATCCCAGATACGCACGAACGTTGCGTCCGGCACCGGCTCGCCGTCAATGCTGATTCGCTCGGTGACCTTGGACAGGTGCGGGCTGGTATAGCGGCCGGTGCTCAGGCCGTGGGCACGCAGCCCGGCCTCAATCATGCGGGCAGTGGACGTCTTGCCGTTGGTACCGGTGATGTGGATGATCGGGTAGGCCTTGTTCGGCTCCCCCAGCACGTCCATGGCACGGAACAACGGAGCAAGGCGCGGCTCCATCTTGTTTTCCGGCGCGCGGCCCAGAAGTTCGGCGTAGACGCTTTCGACCGAGAATTCGTCTGTCATGGATCAAGCCCCTGCCTTCACGACGGTGACCTGCGGCTCGTCGACACTGGCCAACAAAACCTCAAGTTCCAAGGTCAGGGTCTCGGTCTTGACCAGTTCCGCGTTGGCTTCGAGTGCATCCACCACATCCTGTGCAGCCTCCACGGACGTGCGGATGCGGTCGCTCACGTTGAGGCCGGCGTCCTTGCGTGCCTGCTGGATGGCACGGACCATGTCGCGCGCCAGCCCCTCAGCTGCAAGTTCCGGAGTAACCTCCGTGTTCAGGACCACAAAACCTCCGCCGGGCAGTACGGCTACTGCCTTCTTGGCAGCGCTGCCGTCCCCGGCCCCTTCAGCCACCACAGTCTCCAGCGTGTATTCGTGCGGCTCAAGCTCAAGGCCACCTGCCACCACCACACCTGCCTCGCTGACGGACCAGTCACCGGACTTGGATCCCTTGATGGCCTGCTGCACGTTCTTTCCCAGGCGGGGTCCGGCAGCCCGGGCGTTCACCACGAGCTTCTGCTCGATGCCGAATTCTTCCGGCGACGCGGTTGCAGCGTCCAGCAGGCGGACCGAACGCAGGTTCAATTCATCAGCGACGACGGCGGCAAAGCCTTCCAGCGCGTCTGCACCAGGTGCCACTACCGTCAGTTCCTGCAACGGCAGGCGGACGCGCAGGTTCGCGGCCTTTCGCAGGCTGGAGCCGGTGGAGCAGATCTGCTGGACGCGGTCCATGGCTTCAACCAGTTCGGTGTTTGCCGGGAACAGCGAAGCATCGGGCCAGTCAGCCAGGTGCACGGAACGGCCACCGGTCAGCCCGCGCCAGATCTCCTCGGAAACCAACGGCAGCAAGGATGCAGATACGCGGCATACTGCTTCCAGTGCGGTGAAGAGCGCATCAAAGGCGTCAACGTTTTCATCAAAGAAGCGCTGCCGGCTGCGGCGGACGTACCAGTTGGTGAGCATGTCCAGGTAGCTGCGCAGTTCATCGCAGGCACCGGAGATGTCGTAGCTGTCCAGGCTGGCGGTGATGTTCCGGACCAGGTCCCCGGTGTTGGCCAGGAGGTACTGGTCAAGGGTGTCGGTGTAGCCGTCGTAGCGGAGTTTTGCCTCGTAACCGGCCGCTTTCCCATCCACTACGTTCGAAGCATTGGTGTACAGCGTGAAGAAGCTGTACACATTCCACAGCGGCAGGATGACCTGGCGAACGCCGTCGCGGATGCCCTGCTCGGTGACAACAAGGTTGCCACCACGGAGGATGGGGCTGGACATGAGGAACCATCGCATGGCGTCGGAACCGTCGCGGTCCAGGACCTCGGAGACGTCCGGGTAGTTGCGCAGGCTCTTGGACATCTTCTGGCCGTCTGAGCCGAGCACGATGCCGTGGCTGATCACGTTGCGGAAAGCCGGACGGTCAAACAGGGCCGTGGAAAGGATGTGCAGCATATAGAACCAACCACGGGTCTGGCCGATGTACTCCACGATGAAGTCAGCAGGGTTGTGGGTGTCGAACCATTCCTCATTCTGGAACGGGTAGTGAACCTGGCCGTACGGCATGGACCCGGAGTCGAACCACACGTCAAGAACGTCTTCGACGCGGCGCATGGTGGATCGACCTGTGGGGTCGTCCGGGTTGGGACGGGTCAGTTCGTCGATGAACGGCCGGTGCAGGTCAACCTGACCCTCGTTGTTCATGGGGAGCCGGCCGAAGTCCGCTTCAAGATCGGCCAGCGAACCGTAGACGTCGGTCCGGGGATACTCGGGATCATCGGACTGCCACACCGGAATGGGCGAGCCCCAATAACGGTTGCGGCTGATGGACCAGTCGCGGGCGTTGTCCAGCCATTTGCCGAACTGACCGTCCTTGACGTTTCCGGGGATCCAGTTGATTTCCTGGTTCAGCTCGGACATGCGGTCCTTGAACTTGGTGACTTCTACGTACCAGGAAGACACGGCACGGTAGATCAAGGGGTTCCGGCAGCGCCAGCAGTGCGGGTAGCTGTGCTCGTAGCTGGCCTGGCGGACGAGGCGGCCGTCGGCACGGAGAACCTGGGTGATGGGCTTGTTGGCGTCAAAGACCTGGAGGCCGACGATCGAGGCAAGCTCACCGTGAGCAAACAGCGGCAGGAACTTGGCGCCCTCGTCCACGGACAGGACCACGGGGATACCGGCGTCTTCACAGACCTTCTGGTCATCCTCGCCGTAGGCCGGAGCCTGGTGGACGATGCCCGTACCGTCAGTGGTGGTGACGTACTCTGCCACCAGGAAACGCCAGGCGTTCTGGGTGCCGTACTTCTCGGTGTCGGCAAAGTCGTTCCACAGGGGCTCGTACTCAAGGCCTGCCAGCTCGGTGCCCGTATGGGTCGAGACGACGGCGGCAGTCGCGGCAGCAGCGTCGTCGTACCCCAGGTCCTTGGCATAGGACCCCAGCAGGTCAGCGGCAAGGAGGAAGCTGCCCGTCACCGGAGCCTCGGCGGATGCCGCCTTCACACCGTTGGGTCCTGCAGGCAGGACCGCGTAGGAGATCCCAGGCCCGACGGCGAGCGCCAGGTTGGTGGGCAGCGTCCAGGGCGTGGTGGTCCAGGCGAGCGCCTGGACGCCTGCGAGCGACTTGGAGAGTTCGGTGTCCCCGGCCTTGATGGGGAACGTGACTGTGACTGTCTGGTCCTGGCGGTTCTTGTAGACGTCGTCGTCCATGCGGAGCTCGTGGTTGGACAGCGGCGTCTCGTCCTTCCAGCAGTATGGGAGGACACGGTAGCCGTTGTAGGTGAGGCCCTTCTCGTGCAGCTGCTTGAAGGCCCAGAGCACCGACTCCATGTACTCGACGTTGAGCGTCTTGTAGTCGTTTTCGAAGTCCACCCAGCGGGCCTGGCGGGTGACGTAGGCCTTCCACTCGTTGGCGTACTTCATGACCGAGGCGCGGCAGGCGTCGTTGAATTTGTCGATGCCCATGGCTTCAATCTGGGTCTTGTCCGTCATGCCCAGCTGCTTCATGGCTTCGAGTTCGGCCGGGAGTCCGTGGGTGTCCCAACCGAAGCGGCGCTCCACGCGCTTGCCGCGCTGGGTCTGGTACCGGCCCACGAGGTCTTTGGCGTAGCCGGTCAGCAGGTGGCCGTAGTGCGGGAGTCCGTTGGCGAAGGGAGGG
The DNA here is from genome assembly GCF_900102805.1 of Arthrobacter sp. UNCCL28. Classification (NCBI taxonomy): domain Bacteria; kingdom Bacillati; phylum Actinomycetota; class Actinomycetes; order Micrococcales; family Micrococcaceae; genus Arthrobacter; species Arthrobacter sp. UNCCL28. The sequence continues at coordinate 61,381 of NZ_FMWE01000010.1, forward strand.
CCATCGTAGAAGACGAACTCGTTGCTGCCGTCTTTGCCGGCATCCCGTTGGTCGATGCTGGCTTGGAAGGTGCCGTCTTCTTCCCAGTATTTGAGGATGCGTTCTTCGATTTCCGGGAACTTCACGGAAGCGGACACGCCGTGCGTGCCGGACGAAGACGCTGAGGCCTTGGGGTAGTGGGTCATCTCATATCCTGTGATAGCTGGTTGACTGTCAGGATGCGAGGACGGCTTCTGTGCTGCCTGTCGGCTGCGCAGGTACCGCGGTACCACCTCACTTACCGGAATACTGGATTCCGGCCTCTCATTACTGCTGTGACGGGCTTACCCGTCCGGTTCTACTGGGCCCTGTCCACCGGCGAAGGTGGTCAGTACTGTTCTTCCGGAAGCTCACCGGTGATGGCCGGGTCAAAGCTGGTCCTTCAAGTCTAGCCGCAGCGCACCGCCTTGCTCTACCCGGGAGTTCATCCCTTGGATGGAGCCCATTTCCCGGGCTGGTACATAGACTCGACCCCATGACGCCTTCCGCTCCCGCCGTTCAGGCAACCCGGCCGCGCCGGCGGACCGCATCCATCGCCTGGTCGGTTCTGGCCCTGGTGATGTTGCTGCCCGTGGCGGGAGTGTCGATATTCCGGGCGGTCCCGATCGAGTGGCCCTTGTTGGTGGTGCAATTGCTGTCTTTCACACCGTGGGTGGTGTTGCCGGCGGCCCTGGCCTTGGTGCTTGCTGTGGTGGGACGTCGCCTGTGGGTGATCATCATGACGGCGGCTTTGCTGGCTCTGCAATTGCTGTGGCTGTTTCCACTGGATGCGGGTAAAGCGGAAACGTTGCCTGCTGGCATAGGCACAGTTTCGTTGAAGGTGATGAGCCTCAACTCTGAGTACGGTGAGGCGGACGCGGAAACCGTAGTGCAATTGGTCCGCGATAACGGCGTCCAATTGCTGACACTTCAGGAGCATACGCAGCGGCTCGAAGACGCACTCAGTGCCGCAGGCATGGATGAGGTTCTGCCGAACCGCCTCAGCCATCCCAACGATGACGCTTCCGGGGGTGCCGTGTATTCGGTGTTCCCTCTTGAGGCCATAGGTCAACTGCCGGATACACCTTTCCGGATGGATGTCACCCGGGTACTGGTATCCGGTTCCGGCGCGGCGTCCCCGGCGGCTCTGAACCTCACGAATGTCCATGCCCTTCCACCTGTCGATGAACGGATTGACCAGTGGCGCAGTGACTTGGAGAAGGTGGCCAGGCAGGCGGCCCGGCCGGGGAACCACGTGCTGGTGGGCGATTACAACGCCACCTTCGATCACCATGAGTTCAGGGCAGTGCTCGATACCGCCCCGGCGGGCCAGGACGGCAGGAAGCTGGTCGACGCCGGCATAGCCTCAGGTGCGCGGTTCTCCCCCACCTGGCCCATGGAAGGGCCACCGCTGCCGGGCATTGTCATCGACCACTTGGTGACCTCACCCCGGATCAGCAGCAGCGGTTACGCAGTCCATAAGGTTCCTGGCACCGATCACGCCGCCATCATGGCCACGCTGGCCATCCCGGCAGGCTAGCTTTCCTTGCGGATCAACTTGTGGTTTGCGGCCTGCGCCACGGGCCGGATCACTATCTGGTCGAGGTTGATGTGGTGGGGCAACGACACTGAGTACGCCACCACGCCCGCCACGTCCTCGGCGGTCAGGGGCTTGTCCACCCCGGCGTAGACCTTGGCTGCTGCGTCCTTGTCGCCCAGCCGGTTCAGGGCAAACTCCTCGGTGTGGACCAGCCCTGGCGCTACCTCGATGACACGGATGTTATTGCCCACTTCTTCCAGCCGCAGGGCGTTGGTCATGGCGTGCTGGGCGAACTTGGCGGCGTTGTACCCGGCCCCGCCCTCATAGGCAGAGAGCCCTGCCGTTGAGGTCAGGTTCAGGACCGTCCCTTCGCCGTTGTCCCGCAGCATGGGCAGGAAGGCACGGGTGATCTTCATGGTTCCCAGGACATTTACTTGATACATCCAGTCCCAGTCATCGGTGTCGGCGTTGGCGATGGTATCGGCGCCCCGTGCACCGCCGGCGATGTTGATCAGCGTGCCGGCACCCCCGGCTTCGGTAACGGCCGCGAGCAAGGCAGCGACGTCGTCGTCCTCGGTGATGTCGGCAGGGAAGGGCACCGCACCTGTTTGGGCAGCAAGGGCCTCGAGCCTGTCGGCACGCCGCGCCACTGCGAAGACGGTCCATCCGGCGTCAGCCAGCGCCCTCACCGTGGCCTCTCCGATGCCGGTGCTGGCACCAGTGACGACGGCTGTCGTGTTGTTTTCTGCGTTCTGCCCTGAAGGAGTGTTGTGCGCTGCCAAAGTCATGCCACCACCTTATCCGGGGGCCGCATCGTTCCGCGGCGGGTTGTAACGCCGGGCCATGAAACAATTGACCCATGGCTGAATCAACGCAGGGTACAGACACGCCCGCCACCGCCCCCATCAACGTTCCCGATAAGCCGGCCCTGGAGGGCCTCGAGGCTGCTTTGACGCAGCGCTGGCTGAATGAAGGAACCTACAAGTTCAATCCGGACACCACCCGGGAGCAGGTCTACTCGATCGACACTCCCCCGCCCACGGCATCCGGCTCGCTCCACGTGGGCCACATGTTCTCCTTCACCCAGACCGACGTCCAGGCCCGCTACATGCGGATGACCGGAAAGAACGTCTTCTACCCCATGGGCTGGGATGACAACGGATTGCCTACCGAGCGCCGCGTCCAGAACTACTACGGTGTGCGTTGCGATCCCGCCATCCCCTACAAGGCCGACTACACGCCCCCCGCACAGCCGGCAAAGAACCAGCGCGACTTCGACGTCGTTTCGCGCCAGAACTTCATCGAACTGTGTGAAGAACTCGCCGTTGAGGACGAGAAAGTCTTCGAAAACCTGTTCCAGACCCTTGGCCTCTCCGTGGACTGGGACCTGACGTACCGCACCATCGATGACACTTCCCGCGCCGTATCCCAGCGCGCCTTCCTGGCCAACCTCTCTGCCGGTGATGCCTACATGGCCGAGGCGCCCACGCTGTGGGACGTCACTTTCCGGACGGCCGTAGCCCAGGCAGAGCTTGAGGACCGCGAAGTCGCCGGTGCCTACTACCGCTACCCCTTCTTCACCGAAGACGGCGAAAAAATCTTCATCGAGACCACCCGTCCGGAACTGCTGGCTGCCTGCGCGGCCCTGGTGGCAAATCCCGACGACGAACGGTACCAGCCGCTGTTCGGCAAGACCGTGAAGTCGCCACTTTTCGACGTAGAGCTTGAAGTCAAGGCCCACCCGCTGGCCAAGGCAGACAAGGGCTCCGGCATCGCCATGGTGTGTACCTTCGGCGACCTGACCGACGTCACCTGGTGGCGCGAGTTGCAGCTGCCCACCCGCGCCATCATGGGCCGCGACGGCCGTATCATTGCCGAGACGCCTGAGTGGATCACCACCGACGCCGGCAAGGAAGCGTACGCCGCTATCGCCGGCAAGACTGCTTTCTCCGCCAAGGAAGCCGTTGTTGAGCTGCTCAAGGCAGCCGATCTCCTGGACGGTGAGCCGAAGAAGATCACCCACCCCGTGAACTTCTTCGAGAAGGGTGACAAGCCCCTTGAGGTTGTCACCTCCCGACAGTGGTACATCCGCAACGGTGGCCGGGACGAAGAACGCCGCGAACGACTGATCGGCCGTGGACAGGAAATTACCTTCCACCCGGCCTTCATGCGTTCCCGCTACGAGAACTGGATTGCCGGCCTGAACGGTGACTGGCTCGTATCCCGCCAGCGCTTCTTCGGCGTGCCCATCCCCGTCTGGTACCCCCTGGATGCCCAGGGCAACCCGGACTACGACCACCCCATCCTGCCTTCGGATGAGATGCTGCCGGTAGACCCTGCCGCGGACGCTGCACCCGGTTTCGAAGAAGCACAGCGTGACCAGCCCAACGGCTTCACCGGTGACGCCGACGTCCTGGACACCTGGGCCACGTCCTCCCTCACCCCCCAGATTGTGGGTGGCTGGAGCCGGGACGAGGACCTGTTCGCCAAGGTCTACCCCTTCGACCTCCGTCCGCAGGGCCACGACATCATCCGCACCTGGCTGTTCTCCTCTGCCGTCCGGGCTGACGCCCTGCAGAAGAATGCCCCATGGAAGCACGCGGCCATTTCGGGCTGGATCCTTGACCCTGACCGGAAGAAGATGTCCAAGTCCAAGGGCAACGTTGTGGTGCCCACCGACGTGCTGAAGGAATTCGGTTCGGACGCGGTCCGCTACTGGGCAGCCTCAGCCAAGCTCGGCGCCGACACTGCGTACGAAATCGCGCAGATGAAGATCGGCCGCCGCCTGGCCATCAAGCTGCTGAACGCCTCGAAGTTTGTGCTGAACCTCGGCGCCACGGAAAACTCCGTGGTGTCCAATGACCTCTCTGTACTGACCAACCCGCTGGACCGTGCGTTGCTCGCACAGCTCTCCGACGTCGTTGCCCAGTCCACCAAGGCGTTCGAAAACTACGACTACGCCCGTGCGCTCCAGATCACTGAGTCATTCTTCTGGCAGTTCACGGACGACTACGTCGAGCTCATCAAGGACCGCGCCTACGGTGCCGCCGGTGAGACCGAGCAAGCCTCCGTCCTGGCCGCGCTGGCGACAACCCTGGACTCGCTCCTGCGGCTCTTTGCCCCGTTCCTGCCCTTCGCTACCGAAGAGGTCTGGGGCTGGTGGCGAGCAGGATCAGTCCACCGTGCAGAATGGCCCGCCGCCCTGGAAATCACCGACGGCGACACCACCATGCTGGGTACCGTGGGCATCGCGCTCGGCGGCATCCGAAAGGCAAAGTCCGAGGCCAAGGTCAAGCAGCGCACCGAGGTGCTTTCGGCATCCATCACCGCATCAGAGGTCCTTGTAGCGCAGTTGAAGGCCGGCTTGGGCGACCTGAAAGCGGCCGCCAACGCCCAGGAGATCACCCTCCAGTCAGGCGAAGGCGACCTCACCGTGGCCGACGTCGTGCTGGCGCCGGCTGAGGAGACCACCGCGTCCTAGCGAGCGGCGTCCTCGCTAGCGGCGAGATCAGCAACCGCCCGTTCCAGGGCAAAGGGGAAGCCCCATCAGCGTTTTGCCGTTGGTGGGGCTTCGACTTTTCGGCTGTCTGGTGATGTCCTGACAGTCTGGCGGAATCCTTGGAATTTCAGGTCTTCCTACCTCATCACTGGTAGCCTGCTTCCAACTTTGCCGAAGGCTGCGTCGGTTGCAATCACTGAATCTTTGGTTTCCGTATCCCGCTTCTTTCGAAGTGGGTAAGAACCATTGTTGTCCTGCTGGCAGCCATGCACAAGACCTTCCGCAGAACTACAAACCTGTAGTTTTCCTGCACGTCCAAGGCTTCGTGTGGCAGAGTATTGACCATGCCGGAACTCCCCGAAGTGCACGGCCTGTGCATGTATCTGGACACCCAACTCAGCGGCGCCGTGCTCAACGAGGTCCGCATCAATTCCTTCTCTGCGCTAAAGACTGCGGACCCGCCTTACAGCCTGTTGGAGGGCCGTACCGTCAAAGGTGTGCGGCGCCTTGGCAAGTTCGTCTGCGTAGACGTCGATGGCCTGTTCTTTATCTTCCACCTGGCTAAAGCCGGATGGGTCCGCTACACCGAACATCCATCCTCTGCTGGACTGCGGATGGGCAAGAGCAACATCTCTGCAAGGCTTTTGCTGCACGGACCTGAGGATGAGGCACACATCGGGGTGGACCTGACGGAAGCAGGAACCAAAAAGAGCCTGGCCATCTACGTGGTGCGCGATCCCCAGGATGTGCCGGGAATAGCTTCACTGGGGCCAGAGCCACTCAGCCCGGACTTCGACCAGGAAGCGCTGGCTGCAATCCTTGGGGCCAGTTCACAACAGGTCAAGGGATTGCTTCGAAGCCAAAGTGTCATCGCCGGCATCGGAAACGCCTACAGCGACGAAATCCTCCATGCGGCGAAGATATCTCCCTTTGCCATCGCCAAGTCACTGGACCAGGCAACGGTGGCACGGCTTTACGAATCCATGCAGGAGATTCTGGTGGGAGCCGTCAACGCAGCAGCAGGCAAACCATCCAGCGAGCTCAAAGACACCAAGCGCAGCAACTTCCGGGTCCATGCACGCACCGGTCTTCCTTGCCCCGTGTGCGGGGATACAGTGAGGGAGGTGTCCTTCGCGGACACCTCCCTGCAATATTGTGCTACCTGCCAGACCAATGGAAAGGTGCTGGCTGACCGACGGACGTCCCGGTTCTTAAAGTAGTTTTGGCCCTTGGGCTTGCTTAGTTAAATTCAGGGCTAGTTGAATTCAGGGCTTTCAGTGCGGCTGCGCTTCAACTCAAAGAAGTGGGGGTATGCAGCCAAAGCAACCGTGGCATCCCAGAGCTTCCCTGCTTCTTCTCCCCGGGGGATCCGGGTAAGGACCGGGCCGAAGAACGCTGTGCCGTTCACCGCTACTACGGGGGTACCGACGTCCTGGCCCACCAGCGAGATTCCGGCTTCGTGGCTTTCCCTCAGCCGGGCATCGTATTCATCTGAAGTGGCGAAGCGCGCCAGGTCTGCGGGGAGGCCTACGTCGGCGAGGGCCTTCTGGATGACCGATGCGCGGTCCTTGTTTCCCTCGTGGTGGATCTGCTCACCCATGGCGTCGTACAAAGGCTTGACGTAGCTGCTGCCGTGAAGTTCCTGGGCGGCGATGATCACGCGGACCGGTCCCCAGCTGTCGTCCATCATGGCCCGGTAGCTCTCGGGGAGGTCGCGGCCCTCGTTGAGTACCGACAGGCTCATGACATGCCACTGGGTTTCGATGCCCCGAACCTGCTCCACCTCGCCGATCCAGCGCGAAGTGATCCACGCGAACGGGCAAACGGGGTCAAACCAGAAATCAGCCTTGTTGACGGTCTCTTCGGCAGTCTGTTCGGACACAGGGAACTCCTCTAAAAGGTGTATGGGTGGCATGGCGACGGCCCCTATGGAACCAGGTCTTGTTATGGGCAACAGGAGGCTATGCCGACTTATTCCGCCGTTTGGCCACCACATCATGGGCAATCATGGTGGGCTGCGCCTTCTTCAGCACAACGTCAGCTGTGATGACCACAGTGGCGATGTCGTCCCTGCTGGGCAGATCGAACATGACCGGCAGGAGCACTTCTTCCATGATGGCCCGCAGTCCGCGGGCACCCGTGCCACGTTCCAACGCCTGGTCCGCGATGGAGTCCAAGGCGTCATCATCAAACTGCAGTTCCACCCCATCCAACTGGAACATCTTCTGGTACTGCTTCACCAGCGCGTTCTTCGGGGTGGACAGGATCTGGATCAGCGCCGGCCGGTCCAGATTGGAAACGGTGGTAATCACAGGGAGGCGGCCGATGAATTCCGGGATCAGACCGAACTTCAGCAGGTCCTCCGGCATGACCTCACCGTAACTATCAACGTTGTCCCGTGCCTCGTTCAGCGGAGCACCAAAGCCAATGCCCTTCCTGCCGGACCGTGAACCAATGATGTCTTCAAGGCCTGCAAAGGCGCCGGCCACGATGAACAGCACATTGGTGGTATCGATCTGGATGAATTCCTGGTGGGGGTGCTTGCGGCCGCCCTGAGGGGGTACCGATGCCACCGTCCCCTCAAGGATCTTCAGGAGCGCCTGCTGTACGCCTTCACCGGAAACGTCCCGGGTGATGGACGGGTTCTCGCTCTTGCGGGAGATCTTGTCGATCTCATCAATGTAGATAATGCCCTGCTCGGCCTTTTTGACGTCATAATCCGCAGCCTGGATGAGCTTGAGCAGGATGTTCTCGACGTCCTCACCGACATAGCCGGCTTCAGTCAGGGCGGTGGCATCGGCTACAGCAAAGGGCACATTCAGTCGTCGGGCCAAGGTCTGGGCCAGATAGGTCTTGCCACAACCAGTGGGACCGATGAGCAGGATGTTGGATTTGGCGATCTCTACATCCTCGTGATGCGAACCCTCACCAAGGCTGCCGGTCTTGGGCGCGTGGCCTGCCTGGATGCGCTTGTAGTGGTTGTAGACAGCAACCGCCAGCGACCGCTTGGCAGGTTCCTGGCCGATGACGTATTCCTGGAGGAAATCGAAGATCTCACGGGGCTTGGGCAGCTCGAAACTGCCGAGATCGGAAACTTCAGCGAGTTCCTCTTCGATGATCTCGTTGCACAGCTCGATGCATTCATCGCAGATGTAGACACCGGGCCCGGCAATCAGCTTCCGTACCTGCTTCTGGCTCTTTCCGCAGAAAGAACACTTCAGCAGATCCGTGCTCTCGCCAATCCGAGCCATGTGGGAATCCCTTCGTTGCATGCGGGTGATGCGGCTCCGCGCCGTACTCAAGTGTGCGGCCAAGCCGCGGCTGGCACCACCGTGACAACATCCACTCTAGGTCACAATGGGCAGCTTGGGTGGAAACAGAACGCCGGTGCGGTCCATATTTCGCGAACCGCACCGGCGTCGAATTCCGTGTGCTACCGGGAGATTGCCTGGGGCTTGATCTTCCGTGAGTCAAGAACCTGATCGATCAGGCCGTAGCTCAGGGCGTCAGCCGCCGTGAGGATCTTGTCCCGCTCGATGTCGTTGTTGACTTGCTCGGACGTGCGGCCGGAGTGGTGTGCCAGCGTGTCCTCCAGCCAGGTGCGCATGCGCATGACTTCCGCAGCCTGGATCTCGAGGTCCGAAGCCTGCCCACCTTGGCCGCCGGACAGAGCCGGCTGGTGGATCAGGACCCGTGCGTTCGGCAGTGCCAGCCGCTTGCCCGGAGTGCCGGCTGCGAGCAGGACGGCAGCTGCACTGGCAGCCTGGCCCAGGCATACGGTCTGGATCTCCGGACGGATGTACTGCATGGTGTCGTAGATGGCTGTCATGGCCGTGAACGAACCACCTGGGGAATTGATGTACAGGGTGATGTCACGGTCCGGGTCCGTCGACTCGAGGACCAGCAACTGGGCCATGATGTCATCAGCTGAAGCGTCGTCCACCTGGACGCCGAGGAAGATGATGCGGTCCTCGAACAACTTGGTGTACGGGTCCTGGCGCTTGAAGCCATAAGGCGTGCGCTCTTCGAACTGGGGCAGGACATAGCGGCTGGACGGGAGATTACCGGCAGACCATCCGAAGTTGTAGTTCATGTTCTTTACTCCTGGGGTTTCAGTGGTTCTTTGTGCCGGTTAGTTTTCGGAGTTCGACTCAGCGCCCGACTGGTTGGCCGTTCCGCCGCCGCCGGCAACAGAACCGGCGTGTGCCGAGATCTTGTCGAAGAAGCCGTACTCCAGGGCCTCGGCGGCCGTGAACCACTTGTCGCGGTCGTTGTCCTTGAGGATGGTCTCCACGGACTGACCGGTCTGTTCAGCCGTGAGTTCCGCCATGACCTTCTTCATGTGCAGGATCAGTTCAGCCTGGATCTTGATGTCCGAGGCCGTGCCGCCGATGCCGCCGGAGGGCTGGTGCATCAGGATGCGGGCATTAGGGGTGGCGTAGCGCTTGCCCTTGGTGCCGGAGGACAGGAGGAACTGGCCCATGGATGCTGCCAGGCCCGTTGCGACCGTGACGACGTCGTTCGGGATGAACTGCATGGTGTCGTAGATGGCCATGCCGGCCGTCACGGACCCACCCGGGGAGTTGATGTAAAGGTAGATGTCCTTCTCCGGGTCTTCGGCCGAGAGGAGGAGGAGCTGGGAGCAGATTGCATTGGCGTTCTCGTCACGGACTTCAGAGCCGAGCCAGATAATGCGCTCTTTCAGCAGGCGGTTGTAGATGTAGTTGTCCTGGGCTGCGGGATCGACAGTTGCCATCCGGGGAGCCTCTGATTGCTGTGACATAAGTACTTACCTCTCGCTGGTGCCAGTGACCTCACTGAACTTCACTACTTGGACACTAACCGTTTTCGGGGGCGATTTGTTCGCCGGAATCGCGCTGTTCGCTGACGGCGCACGTCTGCGAAGAGTGCCCATGTTCGGCCTTAAAGCAAACCGGCCCCGGATCAGGAGATCCGGGGCCGGTGGAGCAGCTGCTAGAACTTCATTGCTGCTGTTAGAACTTCACTGCTGCGGGGTCGTCGCTTGCGGGGGCGTCGGCTTCCTCGGGAGCCTCGACAGCGGCGGCCTCTTCGGCTGCTGCTTCGCCGGCAGGGCGTACGAAGTCGGTGAGGTCAACCTTGTTGCCTTCGGAGTCGACAACCTCTGCCTGGCCCAGCACAACGGCCAGAGCCTTGCGGCGGCGGACCTCGGAAACCATCATCGGAACCTGGCCGCTCTGATCAATGATCTGGGCGAACTGGTTGGGATCCATGCCGTACTGGCTTGCGGTGGTGACGATGTAGTCGATCAGCTCGTTCTGGCTGACATCTACTTCTTCCTTGTCCGCGATGGCATCAAGGATGATCTCGTTCTGGAACGCACGCTCGGTGTTGGCCTTGACCTCCGCGCGGTGCTCCTCGGTGTCGTGGTCACCTTCGCCGTGGGCGTTCTCCGGGTTGAAGTGAGCTTCGATCTGCTCTTCGACCACGGAATCCGGAACCGGTACCTCTACGAGCTCAACGAGCTTGTCCAGGACCTTGTCGCGGGCTTCTACGCCCTGCTCGACTACCTTGGAGTCGGCAGCTTGCTTGGCGAGGTCCTCGCGGAGCTCGGCAAGGGTGTCGAACTCGGAGGCCAGCTGTGCAAAGTCGTCGTTTGCCTCGGGGAGCTCGCGCTCCTTGACAGCCTTGACAACAACCTTCACCTGGGCGGACTCGCCGGCGTGGTCGCCACCCACCAGGGTGGTGTCGAAGATTGCTTCCTCGTCAGCAGAGAGGCCGGTCACGGCTTCGTCCAGGCCTTCAAGCATGGTGCCGGCGCCAACCTGGTAGGACAGGCCTGCTGCGGAATCGATCTCTTCGCCATCAATGGTGGCGGTGATGTCGATGGTCAGGAAGTCATCGTTCTTGGCGGGGCGCTCGACGGACCTCAGGGTGCCGAAACGGCCACGGAGTTCGTCGAGGGACTTCTCAACGTCAGCGTCGGAGGACTCTGCTGCAGCGACCTCGACCTTGATGCCGGCGTAGTCCGGGAGTTCGATCTCGGGGCGGACATCGATCTCCACCTGGAACTTGAGCTCACCATCGGTTGACGTGGGGTCCGGTACCTCGGTGATCTCAACCTCGGGACGGCTCAGGGGGCGGACGCCCGTTTCCTGAACTGCGGCCTGGTACCAGCCGTTGAGGCCATCGTTGATGGCCGTCTCCAGGACGTAGCCGCGGCCAACGCGCTGGTCGATCAGCTTGGTGGGAACCTTGCCCTTGCGGAATCCGGGGACCTGGATCTGCGAAGCAACGGTCTTGTACGCGGCATCGATGCTCGGCTTCAGTTCCTCAAAGGGAACCTCAACGTTGAGCTTGACCCGCGTTGCGGTGAGGTTCTCGACAGCGCTCTTCACAGTCTAAGTACTCCTGATTTTGTGGGTATGGGGTTCTGTCGCGTCCCTGAGGCGGACACAAACACAGAGTCGGGGTGACAGGATTTGAACCTGCGACTTCCTGCTCCCAAAGCAGGCGCTCTAGCCAAGCTGAGCTACACCCCGAATGCACAGGACAGTCTACGGGCAAGCGGGCCAGGAATGCACATTTGACACCGCCGCCGGAATTAGGTTTAGTTGTACCCGGCTTGAACAGCCACCGGGAAGATGTCCTGAACATGGATATCCGTCCTGGGGACGTAGCTTAATGGTAAAGCCTCAGTCTTCCAAACTGATTACGCGGGTTCGATTCCCGTCGTCCCCTCCAAGGGAAAACGCCCCGATCCATAGGATCGGGGCGTTTTTTGTTTCTGCTGCACCGGGTTGCTGCTGCTACAGGGCTGCTACTAAACCTCGCTGCTGCTACACCTCGTTGCTGCTACAACTGGCAGCCGGGGCACCAATACAACTTGCGTGCCCCGATCTCCGTCACGCCCACCAGCGTCCCGCAGGCGCGGCAGGGCAGCCCGTTCCGCTTGTAGACGAAGTGGGCATCGGCGTCGGGCGCTGTTCCGGCCCCACCCGTCCACAGCGCAGGGGGCGTCGTAACAATCCGTCCATCGCGGACGCCGTCGGACATCGTGTCCACGGTGTCATCCCAGAGACGGCCGGCCGTTTCAGCATCGATACTGGTACCCGGCGTCCAGGGATCCACCTCCTGCCGGAACAGCACTTCCGCGCGATAGATGTTGCCCACCCCGGCAAGGACGGACTGATCCATCAGCAGCAGGGCCACTGCCGTTTTACGACGCCGCAGGCGTCGGATGAACTCTTCGCGGTCGCCTGGCCGGTTATGCAGCGGGTCCGGGCCCAGCCGCTCCATGACCACGGCCGCTTCTGCCGGCGTGATGGCAGCACAGGTGGTGGCACCGCGGAGGTCCGCCCAGCCATGGTCCGAGACCAGGCGTACACGCACGGCTCCCACGGGAGGAGGCGGCCCGGTATACGTGTCGTCGGCGGAAGAAGGGCCCGTTTCCCGTTCGCCGATACGTCGGGGCGCGCCAATGCTGGACGCGCCGGTAAACGAACTGTCTCCGCCAAAGCTCCAGGCGCCGTAAAGACCCAGGTGCACGTGAAGGAAGTGCCCGTGGTCGAACCGCAGGAAGAGCTGCTTTCCATGGGCGTTCGCTTCAACCATGGTGTGCCCGCTCAGGAGCTGGGCACCTGCAGCGAACCGGCCCTGCGGGCTGGATACGTCCAGGCGCCGGCCGCCAAAAACATCCTGGAACTGGCGGGCCAGCCTATGGACCGAATGCCCCTCGGGCACTACTCGACGATTTCGCCGGTGGTTTCGTACACCGCGATTTTTCCGATCCGGCGTACGTGGCGTTCATCATTGCTGAACGGTTCCTGCAGGAAGGCTTCAATGAGTTCGGTAGCTTCTTCAACCGAGTGCTGGCGGCCGCCAACAGCGACGACGTTGGCGTCGTTGTGCTCCCGGGCCAGCTTGGCGGTGGAAAGGTTCCAGGCAAGTGCAGCCCGGACACCCTTGACCTTGTTTGCGGCAATTTGCTCACCATTTCCCGAGCCGCCCAGGACGATTCCCAAGGCGTGCACACCGGCTTCCTGGTCTGCCACGACGGCAAGTCCGGCATTAATGCAGAAGGAGGGGTAGTCATCCAGGGCGTCGTACTCCTTGGGTCCGTGATCCACCACTTCATAGCCCTTGGCCGTGAGGTGGCTGACCAGGTGGGCACTGAGTTCCATGCCGGCGTGGTCGGTAGCGATGTGGACGCGGGGTGTAGTCACAGGAAGTCCATTCTTTCTGGGGCGCGGTGCGGCAACTGGCCGGGGCGCGGCGATGAGGGATGCGCTACCTAGGGTACCGCTACCGGGCTTGGTTGGACTGTCCGTCATCCCGGGCCCGGCGGGCTGCCCGGTTGAGGATACCGGCGAGTTTGTCCGCCGATGCCTGGGAACCGGCGCTGAGCGCTACCCTGCCTCCGTTGAGTTTCCTGACGACGACGGCGGGTCCACTGCTGACCAGCATTGCGGTGGCGTCATCATGGCGCCGCCAGCCCCATCCACCATAGTCAGCGGCTTTGACCTCTGCCGGAGCTGCTGCGGCGATTTCGACGGCGGGGACGGTCAGGACACGCAGGATGCCGCCGGCAAAGACCTGCAGGCCTCCCCTGTCGGCGCGCACGCGGGCAAAGAGGAATCCCGCACCGACCAAGGCTGCCACTGCCACCAAGGCACCGAGCCAAGGGACAACAACCGCGATCAGGGCAGCGGGGAACACGGCGGAGACAATGATCATGATGAAAACCGAACTCCGGGCGTGGACCCATAAACGAAGCGTGTCCTGGGCCAGATCCGGATCTTCCAGGAGCGTCAGCTCCTGCTGGAGGGCAACGTCGTCCTCGCGGGTCCAGCGTGGGTCAGGTTTGAAGGCGAACATCATCACCACACCGAGCGCAACCGCCGCGCCGCTGCCCATGGCCAGCACGATCGGGTCCACATGGGACTCGCGTGCCTCGGACAACCCGGACTGCCCCACCAGCCCGGCCGCGACCACAGTGGTGATGAAAAGGCTCACTGTCAGGCCAAGGCCCATCATGACGCGACGCATGACAACGGGCCGGGTAATCGAAACCGCCTGCAGGAAGACCGCCCAACCGCAGAAGGCGATGAGGGCTGCGCCGCCGGCAACATAGGCGCCGAAGGGCGCGAACGAAGTGCCGCCGTCGGCGTTCCACATGACGGCCACCGGATTGGGAAGGTCATTCCGGAGCATTTGGGCGCACACCACGAAGCCGGCCGAGAGGAGCAACGGAAAGGCAATCGCGAACCTCAAGGCGCGGAAATCGACAGTGTCCCGGAACGATCCCATAAGCCAACGCTACTCCGCGGGACGACACTGTGGTGTACCGTCCTTGCCTTCCAGCCATGGAGTGAAAGAATGACTTCACACCATCGTCCGGCCGCGATTGGCCGGGACACCCCAGAAACTTCCGGAGGCACCACTTGCCAGGCCTGAACCTCACGCGCGACGAAGCCGCGATCCGCGCCCAACTGCTCACTGTCGAGTCGTACAACGTCACCTTGGACCTGACCACGGGCCCGGAGGTCTTCGGTTCAACCACCGAGGTCAAGTTCTCCGCAACGCCGGGATCCTCAACTTTCATCGACGCGATCACAGCCAAGGTGCACAGCGTGACCTTGAACGGGACGGAACTGGACCCTGCGGAGGTCTCGGACGGAGTACGCATCCAGCTCCCGGACCTTGCTGCCCGGAACGAACTCGTAGTTGTGGCGGACGCTCCGTACATGAACACGGGCGAAGGACTCCACCGCTTCGTTGACCCCGTGGACGGCGAGGTCTACCTCTACACCCAGTTCGAAGTTCCGGACTCCCGGCGTATGTTCGCCGTCTTTGAGCAGCCCGACCTCAAAGCAAGCTTCACCTTTACCGTTACCGCGCCCTCGCATTGGGATGTCATCTCCAACTCCCCCACCCCGGTACCCCTTGAGGCACCCGCCGGTGAAGACGGCCGCGGCCGGTCGGTGTGGAAATTCGCTCCTACCCCCCGGCTGTCCTCCTACGTCACCGCATTGATCGCCGGGCCCTACGAGTCGGTCCGGTCCGAGGTCACCAGCTCAGACGGGCGCGTCATCCCGCTGGGAGTCTTTGCCCGCAAGTCCCTCATGCAGTACCTGGACGCGGAGAACATCTTCACCCTGACACGTCAAGGATTTGAGTTCTTCGAAGCCCAATTCGGCTGCCCGTACCCGTTTGAAAAGTACGATCAGTTGTTCGTTCCGGAGTTCAACGCCGGTGCCATGGAAAACGCCGGTGCCGTGACCATCCTTGAGGGCTACGTGTTCCGCGGAAAGGTCACCGGAGCCCAGATCGAACGCCGTGCCATCACGGTCCTGCACGAGCTCGCACACATGTGGTTCGGGGATCTGGTGACAATGCGCTGGTGGAACGATCTCTGGCTCAATGAATCCTTTGCCGAATACATGTCCCACCTTGCCGCTGTGGAGAACACCGAATTTGACCGCGCGTGGACCACTTTCGCATCCGTGGAAAAGTCCTGGGCCTACAAACAGGACCAACTGCCCACCACCCACCCGATCTTTGCCGCGATCAACAACCTCGAAGACGTGGAAGTGAACTTCGATGGCATCACCTATGCCAAGGGCGCTTCGGTGCTCAGGCAATTGGTGGCATGGGTGGGTCCGGAGCAGTTCATGGCCGGAGTCCGCACCTATTTCGCCAAGCACGCCTGGAAGAACACCGAACTCTCCGACCTCATGGTGGAGCTTGAAGCCGCCAGCGGACGCGATCTGGACGTGTGGGGCAAACTTTGGCTCGAGACGGCCGGCGTCAATACCCTCGCTCCGGAGTTGAGCGTTGATGCTGAGGGAACCATCACCGGTTTTTCGATCCTGCAGACCGCGATCGAGGAACAGCCCACCCTTCGTCCGCACCGGCTCGCAGTTGGCTTCTACTCGCTCTCCGGTGAAGGAAAGCTGGAACGTACGCACCGTGAGGAGCTCGACGTCGATGGCCCGCGCACGGAGGTCCCTGCCTTGGTGGGCAAGGCACGTCCTGACCTGATCCTGCTCAATGATGACGACCTCGCCTACGCAAAGGTCCGCCTGGATCCGCACTCCCTGGCCACGGCAAAGGCACACCTGAAGGACTTCGCAGCCAGCCTGCCACGCACGCTGGTGTGGGGTTCAGCCTGGGATGCAGCCCGGGACGGCGAAACCCCAGCACGCGGCTACGTGGACCTGGTCCTTGCCAACATTGCCCACGAAACGGATTCCTCGGTCATCCTGGTCCAGCTTCGCCAACTCGCCACCACGTTGACCTACTACGTCGCCGCCGAACACAAGGCCGCGGCCACCACGGCAGCGGCTGACAGGCTCTGGGAGCTCGCATCCTCAGTGGAGGCAGGCTCGGACGCCCAGCTCCAATTCGCCAAGTCCTTCACCCAGCTCGCCCGCAGCGGCGGACAGTTGGACCGCATCCAGGCCCTGCTGGACGGAACCGAAACGCTGGAAGGTCTCACAGTGGACCAGGACATGCGGTGGGAGCTGCTGACCGCACTGGTGGCCGGCGGACGCCAGGGCCAGGAACGGATCGACGCCGAACTCGACCGGGACAACACCTCCAACGGCCAGAATGCCGCCGCCCAGGCGAAAGCTGCGATCCCCACCGCGGAAGCCAAGGCGGCTGCGTGGGAGGCAATTGTGGTGACCGGAGAACTCTCCAATGCCCTGCAGGCGTCCGCGGTGGCCGGGTTCATGCGCGTCCCGGACACTTCCCTCCTGGAGCCCTACGCCGAAAAGTACTTTGACGCCGTGCCGGCAATCGTGAAAGAGCGTACGCATGCCCTGGCGCAGCAGATCGTGGTGGGGCTCTACCCTGCCCAGCTCACCACCCAGGACACGGTGGACCGCACGGACAGGTTCCTGGCGGCTTTGCCCGAGGACAGCGCCGCCCTTCGCCGGATGATGCTGGAGAACCGCGACGGCGTGGCGCGCGCACTCCGGGCACGGGCAGCTGACGTTTAGGCAGGGATCCTGTGGGGCCCGTGCGGACAATGAATGCCATCTGGCTAGACTGTCCGCATGGGCCTGAACGAACACCACTATGCGTTGACCGTCCGCTGGACCGGAAACCTCGGCGAGGGCACGGCCGGTTACCGGAGCTATTCACGGGACCATGAGATCGAGATTCCGGGCCTGCCCAGTTTGCAGGGGTCTGCTGATCCCACCTTCCACGGTGACAGGTCGCGTTACAACCCCGAGCAATTGCTTCTGGCAGCCCTTTCGCAATGCCACATGCTCTCCTTCCTCCATGTCGCCGTCAAACACGGTGTGGTGGTTACCGCTTATGAGGACGCAGCGGAGGGCCTGATGAAACTCAACAAAGACGGCAGCGGCCAATTCGAGAGCGTAACGCTGAAACCCCGTGTCGCTGTTGCCGATCCCGCACACGCCGACGTGATGGAGCAGTTGCATCACGAGGCCAACCAGGTCTGCTTCATCGCCCGCAGCGTCAACTTCCCCGTACTGCACGAACCAAGCACGACGACGGCCGCCGCCTAGCGCTGCCGGGCCCGCCATAGTGCCACGAGCCGTTGTTCGGCATCGCGGCTGAGGCCGGCTTTGCGTTCCCTGTTCAGCCCCTTGCGCCTTTCATCCTCGAGGGTCGCTGCCAGGGTTTCCTGCCATGGCCGCAGCACCATTCCCCGCTCACGGGCAGCACGGTTTGTCCGGGACTGGAACCCTTCATGGTCCGCCGGCAGCCACAGGGGAAGTGAATCCGGACCTGCCCAGTATTCGATCCCCTGCTCCACGAGCCACTGTTCGTCGACGGGCACAACGTCGACGGGCACAACGTCGACGGGCACAACATTGTCCACGGCGTCACCGACTGCGCCGGCTGCCGCCCGCTGCGACTCCGCGAGGTAGTCCTCGAACCGGACCACATCTCCCAATGCGTTGAAAGTCCCCACCAGGCCTTCCACTGCCGATTGCAGGATCCACGCCGCCAGATCCCGGACATCGATGATCTGCGTGGAGTCGTCCGGAATGTTCGGGACCAGCACCGGGTGGTTGTTTGCCGCGAAGCGGGCAGGCCAATAACCGTATCTGTCAGTACCGTCCCCCGGGCCGCTGATGAGTCCGGCCCGCACGATGTGTGCTTTCTCCCCCACCCTGGCCAGCGTCAGCTGCTCGATCGCGGATTTGGATTCGCCGTAGGTCTCCGGGGTGCCGGCGATTCCGGCGGGCAGCGGCTCCAGAAGCTGCGCGCCCTCATCGGCGCCGGGCACCGAATGGTCGGCATAGACGGAGCAACTGGAGACAAACGTCCAGTGCCCGGCAGCAGGGCCCAGGGCATCCAGTGCCTCTCCTGCCTGCACTGGTTCCCTCGATACCTCCACCACTGCGTCCCACCGGCCGCCGAGCCCTGCATAGGCCGCCGCACCCATGGCGCGGTCGCCCCTGACCCAGGTGGCGCCGTCGGGCGGGTGCGCTGAGGAACCACGGGCAAAGCAGGTGACGTCGTGCCCGGCAGCAAGAGCCTGCCGGGCGATTTCTGCGGACAGGAAGGCAGTACCGCCCAGGACCAGGATGCGCATACCGTCACGCTACGGCGCTAGGGTTGTAGGTGGACAGAGTGTTCCGCGCCCGGCGAACACGGGCCGACGACAAGGAGAAATTCACCCTTGACCTCCATCCCCCTGGCAGAAATTGTCACTTTGGAACCCGAAAAGATCGATCTCGTTTCCATCCTCATCACCTTGGGCGTTGGCCTGGGCGTCTGGATCGTTGCGCGGTTCGTTATTCTGCGCATCACCCGGCGGGTATCGGCCGGAAGTTCCTTCTTCAAGAAACCGCATTTCAAATGGGTGCAACCGGCCATCCGGGCCCTTGACCATGAGCGGCGCTCGCAACGCGCTGAAACCATCGGCACACTGTTGACGAGCCTTGTGAGCGTCGTTGTGGTGGTCATCGTCATCATCTATGTCCTCAAATACATGAACGTGGACGTGGCACCACTGCTCACCAGCGTTGGCATCCTGGGTGTCGCCATCGGCTTCGGCGCCCAGCAATTGATCCGCGATTTCCTCGCGGGAATCTTCATCACTATCGAAGACCAGTACGGAATCGGCGATGTCATCGTCACCAGCGAAGTGGTTGGTACCGTTGAGTCGGTGGGCCTGCGCATCACCCGGGTCCGTGCCGAAGACGGAGCCATCTGGTATCTGCGCAACGGCGAAATCCTCCGCGTGGGCAACCGCTCCCAAGGGGACTACGTACCGCTGGATACCCCGGACGCCACCGATCAACCCGGCGCATCAGCCGCCCCTGTCACAGCAGGCGCGCCGCGCGTCGCCAAAGCCGAGGAGAAGTCCAATGAGTAATACCCCGGACGGGCAAGCCCCGGCGCCGCAGGCAGGTCCTCGTCGCCAGCTGATGCAGAACGACCCCTTCAGCCAGCCTGCTTACACGGACAGCTTCTACGCTGCAGTGGGCGGTCACGAGACTTTCGTGAAGCTGATCGACGTCTTTTACGACGGAGTTGCCACGGATCCCCTGCTGCGGCCCATGTACCCCGAGGAAGACCTGGGCCCGGCCAAACGCCGTTTCCTGATGTTCCTGGAGCAGTATTGGGGCGGTCCCACCACCTACGGCGAAGAACGGGGCCACCCGAGGTTGCGCATGCGCCACATGCCCTTCCAGGTAACCCCTGAAGCCAAGGACCGCTGGCTGTTCCACATGCGGACGGCGGTGGACTCACTGGAGCTCTCCCCGCTGCATGAGGGCACTTTGTGGGACTACATGGAACGGGCTGCCCTGACCATGGTCAACAGTCCTTCGTCCGGCGCCTGAGTCCTAGAAGCCGATTCCCAGGCCCGCGCCGGTGCGGACCAGCACATGGCCGCGGGGGCCGCTCAGGCGGAACCAGCGGCCGTTCCGGAAGACCTTCTGCTGTGCGTCGCCCAAAAATCCGAGGCCGAAAGCTGCGAAGGCTGCACCTGCGGGGAGGCCTCCACCTCCGGGAAGCTCGCGGCCCCACACCGCTGCCCTGGCACTGTTGACCACTGCGGCACCTGCCAAAGCCGGAATAACGCCGGCCACCTCGGCAATGCCCGCCTCAGCCGCTGACTTGAGGTCGGCGTCGAGCATTGATCCTTGGGCTTCCCAACCTGAGCGGGGCGCGCCAACGCCGGCCCAGGACTCCGAAACGGTCGACAGCGGGATGGGGAGTTCGACGTCATCGGCACTTGCGCGCGCCAACCGGTCCATGACCGAAGAAAGCGTCACCGTGACATCGGCGTGGGCATCCTCAGCCAGGGCCATGGTCCGCAGGCCGAGGATCGTCGGGGTGGACTCCCCCAGGATGCGAGGGCGAAGGACGCACACGTAGGCGGCCAGAACACTGCCCGCGGCCTGGAGGCGGATGGCTCCGTCGTCGATGCTCTTGGCGCGCGTCACGAAGGTTTTCAAGTCAGCGAGGTCGCGGGGATCGGCGAAGCGGAAGGACTGGGTCAAGACGTCTGTCACATCATCGACTCTACCGGCATGTCCCCGGTTGAGAGGGGTCGGGGCGGCGTCTAAAGTCGAACCATGACTGAGACGAACGCTGGCCTTGAAGTTCAAGCACCCGCAGAAGACCCCATGGATGTGCTGATCGGCCTGCTGGACCTTGGTGATTTTGACGGTGCCCGGACCAATGAGGATATCTTCCTTGGCCCATCCCAGAAGCAGCCCCGGCACCGGGTTTTTGGGGGCCAGGTTTTGGCGCAGTCGATGATGGCCGGCATGCGCACCGTGGAACCGGACAGGGTGGCGCACTCCATGCACGGCTACTTCCTGCGTCCCGGTGATGCCAACAAACCGATCACCTTCGGAGTGGAACGTCTGCGGGACGGGCGTTCCTTCTCTGCCCGGCGCGTTCACGCCTACCAGGACGGCGTGCCCATCCTGTCCATGATTGCCTCCTTCCAGGTTGAAGACACCGGACTGGACCATCAAGCCACCATGCCCGAGGGCATCCCGGACCCTGAATCACTGCCCAGCACCGCGGAACTGCTCTCGCACTTCGACCACCCCATGGCGCGGCATATGTCATCCGAGCGCCCCTTCGACGTCCGTCACATTGATCCGGCACTGTACGTATCCGCTCCCACCGAGCACGTAGCCCGCAACGCCGTGTGGATGAAAACCATGGGTCCCCTGCCCGATGACCCCAACCTTCACCGGGCAGCGTTGGCCTACGCCAGCGACTACACGCTGCTCGAGCCCATCCTCCGCGCCCACGGCCTTGCATGGATGACGCCCGGAATGAGCGTCGCCAGCCTCGACCACGCCATGTGGTGGCACCGTCCCGTGCGGGTGGACGAATGGATGCTCTACGTCCAGGAATCACCCAGCGCCCAAGGTGCACGCGGGCTGGCCACGGGCCGCATCTTCAACCGCGACGGCCTGCATGTTGCCACTGTCGCCCAGGAAGGCATGGTCCGCATCCCCTAGGCTTTCGGGCTCCGGCGTTCTGCCGGGAGTCCACGCCGGGGCGTTAAACCGGAAAGGCCGGCCCCTGAGGGGCCGGCCTTTCTACGTATGTGCCTTCACGACGGGATTCTAGTCGCGGGTCAGGCGGCGGTGCGTGACGCGGTGCGGCTTGGCGGCATCGGGGCCGAGTCGCTCCACTTTGTTTTCCTCATAAGAGTCGAAGTTACCCTCGAACCAGTACCACCTGGACGGGTTCTCCTCGTCGCCTTCGTAGGCCAGGATATGGGTAGCTACCCTGTCCAGGAACCAACGGTCGTGCGATACCACTACAGCGCAGCCCGGGAATTCGAGAAGGGCGTTCTCAAGGCTGCTCAGGGTTTCGACGTCGAGGTCGTTTGTAGGTTCGTCAAGCAGCAGCAGGTTGCCACCCTGTTTGAGGGTCAGCGCCAGGTTCAAGCGGTTACGCTCACCACCGGAAAGGACACCGGCCTTCTTCTGCTGGTCCGGTCCCTTGAAACCAAAGGCCGAAACGTAGGCGCGCGAGGGCATTTCCACCTGGCCTACCTGGATGTAATCCAGGCCTTCCGAAACAACTTCCCAGAGGGACTTGTTGGGATCGATGCCGCCACGGGACTGGTCGACGTAGGAGATCTTCACGGACTCGCCGATCTTGAGCTCGCCGTCGTCCAACGGCTCCATGCCGACGATGGTCTTGAAGAGCGTGGACTTGCCAACACCGTTGGGCCCAATAACGCCCACGATGCCGTTGCGGGGCAAGGAGAACGACAGGTCCTCGATCAGGACGCGATCATCAAAGCCCTTCTTCAGGTTCTTGGCTTCGATCACCAAGGAACCCAAGCGCGGTCCCGGCGGAATCTGGATCTCTTCGAAGTCCAGCTTGCGCGTGCGCTCGGCTTCGGCAGCCATTTCCTCGTAGCGGGCCAGACGGGCCTTGGACTTGGTCTGGCGCCCCTTGGCGTTGGAGCGCACCCACTCAAGTTCCTCGGTCAGGCGCTTGGACAGCTTGGCGTCCTTCTTGCCCTGGACCTCCAGGCGGGCCTTCTTCTTCTCCAGGTACGTGGAGTAGTTGCCCTCATACGGGTACAGGTGGCCGCGGTCAACTTCAGCGATCCACTCAGCTACGTGATCAAGGAAGTAGCGATCGTGGGTCACGGCGAGGACAGCACCGGGGTACTGGGAAAGGTGCTGTTCCAGCCACAGCACGCTCTCGGCGTCCAAGTGGTTGGTGGGCTCATCGAGGAGCAACAGGTCAGGCTTCTGGAGAAGGAGCTTGCACAGAGCAACGCGGCGGCGCTCACCACCGGACAGGACAGTGACATCGGCATCGGCCGGAGGGCAACGCAAAGCGTCCATGGCCTGTTCGAGCTGGGAGTCAATGTCCCAGGCGTCAGCGGCGTCAATGGCTTCCTGAAGCTTGCCCATTTCATCCAGCAGCGTCTCGTAATCCGCGTCCGGGTTGGCCATTTCCTCGGAGATCTCATTGAAACGCTGGATCTTGCCGTAGATCTCGCCTACACCTTCCTGGACGTTGCCCAGGACAGTCTTTTCCTCGTTCAGCGGCGGCTCCTGCAGGAGGATACCCACGGTGTAGCCGGGGCTCAGGCGGGCCTCGCCGTTTGACGGGGTGTCCAGTCCGGCCATGATCTTCAGGATGGTGGACTTGCCAGCACCGTTCGGTCCGACGACGCCAATCTTCGCGCCAGGGTAGAACGACATGCTGACATCGTCCAGAATAAGTTTGTCGCCAACGGCTTTGCGAGCCTTGGTCATCGTGTAAATGAATTCCGCCATGCCCTTAAATCTAATGGCTAGGCCTGCTTAACTCACATTCGTGCCCCGCGGCGTCGCTAGCGGGCGTCTCCCACGAAGCATTTGCCGGTAGCCAGGACGGGCAGGACCGACACTACGACTCCGCCGTCACGGATCTGCCCCATGACGCAGCTCTTGCCTGT
Organism: Arthrobacter sp. UNCCL28; assembly: GCF_900102805.1. Taxonomy (NCBI): domain Bacteria; kingdom Bacillati; phylum Actinomycetota; class Actinomycetes; order Micrococcales; family Micrococcaceae; genus Arthrobacter; species Arthrobacter sp. UNCCL28. The sequence goes on from NZ_FMWE01000010.1 coordinate 84,847, forward strand.
TAAGGCCGCAGCCTCCATCGCATCCACGTCCAGGCCAGTGGGCGTACGGCTGACAGAGACTTCTACATTGGCCTTCGGGATCCCGGCGGAGACCAACGCCGCACGCAGAGCTTCCTGGTCCGGTTTGGGGTTGGCGGCCACGAGGCTTTTCAGCGTGGTTTCCATTGTTGTGGTCGTTGCGGCAACGGCCGGGTCGACGGGCGCTGTGCCCTGCACGGAAGCGGAAGGTGCCGGATTGGTTCCCGCCTGTGCGGGGGACGGCGGAGTTGCCGAGCAGCCGGTCATCGCCACCATTGCGGCTACTGCCAGCGACAACGCCGATCCGCGGATTCTTCCGGCCCTTGCTGACTTGCCGTCCGACGGCGTCGTTCCCCTGCTTATCACTTAGCCATTGTGCCATTCACGTGGCGCGATGACCGGCGTAGCGTTCAGATGAAGAGGATTTAGTTGTCCCGATTGCGGAATAGAGAACACCACCATGAGTGAGCAAACCCCTGATGCCGTTGCATCAACCACCATCGACGCCGCGCCTGAAAAAGTCTGGGAGGCACTTACCGACCCCTCCCTCATCAAGGAGTACTTCCTGGGAACCAACGTCACAACATCCTGGCGGGTGGGAGAGCCGATTACGTACTCGGGCGAGTACAACGGCACCGCGTATGAGGACAAAGGCATAGTCCTTGCCTTCGATCCCCCTAAGCTGCTGAAGACCACGCACTACAGTCCCGCTTCGGGGCTTCCTGACGTTCCCGCGAACCATCACACCGTGGAATATGACGTTGCCGGCGCCGATGGCCGAACAACCGTGACCATCACGCAGGGCAACAATTCCAGCGCCGAAGAAGTTGCACAGTCCACCAAGACATGGACGCTGGTACTGGGGAACCTCAAGGAGTTCCTGGAGGCGAAGCAATAAAGAGAGCATCCCCCTGGAATCGTGTCCAGGGGGATGCGGTGGTGCCCCAGGAGGGAATCGAACCCCCGACCGGCGGATTAGAAGGCCGCTGCTCTATCCCCTGAGCTACTGGGGCGCACTGGCATCCCACCGCTGTGGGCGGCGGGCGCCACAAAGAGTTTACAGTGCGATCGCGGTATGGCCAGCCACGTCCGCACCGTTGTCGTCCCGCCCTCCACAGGGGCATCTTCGCCCGGGGTTATGCACATAGGCGAACGGGGCACTGCTTTGGACGACCTTGCTGGACGAAGCTGAAGGAGCCGGACAGGCACTTCCTACATCCAGAAGGACCATCAATGAATGACATGATCACCGTTCGGGGTTTCGTGGCCTCGGAGGTTAAGAGTTCCACTACTACCCGGGGCACGGCAACAGCATCCTTCCGTTTGGGAACCACCGAACGACGATATGACCGGGCGAACAACACTTGGGTTGATGGCAATACCAATTGGTACACCGTGCAATCGTTCCGGTTCCTCGCCGGGCATGTGGGGTGCAGCATCAAAAAGGGACAGCGCGTTTTGGTCGCGGGAAGGCTGCGGTTGAGGCAATGGGAACATGAAGGCCGCGTCTACCATGTGGCAGAGATCGATGCCGAGTCCGTGGGGCACGACCTCATGTGGGGCTCTGCCAACTTCACCCGCATGAGCGGCACCTCGGCCCCAGCGGACTCCACCGCTGCAGACTCCGCTGCGGCCGGCATTTCGCCATCGGACCAGGCCTTGGCCGACCCGGCATCGGTCAGCGCCGGGAGCAGCAGCGAGTGGGAGGCAGAGGACGCTGAACAAGCTCCCCCGGAGGACGAGTCGGTGCCGGCAGGGATGGACGATCCCGAGGGAACAGGCCCTTTGATGGTGAACACCACGACAGGAGAGCTGGTGGGCGCAGGCGTTTGAACGAACTGTTCCGGAGCAAGGGCGAACCATCCGGTGCTGGGGCCGGTGGTTCGCCCTTTGCCGGGGACACTCATCCGGGCCGCTGTCAGGGCGGTCAGTTGTTGCATGGCTGCACCGTGAAATCGCCACAGTGGTGTATCCGATTTACGGCAGTGTCAGGATCAATGGACCGTCAGCGGTGATGGCAACCGTATGCTCGCTGTGGGCCGCCCTCTGTCCGTTCGCCGATCGCAGGGTCCACTCGTCTTCATCGTGGTAGTAATCGTCCTTTCCACCCAGAATCAGCATGGGCTCGATGGCAATAACCAGCCCTTCCTCGAGCTTCATGCCCCGCCCCGGCCTTCCAATGTTGGGCACCGGTGGTTCTGCGTGCATGGTCCGGCCGATACCGTGTCCGCCGTGATCGGCCAGCAGCCCGTACCCTGCCCGTTTGGCTTCACCACCAATGGCGTAGGCGAGGTCACCCATTTTGTTGCCCACACGGGCGGCTTCCACACCCCTTGCAAGGGCGGCTTCGGTTGCATCAATGAGCTGCTGATCCAAGGGATTACCCTCCCCCACTATGAAGCTGACGGCTGCGTCTCCGCACCACCCGTCGAGAAAGGCGCCGCAGTCAACACTCAGGAGATCGCCGTCTTCAAGCACGTAGCCGTTCGGGATCCCGTGGACTACGGCGTCATTGGCACTGGCACAGATCACGCCGGGGAATGGGACGGCAGCCCACCGGGGGTGATAGTCGAGGAATGCCGGCCTGGCCCCGGCGTCGGACATCACTGCCGCCGCGACGTCGTCGAGTTCCTTGAGGGAGACGCCCACTGCAGCGTGCTCCTTGACCGCTGACAGCGCGTTGGCCACCACGCGGCCGGCCTCGCGCATCAGCTCTATCTGCTCGGGCGTCTTCAGCATTGACATCCAAGGTCCTCCGTTGCTGGGCATCCTTCAGGGGGTTTGCGCGGCCGACTGCTCCACCCTGCCCACTTTACGGCCCCACGGCAAGGCCTTGGCGGTGCCCAAGCGTTGTCCGGAAGAGGAGCGATGCCCCACCGGTCCTACAGTTGACGCATGACCAAGGAACTGGTGGAATCAATCCGCTCCTCGCTCCGCGACGCGGGTGACGCTGAACGGGCCGTTGGCGCCCAGGCCTACATGAAGTCGGAGATGCCCTCGCTCGGTGTCAGGGTCCCGGAGGTGCGAAGCGTCGTCAAAGCCGCAGCAAAGGAATTTCCTCTCTCAACCCCACCAGAACTGCGGGGTGCAGTCCTGCAGTTGTGGCGCGAAGCGAAGGCACGGGAGGAACGGTATGCAGCCATTGACCTGACGGGCCTGAAGCTGGTGAAAGAGGACCTGGAGATGCTGCCGGTCTACGAGGAAATCATCCGGACGGGAGCCTGGTGGGACCTCGTCGATGGAGTGGCGCACCGGATCTGCGCGCTGTTGCTTGCCCATAGGCCAATCATGACGCCCCTGCTCCTCGGCTGGGCCAGGGATCGGGATATGTGGATCCGCCGTGCCGCAATAACTGCCCAGTTGGGGGCAAAGACCAGGACCGATCACGCCCTGCTGGCCGCAGTTATCAACCACAACATGGACGACAAGGAATTCTTCATCCGCAAGGCCATCGGTTGGGCGCTGCGCGAATACAGCAAGTCAGATCCTGAATGGGTACGGGCGTTCGCTGCGGACAACGCAACATCGCTGAGCCCATTGTCCCTGCGCGAGGGTACCCGGCTTCTGTCGTCCCGCTGATTCCGCGCAGCAACGTCAACCCGGCTCAGATGATGGGACGGAGGCCTGGTTCATCCTGCTTGCGGAACAAGCTCTTGGTTTTCGGGTCAACGAAGATCAAGTACACGGCGAAGAGCAAGGCAATGATGGCGGCCGCGTTCCGGGCCAACGTCAGGGCGAGGCCGAGGTCTTCACTCTGGAGGTACGGGAAGACATCCAACTGGTCCGAAATGGCGTAGACCATAAAGAACGACACCACGAAGTAGACGGCTTTGACCTGCCAGTCATTGCGGATACCGGTAACTGCGAACAGCGGAATCAACCACACCACGTACCAGGACTGGATCATCGGCGCCAGAATCACAATGGCGGCAAATGCCAAAGTGAGCCGGCGCATGAGGCGGTCGTAGTCACCACGGAAGACCTGCCAGGCGATAGCGCCCACCATCAAGATCTTGCCGGCATCGTAGACCCATTTGGCCATGCCCCAGCCGTCCAGCCCGAAGACGTTGAAGATCGAAGCCACCACCAGTCCGATCAGGCCGATGGGGGCGTACCAGATCCAGACACTGCCGGGGGCTGACAGGCCGTTGATCCAACCGAATCCGAATCCATTGACCATGCTCATGGCATACAACAGTCCGAAGCTCAGCCCGGCAGTCAAGAACCAGAAAAGGAACTTACGTGGCCAGGATGCCCCCTTGCCTGCCCACAAGAGCCCAATGAACGGAAGGAACACCACCGTAATCGGCTTCACGGAGATGGAGAGGGTCACCAGCACCAACCCCAGGATCACACGGCGTGTTGCGCAGTAGTACAGGCCCGCGAGAGCCAGGCCGATCATGAGCGCGTCATTGTGGACGCTGGCTATGAAGTTGGTCAGGAAGAGCGGGTTTGCGGCCGTCAACCACAGCGCCCTGTGCGGGTTTACTCCATGGAGCTCCGCAAGCTTGGGCACATAAATGATGCAGAGAACGATGCCCACCAGGGCAACCAGCCGGAAGAGCATGATGCTTGCTTCGGGTTGGACATTGGTCACCCAGACCACGAACTGCTCGATCCACAGGAACAACTGCCCGTAGGGCACAGGCGCTTCTGTCCACATCTTGTCCGCGCCCAATTGGAAGTAATTGGGCAGCGCGGAAATCCCATTCTCGTAGGGATTGATGCCTTCGACCATCAGGCGGCCTTGGCCGATGTACGCGTACACATCCCTGCTGAAGAGGGGAACTGTGAACATCATGGGCAAACCCCACGCAGCCACGGCCTGGAGCGTTGCTTTCCTGGCTTCCAGTCCCCACACCCGGACGCGCTGGCCGAGTCGAAGCCAAGCCCGGACGAGCAGCATTCCACCCACAGCCAGCAGGACAATTGAGAGGGCGACGCCCACGCCTTCAGTACGCATCCAGATGAAGAGCGGCAACCGCCGGAGTTCCGAAACCGGAGCTAACCAGCCCACACCCAGGGACCCGAAAACCATGAACATGGAGCCGATGAAACCGGCGATCAGTGGCGACCGGGCATTATCAACCTCGGCAGCAGCATTCGCCGTCGGCGCTGCTGTCCCTGCCTTCTGGGCGGCGGGTACTGGCACCGTCATGTGGTCGTCATCCAATCGTTCACCCGGTATATCCGGGAGAAATTCAGCGTCTTTGGGGCTTTCAGCGACAGGAAGAAAAAGACACTGCCGCGCTCAAAAATCGTACCATCAGAGCATTCCGAAGCGCCTGAAGGATAGGCTGGGCGCGTGCCTATTACTAATGAACGCATCGTCTGGATCGACTGCGAAATGACCGGCCTGGACCTGAAGAACGACGCCCTGATCGAAGTTGCGGCGCTGGTGACCGATTCCGAGCTCAATATCCTGGGCGACGGTGTCGACGTCGTTATCAAGCCCGACGATGCCGCCCTGGAACAAATGAATGATTTTGTACGGGACATGCATACCCGCTCCAAACTTCTTGATGAACTTCCCTTCGGGAAGACCATGGCCGAGGCTGAAGCCGAGGTTCTTGAGTACATCGAGAAGTGGGTTCCCGATCCCCGCAAGGCGCCCTTGGGCGGAAACTCCGTGGGAACGGACCGGATGTTCCTGGCCAGGGACATGCCAAACATCGTCGAACACCTCCACTACCGCGTCATCGATGTCAGCACCATCAAGGAGTTGTCGCGGCGGTGGTTCCCGCGCGCCTACTTCCAGTCACCTGCCAAGCATGGCGGACACCGGGCACTTGGCGACATCAAGGACTCCATTGACGAACTCCGCTACTACCGGCAAGCCGTCTTCGTGCCCGCTCCCGGACCGGACACTGCTACGGCACAGCGCATCTCCAAGGACGTCGTAGCCACCGCAGAGACCTTGGGATCCACCGAATCAGTGTGATCTGCACCATTTTTCAAGGTTTTTTCGCCAAAACCAGCAAAAGTGGACTTTGCACCCCAAAACAGCAGGTAAGCTATTTGTCGTTGCCTTGAAGGAAAGCCGGTCAAACGGTTCAGCCCCAAAAGGCACATGGTGGGCTTAGCTCAGTTGGCAGAGCGCCTGGTTGTGGTCCAGGAGGTCGCGGGTTCAACCCCCGTAGCTCACCCCACCGAGATTGGCTGCAGAGCCGGTTTCCACAAAGGCCGCACCGGTTATCCGGTGCGGCCTTTGCTTTTAACTTCAGGCGCACCTGTACCGCCCTGAACCTCAGTGATCGATAAGGAAGACCTGACATGACCGTCCTGCCAGTCACCATTTGGGGCGAACCCGTATTGCATCGCCGGGCCAGCGAAGTGGAGGTTTTCGACGACGAACTCCGCGCGCTCATCGCGGACATGCTCGAAACCAACGACGCCGCCAACGGCGTGGGTCTCGCAGCCCCTCAGATTGGCGTAGGCAAGCGACTGTTCGTCTACAAGTACGCCAATGATGACGACGTTCCCGAACAGGGCGTGGTGGTCAACCCCGTTCTTACCCTCTCCAAGGTCTCGGGGGCTCTTCCCGATCCTGATGAGCACGTGGAGGGTTGCTTGTCCTTCCCGGGTGAGTACTACCCGCTGCAGCGGGCTGAGTGGACGCGCGTCCAGGGCTTCGATGGTGATGGCAACCCGGTGGACTTTGAAGCGACCGGCTGGTTCGCCAGGATCCTGCAGCACGAGTACGACCATCTGGACGGCAAGCTGTACGTCAACCGGCTGGTGGACAGGTACTCAAAGAAGGCCCTCAAGCAAGCGAAGAAGCACGGCTGGGGCGTTCCGGGATTGACCTGGATGCCTGGCGTCGATCCCGACCCATTCGGACACTAAGCCATGGCTTCAACAACGCACGCTGAGCTGTTCGAACTCCTGGACATTACCGGCGAAGACGCCGAAGAATGCACTGCCCTGTTGGCAACCCAGCCCAGTGAAGCGGTGCTGTTCGCCGTGGCCGCCATGGAAGAACGGCTTGGCACCTTCCCGCTGGACAGCATCAAGGCCGATAACGCCAGTGAGACAGTTTGGATCGAAGCCCTGCTCCGCTTCTCCCCCACTGTCCACGCTTATCATCTGGGCCTGGGTATCAGTCCGGAGGTATCGGCAGCGTCATTGGCCGACATAGGACTGCAACTGCGGATTAACCGCCGCGTCCACGGCCATTTCGGCCTCGACACGTGGGCCTGGCTGACTCTGCACATGGCCGGGAATCTGTTCAGGCTTGGACGACTGCAGTTCCATTTGGTCCGCAGTTCGGAGGAACCAAACCACTCGGGCGCGCCTACGGCGGATCAAGGCTGGGTGCTCGGCGTGCACATTCCCGAGGACGGCGGACTCTCCCCCGCACTGGTGGATGCAAGCCTTGCCGAGGCAAAATTATTCTTCCCCAGGTACTTCCCTGATAAACCTGCATCAGCAGCAACGTGTGATTCCTGGATGCTGGATCCTTACCTTGCCGAGCGACTCCCGGGCAGCAACATTGCCTCCTTCGCGCGGCGCTTCACGGTGGACCGGTGCTCTGATGCCCCCACCGACGCCGTCTATTTCACCTTCCGGCAGCGCGGACTCCAGGACTTGGACAAGCTCCCCAGGGACACCTCACTTCAGCGGGTGGTCCTTGAAAGAATCGACGACGGCGGCACCTGGCAGTTGGGGCACGGTCACCTCGAGCTGTAGATCGTCTGTTGACCCGGGCAGGAGGAGAGAACGCCTTTCATGGCGTCCTTCTCAGCCTGGGTCACCCAGAGCTTATAAGCGGTCTTCACGGAAATTTGCCGGGCTACATAGTGGCAGCGGAAGTTCTTGTTCGCCGGCAGCCAGGTCGCGGCATCGCCTGCGCCCTTCTTGACGTTCGCCGGCCCGTCCGCCGCAATCAGGTTCAAGGGATCATTGGCCAATATCCGGCGTTGCTGCAGGGTCAGCTGCTGTGCACCTTTTTGCCAGGCGTCAGCCAGCGCAACCACATGGTCTATTTGGACGGACGAACTGGTGTCCTGTCCTCGTCGGAAGGTAACCTGTGCGCCGGTGTAGGGTTCGTGGAACGTGCCGGCGGCCACCTTGCAGGAAGACCCCTCGGTGAACTCGACCGCAGAGAGATCACGCCGCAGGATGTCGTTCCTGGTATCGCATCCATTCCTGTCGGCATCGGCCCAGGCCTGTCCGAAAGCTGCCCGATCGTAGTTGGACTGGGGAGCCCGGCCCTTGACCGGAAGTCGATCCAAGGCCTCATCGGCGTCCCCTGCAGCCACCGGTGCGGCTCCTTGCACGGGCTTCATCCAGAGGGGGTTGTAGACGGGAGCTTCACTGGGTCCCGCCAGCGACGGACTTGCGGCGTCAAATTGGCCCGTGCTGAAGAACCAGGAGAGTCCGCCCACGACGGTGACGGCAGACAGCGCAAGGATTGTCCATGCTTGCCGGGATCTGCGGCGGGCGCGCTTGTAGGCGGACCAGGTGATACTCAAGGGACTCCATCCAGTGGGGGCAGGCAGGTCCTACGAGCGTAGGACAAGGCCCCGACAGAAAGAGCCGGTATCCACAGTGTGTAGGAGAAGTCACACCGTGAGGGCTGAATTCCGGGTTTATTGCTCGCGCATCACGCGCTGTAAATCCTCTGTTGCTACAGCGAGGAGTCCGCGCAGTTGCTCAACCCGTTGGTCCGGGACGTCACCGGAGGCATTGGCCGCGACAGCCTGATCCAGGAGTTTTTGGGCTTGTTTGTGATTGGCGCGGGCCACATCAAGCGCATGTTCCAGTGTGGTTTCGTGCTCCAAAGTCGATTCGTTTTCCATGAACCCATTTTGGTCAGGTTTCCCGGCCGATGCCAGTGACACAGCCGGGAAACCCGTGAATACTTCCGGAGTGCCTAGGCGCCGGCCGCTTCGAGAACCGCGATCGGAGCCACAACGTCGCGTGCCGGGAACGACGGCGGGTTGACGCCTGCCATCTCCTCCATGACGCGGACTACCTGGCAGGAGTACCCGAACTCGTTGTCGTACCAAACGTAGAGAACGAGGTTCTTGTCGTTGGAGATCGTGGCGAGTCCGTCGACAATGCCGGCGCGGCGTGATCCGACGAAGTCCGTGGAGACAACATCGGGAGAATCGATGTAGTCGATCTGCTTACGCAGATCCGAGTGCAGGGACATCTCGCGGAGGAAGTCGTTGACCTCATCGCGCGTGGTGCCCTTTTCAAGGTTCAGGTTCAGGATGGCCATGGAGACATCCGGCGTGGGAACGCGGATGGCATTGCCGGTCAGCTTGCCCTGAAGTTCCGGGAGAGCCTTGGCGACGGCCTTGGCAGCACCGGTTTCGGTGATGACCATGTTCAGCGCAGCGGAACGTCCACGACGATCGCCCTTGTGGAAGTTGTCGATCAGGTTCTGGTCATTGGTGAACGAGTGCACGGTTTCGACGTGTCCGTGGATGATGCCGAACTTATCGTTGATGGCCTTCAGCACCGGGGTGATGGCGTTGGTGGTGCAGGAAGCAGCGGTGACGATCTTGTCGTCGTCCGAAATGTCCCGGTGGTTGATGCCATGGACGATGTTCTTCAGCTCGCCTTTGCCCGGTGCGGTGAGCAGGACGCGGGCAGCACCCTTGCTTTGCAGGTGCTGGGACAGGCCCTCAGCGTCACGCCAGCGGCCCGTGTTGTCCACCACCAGGGCGTCCTTGATGCCGTAGGCCGTGTAGTCAACCGTGGCGGGGTTGTCCGAGTAGATGACCTGGACCTGCACGCCGTTGGCGGTAATGGTGTTGGCTTCCTCGTCAACGCGGATGGTGCCCTCGAAGGATCCGTGGACGGAGTCGCGGCGCAGCAGGCTGGCGCGCTTGACGAGGTCATTCTCGGCACCCTTGCGAACAACGATGGCGCGGAGCCGCAGGCCGTGTCCGCCACCGGCCTTTTCAATAAGGATGCGGGCCAGCAGGCGGCCGATACGGCCAAAGCCGTAGAGGACGACGTCGGTGCTGGTGCGGTCGTCAGCGCCGCGCTTGCCCACGATCTCAGCAAGCTCTGCACGCAGGTACTCATCCAGGGAGGCGCCATTGCCTTCGGCCCGGAACTTCTCGGTCAATCGTGCAATATCAATGGCTGCCGCGCCGAGTTCCAGCTCCGAGAGGGCGTTCAGCAGGGGGGCGGTCTCTTCGAGCAGGAGCTCGTGGTTGCTCATCCGGCGGGCGAAACGGTGCGCCTTAAGGATGTTCATGGTGGACTTGTTGATCAGGCTGCGGCCGTGAATGCTGGTGACCACGTTGTTTTCCCGGTACAACCGGCCGATCACCGGAATCATGGCCTCGGCGAGGGCCTCCCGGCCCATCCACTTATCAAGACAAGAATCTGACGTCTGGCTCACAGAACTACCTTCCTTGGGTCAACCACATACGTCCTCGTATGCAGATGGCAGCGGCCGCCCGGAGTAGTCCTGCGGCACATGCGCCGGCGGGCTTCGGTCCACCCACAGCGCCTTGAACGAGAGCAAAGAAAATCCGCCGGCTGCGAACGCAGTCCCGGCGGCAGAACATCTACGTTCAGTAACCATTCTAGGGCTGAAGGCGGGAGCGTAGGCCGCCCGGAGGCGTGAAATCACTCACACGCCGCTATTGTGGCGGTCATAAATGGATGGGTCGACCGATACGCCGGGTTCTGTCATCCCTTTCCGTTACCGGAAAAGGAGTGGCGGCCATCCATCTACGAACGCCGTTGCCGACGCCCTCCAGCAGCCTACCCGGACACTCGGGCGGGCAGCCCTCAAACGTGTCCTGTCTGGCCTTGCTCCGGGTGGGGTTTACCTAGCCTCCCCGGTCACCCAGGGAGCTGGTGGTCTCTTACACCACCGTTTCACCCTTACCTGCTGCCGCACGATGAAAACATCGCGCAGCGCAGGCGGTCTGTTCTCTGTGGCACTGGCCTGCGGGTTACCCCGAGTGGGCGTTACCCACCACCCTGCCCTGCGGAGCCCGGACGTTCCTCGAGCCACTTTCGTGACGCGCGACCGCCTGGTCGACCCATCCGCCGTCCAGTCTACCGGCGTTGGGACCGGCCGAAGTCCGGCGGTAATATCGGCTGGTGCTGATTCTGCTTCCGCCTTCCGAAGGCAAGACCCCCGCTGCCAAAGGTCCCGCCATCGAGTGGGAGTCCCTCAGTTTTCCGGAGCTGAATCCTTACCGGGCAAAAGTCCTTGAGGCCCTGGGTACAGTCAGCGCGCACGAGGACGCACTCGCTTTGCTGGGCGTCGGCGCCTCGCTGCGTGACGACGTCGAACGTAATACCCGGCTCAACGCGGAACCGGCAGCGCCGGCGCACCAGGTCTATTCGGGTGTTCTTTACGACGCCTTGGGCTATAACAGCATGACTCCCACGCAGCGGCGCAAGGCCACCGAATCCATCCTGGTGGTCTCAGCCCTGTGGGGCGCCATCGGCTTTGGCGACCACGTGCCCGCCTATCGGCTGTCCATGGGAACGGCTCTGCCCGACGTCGGACGCCTCGCCTCATTTTGGAAGCCGCAACTGAACGCTGCACTCGCCACGCGCAGCGAAGGGGAACTCCTGGTCGATTGCCGTTCCAGCACCTACGCTGCGGCCTGGGCTCCCCCGGCGGCGCAGACCGTCAATGTCATTGTCTTCAATGAGGCAAACGGCAAGCGCACCGTGGTCAGCCACTTTGCCAAGCACACCCGCGGTGAGTTGGCACGTCACCTGCTGACCAGGCGCGGCAAAGCCCCGTCAACTCCAGGTCAGCTCCTGAAAGCTGCCGGCGAAGTCTGGACTGCGGAACTGGTTGAGGGCACGGCCCGCAAGCCCCACGCGCTGAACATCATCCTGACCTAGCCGGGCATGGGCCGGGAAAGGTGAGGCCCGGTCAGTTCCACTCGGCCGAACGGACCAGGATGACCCCTGAGTCCGGGCAAAAAACGATCTCGTCCTCGGCTGCGGCCTTGACCTCGGCAAGGTCGCCGGGGCTGAGCATCATGCCCGAGCCCTCGGACTTGCCGTGGAACAGGCGCGCAGCACCGACGCCACGCTTGGCAATGGTCTTCTCGTACACTGCCAGCAGTCCGGCATCGAGGGTGTCGGCGAACGCTGCGCGCTGGCCCCGAACCACGGTTTCTTCAGCTGCAATCTCGGCAATGGCTTCATCCAGCTCAGCGCGGATGCTGCCGAAGGAGCCCTGGATGTCATCGACAATCGCCTGCTGGGCGGCCTGACGCTCACGCAGCGTGTCCAGCCGCTCCAGGATCTCAAGTTCAACGTCCTCAAGGTCCGAGCGGCGCTTGTTCAGCGAGGCGATGTCATTTTGAAGTGCCACCAGGTCCTTGGACAGTCCCGTGCCACTGTTAAGCCGCGTTTCGTCGCGTTCGATCCGGGTGGCAACCTGCTCCACGTCCGCCTCCGCACGCCGAAGCTCAGCCTCGGCGTCATGGACAGCCACCTTTGCCGCGCCGAGTTCACCATTGGCAACGGTCAGCGCATCCGTGAGGTCCTTGATCCGGGGATCGGTTTCAAAGACCCGCCGACGACCGGCCAGCGATTTAAGCTTGGCATCCAGCCCCTGCAGTTCAAGCAATTTCAGTTGTTCTGCCGGTGCTGCTTTCGCCACGCTTACCTCCGCTTGTCGCTGCCGGGCCTGGGGATCAGTTCCGGCCGGATCAACCCCGTTCTGTTGGGGCTGCCCGTATCCTTCTAGACTCTAGTCCCCGCCGGGAGTGAGTATGAAGTCCCAAGGATCGCTGTTGGTGCTGCTGACGCGGATTTCGACGTCGTAGCCTTGGTCAGCGAGGACGTTTCCCAGCGCTTCGGCTGCGGCGGGCAGCCAAAGCCATTCGCTGGCAAAATGCGAAACGTCAATCAGGTAGGGGCGCCCGTTGCTTGCTCCCTCACGGGCTTCCGAGGCCGGATGGTGGCGCATGTCCGCGGTGACATACACGTCGGCGTTGCTGGCACGCACCGCGTCGAACAGGCTGTCTCCGGCCCCACCGCACACTGCGACCCGCCGGACCAGTCCGTCCTTGTCCCCGGCAACGCGGACACCACCGGCCACTGCCGGAAGCATTTCGAAGACCCTTCCCGCAAAGTCGCCGAGGGTGGCGAGTTCCGGCAGGTCGCCCACCCGGCCTATGCCTTCTTCAGGCAACCCGTTGGCAGCGGGTGTCAGCGGGGACACGTTCTCAAGCCCAAAAGCGTCGGCAAGGACGTCCGAAACTCCTCCGACGGCGGAATCCCCGTTGGTATGGACGGTCAGGAGTCCGGTCCCGGCCTCGATCAACCGGTGGACCGCCAGGCCCTTTGCCGAGGTGGCGGCTACCGAATTCACCCCTTTAAGGAGCAGCGGATGGTGGGTAATCAACAACCCGGCGCCCCACTCAATGGCTTCATCAATAACATCCAACGTGGGGTCCACCGAAAAAAGAACCTTGGTAACGGGAACGTTGGGGCGCCCTACCACCAAGCCCACTTCGTCCCAGTCCTCCGCCAATGACTCAGGCCAGAGTTCCTCAACCGCCAGTAAGACCTGGCCTAGCGTGGGATCACCGCTGGCGGCACCTGTCTGGTCCTCTTCAACTGTTTGGTCATCGTCGACCGAATCCGCATCAGAAATGCCGGTGTTTACTGCTTCCATGCTCTTATTCTTCCCTACTTCGGACCTCCGACGGCGGATGAGGTGGTCCGCTCGCCCGAAGTACCTGCCAGGTGCCGTAATTCTCCCGTAAGGTGAAGCGGGAATCATCAAGCCCTCCCATCCATTGAAGAGAACATGAAAACTTTCGTACTTGGCGGTGGCTGCTTCTGGTGCCTGGACGCCGTTTACCAGAAAACCCGCGGTGTCAGCTCGGTTGTCTCGGGCTACACAGGCGGCCATGTCCGCAACCCCGACTACTACCAGGTCTGTTCCGGAACTACGGGGCATGCCGAAGTGGTGGCAGTAACGTTCGACGAGACCATAGTTCCGCAAGAGGTCATCCTGGACATGTTCTTTGCCCTGCATGACCCCACCACCTTGAACCGGCAGGGTTATGACGTTGGAACCCAGTACAGGTCCTCGATGTTCTACACCACCACGGAAGAAAAGGTGTTGTTCGAGGAGGCCATCGAGCGGGCCCAGGCCCTGTGGTCCGATCCGATTGTGACCGAGGTCAGCCGGCTCCCCGAATTCCATGAGGCCGAGGAAGTCCACCAGAATTACTACGCCAAATTCCCGTACCAGGGATATTGCCAGGTGATTATTAACCCGAAGCTGGCAAAGGCCCGGAAATATTACTCTGCATGGCTTACTGCTTAGCGGTGTTTCGATCCGGCTGGTTAGGCTGACCTCAGCATTCCCTCTTCAGAGATAGGCGTAATTTTCATGGCAAGGATCTACGACGACGTCACGCAGCTGGTAGGCCGCACTCCGCTGGTCCGTTTGAACCGGCTCACCGAAGGCCTCGACGCCACGGTTGCGGTCAAGCTCGAGTTCTACAACCCGGCCAACAGCGTCAAGGACCGCATCGGTGTGGCCATCATTGACGCTGCCGAAAAGTCCGGCGCCTTGAAGCCCGGCGGAACCATCGTCGAAGGTACCTCCGGCAACACCGGCATCGCCTTGGCACTGGTGGGCGCAGCACGTGGCTACAAGGTCATCCTGACCATGCCGGAGACCATGTCCACAGAGCGCCGCGTCATGTTGCGCGCTTACGGTGCCGAGATCGTCCTGACGCCCGGATCCGAAGGCATGCGCGGCGCCGTCGAAAAGGCCCAGGAAATCGTTGCCAACACCGAGAACTCCATTTGGGCGCAGCAGTTCGCCAATGAAGCCAACCCGGCCATCCACCGCGCCACCACCGCCGAGGAAGTCTGGGAAGACACCGACGGTGAAGTGGACATCTTCGTTGCGGGCGTAGGCACCGGCGGAACCATCACCGGCGTCGGCCAGGTCCTTAAGGAACGCAAGCCGGGCGTACAGATTGTGGCCATCGAGCCCAAGGACTCCGCCATCCTCAACGGTGGCGCTCCGGGACCCCACAAGATCCAGGGCATTGGCGCCAACTTTGTTCCCGAAATCCTGGACACCAATGTTTACGACGAAGTCCTGGATGCCACGTTGGAAGACTCCGTCCGCGTTGCCCGTGAACTCGGAGCCCGTGAAGGCATCCTCGGTGGCATTTCCTCCGGTGCCATCGTGTGGGGTGCCCTCGAGCTTGCCAAGCGTCCTGAGAACGCCGGCAAGTTGATTGTTGCCGTCGTCTGCGACTTTGGAGAGCGTTACATCTCCACTGTGCTCTTCGACGACATCCGCGGCTGACACGACGCCTGCATTCCTTCATTTCCTGTAGAAAGGTCTTTGTGAGCTTCTTCGCAAGGCTTAAGGAAGACCTCGACGCCGCCCGGTCACACGACCCGGCGGCTCGAGGATCTTTTGAGAACTTTTTCGCATACTCCGGCCTGCACGCCATCTGGGCCCACCGGGTAACGCACCGGCTGTGGCAGAACCCGGCGCTTCGTTTTCCGGCGCGCTTGATCTCCCAGCTGGCCAGGTTCATGACGGGTATCGAAATCCATCCTGGTGCCACCATTGGCCGCAGGTTCTTCATCGACCACGGCATGGGTGTGGTGATCGGGGAAACCGCCGAAATCGGCGAAGACGTGATGATCTACCACGGTGTAACGCTGGGCGGACGATCACTGGCCAAGGTCAAGCGGCATCCCACCATCGGGGACCGTGTCACCATCGGCGCCGGGGCGAAGGTGCTTGGCCCTATTACCATCGGAGCCGGCAGCGCGATCGGCGCCAATGCCGTGGTAGTCAAGGACGCGCCTCCGGAGTCCATCATCACCGGCATTCCGGCCACATGGCGGCACCGCGATGCCCGGTCAGAAACGAAGCCGGCCGTGGACCCGGCAGAGTATTACATCGAGTACCGGATCTAGCCAGCGAGCCTTCTGTAGAAATTCCAGAAGACGGCATCGAAGGCCCGATCCGGAAGGATCCTTCGCAGCGCCAGGACGCTCCAGGCTCCCCTGCCCACCGGGTAGCGGGTCCTGGGGCGTTTTGCCGTTGCGGCCCGGACGATCACATTTGCAACAACCCGTACCGGTGTGGACAAGATGTGGCCTTCACCTGCGGTCGACGCCAGCGCAGCGGCAACAACATGGGCTTGCTGTTGGTAGGGCCCGTCGCCGGACGTGGCCAGCAGCCCCTCCCCCGCAATGGTGCCCCATTCACTCTTGGTCCCGGATGGTTCGATGATCACGACGTCGATGCCGAACGGCTTCAGTTCCAGGCGCAGTGAATCACTCATACCCTCCACGGCGAACTTGGTTGCGTGATACCAGGCCCCCAGCGGTTCATATATTTTTCCGCCGATTGACGTCACGTTGATGATCCGGCCCGCACGTGCCTTGCGCATTGCAGGGAGCACGAGTTGGGTCATTCTTGCCAGGCCCATGACGTTGACCTCGAACTGACGCCTCCCCTCGGCCAATGGGACTTCTTCAAGTGAGCCATAGGAGCCGTAACCGGCATTGTTGACCAGCACGTCAAGGTGCCCATGGGCCGCTTCGATGAATGCCACTGCCGACGCCATAGATTCTTCCGATTGGACATCCAAGGACAACACCGTGATGCCGCGGCTGGCCAGCGGCTCCATTTTATCGACCCGTCGAGCGCCGGCGTAGACCGTGAATCCTGCGGCCCGGAGGGCGATCGCGGTGACGAAACCGATTCCTGTGGATGCGCCAGTGACGAGCGCAACGCGTGATGCCGTCACGGTTATCCTTCTGTTCAGGTTCGGCTGGGCTGTTCAGGTTCGGCTGGGCTGTTCAGATACGGCAAAGGCCGGCCCACCCCAGCGTAACTGGGGTGGGCCGGCCTTTGACGGTGAACGCGATGCTAGTGGGTGTCGACTGCCGAGATTTCGGACTTGTCTTCGCCCCAGAGCGTGTGGAACGTGCCCTCGGTGTCCACGCGGCCGTAGGTGTGGGCACCAAAGAGGTCGCGCTGGCCCTGGATCAGGGCAGCGGCGACGCGCTTGCGGCGCAGCCCGTCATAGTAGGCCAGCGAGGAGGAGAACACCGGTACGGGGATGCCCAGCTGAACTGCCGTGGCCACCACGCGGCGCCACGCCGGGAGTGCCTCGGCGATGGCCTTGGTGAAGGCCGGTGCGAACAGCAGGTTTGCGGGCTTCTCCTCGGCTGCGTAGGCCTTGGTGATGTCCTTGAGCAGCTCTGCACGGATGATGCAGCCGGCACGCCAGAGCGAAGCGATTTCATCCAGCTTGAGGTCCCAGCCGTACTCCTTGGCAGCGGAGGTCAGCATGTCCAGGCCCTGGGCGTAGGAGACCAGCTTGGAGGCGTAGAGTGCCTGGCGGACGTCCTCGACGAAAGTCTCGGGGATTTCCACGGAGGCTTCTTCGCCGGCGAGCAGTTCCTGGCCAAGCTTGCGCTGCTCGGTCTGGGACGAGAGTGCGCGGGCGAAGACGGACTCGGCGATGCCGGAGACCGGGGAACCAAGTTCCAGGGCGGAGATGACCGTCCAGCGGCCCGTGCCCTTCTGGCCTGCAGCATCGACCACGACGTCCACGAAAGGCTTGCCCGTCTTGGCGTCAACGTGGCCCAGGACCTCTGCAGAGATTTCGATCAGGAAGGAGGACAGATCGCCCTTGTTCCATTCAGCGAAGATCTTGGACTGCTCTGCGGGCTCGATGCCGGCGCCGGAGCGGAGGAGGTCGAATGCTTCACCGATGACCTGCATGTCGGCGTATTCGATGCCGTTGTGGACCATCTTGACGAAGTGGCCGGCGCCGTCGGTGCCGATCCATGCGCAGCAGGGTTCGCCGTCGACCTTTGCCGAAATCTTTTCCAGCAGCGGACCGAGGGCGTCGTAGGACTCACGCGAGCCGCCGGGCATGATGGACGGGCCGTTCAAGGCACCTTCTTCGCCACCGGACACACCGACGCCTACGAAGTGCAGGTCCTTCTTGGCCAGCGCGGCTTCGCGACGGCGGGTGTCTTCGTAGTGGGAGTTACCGGCATCAATGATGATGTCACCGGCTTCGAGCAGCGGTTCGAGTTGCTCGATCACGTTGTCCACCGGAGCGCCGGCCTTGACCATGATGAGGACGCGGCGGGGCTTTTCGAGCGAGTCGACGAGTTCCTGCAGGGTTTCGGTGCGGATGAAGTCGCCGTCGGTGCCGTGCTTTTCGAGCAGGGCGTCAGTCTTTTCAACGGAGCGGTTGTGAAGAGCCACGGTGAAGCCGTTGCGGGCGAGGTTGCGGGCCAGGTTGGCGCCCATCACCGCAAGGCCGGTGACACCGATGTGTGCTGACATCAAAACTCCAATTCGTTCGTGTGCAAACAGTTCCGCGCACCCTCCGGGGGCATGCAGGAAGCGATTTCAAAACCAGGGGCTGTAATAAACCATACGTATTAAAACCGTGGGCAGGAAAGCGGTGCCCACGTTGTGGAAGCTCCCCGCGTCATAAACAGTCTATGACGCGCGCCGGATCCGGCTCCGGCAAGGACGGGCATGTGACGCCGGATCCTGCACGCGCGCGCGCTCTCCGCGCCATTATGCTTACCTCTATGTCAACCAGCCTCCACCACCGCGCCGTCGAGCACCTGGGAACCCGGATTGTCGGCGGCGCCTTGCCTGCCGGCCATGTCATGTTGGCGGAGCACCTGGAAGACGAACTCAAGGTCTCCCGCTCGGTAGTCCGTGAAGCTGTCCGCGTTTTGCAATCGCTCGGCCTCGTGGAGACCATCAAGCGGGTGGGCATCAGGGTCCTTCCTGCCCACCGCTGGAATCCGTTCGACCCCTTGGTCATTCGTTGGCGGCTGGCCGGCGAGGGGCGGGGCGCCCAGCTGCGATCGCTCGCGGAGCTGCGTTCCGCCGTCGAGCCTGTAGCCGCCGAACTGGCCGCAGGCAATGCACCGGAGAGCCTCCGTCAGGAGCTGGTGGAGATATCCCTGGCCATGAAGGAAGCCGGCGATGCCGGCGACATGGCAACGTTCCTGGACCTCGATATCCGTTTCCACGCCCTGGTGTTGTCGGGTTCGGGCAACGAGATGTTCGCCAACCTCATTGGCCAGGTCACCGAGACGCTCACCGGCCGTACGGTGCACGGCCTCATGCCCGAGCATCCCCAGAAGCAGGCACTCCAATGGCACATGGACGTCGCCCACGCCATCGACGCCGGTGACGGCCCGGTAGCGCGCGACGCCGCAGCCAGGATCATGCGGCAGACCATTGCGGAGCTGGCACCCAGTTGGGATGACCAGCCCCGCGTGTTCGTCCCTGTCTCCAGGAACTGACAGCTAGCCGAAGTTCAACAGGACCTTTCCGGACTCCGCGGAGTTCCTGGCCACCTCAAAGGCCTCCAGGCCGTGGGCGAGGTCAAATTCGTGGGTCACAACAGGGTCCACAAACAACGAGCCGTCCGCCAAAGCTGTAATAACGTGGTCAATTTCGTCGTTGAAACGGAACGAGCCAAGGAGTTCCAGCTCGCGGGTAATGGCAAGGGAGATAAAAACCGGCTGCGGGCCAGAGGGCAGGAGGCCTACCATCACCACTTTTCCTCCACGGGTGGCACCCTTGATGGCCGAGGCGAGACCGAAGTGGCTTCCCGAGGATTCGATGACGACGTCGGCATCCACCGCCGCAATGGCCTCGGCTTGGTCGCCCTTGAGGACCTCGTCGGCGCCAACAGCACGGGCAATCTCCAATGGTTTGTCATGCATGTCCACGGCGACGATCCTGGCCGCGCCGGCGCGCTTGAGGACGGCGACGGCGAGCGCACCGATGGGGCCGCTGCCGATGACCAGGGCCGACTTTCCGGCGACGTCTCCGGCGCGGGAGACGGCATGCCAGGCGACGCTGGCGGGCTCCACCAGCGCGGCAGTACGGAGGTCCAGGTTTGCCGGCAGCGGGCGGAGCATCCTGGAGGGCAGGTTGGCGTAGCGGCTGAATGCGCCGTCGGTATGCGGATGCCGGGCAGCACTGCCCAGGTACGTGCAGCCCGGCGAGAGGTTGGGCCGGTCCTCCGGATACCTGGCATCACCGGGCGCCGGAGTCGCGGGGTGGACGGCCACCGGAGTACCCGCGGCGGGGCCCGAACCATCCGCTGCCTGCTGAAGCACTGTTCCCACAATCTCGTGTCCAAGGACCATGGGATCTTTGAGGATCGATTCTCCTGCTGCGCCATGCAACCAGTAGTGGAGGTCCGAGCCGCAGATGCCGCCGTACGCGATCTCAACGATCGCCTCTGCGGGTCCTGGGGCGGTGAGCGGAATATCCTCGATGCGGAGATCGCCTTTGCCGTGGGCTACCACCGCGGGGCCGGAGGCCGGAAGAGTGATGCCCATCAGACCACCACCGTCATTCCGCCGTCGACGAAGATCGTCTGGCCGTTGACAAAGTTGGATGCCTGCGATGAGAGCCACACCACTGGTCCGGCGAGATCAGCCACTGTTCCCCAGCGGTTGGCAGGGGTGCGGCCAAGGATCCAGGAGTTGAAGTCGGGATCGTCCACCAGGTTCTGCGTCATTTCTGTGTGGATGTACCCCGGTGCTATGCCGTTGATCTGCAGGCCGGAGGCAGCCCATTCAGCCGTCATGGCGCGGGTCAGGTTCCGCAGCCCGCCCTTGGCGGCAACATAGGGGGCGATGGTGGGACGGGCCAGGTCCGTCTGGACCGAACAGATATTGATGATCTTTCCCCGTCCCCGGGGAATCATATGCCTGGCAGCTTCCCTGCCTACCAGGAAAGCGCTGGTCAGGTCCGTGGTGATGACCCGGTCCCAGTCCTTGACGTCCAAATCCAGCATGGGGACGCGGTGCTGGATTCCTGCGTTGTTCACCAGGATCTCCAACGGGCCGACGTTCTGTTCTATCCAGGCAACGCCCTCAGCGGCGGAGGTGGCGTCCGTAACGTCGAAGGCGCGGCTGTGCACCTGGGCGGCGGGATAGTCGGCAGCCATGGCTGCGTGGGCAGCTTCCAGCCGTTCCGGGTTGATGCCGTTCAACACCACCGTGGCCCCGGCATCGGCCAATCCCCTGGCCAGGGCATTGCCTATTCCCCTGCTTGAGCCTGTCACCAAGGCAACCCGCCCGGTCAGATCAAAAGGTCCAGTCATGTTTGCTCTTCATTCCTTTGTCGTTGCGCCGTTTAGTTGATGTTGGACGAAACTTGGTTTTCGCCGCTCAGGTTTGCGATGGTTTGACGTACCACTGAAAGGTCCTGGTCGCCCAGGCCCTGGCGTTTGAGTTCGGCGTAGAGGTCAAGGGCTGCGCTCGCCAAGGGAACGGCCGAGCCAACGGCTGCCGCGCTGCCCAGGACAAAGCCAAGATCCTTATGCATGAACTTGGCGGGGCCGGTGGGCGCATAGTCCTTGGCGGCCAGGCGGGGGCCAACGTTGTCCAGCACCCGGCTGCCGGCCAGCCCTCCGGACAGGACGTCAAAGAGGGCCTGCACATCCATGCCGGAGCGTTCGGCGAGCTCGGCCGCTTCGGCAAGTGCCGCCGTCGTGGTTCCGACAATCAGTTGGTTGCAGGCTTTGGCAAGCGAACCCGCCCCGAGGGGGCCCATCCTCCGGACAGTGGTTCCCATGGCACGAAGCAGCGGCAACAGGTCCTGGAATTGGGGTTCGGAGCCGCCCACCATGATGGCCAGGGTTCCGCTTTCCGCACCAGCCGTACCGCCACTGACCGGGGCGTCCACCACTGCCGCGTTGCCGTGGCTTGCCTGGTGTACGGCCTCCCCGAACTGCTGGACCCCTGTTGGCGAGACGCTGCTCATGATGACGACGGCGGTACCCGGCTTGGGCGGTTCGTTCCGCCATGATTCAAGCAGGTCCGCAGCGGCTTCTTCGATGAAGGGAAGGTCGGGAAGCATGAAGATCATCGCCTCTTCATCGCGCAGTGCAGCAACGCTTTCCGCCCGCCCAACGTTGGGGAGGTTGTCAAAGGCGGCCGGAGAGCGGTTCCAGGCGGTGATGTTCCATCCGGCTTGGGCGATGTTGGCGGCCATGGGCGCTCCCATGAGTCCCAGGCCCACGAAGCCCACACGTTTGCTGGTCACTGCAGGTAACACCTCACTTCTTTGTGGTTCATCTTCAGGAAACTGTTCAATATCCTAGCCGCCATTCAGTATGATGAACACTATGACGACTGATGAACTTACCATCGCCATCGCTGTGCCGCTCGAAGCAGAGCACGTAGAGCTGATCCGCGCTGTAGATCCCTCCGTAACAGTTCTCTACGATCCCGAACTGCTCCCCCCGGAGCGCTTCCCGGCCGATCATGCCGGCGACCCCGCTTTCAAGCGGACGCCCGAGCAGGATCAACGCTACTGGGCCATGCTGAACCGGGCCCAGGTTCTTTACGGCTTCCCCAACGAAAGCCCCGCCGGCCTGGCGCGCATCGCTGTGGAGAACCCGCACCTGGCGTGGATCCACGCCATGGCCGCAGGAGCCGGTGGAGCGGTCAAGGCTTCAGGCCTGGATACCGAAACCCTGCAGAAGTTCCACGTCACCACCTCAGCCGGAGTCCATGCACTTCCGTTGGCCGAGTTCTCCGCGTTCGGCATCCTCAGCGGTTTCAAGCGCAGCGCAGAGATGACACAGGACCAGGCAGCCAAATCCTGGCCCGAGCTGCGCACCCCCACCAAGTTGGCCAATGGCTCCAAACTGGTCATTGCCGGCCTGGGCGAAATCGGGATGGAAACAGCACGGATTGCGCGCGCCCTCGGGATGAAGGTCAGCGGCACCAAACGCAACGTCGGGGCCATCGAGGGCATTGATGAGGTCACCGATAACGACGGCCTGCCCGGATTGCTCGCCGACGCCGATGCTGTGGTGAACACCCTTCCCGGCACCCCCTACACGGAGAAGCTGTTCAATAACGACATCTTCAACGCCATGAAGCCCGGAACAGTATTCGTCAATGTGGGTCGCGGAACGGTGGTGGACGAGGACGCCCTGCTTGAAGCACTGGACAACGGACAGGTTTCCTATGCCTGCCTGGACGTCTTTGCCGTCGAACCACTCCCCCAGGACAGTCCCCTGTGGAGCCACCCCAAGGTCCTGGTGTCCCCGCACACTTCCGCCCTGAGCGCCGCCGAGAACCGCCTCATCGCGGAACGGTTCTGCAACAACCTTCGTACCTTCCTGGCCGGCGGCGAACTGCCCCACCTGGTGGACCCCATCCACTTCTACTAATCCCGGTCCGCCCGCGGGCTTACAGAAATTCAGTGCAAAGGCACGGCCATAGCAGTTTTGGCCGTGCCTTTGTTGTATCGGACGGCGTAGCATCGCCACATGAACGCCTCGGAGATCCCGCAACGCACTGTGGTGCGCCTCTTTCCGGACTACGGGGATACGGTGCTCTGGCTTGATGTTCCCATCGAGTACTCCCTCACCGGGTTATCGGAGGAACTGGTGCATGAACTCCGGGACTGGGAACAGTTCTACTACGATTCCTTGACTCGGGACTTCAACTGGAAGTCAACGGAAAGAGCTGCCAAGTACCCCGTAGAAGGTCAGCGCCTGGCCCAGCGGGTGGCGGACGAACTAGGCGACGGCTACGAAGTTGAATTCAAGCCCTACGGGGAAAACGCGCAGGCACGCCGATTCCATGGGACGAAGGCGCCCAACGCCACCGCCGTTGCTGCCTTCGACGCCCTTGCAGCTGCGGCACAGGCAGGGAAGGAGGGAGCCTTCCGGGCCCTTGCCGCCCGCCCGCCCGGTGAGGGTACGGGATGGTTTGCCACCGCTCCCCTTTCGGGCAAGGTGTTCAGGCCGACGCGGGCCGAACCGGAATAGGACGTTGAAGGCATCCTCGACGACAACAGCGCGGCACTCTCCGAGTGGAGGGTGCCGCGCTGCTTGTCGTGCCGGACGCAGTTGTGCCGGACGCAGTTGTGCCGGGACGCTACTTGGCGTCTTCCGTGCTGACGAGGTCGCGGCCCGCCGTCTCCGGGGTGAAGAACGTGGTGACGAAGGAAATGAGCGCCAGGACCAGTGAGTAGATAGCCAACACCAGCCATGAGTGGTTGGTCGCTGCCAACATCAGCGCACCCAGCAGTGGTGCGAGGCCACCAGCCAGCACGGCTGAGATCTCGCGGCTCATTGCCACACCGGTAAAGCGGTACTGGGAGCCGAACAGTTCCGGGAGCAGCGCACACTGGGGGCCCAGCATTGACTGGACACCGATAGCGATGCCCACAGCCATGACAACCCATACGAGTGTGACGTTGCCCAAAGTGACCAAGTAGAAGGCAGGAACAGCAATGATTGCCTGGAAAAGTGCGCCGTAACGGTACACCGGGACACGGCCGTACTTATCGGACAGTGCACCGAACGTCACCACCAGGACTGCAGCAAAGCCTGCGGCGATCAACAGGCCCACAGGACCAATCGAGTTGTTTCCGGCAAAGACACCGGCGGGCATGCTCATGAATGACACCAGCAACGCCGAGTAGATGGACGAGTTGCCGTTTTCTCCCATACGGAGCCCAATGCCCAGGAGCACATTCTTCTTGGAGTGCTTCCACAGCGCACCGATCGGGTTCTTGACCACGTTCTTGTGCTTTTCCAACTCCTGGAAGGCAGGAGTCTCCTTGAGCTTGAGGCGGATGAAGATGGCCACAGCAATCAGGATGAAGCTTGCCAGGAACGGTACGCGCCACAGCCAACCCTGCAGGACTTCCTTGTCAGCCATGGCGATCAAGGCAAACGTCCCCGCGCCCAGAAGGGTTCCCAACTGGATGCCAACGAATGGCAACGAGGCGAAGAACCCACGACGACGACGCGGAGCTACCTCGGAGATCAGCGTGGTGGCGCCTGCCTGCTCGGCGCCGGCACCGAGTCCCTGGATGATCCGCAACGTCACCAGCAGCACAGCGCCGAGCATTCCGGCCTGCTCGAAGGTGGGAAGCAACCCAATGGCGAAGCTTGCTGTACCCATCAAAGCGATGGTCAGGATCAGAACCATCTTCCGGCCGAACCGGTCCCCGATGTAGCCAAAGATCAACCCACCAAAGGGGCGGGCGGCGAAACCGACACCATATGTGGCGAAGGAGGCGATCAAAGCACCGTCCGGGCCGAGAGGCGAAAAGAACAATGGGCCAAAAATCAGCGCGGAAGCCAGACCATAAATGTAGAAGTCGTAGTACTCCAAGGCTGAACCAACTGAACTGGCCAAGGTAGCCCGGCGCAGCTGTTCCGGCGCAACCACAGCATCGTCAGCCTCAGCTGCAATCTGTGCATTAGTACGAGTTATCACAAGCACTCCCTCAAAATCACCCCAGGCCCCCGTTGGCCCGGCGAGATAGTGATGGCATCACCGCCAAGATCACTATGATGAACAGCGTACAGCTTGTTGAACCAACTGCCAAGGTTGTAATCAGATTTAATCTGATGGAGTTGATTGAGTGCTTGAGTTGAGTGAGTTGATTGACCAGCCGCTACCCCATGGGATTGCCCAGCGAGCGGGCCAACTCCTTGAGCTCTTTAACCATCAATGCCCCTTGCTCCTGGGAATAGGTCGCCTTCAGGGCAGTTACCGACAACCCCAGGCTTGGGCCGTGGGCACCGTGCGTTGGTACGGGCACTGCCAGGCAAACCACGCCTACTGTGGACTCTTCGTCTTCGAACGCGAATCCCTGCTTCCGGATGTCGGCTATCTGTGATTTGAGCTCTTCAGCGGTGCGCAGTGAATTTGGGGTCATCACCGGAAGTTCCATGCCATCAGGGAACAAGGACTCAATATCGTGGTCATGCAGTTGTGCCAGGAGGGCTTTTCCTACACTGCACAGGGACACAGGCATCTTGTCCCCGATATTGGACGTCAGCCTCACTGCCGGATGCCCCTCGTACCGGGCCAGGTAGATCACGTGGTCGCCGTCGAGCATGGCGATGCGCACCGTCTCACCGGAAAGCGTCGGAGCCTGCTCACAATACTTGTAGAACTCCTGAACTTCATCGAGGCGGCTAAGGTAGGCCGCCCCGAGCTCCACCAGCTTCCGCCCCAAGGCAAAGTCTCCGCCCTGGCGGGTGATCAGGCGGGCTTCCTCCAATGCCAGCAAGAGATTGGACGTGGATGATTTGGGGATGCCGAGTTCACGGGAAAGGTCGCTCAGCGTCAGCCGCCCTGATGAAGATCCCGCCAGAGCGTCAAGCACTGCGGCTGCGCGGGTCACGGCCGGCGCCGGCGACGAAGCGCCCAGCCCTTCAGAACGGGTGGTGCGGGAATCTGCCATGATTCTCCTTCGTCAGAACTCTCATTACGTTCAATCAGCTGAACACTTCCCATCATAGTGGCAGGGCCGTGGCAGAATCGGCCTCTTCACGTACGATCAGCTGCGGGGCCGGGCAGATGGCCATGCCCGGCTTTTCAAACCCAAAAGTTCGCTGTATATTCATTTTCGAGCTCTCCACCGCGGCATCCCCCAATAGTCGTGGTGGAGAGCTCATCCATTTCCCCGCGGAAAGCTAGGCCGCGGCCACTTCTTCGCCCCGGAGGCTCCAGCCCCCACCTGCACCGTCCCGCACCAGTTCCCATGTAGCGATGCCGGACCGCACATTGTTTCCCAAACGGACCTGGACTTGCCAGACCTCCACATCCACGCGGCCTTGTCCCCTCGGCATCCGCCGTGATTGCTCCCACCAGGGAATGCGCTCAAACCAACGCACGGGCTCCACGACGATCTGCCACTCCCGGCTTCCCCTGACGACCACAACCGGTGTTCCTTGCGCGCTGCTGCGGATATACACGTGCTCCATGGAGAGGACACTAAGAGCGGGCCCTGACATTATGTCCATGGACGGGCCACTGTGGCCCGGGAATACAAAAACCCCGCCAATCCCAGCCGCAAGGCCTGGATTGACGGGGTTTTACTTGGTGGGTCCTACCGGGATCGAACCGATGACATCCACGGTGTAAACGTGGCGCTCTACCAGCTGAGCTAAAGACCCATCTTGCGGCTTCAGTGCCTTAGCGCTTCAACCAACGAACAATGACTCTACATGATCAATTGGGAGAAATGCCAATCGGCGAATTCCCGCTGGGAAGGTCAGGCAGGTTCCGGGCCAGATAGTCCAAGGCCCCGCTGACTCCAAGCTCGAGTTTCATCGTGGCGAAGTCATCGCCCCGGGTGGTTCCGCGGTTGATGATGAGCACAGGTTTCCCGGCCTTTGCTGCATGGCGCACAAAGCGCAACCCGCTCTGGACCGTCAGTGATGATCCCGCCACGAGGAGCGCCTCAGCTTGATCCACCATGGCATAGGCACGCTCCACCCGGTCCTTGGGCACGTTTTCGCCAAAATAGACGAAATCTGGCTTGAGCGTCCCCCCGCACCGGGGGCAGACAGCCATGACAAATGACGTGATCAGCTCCGGATCCTCAACTGTGGCATCAGCATCCGGGGCCATTTCCACGAGCCCGGACTCCATCGCGGCCTCAAGGAACCCGGGATTAATCTCCTCCAGGATGGCTGCAATGAGCCCCCTGCTGAAGGTGTGCCCGTTCTCCAAACAAATCACCTGATCAAAACGGCCGTGCAAATCCACCACGTTGACGCTGCCCGCGTCCTCGTGAAGCCTGTCCACGTTTTGGGTAATGAGGCCGGTCATCAGACCCCTGCGCTCCATCAGAGCCACAGCCGCATGTCCTGCGTTGGGGTCCGCGTGCCTCAAATGGGACCATCCCAGATGGTTCCGGGCCCAATAGCGCCTCCGGTTGGCTTCACTGCCGATGAACTCCTGGAAGGTCATGGGATTACGGGGCGCAGAACCAGGACCTCGATAATCCGGGATGCCGGAGTCGGTGCTCAGTCCGGCGCCAGTCAGGACAGCTAGACGCTTTCCCGCAATAATGCCTGCAGCTTGCCTGACGGCAGTGAGTTCCCCGGGATCCAGTTGAGACACCGGCGCGGGAGCCATGCTGGCAAAACCTGTCATGCCGACTCCAGGCCGGTGGTCAGTCATGCTCCGGGCCCGTCCAGCGCCGCGAGTGCTTGGCGGTACTCAGCCAAGTCCCTCGCCTGGCCGCGTGGATTGACCACGACGTAGCGAATGATGCCCTCGGCATCGATGATGAACGTTCCCCTCAAAGCCATGCCACTGACGTCGTCGAAAACTCCGTACGTCCGGGCTACAGCACCATGAGGCCAAAAATCGGCCAACAGGTCAAAGCCATAGCTTTCCTGTTGGGCATAAGCGCGAAGGGTGAACTTGCTGTCTACTGAGACCGCAAGAACCACGGCGTTCGAATCTTCGAACGCTGCAATGTTGTCGCGGATCTCACATAGTTCACCCGTGCAGATCCCTGAGAATGCGAAGGGGTAAAACACCACGACTACATTCCTGCCCCGATAGTTGGACAGTCGGACAGGCTCGCCGAATTGGTTGACCAACTCGAAGTCCGGGGCAGCTTGGCCCGGCTGCGATATCACCGCTGGAGCCGGGGCCAGTCGGGCATCGATCACTTGTTCTTCTTCGGCACCAGTCGGGTGGCACTCCAGTCTTTCGACACCCCTGCGGAGGTAGTCAGGTGCAGTCCGGACGTGGGGGCCGCGTCCTGGATGTCAGCCGGGGAAACATAGTTGTCACGGCCTGACTTAGGGGTCAGTACCCAGACAACTCCGCCTTCCTTCAGTGTCGTGAGCGAATCCATCAGGGCATCAACCAGATCACCGTCGCCATCCCGCCACCAAAAGACAACGGCATCTACTACGTCGTGGTCGTCTTCATCCAGCAGCTCAGAGCCCGTGACATCTTCAATGTCATCACGCAAGTCGAAGTCGACGTCGTCGTCGTAGCCGCGCTCCTGAATCAGATCCCCATCTTTGAAACCCATTCGTTCCGCCACATTTACCGATGTGGCGGCGTCGGCCTCGCTCACGTTTCCTCCTTTTGAAGTGACTTCCATTACTAACAGCCAACACCCTTTGGGCGTGTGCTTCAAGCCATTGTCCCTGCCGCAGGCCACATTCCGCACTACCGGGGGCGTTTCGGGGCTTTGACAACCACGTGCTTTCGGTCACGCGGGCCGCCGAAATGTGACATACAACGCCCCTCGGGGCCCACGGCTACGCATCGCAGGGCAGTGAAAGCTAGAGTGGCCATGAGCGCTCTGGCTGCAGGGCGATCGCCCCGATGAATTCTAATGGGCAGCCAAGCGCTCACAAGACCTGCCCGGCGCATCCGACCGGGCTGTTGAAACCGAGATGTCGCACACGACGCGTTCACGACGGGCAGATACCCTGCCAGACCTGAGGCGCCGATGCATGCGCCTAAAGGAAGGTTGGACGTGGCTGCAGGAGAAGAGACCTCACACATCCTCAGCGGGTTGACTGCCCAGCTGCCTGATCGTGATCCGGAAGAGACCGCTGAGTGGATTGAGTCCCTTGATGCGTTGATCGCGGAGCAGGGTACCGAGCGTGCCCAGTACATTATGCGTTCGTTGTTGCAGCGTGCCGGCGCGAGGTCGGTGGGTGTGCCGATGGTGACGACCACTGATTATGTGAACACGATCCCGGTGGACCAGGAAGCAGAGTTCCCGGGGAACGAGGAGTTCGAGCGCCGGTACCGGGCGTATATGCGGTGGAACGCCGCGGTGATGGTCCACCGTGCGCAGCGGGCTGATATTGGTGTGGGCGGGCATATCTCCACTTATGCCGGTGCCGCGACCCTGTACGAGGTGGGGTTCAACCACTTCTTCCGCGGCAAGGACCACCCCAGTGGCGGGGACCAGGTGTTCTTCCAGGGCCACGCTTCCCCTGGCATGTACGCCCGCGCGTTCATGGAAGGCCGTCTCACGGAAGAGGATTTGGACGGGTTCCGGCAGGAAAAGTCCAAGGCCGGCCATGCCCTGTCCTCGTACCCGCACCCGCGGTTGATGCCTG
>NZ_FMWE01000004.1:0-12910 GCF_900102805.1 Arthrobacter sp. UNCCL28
GCCTTCCTGAACCCCGGCCAACCCGCCCGCACCCCGTTCATCACCGAACAACTCGCAGGCACCACCGGACCAGTCATCGCAGTCTCGGACTACATGAAAGCCGTCCCCGACCAAATCCGCCAATTCATCCCCAACGACTTCGCCTCCCTCGGAGCAGACGGCTTCGGCTTCTCCGACACCCGCCAAGCCGCACGCCGCTACTTCAAAAACGACACCCACTCCATCGTCGCCAAAACCCTCCAGTTGCTGGCGGCGAGGGGCGAGGTCGAGGAGGGCGCGCCGTCGTACGCCATTGACCGCTACAAACTGCTGGACGTGAACGCCGGCACCACCGGCGGAGCGGGCGGAGACGCCTAAACACCCCGTATCAACAAGTGGCGGCAGTGTTCGTAAAGAACACTGCCGCCACTTGTTGTTTCGCTGGTTTCTGCCAACCGGGCCTAGGTGCCCAGGTTCCTGCGGTCCACCACAAAGCCGGTTGCCGCATTTTCGCGGACTGCGTTGATGCCGGCCACCACGGCCTTGAGGTTCGGAAACTGCGGCGACACTGCCACAACCGTGCCGTCCTCGGCGGTAAGCCTGAACCGGAATGAGTTGGATCCTGCTTTGAGAATTTCGAAATTGCCAGCCATTTCCCCTGTACTTTCACGCATCGTTGCGTTTCCGAGCTGACTTCATAACTCCCCCATAGACGATATCGGCCATTTCATACGGCCAAAAGCCCTACTCATCGGTAATTTACAACCGATATAGGTAGATCGCTTCGAAAGCCACCAAGGAGCTAGAGACCGCATGCACCCCCGCGCGTATGGTGAGGATATGACTGACATCGGCACGGCCCCCACCACGGGTGTGCTCCTCGCTGCCGGGGCCGGCACCCGCCTGGGCCGTGGTCCCAAGGCCTTGCTGCCCTTCCGCGGGCGGACTTTGGTGGAGGTTCTCGCCGATACCCTGTTCGACGGCGGTTGCCGCGAGGTTGTGGTGGTGCTCGGTGCAGAGGCCGGACATGTTCGGAGCAACACCGATTTGGGCACCCATATGGTGGTCGAGAACGAGAACTGGGCCAAGGGAATGGCCGGCTCTTTCCGCGCCGGAATCGATGCCGCCGCCCCAGGAAACAGCATCATGGTGGCGCTGGTCGACCAACCCGGTTTAACCCCGACGGCGGTCAGCAGGCTGCTGGGCAGCCACCGTCCCGGCCGGGTCACCGCGGCCGCCTATCCTGACGAGTCGGGTCACCTGAAGCGCAGGCACCCGGTGATTTTCGACGTCGGACTCCGCGCCGACGCTGCCGCGGCAGCTCACGGCGACACCGGCGCGCGTTCATTCCTCAAAGCGCACCCAGGCTTGGTGGACCTGGTGGACTGCAGTGACCTTTGTTCCGGCGAGGACCTTGATACCAAAGACCAGCTGCACCTTCTGGAAGGGTAGTGCCGGGTAGATTTGGGGCATGATCCGCATCGAACCCGACGATCCCGCACGCCCTGATGTCAGCCAGCTCCTCAGCGAGCACCTGGCCGACATGTTCGCCACTTCCCCGGCCGAGAGCGTGCATGCGCTGGACCACTCGGCGTTGTCGCACGAGTCCATTACGTTCTGGACAGCCCGCGAGGACGGCACCTTGCTGGGGTGTGGTGCGCTGAAGAAACTGTCCGCCGGGCAGGCAGAGATCAAGTCCATGCGCACTACGTCCGCCGCACGCGGACGTGGGGTGGCCACCGCGATGCTGGAGCACATTGTGGCCGAAGCCGCGCGGCTGGGTTACGGGCGCGTGAGCCTGGAGACGGGTACCGAGGATTATTTCGCCCCGGCCCGCAGGCTGTATGCCCGGCACGGTTTTACGGAGTGCCCGCCTTTTGGGGATTACACCCTGGACCCGAACAGCGTGTTCATGGAGCTCACCCTCTCACCCAAGTAGGTAACAGCAAACGTCGCAATGAGGGCTCATAGCGACGTTTGCTGTTACCTAGTTGGGCTGGCAGGGGGACAGGGGTCAGCTGGGGATCAGGGTGCGGTCGCGGAGGGCCAGGTAGATCTTGTCCCGCGCGATGGGCAGCTCACCGAAGCGGATGCCGGTTGCGTTGCGGATGGCGTTGGCCAGCGCGGGAGCCACGGGATTGAACGGGCTCTCGCTCATCGACTTCGCACCCAGCGGCCCGGTGGAGTCGTTGGTGGTGGCAAAGTACACCTCGCTCCGGGGCACATCCGCGAACGACGGGATGTGGTACTGCCGCAGGATGTCCGTGGTGACGCGGCCGGCGTCGTCCACTTTTACTTCCTCGTAGAGCACCGCGCCGAGGGCCTGCGCGATACCGCCCTCGATCTGGCCACGGCACTGCCGCGGGTTGACCACCACACCAGCGTCCGCGGCTTGGACACTTTGCAGGATCCGCAGCTCGCCGGTTCCCGTGTTAACGGCGACCCTGAAGCCATGGACGTTGAACGCCACCGATCGCGGCGTTCCACCCCAGTTGCCGTCGGTGGCGAGCCGAACGCCTTGCAGCCGGGCGGCGTCGACGATTTCCGTCAGCGGCACGGTCCGGTCACCGCACTCGACGGCGCCGTCCACCAAGCGGCAGTCGGCCACCGGAACGCCCGTCAGGGATGAGGCAACGGTCTGGATCCGGGTGCCGAGCTCCAGCGCCGCACCGAGCGTCGCTTTTCCGGCCACCACGGTTCCGGCCGAGCCGAACGCGCCGGTGTCGTGCTCAAGGAGGTCGGTATCGGACTGCCGCACAGTCACTTTGGACGCAGTCGTAGCCAGGGCCGTGGCAGCCAGCTGCGCGTGGACAGTGGTGGTGCCGTTCCCGAACTCGGCAGTACCGACGTCGACGGCGAACCTTCCGTCAGCTTCCAGGCTCACCCGGGTGTGGGCGAAGTGTCCGCGCGGCGGGACGGTGTCGATCATGGACAGGGCCGAGCCCTCCCCTACCACCCAGTCCGGGCCGAGGTCATCCAAGCCGGCAGCCCGGTAGCGTTCCTTGCCGCGGTCCAAAGCATCCCGGACCAAGGCGACGCACTGGTCCAATCCGTAGCTTCCGTAGTGGACGTCTTCCTCGGGCTCGGGAGTTGTGGAGAGCATGTGGTCGCCAGGCCGGACCATGTTCTTGAGCCGGAACTCCAGCGGATCCATGCCGATCCCGATGGCCAGCTCGTCAATGGCGGATTCGATGGCGAAGATCATCTGGCTCAGCCCATACCCGCGGAAAGCGCCTGCGGGGACGGTGTTGGTGTAAACCGCGTGCGCGTCCACCTTCTTGTTCACGCACTTGTAGACGGCCAAGGATTCTCCACAGCCGTGGAACATCACCCCGGGAGCATGGTTGCCGTAGGCGCCGGTATTGGTGAGGACGTCCAGCTGCAGCGCCGTGAGGTACCCGTCCCTGCTGGCACCCGCCTTGAGCTTGATGGTGAACGGGTGGCGGGTGGTGGTTGCGGTGAACTGCTCTGTCCGCGTGAACTCCAGTTGGACGGGCCTGCGCAGTTTCAGGGCGGCGAGGGCTACCAGGTCCTCGGTAAGGACCTCCTGCTTGCCACCGAAACCGCCGCCAACCCGGCCAGCCACCACCCGGATGGTCTCCGGCGCCAGGTTGAACACCCGGCTCAAGGTCCTTTTCACCAGGAACGGAACCTGCGTTGAGGAACGGATCATCAGCCGGCCGTCCTCATCCAGCCAGGCAATGGACGAGTGGGTTTCCATGGCCACATGCTGCACGCGTTGGGTTTGGTACGTGTGCTCGTGGATGAAGTCGGCCGCCGCGAAGCCGTCCGCAACGCTGCCCAGCTCGGCATGGACCTCGGCCACTACATTGTGATGCGGGCGGGAAATGCGGGAGAAGACCCCGTCCTTTTCTCCGTGGATAGCCGGGGCTCCGGGGAGGATGGCCTCTTGCGGCGTAAACACCGGCTCCAGGAGTTCGTACTGCACCTCCAACGCCCGGGCGCCGGCCTCGGCTGCGCCCACGGATTCAGCGACTACCGCAGCAACGCGCTGTCCGATGAAGCGCACCACGTTGTCCAACACCCGGGTGTCGTCAGGATCGTCGGTGAAGTTCTCGTGCTGGGCCGTGGAGAAGAGCTGCTGCGGCGCATCCTCATGCGTGAAGACCGCCACGACGCCGGGAACCGCCAATGCCGGGGCCTTGTCGATGGACACGATCCGGGCATGCGGGTGCGGCGAACGCAGCAGCTTCAGGTGCAGCAGGCCCGGAAGGTCCTCGGCAGGTACGTCCAGGGCGTAGCGGGCGGTCCCGGTGACCACGGCTTGGCCGGCTGGTGCGGGAACGTTGTCGCCGAGCTGGCCCGGAGCGGCTGCCACAGGGGCAGCTGCTGCTGCTATCGCCTTCGCGGTGCCGGAGGGCGCGGGCGACTGCGTGTTGGAAACAGGATCCGGCCCGGAAGCAGGCAGCGTCCCGGAAACTGGCTGTGCCCCGGAAATAGGCTGTGCCCCGGAAACGGGCTGGGCCCCGGAAACTGGCTGTGCCCCCGAAACGTCAGCTCCGGCGTCGTGCTGGTCTCTGCCACTGTGGCGGCCGCCGTGGCCTTCGCCGTGGCCGCAGACCGCATCCGCGATGGACCGGTAACCGGTGCACCGGCAAAGGTTTCCCTTGAGGTTGCGGGGCAGGTTGGCGCGTTGTTCGTCGTCGAACGTTGCAGCAGTCATCATCATGCCGGCGGTGCAGAAACCGCACTGGAAACCCTGGGCCTCGAGGAACTGCTCCTGCACAGGGTGCAGGCCTTCGTCCGACGCGAGGCCCTCGATGGTGGTGACCGCTTTACCCTCGGCGCGAACGGCCGGGTAGATGCAGCTGTGGACGGGTGTGCCGTCTACGTGAACCGTGCAGGCTCCGCAGTCGCCGCCGTCGCAGCCCTTCTTGACTCCGAAGTTTCCCTCTTCACGGAGGAACGTGCGCAGGCACTGGCCCGGGCGGGGTGTGGCCTGCGAGGCAGAACCGTTGATCTCAATTGCCATTCGGGGCCTCCTTCTGCTGGGTGGTGGTTGGTGTGGGCTGGGTGGAGGGCTGGGGCGAGGTATTGTGCGGGGGCCAGAAATCGCCGGATACAGCCATGGACTCGCCCAACAGTTCGGCCCGGATTTCCTCCGCCAGCTTGAACGTCATATCCCGTCGCCATGCGGGGAGCCCGTGGATGTCATCGTGGTACAGCGGCCAGGGAATGGAATCGCCGACGACGTCAGCCAGCGTCCCGGCGTCGGGAACCTGCCCGGCGGGGAACCGCAGCTGTACCGGCCTTTTGGTGGAGGCGGTCATGGTGATGACCAGACCGCCGTCGGGGTCGAGCCGGCCGATCAGCAGCACGCCGGAGCGGCCGAGGTTGCTCAGGGATAAACGGCGGAAAGCGACCCGGGCGGAGAGCGCGCTGGCCGGCAGATGGATGCTGCGGAGCAACTCCCCCGGGGCCAGGACGGTCTGCATGTCTCCAGTCACGACGTCGGCCACGGGAACCTTGCGGCTGGTGCCGTCCGGGCTGAGGATGGTGGCCACACCGTCGAGTCCGGCGCAGAGCGAGGTCATGGGTCCTGCGGGCAGGCCGGTGCAGATGTTGCCGCCCACGGTGGACATGTTCCAGATCTTGAACGAGGCCACGAACGAGTCGCAGCACGGCCGGATCAGCGCCAATCCGGGCCACTCGCGGCTGGCTGCTGCGGCGGTTTGGGGCAGGGCGTAGAGCTCAGCGACGGTGCAGGTGGCAGCCAGTTCGATGCCCGCATCCGTAACGGTGATGGCCGGCCATTCCGCCTGGCCAAGGTCCAGGAGCCGCTTGAGAACGGTGCTCCCATAGGAGAAAAGGACAGTGCCCCCGGCGAGCCAGGCGTCGCCGTCGCGCCATTGTGCGGGGTCCGTGGTGGGGACCACGGCCTCGATGGTGTTCATGTCCATGGGTCCTCCTGAGTGAGGTGTTGAGTGGTTGCGTGCGTCGGGGCCGGGATCGGCGCTGCGTTGGGCGCAGCGTGAATCGGCATTGGGTGAATCGGGCCGGCGCTGTCTTTGAGGGAAGGGAACCCGGGGGCACTCGAAGTCCGCCGGCCCGCACCGCGCTCAGCAATGATTTCGGCGGTGATGGAAACCGCCACTTCAGCGGGAGTGACAGCACCCAGGTTCAGTCCGATCGGCGAATGCAGCCGGTCCAGGGACTCCGGCGAAGTGCCTGCCTCGAGCAAGGCGTCGATCCGTTGGCGGTGGCTGCGGCGGGAACCCATGGCGCCGAGATACGCCAGGTTGATACGGAGGGCGCTCTGGAGCAAGGGGATGTCGAACTTGGGATCGTGCGTCAGGACGCACACCACGGTACGGGCATCAATGCGTCCTGCCGCTGCCTCTGCTTCAAGGTAGCGATGCGGCCATTCGGTAACCACTTGGTCTGCTCCCGCGAATCGGGTTTGCTTGGCGAACGCAGGCCTGGCGTCGCACAGGGTCACGTTGTAGCCGAGGAGTTGTCCGGCGGGCAGCAGTGCTGCGCCGAAGTCGTTGGCGCCGAAGACCAGCATCCGGGCGGCCGGCAACCGGCTTTCCACCAACAGGGTGATGGGCTCCGGTTGCGTTTCCTCCTGTGGGGGCATGGCCAGCCTCTCCGTGGTAACCCAGCCATCGATGCATCCCTCGGGCGGTGCCAGGCGCACCAAACCGGCTCGGCCACCTTGGAGCAGTGGCTCCACCTGGGCAGCGGCTGCAAAAAGTGTGGAGGGGTGGTCGCCCAGCAGTTTGGCCAGTTCCTCGGACTCCATGGCACGGAACCGGACGGGATCATTGACCACCATGACTCCGCCGTGCGCATCGAGCCGGCGGATCAAGGCCGCAGGACGCGGGGTTTCGGCAAAAACAGACAGCTCAGGCGATCCTGCCCGGAGCGGCTGGATATGGACTTCCAGTTCCCCTCCACAGGTAAGGCCGACGGCGAACGCGTCCTCGGAACTGTAGCCGAACGACTCAAGGCGGGGGCCGCCGTCGCGCATTGCTTCCAAAGCCGCTTCCACGACGGCGCCTTCCACGCAACCCCCGGACAGGCTGCCCAGGATTTCGCCGTTTTCGGAGACCAACATTGAGGTTCCCATGGGCCGCGGCACAGAACCGCCAGTCCCTACGATCGTGGCCACAGCACACAGTTGGCCGGAGACCGCAGGCCGCCAGCTGCCCAGTGAAGGCATCAGATCCAGCATGGCAACACATCCTTATTCCAGGTGTCCCAGCCGGGTGGCCCGGCCGGAGCAGTGCGCGATCTTGCCCCATAATCTCATTTCCAGAGGTTGTTGAGGGGAAGTCGCAGGTAATCGATAAAAGCGTTCATGGGAACGGGGGCAAGGGCTTCATCTCCCTGCCCCCGTTCCTTGACGGAGCGTCGACCGCCCAGCCGCCGCCCGCCGTCGTGCCTTCCAGTCCTTATGGTTCGGGAAGGACGACGACGGCGGACGCCTATTCGTGCGGTGGGTGCCGGCGGACCGCCGATCAGAGTGCCGGAACAACCGCCGGCGCGGGTGCGGCTCCCGGTTAGACGCCCATCAGGGCGTTGATCGGGCCGCGGGCAAAGTAGATGATGAAGCCGGCCGTGACCACCCACATCAGCGGGTGGACCTTCTTGGCCTTGCCCGACGCCGCGCTGATCACGGCGAAGGAAACGAATCCGACGCCGATTCCGTTGGCGATCGAGTAGGTCAACGGCATGGTCACGATGGTCAGGAACGCCGGGAGCGCAATCGAGAACTTGGTGAACTTGATCTCGCGGATCTGCGCCATCATCATGGCACCCACCACCACCAGGGCTGCTGCTGCAACTTCCAACGGCACCACCGAGGTAAGCGGCGTGAAGAA
This sequence comes from Arthrobacter sp. UNCCL28, assembly GCF_900102805.1. Classification (NCBI taxonomy): domain Bacteria; kingdom Bacillati; phylum Actinomycetota; class Actinomycetes; order Micrococcales; family Micrococcaceae; genus Arthrobacter; species Arthrobacter sp. UNCCL28. The sequence continues at coordinate 7,827 of NZ_FMWE01000004.1, forward strand.
CATCGAGCCCAGGAACAGCAAGCCGGTGACCACTGAGGCCAGGCCGGTACGTGCGCCTTCGCCGATGCCGGCCGCCGAGTCGATGTACACCGTGTTGGACGAACCCGACGTCGCGCCACCCACCACTGCGCCCATGCCTTCAACAATGAAGGCCGACTTCAGCTTGGGGAACGTGCCGTCCTTATGTGCCACGCCTGCACTCTTGGCCAGGCCCGTCATGGTGCCCATGGCGTCGAAGAAGTTGGTGAACACCAGGGTGAAAACCAACATGGTTGCTGCCAGTCCACCGATCCGTGCGAACGAGCCGAAGAGATCGAACTGGCCCACCAGGCTGAGGTCCGGGACGGACACCAACTGGCTGGAGAGGATGGGGACATTGAGGTGCCAGCCGCCGGGGTTCTCTGCGCTGCCGGGACCAATGTGGAAAACGGCCTCGGCAACGGCGGCGAGGATGGTGGTGGCGACGATGCCGATCAGCAGGCCGCCCTGAATCTTGCGTGCCACGAGGATGCCCATGGTCAGCAGACCGACAATGAAGACGAGGGTGGGGATGGACGTGATGGAGCCGTTGTCGCCCAGCTGGACCGGCGGACCGCCCGTGGTGGCGCGGACAAAGCCGGAATCGACGAAGCCGATGAAGGCAATGAACAGGCCGATGCCAACGGTAATGGCGGCCTTGAGTTCCTTGGGGACTGCCTTGAAGATCGCCGTACGGGCTCCGGTGGCACCGAAGAGGACAATCAGTATGCCGTTGATGACCACCAGGCCCATGGCTTCTGGCCATGTCACTTCCTGGATGACCGCGACGGCAAGGAACGAGTTGATGCCCAGGCCGGCCGCGAGGCCGAAGGGCAAGTTGGCAATCAGACCGAAAATGATGGTCATGACGCCGGCAGTCAGGCCCGTTACGGCACCGACCTGTGCTGCTGAGAGCCAGCCGCCGGCCACGTCCGTGGGAGCGTTTTCCGCCGAGAAGCCGCCAAGGATCAGCGGGTTCAGGATGACGATGTACGCCATGGTGAAGAACGTGACCAAGCCGCCGCGGAATTCACGGGCCAGCGTGGAGCCACGCTTGGAGATCTGGAAGAACCTGTCCAGAAAGGAGTTCGACACCGGGGGCTTCTTGTTGCCATCTGCCAGGCCGGTTGCCGTGTGCTTTGCTGCTGTGGGCTCTGCGCTGTTCTCTCCGTTGGGGAAGAGCGCAGCCTGCTTCTCAGCTGCTGTCTGCATTTCTGCGTTATCCAGGATGTTCATGTCAGCCACCGGGCCCTAGTAGTCAATCCTGGAATCAAGCGTGTTCCATGTGTTGAAGGGCTGGAGGGCCTCCGGAGCCTGGGGGTCGCCCAGTTCCAGCTTGGCTACCGGCATCAGCGCGTCCCGGTTGTCGTTCTCGAAGTACTCGTAGAAGACGGCGTCGTCGAAGCCAACGGATGCGGCGTCGTGACGGTCTGCGGCAAAGAACACGCGGTCCACGCGTGCCCAGAGTGCCGAAGCCAGGCACATGGGGCATGGCTCGCAGCTGGTGTAGAGGGTTGCTCCGCTGAGATCGAAGGTCCCCAGTTCGCGGCAGGCGTTGCGGATGGCCGTAACCTCTGCGTGTGCGGTGGGATCATTCGTTGCGGTAACGCGGTTGACGCCTTCGAAGGCTCGTCCGTCCGCGGTGACAATGACGGCACCGAAGGGGCCACCACTGTTAAGGACATTGGCTGTAGCCAGCTCAATGGATGTGGCCAGGAATTGCTCGGCCGTGACGGTTGTACTCATGTTGCGACTTCCTTAGTGCTGAGGAAGCCAGGTGACCTGTTTGGGGGCGCTACAGAGAGGAGCTCCAGTTAGCTTGGTTACCAGGCTTCAGCATGTGCGATGAAGGTTAAGTTGCGCCTGGTAGATAGCTTCCCGAGGTCCGGGTGCCCGCCTTTGGCAGTTAGAGCGTAGCACCAGGTTTGTGAGCCGCGCCATAGTTTTTTGAAAACTTAATTTCGTCATGCGAAATTACTCGTGGGGCCAGGCCCGTGCGGGAGGCGCCTCGCGTGGTGCCTCGAGTGGGGCCGGGGCTGGCGCCGGGAGGCGCCCCGTGTGGTGCCGGGGCTGGCGCCGGCTGGCGCCCCGTGTAATGCCGGGCTGGCGCCGGGAGGCGCCTCGGGGGCCCCGTGTGATGCCGGGGCTGGCGCCCGAATGTGACCGGCTGACGACCGCGGGCGTTGACGGCCGCCGTCGTGCATTCTACGCTTTTCGGACTGGACCGCGTTCTGACGGTCCGGCAACCTGGATCAGCAGACAGGGCCTAACTGAGCTGGAACGCGTACACGCCGACCAGACAAGGAACCTGCAATGACCCCTCTATGGATCAAGAACCCGCTGGGTATCTTCACCGCAAACGACCTCGACGCCGGCGGCGGCCTGGTGGTTTCCGACTCCGGCACCATCCTTGAGCTGGTGCCTTCGGGCGGGCAGCCCTCGCTTCCCTGTTCCGTTTTTGATGCCTCCGCGCACGTTGTCCTGCCCGGGCTCATCAACACGCACCACCACTTCTACCAAACCCTCACCCGCGCCTGGGGACCGGTGGCGAACGCTCCCCTGTTCCCGTGGCTGCAGAACCTCTACCCCGTGTGGGCCCGTTTGACTCCTCGAAGCCTGGAGCTTGCCGTGCAGGTTGCGCTGGCCGAGTTGCTGCTCTCGGGCTGCACCACCGCCGCCGACCACCACTACCTCTTCCCCGACGGCATGGAAGACGCAATCGACATTGAAGTCGCCGCCGTGCGTGCCATGGGGATGCGGGCCACGCTGACCCGCGGGTCCATGACCTTGGGAGAGGACGACGGCGGGCTGCCGCCCAGGACCACGGTCCAGTCGCCTGAGGCGATCCTTGCGGACAGCGAACGGCTGATCCGTCAGTATCACGAGACCGGAGACGGGGCCGTGGTGCAAATTGCCCTGGCCCCGTGCTCGCCGTTCTCGGTGACGAAGGAAATCATGGCCGAGTCTGCGGCGATGGCTGAGCGGTTCGATGTCCGGCTGCACACACACCTCGCAGAGACGATCGACGAGGAAGACTTCTGCAAATCCATGTTCGGACTGCGGACCGTGGACTACCTGGAATCCGTGGGCTGGCTGGGCAACCGCACCTGGCTTGGACACGGCATCCACTTCAACGACGAGGAAATTGCGCGGCTGGGAGCCGCAGGAACAGCGGTGGCCCACTGCCCGACGTCGAACATGCGCCTGGCCTCCGGGACCGCGCGCGTCCTGGAACTCGAGGCAGCCGGCGTTCCCGTGGGGCTGGGAGTGGACGGTTCGGCGTCGAACGACGCTTCGAACATGATCCTCGAAGCACGGCAGGCACTGTATCTGCAGCGACTCCGGTACGGCGCCTCCGTTCCTGTGGAGCGTGCACTGGGCTGGGCTACCCGCGGGTCCGCTGCCGTGTTGGGTCGTTCCGACATCGGGCAGCTGGCACCCGGACTCCAAGCTGACCTGGCCCTGTTCAAGCCCGACGAGCTGCGGTTCTCAGGCAGCCACGATCCCGTAGCCGCGTTGCTGCTCTGCGGGGCGGACCGTGCCGACCGGGTGATGGTCGGGGGTCAGTGGCGCGTGGTGGACGGCGCGATTCCCGGGCTGGATGTGGCCGGACTGATCGCTGAGCACTCGGCTGCGGCACGGAAGTTGGTGGCGGGGTAGGTTGTTTCTGCTTTGGCCGCGCCCGTTTCGGGGGTTCGCTGCTCAGGATGCCGTGCGCACGGCACTCTTCGCAGGGAACCCCCGAAGCGGGTGGCCTGGATGGGCGCGTGGTTTAGCTAGATCCTGATCTTGTAAACGTGATGCGTGTACTCGTTCGCGAAGGAATCCGTGAACTTCCCGTCTTGGACAGAGATGGTGCGATTCTCGCCCACCACCTCCACCTGCGTGCCGGTGATGCCGGCAGGAACTGTGAACGTCTTTGAACCGGTGGCACCATTCAACCCGATGCCGGCGAAGAGATAAGCGTCGCCGTCCCTGGCCTTCAGCATGGTGTCCGCACCCGGGGCTCCAGCGTTCCACACATAGCTTTGGGTGTTGAGGACAGGTGCCAGCGACTGGATGCCAGCCAGCGCAGCCTTGATCGCCGCTCTGCGGTCCGCCGGGATGTCCACCAACGAATACGTCCCGAACCGGGAATCGTTGTTGTGCTGGAAAATACTGATTCCGCGGGCTTCATGGATGATGGCCGACCACATGGCTCCTTCCATCTGCTCAGGAGTTATGGTGCTGGCATTCGACTCCGACAAGTAGGGCCGAGCCGATTCGACAAACACCCAATTCGGCTTCATTCCAGGGGTTGCCTGGAAGGAGCGCAGCCGGTCAATCTGCCATCCGTACGCAGCACTCGCAGCGGGATTCGCTCCCGCAGGCCAGGCGGGAGAAGCCTTGATCGCATCACCCACGGCCGGGCTGGTGTAGGCGTAATTATCAGCGGAAGCGAAGTCCACCACAGCCAGGAAATCATCCATGGTCCCACTGGCCCACCACGTCCCGAGAATGCCTTTACCGTAGTTGGCATTGATGGGGCGGCCATCACCGTAGGCGCGTATCTTCGCCACCAGGTCCTTCATCTGCTGCAGGTTCTCCTGAGTGTTGCTCCCGGAACAACCCAGGCCCATGTCGCACTCGTCAAACGTCGCCCAGGCGACAACGCCGGCATTGTTACCCACCTCGGCGCGTGTCCACTCCTGGCCGGCAATGACCAACATCCCGGTGTCAGTGATGGAGGTCAGTGCTGAGCCATCGTGTTCTGCCTCCTGATAGACATTCACTCCAAGGTCCTTCAACTGGGCGGCATGTTCCGGCTTCCCGAAGAAGACGCTCACGGGGAAGAGGTTGGGATCGTTCAGCTTCGCCGCACCGGCGAACTTGGACCAGTACGACGGTCCGCCGTCCCAAGGAACCCGGGCCAAGTTGGAAAGGCTGCCGGTGGGTGGAGTGGTTGGGGTTGGGGTTGGGGTTGGGGTTGCTGTCGGCGTCGGCGTTGTACTGGGTGTGGGCGTCGCAGTTTCGGTCGGCGTCGGCGTCGCAGTTTCAGTCGGCGTCGCCGTCGCGCTGGGTGTGGG